>NZ_JAAMFN010000013.1 GCF_013376095.1 Arthrobacter sp. SDTb3-6 | reverse complement strand
ACACCTTTCCTCTCCGCCTGCCGGTTGCTGCGCGGTACTCGGCAGGAAATCGGGAGGATGTCCCATGATTGACGGCGTTGAAATCCGATTCAAGCGCCGTCCCTGACCTGGCAGAGCCCTGGATCAGCGCGCTTCAAGCACTTGGACCGGGGACTGTTTTTGAATTGTCGGATTGAAAAACAACACACCACTTGAATTACAAGGCGAAGCGTCGTTTATCTTCGGCTGGGTTCCAAGGCAACGAGCGGGGGCACCGTCGCTGACTAAGCGCATCGCCGAGTGTTCCGCTCCCGGGCAACAGCAACGTATCAGGGTGCCGTCAAAGGCCGGGAGTGTGCTGTTGGGTAATTGTGGCTGATGTTAGAGATGCAGGGTATGGAGTGCTGTCGTCCAGTTTGCCGCAATGGCGTGTTGCGCTGCAGCCAGGCCCACTTGACGTGAGCAGACGGCCCGATGCAGGGCATTCTCAACGGTGTCCTTGGGGTTGTACGTGGACGCCGCCCCGGCCCGGTTCGGTTCCACCCAAAGGTTCGATACGGAATTCGCGCCTCCGAGCTCCAGACTGACCAGGTGGTCGTACTCCAGGGTCCGGCCGGACTTGATACCGTACTGGGACAGACTCGCGGTCTTGAACCGCGCCATGACGGCGGAACCAGGTCGGACCTTCGAGGTGTAGCCGGTCCTGCAGATCGTCGTTCGGATGTTACGCTGCGTCACAGCCGGATCAAAGGCTCCGGGTGTGCATCGGGCATCGGGCAGGTACGCTCCGGCGCGGTGGTTGAGCGTCCGCAAGTGGCAGGATCGGGCGTTTAGATGCAGGTCCGTGACCATGGCCTTGCCGGAATGGACGCGCCGCAGGGCCGGTACCGCGGCTTCGGCCACGCTGGCGGGTCCGAGGATCGCAAGAAGGATGCAAAAGACGCTGACAACGGCGATGGAGCTTGTCAGGAACGCTCGGGTGTTGAGACGGGTCACAAGTTCAAGAGGTACAGCACCGCGATCCGAGGCGCAACAGAGTCTCGACGATTGAACTGGAACCCGTCTCACCATGGGGTGGCCCAGATGATGACGGCTTGCAGGACAGTAGCTGACCGACGCGTTTGGGCAAGAATGCCACACGCCGGTGGCCAGCCCGCGTCATTGTCTTCTGGTATTGAGGCTTCGAGTGACTTTCGTTGCGGCGTTTGTGGACTTCGTTGACGTAGGGGCAGGGCCGCCTGCGGCGGAACCTTTGTGCTTTCGGTTGGCTCTCTTCCCGTCGTTGTCCGGGATGGCGCACTGGATGCCGCGGGAGCGCAGGGAGGACCGGAGTCGTTGACCGTGTTGCCGCAGTCCGCCACCGTGTCGGTGGCGACCGGACCCGGTTCAACGTTGCCAACTGCCGGTCGCCTGCCGCCGCACTCATCGCCACAAACCGGGCATGAACCTCCATGCTGTAACTCGAAGGCGCGTTGCCCAGGGAACCGGAGCCGGTATGCGCGTACACCGTGGCCAACGTGGTACACACGGTCGCGGCCGGATAGTTCCCACCTGGCTTCCCCGCCATCGCCCAGACCTGGTTGGTCGAGCAAGTTCATCGTGTCGTAGCCGTCCCTTGGCCGGCCCCGGCCGGCTCCCCACCGACCGACCCGGTGTGCATCACTTGATGGCCTTGCCCAATGGGCGGTGGGCATTCGCCCGGTACCTGCCGATCCCGGTACCAGCCGGTCCAATATGACACCCTTGGACCTCTTCGACGCCTTCACATGCGCGGCGGCTTCACTGTTTCGTGATTTCCCTGCGCGCAGAAAAGGGCACCTTGTAGCCCACCCATCCAATGCGCCAAGGCACCCGAACATGCGCCAGGGCTTTCGCGGGCACAGCCCAAATGAGGCACACACGGCATTATCGAACAACTACCTTTTATGAGTCTCGCTGCGGTCTTGACGCAGGCCCGCAATCCGGCCATCGTTGTATGCGTTGAGCATATTCCCGCAGTTGGCAGGAGGAAGCATGACGAATCCCAGCACGCCCATTCAGGGCGCACCGTCCTCGAAGAGTCCCGCGATGCACGAGGCAAAGGATCGGCGCCAACTGCTGCCTCCCAAGCCGGACCAGCGCGGCCCGGACCTTGTGCCCTCGACCGGCACTCCCACGGGCGGGTTGAGCGGCTCCCGGAGCCCACCCGATCGTGGCTCCGCATGGGGACAGCTCCCTCCAAGGGCAAACCGGTCCAAATTAAGTGTTCATCTATCCGTTCGATGAGGTTCGACGCCGTCGTGCCGGCCGGGCCGGGGCACGCGCCTCCGGGATCCGCGAAAGAATTCCGGCACGCAGGAACGCTCGGAGGGTCGGCAGGGCGGTTGGGGCGGTGGCGGATGGTTGTCACGGTTTAATCAGGGTCACGAAGCGCAGGCTCACGTGACCGTAGGCACAAACAAGGAGGAATGTGATGGGTCTGGGCGACAAGTTTGATGCAGCGAAGGACAAGGTGGCCGGCAAGGCCAAGGAAACCATCGGCAAGGCGACCGATGACAATTCCATGGTCGTCGAGGGCAAGACGGACCAAGTCAAGGGAACCGTGAAGGACAAGGTTGCCGACCTCAAGGCCCACCTCCACGAGGACGCGGACAACCTTAATAAGGACGACACCGAAGGCGGGGCAGCCGGTCCGCAGTAGCGTGCAGTTGCGCAGGGGTGGACGGTGAATCAGTGGCCGCCCGCACCCTGTTCCCCACTCCGCCGGGCCGGCAGTCGCGCGGCAAAGCCGCGGCTGCCTGCCCGGCCGGTGTCGGCAGGGAATCCCGGAGGAAACAATGACCCATGGGAAATGGAGACAGTGCCATGACAATCTTGATCAAGGTCCTGAGCATGGGCGCCGCCTTGGCGGCAGGCGCAGCCGTTCGCAAGGCCCTGGAAGCCGGATGGCGGAAGGGCGCCGGGACCGAACCTCCCAAGGACGCCGGAAACCTCAAGAATCCTCTGCCGGGCGTCATTGCCTTCGCGCTGGCCACCGCGGTCTCGGGCGCCGTCATCCAGGTGGTGACGAAGCGGCTTGGGCGGAAGGCCATCCTCCGGCTCGAGCGGGGTGCCGCCGACGGGTAGGACACGATGCGGTGATGTGTGAAAGACCAGGGGCCGGCAGCATTGATGGGTCGCCCCTCGCAGCCAAGTTTGAGTCAGAAAGGAGCGTGCGTCATGCGCAAAGTGGAGTCATTGGTCACCGGGTCCCGCGTGCTGACCGGACGGAACCATACTTTTTCCTATGTTCTCCCGCCAGGTGACGGCTTCGCTGTCGGGAATTTTCGGTTCGATGTGGACTCCGGGGCCTGGAACTGGTCCCACGGCGCCTTCACCATACATGGATTTGAGCCCGGCGACGTGGTCCCGACCATGGGCTTGGTCCTGGCGCACAAGCATCCCGCGGACCGGGATGAGTTCGAGCGGATTTTCCGCCGCGTCATGACGGACGGCGGAACCATGGTCAGCCATCACCGGATCATTGACGGGCATGGCCGGACACGCCGGGTCATCATGGTCGGCCAAGGCGTGGAGGATGCCGCCGGCCGGATATGTGCCGTCGACGGGCACTTCATCGACCTGACGCGAATCATGGAAGCTGAAACGGCAGCCGGCGCCGATGCGGCGGTACAACGGGCCGTGGAGAAGCGCCACTTCATTGAGCAGGCCAAGGGCATTCTGATGGGACGGCACCGAATTGACGCGGAAGCGGCCTTCGGCATGCTGGCGCAGGTCTCGCAACACTCGCACAGGAAGCTTCGCGACGTTGCGGTGGACCTGGTGGCTTCGGTGGTCCAGGAAGGTGGCTGCCCCGAACTGCCCGGGACGCCGGGCCGGGGCTGACGTCCGGTACCGGAGCGGGGCGGGCCCGGTTTCCCGACGGCGCAGACGGCGGCCTCGGGTGCTGCTGCCGAAGCTGCGCCGCGGGACGCTGTGGGCGTCATGCTTCCGGCACGGGTGCTTCGAGCCGTGTCGGGTCCGGCAGCTGCCGAGGCCCCCGGCCGCCCTTTTCCGTCCACCTCGCGAACCTCTTCCTCAACGCAGTCACGACCTGCTTGGCTGTTCGATGCCGGCCAGACCGGTTTTAGCGTCAAGGCTGCCTGGAACCTGCTCCGCCGTCGCGCTGGACGGCAGGTGGAATGCGCGGAAGGGAAGAAGGGGGCGCTCCCCGGCCGGGCCGGGGAACCGACGGCGAGGTGCCCAAGTGTGGCTTCCGTTCCCGGTTCTGCGGCGTGCTGGCCTAGGGGGCGTAGACTGCGGGCAGGTCTTCAAGCAGCGGGGGCCCGCGACTGCATGCAGTCCCCGGCCTGCGGAGGTCCCTCCGTCCGCGCCGGGTGTGCAAGCGCGGGCCGGCATTCCTGAAGTCCACCCAAGCCTGACAAAGGAATGCTGATGTCAACGAGAGTTTCTGACGACGAACACCCGGACTTTGACCCGGAAGGGGGACTTGAAGGCTTTCAAGGGCAGGACGCGCTCCTCTCCGCGGTCACGGTTTCTGAGCAGCTGCAGGATCTGGTCCTTGACAGCGGGGACGTGGGTGAATTTCTTCGGGAACTGTGCGTCTATTCGGCGGCCCTGGCTTCCGCGGATGGCGACGAACCCATGGATTGTGCCGTGACCCTGTACCGGCGTCGGCGGGCGCTGACGGGAGGGGGGAACACAGACAAGGCACGGATGCTCAATGAGATTCAGGCACGCATGGGTGAGGGTCCTTGCCTGACGGCACTGGTGGAGCAGCACACGGTGGTGGTTGACGAAACGCGGACGGACCTGCGCTGGCCGGAATATGCCGCGGCCCTGGTTAAGGAAAACGTCTACAGTGTCCTGGCCGTTCCGCTCGTTCTGGAACAAGGGGCGGCTGCTTCGATCAACTTTTTCTCCTCCACACCATTTGCCTTCACGGCGGGAATCGTGGCGAGCGCCGAACAGTACGCGGCACAGGCCCAAAAGGCGCTGCGCCTGGCTGTGCGCATCGGCAGCAAGCAGCAGATTGCCGAGGATCTCCAGGAAGCCATGAAATCGCGCACGGCCATTGATCTGGCGGTCGGTGTCATCATGGGGCAGCAGCGCTGTTCCCAGTCTGCTGCCTTCGAACTCCTGAGTCGGGCATCGTCGTCGCGGAACCAGAAGTTGCGCGAAGTGGCCGAAGCTCTCCTGGCAAACATCACCAAGTCCACGGTGGCAACGCACTTCGAGGAATGACCTGCAGGCCTGTCCCGCGGGTACACCGGCCGGGACGGGCAGCACGCGTGGGCCGGCTGCTGGTCCTAGTCCGCCGGTATGGACATTTGAAAGCCGCACTGGCAGCGCAGGACCACACTCGGAAACGTCGCCTTCACATCCGCAGGTTCCCCGTCCCGCGGGTGGCGGGTGGAGAAGCGGATCTCGCCTTTTTCCATCGGTTCGCCGCAATGGATGTAGTAGCGGCCGAAATGCAGGACTCCCGCACGGCCTGGCTGGTTGGCCAGAAGCTTGGCGACGTCTTGGACCGATGCATCGTGCGCGAAAAACGCACCACAGCTCCGGCATTCGTATTCCAGGGAGACCAGGCCGCTTGTCCGTGGAATGTGCGGCTGGATGGATTCAACAATCAGGTATTCGTCGGTTTCGCAGTTTGTGCACGTGAGCGACGATTCCGCCCGGCCCTTGTGATCGCCGCTGGCATGTATGGAGTGGTTGGCAGGCATCGAATCTTCTCCTGGAATGGAGGATTGCTATCAACGCGCCGGACCAGCCACGGCGGCCAGCCGGAATTCCGGCTTCCACACATGCCTGCCAGGGGCATCGATTGGGTGACAGGGCACCCTGCCGTTTGCTTAGGCCGTCGAGTGTAGTCTTCGATAGCTTCGTTTCCTTGTCAAGCACCGTCCCATTCCTTGAACGTTGTCGGAGTACCGGCACCTGCGCCACGCCCGCCACTTCGGCCGCCCTCGCCGACATGGCCTGCGCATACTACCGGCGCTCCCAACCCGGGTGGTTCCGTGCACATGCGTCGCCTGAAGAAGCGATCGAGGCCTTTCCTGCTCGATTGGCCGAAGAAGCGGATGCCAGGGTTTGCAACTTTTACCGGAGCAAAATCCTGGCCTGGGCCCCAGGCCCAGGGTGTGTCGTCCAACCCATCCCCGTCGCCCATCGCCGGCTGCTGCACGAATGGGGGGGCGCCTACAGGGGAACCGGAAATACGTGACCTGTTGGCTGCACAGCTTGGCGGATGTTTGCGACCGCGGCCCATCTGCTGTCCACGGTAACCGATGGCCAGGTTGCCTCGTGGGAAAGCCCGAAGACGCCCACTGCGAGTGATGCCCACCAGCCCATTTGGCGCTGTCGGAACCCGGGGGCTCGGAGGATGCGAAGATTCTGCCGCCGCGGAACCGGCACGGGCCACCAGTGCCGGCCCTGTGACAGGGGCGCTCCGGGGCACCGTCACACCAGCAGAGGGGCCGTCACCGCCGCAGCCACTGTCGTAGGGACCAGGTGCCCGTCACCGGCCGGCGTCCCGTCCACCGTCCAGCCGGGGGCCGGGACGAGGCCACGTTACCCGCGGTCCACGATCGCGTGAACTGCGCCCCTCGGAACCGCCGAATTGACTTCGGCGCAAGATGTCGACCCAGTGGAGAATTTTTCCCGGTGTACGCGTGGAGACAATAATCAGCGGGGGACTCTCATGTTGCCCACTTGGCCTTGTTTTTGAACCGCCTGGTTTTATAGGCTGAAACATGGTCCATTGGAGCGCCCGCGAATTGGTGATTGCCGGCGCTCCGATGGAATTTTGGCCTTTGGCGTGCACGCGTTTTACCCGCCTGCTGCAGGCCTGCAACCGCGAACCTGCCAGGCCGTCAACGGGTGGGCTGGCGGACGCGGCATATCCATCCGGCCAGCTGCCATTGTGGCTGGACGGCGTTCCTGGGGGCACTCCTGCGGGCTCGTGCGTTGCAGCAGGGGCGGCCCCAAAAAATGGGAGTCATTCTGGCCCGACGGTCCGAACGTCCGGTCCCGGCATGGGCCGCGGTGTACCGATCCGCGAAGTTCCCGTCCGCCGGCACGGCATCCCCACCCGCAAGTCCATGCACGAACATCTCGGCTGCGCTGGGACTGGGCTGGCATCCAGCGAGGTGCGACCCGGTCCAGCTGCAAGGCAGGATCTGGAAGGAAAGGCAGACAATGTCCACGATTCAATGGGTTTTGACCATTATTGGCATCATCGTCTTGTTGATCATCATTGCAGTGGTGGCCGCCGCCGTGCGCAGGCGGAGCCGTCGTCACGTGGAGGAACAGCGTGAGAGAGACCGGGAGCAGGCTGCCGAGATGCGGATGGAAGCCAAGGAAGCCGAGCTGAACGCACGAGCGGCGCAGGTCGAGGCTGTCCGCACCGAGGCAGAAGCGGACCAGGCACAGATCGACGCCGAACGGCTGAGGATGCAGGCCGAGGAGCGGCGCACCGCGGCCGATGACCAGGCTGCACAGTCCGTTGAAGGACGCCGCCGCGCCGATGCCGTTGACCCTGACGTGGACCAGGCAGCGGTGGACTTGCCTACCGCCGGGCCGGACGGCGTGGCTTCTCATGATGTTGACAGCCGCCGCGGAGACGGCCGGCTGCCGGGCCAGGACACCGGGAATCCAGGCTGAGGCAGGGTGGGACGGTTCCTTCCGCACCCCTCCCGGGCGGACTGCCAAGGCTACTCGGGCCTGCACCCTGACGACGGCGGACGCCAGAGCCCCTTCTACATGCTTGGGCAGGGCGCGTAAGCGGCCGAAGGGCTCCGCAGCAAGGAACCGGGGACGGCGGCATCATCCGGCGCGTCGCAGGACGTGGGGCTAGCCAGGCTACGGCCCGGGGCCGGCGCATCACCGCCGCGAAGACCCTCATGCGGTACGACAGCCATACCATTCCGCGGGCCTGGGCGCACGCGGGTTCACCTCGCACGCCAATGCGCACATCCACGCCACCGGACTGGATGCCGCAGGGCGAACCCAGTACATTTGCCAACCCCACATTCGGGACATCCGTGACGGCGAGAAGCACCTCCGGTCACGGGCCTGCGCACGGCGGTTGCCGGCCATGCGCAGGATCGTCTCGCGTGATTTGGAACCCTAATTTGGAACAAGGAGTCGCCGGCCGCCGTCGTGACCCGGCAGCCGGCGTCCGGCCCATCGACCGGGTCCGCCTTCGAGTCGGCGGGGCGGCAAAAATGGCGTGGGATTTCCAGCGCCGACGTCAATGGCAACTGGGGTGGCATCGCCGGAAACGAATTCACCGCAAAGGACTTCCGCACCCGGCAGCGCACGGCCGGGGCGGCACCTTCGCCGGCCTGCTCCTTCCGCTCCGGCGCCGCATCCCTCGGGGCCGTGACCGCAGCCGGCCGCGAGGCCGGGGAATGGCTGTAAAACATCCCGGCCAGGGCCGGGGATTCATGGGTGAATCCCCGCGTCATTGGGCCGGTTGAACAGGATTCGTCGCCGCGCCGGACGCCAAAGGGACCGCGCAGTCCTGCCGATCCGGCCCGTCAATACGGCGCCGTAGCGGGGGCTGCGGTCCTGCCGTCAGGGCGCCCGGGAGGGCTCCCTGCCCGGGTCCAACGCTGCCAGGAAGGCCGCGAAGCCGCCGTCGAGGCGTCCGTGCCGCCGGCCGGAGGTGGTGACGCGGCACGAATCCGTGGCAACAACGGCATGGCCCCTGGCGCGTGCCAGGGCTACGAAGTCCCTGTCCTCATGCAGGGCCTGGTCGGCAAAGCCGCCCAGCGCCTCAAACACGTCGGCGCGGAACCCCATGTTGGCCCCATGAACATGCGGATGCCCCTCGCCCAGGTCATGGCAGGCGAACCACTGTGCCAGGGCGTGACGGCCCAGGTCGGCGGCGGCGGGCTCGACTGTGCCGGTCAAAACATCTGCGCCGCCCGTGGCGAACGCATGGTGGCGCACCAGCCACTCGACCGGGACGGTGCTGTCCGCGTCGGTAGTGGCGATCCAAAGTTGCGACGGCGGGACGCGCGCCAGGGCCAGGGCGGCAGCCACGCCGGCGTTCCGTGCGCCGCCAACCCGTCCGGCACATACGGTGCCCACGCGCACCGTGGGGTGGGCCGCCAGGATTTGGGCTGAATGGTCGGTGGTGCTGTCCAGTACCACCGTGAGCGAGGCCAACACCTCGGGGAGCAGACCGGTGAAGCGCTGGATGGCGGAGTTGAGGGCTTCGAGCGTTCGCGGCAGCAACAGGGCCTCGTTCCGCGACGGCACGACGACGGCGATCTCCCGGATGGCCCTCGTCATGGTAGCGCCCGGATGCGGAACGTCTCGAGGACAAAGTCGTCTTCCGAGTAGCTGCCGGCCAAGGCCAGCCGTGGATCTGCCCGCAACAGGCGGTGGACGTCGGCACCGTCCAGCGGCCACCCGGAGATGGGATGGCGCCAGTGGCACGCTGCCAGGACACCGTCCGGCAGCGTCGATGCGGCCACGTGGTCGAGGAGGCGGCCCAGGCCTGTTTCGGAGAAGTAGTAGCCGGTTTCGGAGAGGACGAACAAATCGAAACGTCCCTCCGGCCAGTCCCCGGGAAGGAGCGCCTCCACGATGTCGGCATTCGACAGGGCAGCCGTGCGGCCCCTGGCGGTGGCGACAGCCTCGGGGCTGGCGTCGACGCCCAGAACGTGTGCGCACCGCAGCGCCAGATCGGCCGTCAGCGCCCCTGTTGAGCAGCCAAGTTCAAGGGCGGACTCAAAGCGTTCCCGGGGCAGCACGGCCAACAGGAGCGAGCGCTTCCGTTGTTCATACCAGGAACCGGGAGCCCAGGGTTCGGCGCCGCAGGCGTGGACGGCGTCGAATTGTGTCCGCAGCCAGCCGGGGTAGGCGGGGCCTTCGCGCGTGAAATGCCCTGCCGTGTCGATGAACGTCTCGAAGGGGCGGTGGAAGTGTGAAAGCACGCCCGGGCCGAGCAGGGGTTCGTCGCCGGATGCGGCGGACAGAGGCGCGATTTGGCTGGTGTGGCCCTGGATTGCCGCGGCCTTGGCTGCTTGTTGCTGCCTGGTCAGGTCGAGCCGGCGGAGCGCGGGCCACGGAACCTGCCCGTGGGCCGGAGTGCCCCAGTGCCACAGCCATATCGGGTACTCCAGCAGCAGGCTGTTGGTGGCCCGTGCGGCCCTGGCCGCGGCGGAACCTGCCGCGTCGTGGTCCGTGTGGCCGTCACCTGACCACGGTGCAACGATCAGGGTGCCGTGGCTGCCGGACACGGCGGCGATGATCTCACTTTCCAGTGCCTTTCGTTGTGCGTGGACGCCGCCGTCGGGGATGTCGAGGAAACGGTGCACCGCGGCCGGGGCAACAGCCGCCAGGGCCTTTCGCAGCTCGACGGCGCGGACAGCTGCGAGGTCTTCCGGGGTGTGCGTGGGGGAGTGGGGGTGTGAATTTTCACCCCACGTTGCCACCAGCACCTCGATCGGCACCTGGTGCGCGGCTGCGTGCTGGAGCAGGCCGGCCGCGCCGAGCGTCTCGTCGTCGGGGTGCGCCGCGAGGACCACCAGCTTCGGCACTTCCGCCCAGTCAATGGCCAGCCCCAACATCCGTGCGATGCGCGGACTGCCGAGCCATTCGGACTCGGCAGTCGTGGGCTGGTCGTGCGTGAAGGCTACCATGGCGGGGTTCCCGCCCCTATGGCGGCCAGGATCATGGCCCCGTGCGCGGCGACAGAGCGTTCAGCGTGGTCCTGGCGCATATACAGTTCAAGGTCCGCCACGCGCTGTGCGTGCCCTTGCTCGAACGCCAGGGGTTCCGGGCCCATTCCATGCGCCGCGACGGCCTTGACGGTCTCCGCCGCGCCGACGGCCGCGGCCCGCACCCGGCCCGCGGCGAGGGCGGCGTCGCGCGACGCTTCTCCCATGGGCGCATCCATGCTGTCGGCGAGGCCGGCCGCCGACTGGAATACGGAGCGGGCCGCCCACAGGGCCTGGTCGGCACGGCCCAGGTGCCACAGGGCGATCTGGTCCGGTTTCCGCGAACGGCAATGTTGGAGGAGGCGCCGCGCAAGCGAGGTCGCTGCCCCCTGCCAGACCGCAGCGACGCCGGCTCCGCCCCAGGAAAAGCCGGGCCGTTGGACGTACCAGCCGGGCCTGCCCACGGGAAGTGCACGAACCCCGGTCAATGACAGGCGCCGGCTGGGCACCCGCGGCAGGCCCAGTGCCGTCCATGGCGGGCCCGAGCTCGCCACCCCAGGGTCACGCAGGTCAATGGCGAACAGCCTTGCGCCGTCGTCGGCTTGCGCCGTGATGAGCGCATGGCTGAGGCTGTCCGCGAGTGAGCACCACGGCTTTTCCCCGTCCAGCTGCCACGTGCCCGCATTTTGCCTGGCGAGCAGTTGGGGCCCCGGACCCTGCGCCGCGTATACGCCCCAAGTCCTGCCGTCGGCGTGCAGTTCCGCGCAGCCGGCCTCGGCCAGGATGGCGAGGGCATCCAGGTGCGGCTCGACAATGCGGGCCGCGGTGAGGTCGGCAGCGCCCAGTGTTGCCAACAACTGCCAACGCCCGAGCGTGTTTCCACGCTGGGGCAGTGCTGCGGTGCGGCCCAGGCTGCGGGCCAATTCCAGCATGCGGTCCACGTCCCCCTGGCAGGACAGCGCGGCGGTGTGGCTCGCATCCAGCGCCGCCATGACGGCGGGCGGCGGCGCCGCGCCCGCGTCCAATCGGACGCCCAGGGACGTAGGGGTGTGTGCCTCATGCGGTTCGTTTGGTGCCGGGGTCGGGACAATCACGGGAGCTGCTCCTCATGGTGGAAGTGAATGCTGACGGACAGCCGGTGCGGGCGGTGCCATGGACCTCTGGGGCCGCTACTCTCCGGCTGCCTCCCCTGGAGGCTCAGAGGAGAAGGACTCCCGTTCCCGCCGTGTGGGACCGGCGTTGTCCCCGTCGAGCGGGGCGTCCGTTGAAGGCGCTTCCGCCTCCGGTGGCGGCCCCCACGGCGTCGGATCCGCGGACCCCGCGTCTGTCGCGCCGCCTGGCGGGACCTCGCTTTCGGGGGTGGGCGCGCCGTAGCCCGACTCCTCGGGTGCACGGGGCTGCGTCGGTTCGCTGCCGTTGGTCTCGTCGTTTGTGTTCACTGCCTGCTCCTCGATCGTTGTGGAATCTTGTCTTTTGGTTGTTCGAGCCGGCCACTACTGCGAGGGGCCGGAAGGAAGGGCCCCGCCTTCGTCGCTCCAGTCCTGGCCGAGGTCGTCGTTCAGGGCCGGGTCCGACTCGACGTCCGGGGCATGGTCAATTCCGCGGGGCTGGGGTGCCGTGCCGGACGCCGCGGTGGTCTGCACGGTTGCAGGGCCGCCGGCATTTTCCATTGCCTGATCGGGGCCGGTGAACTTGCCAATCACCCGGGTTCCCAGCTTGGCGGCCCCCTCTTTCAGGGTTTCCCCCACTTGGGTGACGGTGTCCTGCACCTTCGCCGTTTCCCACAGGGAACGGGCAGTGATTTTAAGGTTGTCAAGGTTTTCGTAACCACGGCGCCCGGCCCTTGTGCCCAGCACATACCCTGTGCCCAGCCCCGCAATGAATGCCAGTTTCACTTTCATGGACAGCTCCTTGCCTTAAATCGTTCAATTGCCGGAAAGTGTCTCCCCGGGGACCTTCGGTTTCACCCCGGCCACACGGACCTGAAAAGCGCCGCCCGGGAGCCTGTGCCCGCCCGCAGGAGTCGCTTCCGCGCGCTGGCAGCGGCTTCCGGGCGTCCTCATCCCAAGTAGCGCCCGCCGGTGACGCCGATGACGGTGCCGGAGACATAGGTGCTGGACGGGTCCGCCAGGTAGACGTAGGCCCCGGCGAGTTCGGCCGGTTGGCCGGCCCGCCCCAACGGCGTGTCGTGCCCGAAGTTCCTGATCTTTTCCACGGGTTGCGTGGGCGGTTGGAGGGGGGTCCAGATGGGCCCCGGGGCGACGGCGTTGACCCGGATGCCCCGTTCACCCAGGGAACCGGCCAAGGAATGGGTGAGGCTGACGATGGCCGCCTTTGTCGCCGCGTAGTCAAGCAGCGTGGACGACGGGTGATAGCCCTGGATTGACGTTGTGTTGATGATCGATGCACCGGGGTGAAGGTGCGCCAGTGCTGCCTTGGCCAGCCACAGGAGTGAATACACGTTGGTTTCAAAAGTCCGCTCCAGTTGGCTTGTTTCCAGGTTTTCCAGGGAATCGACCGACATTTGGAAGCCGGCGTTGTTCACGAGAATGTCGAGTCTGCCGAGGGTTTCCACCGTTTGGGCGACGGCGTCCTGGCAGAATGACTCGTGCCGCAGGTCTCCTGGCAGGGCCAGCGCCCGCTGGCCGGCGTCCTCGACCAGTTGCACGGTTTGCGCGGCGTCGCTGTCTTCCTCTGGAAGGTGGGTGAAGGCGACGTCGGCTCCTTCCCGCGCGTAGGCGATGGCGACGGCCCGCCCGATTCCCGAGTCGGCTCCCGTAATCAGGGCGGCCAGTCCGTCCAGGCGGTGGTTGCCGTGGTAGCTGCCTTCGCCGTGGTCCGGGACAGGGTCCATGGCCCCGGTCCAGCCGGGATAGTCCTGCTGTTGGCCGGGAAAGCGTTCGCTGGCGTAGGCCGTGCGCGGGTCGGTGAGCGGAGCGTGACCACCCGACGCCGGAATGTCACTTGTTGGTGGCAGGGACATGGGGACTCCTTTCACTGGTGGCCCCGGTGGCGCCCGTGCCGGGCCAAATGACGCGCGCCGCCTCGAAGGGGTCGCCGTAGTCCCAGGCCGGGTCTTCACGGTTGGGGCGCAGACGCGGGCCGGAGGAGGTGTGGGAAGGGCTGTCTGGGGATTTCGACATCACGGGATCCTTGATGTTCACGAATTTTCGTGTGCGAGTCGCTGAAAAGCACTCTGCAGCCGGCTGCTCGACCCCCGGCGGAAACCGCCGATAGACCACACTCTAGCGGGGAGCCGCGGCTCCTGCCACCCCCTCCGTGCGACCTTCAGGACGCTTCCGGTGCCTTCGGTCCTTGACCGGGACGCCCGCCCTGGGTCTCGCCGATGGCTGCCAGAACGACTTCGGCCCGGTCCACGTGCCGGGCAAATTCTCGGCGTTGCCAGTCCGCACCGGTGCCGCGCGTAAGGCTGCGGTGGAGCAGGTGCCGGATCCGGGTTCCTTCGCTGCCCGGGCCCAGGGCGGCGGACAGGTGCGACAGCAGGCCCGCGGCGACCTGTGCTGCCGGAACGGGGCGAAAGGAACTGGGGTCCAAAAGTTCGCTGCCGAGTCCGTTCCGTGCGGCCAGCCACATTGCCGCGCGCAGGAGCGCTTCCGGGACCGCCGGCGGCGCGACGTCCGCGCGCCACTGTGCGGCGGCCGTCTCCACGAGTGCCCGTGCGAGGCCGGCGAGCACTTCCGCTGTTGCCACGTCGAGGCATACGTCGGCGACGCGGATTTCCACTGTCGGAAAATGCCGCGACAGCCGGGCGTCAAAGTAGACCATGCCCGGATCCAGCAGTACTCCGGTGTCCAGCAGGCTGTCCACCAGGCGCCCATAGGCGCGTGCGGAGCCGAAGATCGGTGTGGGGCCCGTTGTCGGCCAGCGGTTCCAGACCCTGGAGCGGAAACTCGAATAGCCCGTGTCGTTGCCGTTCCAGTAGGGCGAATTGGCACTCAGGGCCAGTAGGAACGGCAACCATATGCGGATGCGGTCGAGCACGCCCACGCCCTCGTCGTCGGAAGCAACCTCCACATGGATGTGCATCCCGCACGTCAACTGCTCGGCTGCCACGAGCCCGTGCAGGTCCGCCATCCGCCGGTACCGCGGGGTGGTGCGCAGATGCGGGGTGGCTGGCAGCGGGGAGGTGGCCAGGACGGCAATCCGGGCCCCGCCGGCCTGCGCAGCGGCATCAGCGGCGGCCCGGCCCGCGCGCAGCTGGTCGGCCAGCACCGCCAAGGTCCCGCAGGGGTCCGTGGAGACCTCAAGCTGCTCCAGCTGCAATTCGCCGGTGACGCGTGCCCCCGCGCCGGCGGGCTGCCAATCCCGTTCCGTGGCCGGCATCGTCAGGACAGCAGAGGCCGCCGGCACAGGGCAGCGAGTGAGGGGATCCACGAGGAGAAATTCCTCCTCAACTCCGAACGTGCGCATCGCGGTCCCGCCATTCCCGAAGTATCCGCATGGAACCGCTGAAGTGGTGTGGGGCGGTCAACGGCGTGGCCGGGCCCGTCCTGCTTAGAGGGTAGGCCCGCCATGGTCGCTTGTCCATGCTTTATTGTCCGCGGTGTCCAGTCTTCCCGGACCCTGTCATGTTCGACGCGCAAGCCGGGCCGGACGGTATGCCGACGCCGCCGGACCTGGCGCCCTTCCCCCCGCCATAACGTCTGTTGGTGTGATTGGCCATGAGGCGTTCGAGCCACAGCTTCCGGCTGAAATTCATGGCTGGCTCACAGGGCTGCGCAACGGCGGGTTCCGGGCGTGCCAGGCGGGGCGCCTGGCAGCGTCCGTACCGGCCGGGGAACCGCAGTGTGGTCCAGCCGTGCGGGCAAGGACGAGGCCACGTCGCCCCAGCTGCGGGGCGGCCGCCCGGGGACGGGACCTTCCCCGCGCCGGGTATGGGGCCGCGGTGGTTTTATTCGCGTTGTTCTGGCTCCAGTCCACAACCACCTTCCTGGCCTGCAGCTCGCTGCGCATCCGCGAAATGACCGGTTCGGGGTGGTCCTCTTCCAACGCACGCTGCATTCGGCCAATCCGGCCCAGCCAGGTCAGTGTCGCCAGGTCGTTGACGGGCGGTTACACGTGGGAGTGGTCCATGTGCTTTTGGGTGGTGCGGGGATGCTGGCCGCCGCGTTGCCCAGAGTTTAGACTCGCAGCATGTTGCACGATTCGAATGAACCCTTCCCGCCCCACGTGCTGCGCGAGTACGCCATGCTCGCTGACGGTGAACGGGGGGCGCTTCTTGGCCCGCGCGGCGACGTGGTGTGGATGTGCGCGCCGCGCTGGCACAGCGGAGCGGTGTTCTCGGCCCTGATCGGCGGGCCGGGGGTATTTGGTGTGACTCCCACGGATCTGCACTCCGTCTGGGGCGGCAGTTACGAGGACGGGACGCTCATCTGGAACAGCCGCTGGACCACGAATGCCGGCCAGATCGGATGCCGCGAGGCCCTCATGTACCCGGGCGAGCCAGAGCGGGCCGTCATCCTTCGCCGCATCCGCGGCGTGGCGGGTCCGGCGCGCGTCAGGGTGGTGTTGGACGCCCGTGCCAACTTCGGCCGGCACCGGATGACCCGCCTGTCATTGTCCGAGGGGGTATGGACGGCGCGGTCTGGGGACCTGCGCATCCGCCTCACCGGGGCGGCGGGGGCCCGGATCGACGACGGCGTGTTGTCGATGGAGGTTGATGTTGAGGAAGGCGCGGAACACGACCTGGTGCTGGAAGTGTCCTCGGTGCGCCTTCCACGCACCCCGCCGGATCCGGACGCGTCCTGGATTGCGACCGAGGAAGCCTGGCGGAAGGCCGTCCCGGGCATGGGCAACACCATCGCGCCCGACGATGCGCGCCAGTCATATGCCGTCCTGCGGGGGATGACCGGGGCGGATGGTGCCATGGTGGCCGCGGCGACGATGGGACTGCCTGAGCGGGCCAACGCGAACCGCAACTACGACTACCGCTACGCCTGGATCCGCGACCAGTGCTTCGCCGGCGAGGCCGCGGCCGCCTGTGGCGCCCTTGATTTGTTGGATGATGCTGTACGCTTCGTGACCGGAAGGCTGCTCGCCGACGGCCCCCGGATGAAACCGGCCTACACGGTTGACTGTGGCAGGGTTCCCGATGAAGTCGAACTGGGGCTGCCCGGCTACCCGGGAGGTTCCAGCAAGGTGGGCAACTGGGTCAACAAACAATTCCAGCTTGACGCCTTCGGGGAGTGCCTGCTGCTCTTTGCGGCCGCCGCCGGGCTCGACCGGCTGGAACTGGACCATTGGCGCGCGGTTGAGACGTGCATAGCCGCGATAGAGGAGCGCTGGCGGGAGCCGGACGCCGGGATCTGGGAGCTGGACAACCGGAGGTGGGCGCATTCGCGGCTGATTTGCGTGGCCGGGCTGCGTGCCATCGCGAGGCACGCGCCTGCCGCCCAGGGTTCACAGTGGGCTGTTTTGGCGGACGTGATCGCCGCCGACGTGTCCGAGGATTGTCTCCACCCGACCGGTCGGTGGCAGCGGGCGCCCGGGGATGAGCGGGTGGACGGTTCGTTGCTTATGCCGATTGTTCGCGGGGCCCTGACGCCCGACGACGTCCGCAGCGCGGTGACGCTCTCTGCCATCCATCGCGAGCTGGGCAGGCAGGGGTTCCTGTACCGCTTCAGCCAGGACGCCCGGCCGCTGGCCGACGCCGAGGGCGCGTTTCTGCTGTGTGGTTTCACCATGGCGACCGCGCTGCACCTCCACGGGGAGGAAAAGGAAGCGGTTCGTTGGTTCGAACGGAACCGTGCGGCCTGCGGTTCGCCGGGCCTGTTTACGGAGGAATACGACATCGAGCAGCGCCAGCTGCGCGGCAACTTCCCGCAGGGCTTTGTCCATGCGGCCATGTTGGAAGCCTCCCGGCGCCTTGCCGAACCGGGAGGCGGGCATGCCCCGATCGACATCTGACCAGGCCCGGTCCGGGGGAAGCGGCACCTCTGGGCCGGAATGAGGGGGCGCTTAGGCGACCCGGTATTCCTCCATCGCGCCGGTCCGGACGGCCAGCCCGTTGCCCGGCTCCGTGGAGGGGCGCAGGGCCCCGCCGTGCGGGTCAAGGCAGCCCTCGAAAAACAGGTTTTCGATGCGGACATGGTCATGGAACCATTCCAGGTGCCTGAAGTTGGGGGTGGCTGCCGCGGCATGGACGGTCATGTGCGGGGCACAGTGGCCGGATATTTCCAGGTTGCAGGCAGCCGCGAGCGCCGCAATGCGCAACCACTCGCTGATGCCTCCGCACCGGGAGACGTCGGCCTGCACGCAGTCCAGGGCATCCGCGACACACATGCGCCGGTAGTAGGCAAGGTCCGTGCCGTATTCGCCCGCGGCCACGTCTGCGTCCACGCGTTCGCGGACCTCGCGCAGGCCCGCAAGGTTGTCCGAGGAGACGGGCTCCTCAAACCAGCTGATGTCCAGCTCACGAACCTTGGCCATGATCCGGATGGCCTGTTTTGCCGTGTAGGCGCCGTTGGCGTCGACGAACAATGCCGCATTGGGGCCGATGATGTCGCGGGCCTGGCGCATCCTCTCCACGTCCCGCCCTTCCTCAGTGCCAAACGACTCGCCGATCTTCATCTTGGCCCGGGGGATTCCCTGGCCGTGAACCCAGCCGCCCAGCTGCCCGGCGAGCTGGGCTTCGTTGTATGTGGTGAAACCGCCGCTGCCGTAGACCGCAACCTCGTCCCGCACGGCACCCAGCAGGCGGTGCAACGGCAGGTGGAGCAGCCGGGCCTTCAAGTCCCAGAGCGCGCAGTCGGCCGCTGAGATGGCGTAGGCGGCCATCCCCGGACGCGGGGTGTTGCGTGTTGCCTGCGCCATCGCCTGGGCGGCGCGGCCGACGTCGAGGGCGGGCAGGCCCTGTACCGCAGGGGAGAGGACTTCCCCGACGAGAGCCGAACATGCGGCGGGGCCGTACGTCCACCCCAAGCCTGTCACGCCGCCGGCGCTCGCCTGCACCAGGACCAGGGTGGTGGAGTCCCACGCAAAGGTGCCGTCCCCCTCCGGGGCGTCGGTGGGCACTTTATAGGCTGCGGTTTTCAGTTCCTCGACGGCGGGGTCCGCGTCCATCTCAGCCCTCCTTGTGGGGGAGGGCCTCCTGCAGCTTGGTCTTCACTCCCTCCTTGATGAAGCCCCAGGCGCTGGAGTCGCCCTTGAGGACCGACTTGGCGCTGTCCATCGCCTGCTCCAGCGTGGCGTGTGGCGGGATGGGCGGAATGTCGGGATCGACGTGCACGTCCAGCACGGTGGGCCGGTCTGCCGCAAGGGCCCGTTCCCAGGCCGGTCCGACGTCGTCGGGGCTTTCCACCGTGATGCCCTGCAGCCCGATCAGGTTGGCGAATTCGCCGTACGGCACGTCCGGCAGGGTCTGCGACTCCTCAAAGGCCGGTGCGCCCTCCATGGCGCGCATCTCCCAGGTGACCTGGTTCAGGTCGTCGTTGTGCAGGACCGCCACGATCAGGCGAGGATCGGCCCACTCCTGCCAGTAGTGCTTGATGGTGATCAGCTCCGCCATGCCGTTCATCTGCATGGCGCCGTCACCGGCGAAGGCGACGACGGGGCGCTCCGGGCAGCCAAACTTCGCCCCGATGGCGTACGGCACGGCAGGACCCATGGTGGCCAGCGCGCCGGACAGGGAGCCGCGCATGGCATCGCGGAAGCGCAGCTGGCGGGCGTACCAATTGGCGCTGGAGCCCGAGTCGGCCGTGACGATGGCATTGGACGGCAGCCGCCGCGACAATTCGGAAAACAGCATCATGGGGTCGATGGGATTCGCGGAGACGTTGGCCTCCATGTCCATCGTTTCCCACCAGCGCGCCACGTTGTCCTCGATGGTGGTGCGCCAGGAGGTGTCTTCGCGGGGACGTAGCAGCGGGATCAAGGCTTCCAGCGTCGTTTTGGCGTCCCCGACAATGTTGCGCTCGTACCCGTAGCGGAGGCCAATCATTTTCGGGTCAATGTCGATCTGCACCGCCCTGGCCTGCCCTGGTTTCGGCAGGAACTGGGTGTAGGGGAAGCTGGAGCCGACGGTCAGCAGCGTGTCGCAGTCGCGCATCATTTCGTAGCTGGGCCGCGTGCCGAGCAGTCCGATGGAACCGGTGACGTAGGGAAGTTCGTCGGACAGGACGTCCTTGCCGAGCAGCGCCTTGGCCACGCCGGCGCCCAGCAGGTCCGCCACCTCCATCAGCTCCGCCCCGGCGCCCTTGGCCCCGGTGCCGACCAGCATGGCCACCTTCCTGCCGGCGTTGAGGATGGCGGCCGCCTCCCGGATGCCCGCGGCGTCGGGGGTGATGGTCGGCCACTGCACGCCAAGGCTCGAAGGGACCATCTTAAACTCGTGGGTGGGGGCGGAATAGGGCAGTTCCTGCACGTCGGAGGGAATGATGATCGCCGTCGGCGCCCTTTCGGCCAAGGCGATCCGGACGGCGCGGTCCAGGACGTTGGGCAGCTGTTCGGGGACGGTGACCATTTGGACGTAGTTGTTGGCGACGTCCTTGAACAGGCTCAGCAGGTCCACCTCCTGCTGGTACGCGCCCCCCAAGGCGCTTTGCGCCGTCTGGCCCACGATGGCCACGACGGGCACATGGTCCAGTTTTGCGTCGTACAGGCCGTTGAGAACGTGGATGGCGCCGGGTCCCGAGGTCGCCATGCACACGCCCAGGCGGCCCGTGAACTTCGCGTAGCCCACGGCTTCAAAAGCGGACATCTCCTCGTGCCTGGACTGGACGAACTTGGGTTTGTTCCCTGCCCTGCCAAATGCGGCGAGCGTGCCGTTGATCCCGTCGCCGGGGAACGCGAACACGTGGTCCACCCCCCATTCTCGCAGGCGGTTGAGCAGGAAGTCTGCAACTGTTTGCTTGGCCATGATGGTGTCCTTTCAGTTCGGCAGGTGACCGGTGCCGTTTCGGCTGGCGGCGATTAGCCCCGCCGCCGTGCGGGCGGCGATGGCCATGATGGTCAGGGCCGGGTTGGCGCTGCCCTGCGTGGGAAGCACGCTCCCGTCCACGATGAGCAGGTTCGGCACGGCGAAGCTCACACAGTCGGAGTTGACCACGCCGGCGTCCTGCGTCGCCGCCATGCGGGCGCCGCCGACCAGGTGTGCGTAGCGGTTGATCGTGATGACCTCCTCCGCGCCGGCGGCCGTGAGGATTTCCTCCATGCCGGCCTGCGCCGCGTGCATGAGCGCTGTGTCGTTCTCGCATTGGGAATAGCTGAAGTTCGCCACCGGCATGCCGCGGCGGTCCTTTTCCTCCGAAAGCGTCACCCGGTTCCCGGCCTGGGGCAGGAATTCACACAGGGCGCCCAGGCAGGCCCAGTGCACGTAATCGCTCATGTACTTGCGCAGGTCGGTGCCCCAATGGCCCTGTGCCATGATGTGCTCGGCCCAGGTGATGGGCAGCGGGGAAACCGTCTGGATGGAATACCCCCGCTTGTACGGCCTGGTGGGGTCGGTTTCGTAGAATTCCTCGCTGCTGACCTCCGGCGGCGGCGCCTTCCACATGCGCACCTCCTGCTCGAAGCGGCCTGCGGTCTGGGGCGCCCCTTGGACCATGAGGTACCGCCCCACCTGGTCGAAGTCGTTGCACAACCCGTCGGGGAACCGCTGTGAGGCGGAATTCAGGAGCAGCCTCGGCGTCTCGATGGAGTAGCCGGCGACGGCGACCATGCGGGCCCGCTGGAAATGTTCCGTGCCGCGGTGCTCGTAGTGGACCCCTGTGGCCCGGCCGGTGCGCCCGTCAACGGCGACGCGCGTGACCATGGTGTCGGCCCGGACCTCGGCTCCGTGGGCCAGGGCGTCCGGGATGTGGGTGATCAGCGGGGAAGCCTTGGCGTTGACCTTGCACCCCTGGAGGCAGAAGCCGCGGTAAATGCAGTGCGGCCGGTTCCCGAAGCGGCCGTTGGCGATGGCCACCGGCCCCACCTTCGCTGTGACCCCTGCCTTCAAGGCCCCGCGCAGGAACAACTCGCCGTTGCCGGAGACCGGATGTGGCCGGTGCGGGTAGCCGTGCGGATCCCCCCACGGCCAGTGTTCCCCGGCCACGGGCAGTTCCCCTTCAATGTCCTCGTAGTAGGGCCGGAGGTCTTCATAGCGCAGGGGCCAGTCGGCCCCCACGCCGTCCGCCGAGAGCGTGTGGAAGTCGCTGGGATGGAACCGCGGGACGTAGCCGGCGAAGTGGACCATGGAACCGCCCACGCCACGCCCTGAGTTGTTTGAGCCCAGCGGCACCGGGTCCGCACCGGAGATGACGCGCGGCTCCGTCCAGTACAGATCGTGGGAACCGGCCTCGTCGCTGACCCAGTCCCTCTCCGGGTCCCAAAACGGGCCGGCCTCCAGGACCAGCACACGCCACCCGGCCCGGGCCAGGCGCTGCAGCAGGGTGGCACCGCCGGCCCCGGCCCCCACGATGACCAGGTCCACTTCGTCGCCGTCGTCAAACCGTCGCATGCCGTCGCGCAGGCCCGGGTCGATGCCGGGGCGGGCGGGCAACAGCCAGGCGGACCCGTTGCGCTCCCTGACCCCCGTCATGATTGCCTCCGCAACGGGTCTTGGCGGGGCCGTGCATCAGCCACTTCGGTCGGCTCCCGGGCGTCCAGGCCAAGGTTTTTGTAACCGCGTGGATAGGCTGGGCCGGTGAAGCCAATCTCGTCCCACGCCCATGGATGTGAATAGAAGGCGGTGCAGCCGTAGCGTGTCCACAGGCTCCAGACATGGGACGCCGGCCATTCGTGCCAGTTGTCCTTCCCGAGATTTTGGACGCTTTGCAGGACCCGGTGCTGCTCGTGCCAACCGGCGCGCGCAAACGTGCTGCCGCAACGCAGCCGGGCGTCGTCGTCCAGCCAGGCCAGGGAGATTTTCCAGGCCCGGCCGTCCTCCGGCATCCCCTGGTAGTGCCAGCCGTCCGTGGCAGCCTCGGCGAGGCGGGCGTCCACCATTTGCACAATTGGAATGCGCGGTTCCTCTTTCTGGCCCAGCAGTTGGTTGAACAGCGCGTCCGCGGCGGCCTCTTCGGCCGGCGTCAGGTAGCGCATGTGTGGCTGGTTGCCCAGGCGCTGCATCACAACCGACTCCGTGGCAGGATCCCAGTTCCCGGACAGCTCCGCGGAGTGCAGTCCCGGGAACCGTCGCCCGCCGTCACGCTCTGTGAGGGGCAGCGCCTTGGAGCCCCCTGTCGCGGGGGCGCTCACCGTTCCCGCCTCAGGATGCCCGCCAGCAGCCCCATCGCCCCGACCATCGTGACCAGCAGCGGGGCGAGCAGCGGCGGACCCATCTCCATGTTGTAGCGCAGGTTGCCGAAGCCGCCTGGCTTCTCCGCAATGCCACGGGCGTGCAGCCAAGTGCCCTGGAGCCCGTTGGCCACAATCAGTGCGGACGCCACCGGCAGGGCCGTCTTCGCCATGCGCCGGCTGAAGAACCCTGCCACCCCGGCCGCCGCACCCACGGGGCCGAGGACAACGGGAGCCCACATCCAAGGGTCGCCGAAGCTGGCCTTGTCGTGCTCGAAAAAGATCTCCGCCGCCGTGACCAGCGATCCGACGGCGGTCACCGCGGACAGGGACCGCTCGAACCGGCCGGTTTCGATGTTGCGCACCATCCGGTCGATGCCGACCAATGCTTCGGCAACCAGTTCGGGTGATTTCTCGTGCCGGCTAAAAGGGGCGGTCATTGTGGCTCTCCTGTCAGTACCTTGTGCGTGGGTTGGGCGGGTTCCTGCGGCCCGCAGCGGACCGTTCATCTGTTCTCCAGCAGGGCGAAGGACCCGGCGATTACGGCGTCCCTCCGTGCGGGGCGGCGCAGGCGCCGGGATCCGGCGGCGAGGGCCACCATGGTGGCGCAGTGTGCGGCGTCGACGAGTGAAAACACCCGGTGCAGTCCGTGCGGGGCGGCCAGCCGGTCAGCGCCGGCCAGCAGCGCGGCCTGGGCCACGTGCCGGGCACCCAGGACCCGCACAATGGTGACGGCTCCCTTGGGAGGGGGGCCTCCTGACAGCACCCGGTAGACGCCCGACGGCCAAATCAGCTCGCACGCGCCATAGCAGGCGCGCACGAGCTCCAGCGTCCTCATCGCAACAGCCGCCGCACCAGTGCCAGTGCCGCGGCGGCACCAACGAGTGCCGTCCCGGACACCAGCAGCCCGTGATGCTGGGAGGCCCACAACTGGCTGCTGGCGGGGGCTGACCTGTCGTCAAAAGCGCCGTGCGCGCCGAAGTCGCGTTCGACGTCGGCCGGTTCCCACAGGTTGGCCGGCTGGTCCGCCGGCTTCGCCTCATCGGTCTGTTGTGATTCATAGCCTGTGCGGGCCAGGTACCGGTCCAGTACGGCCGGGACGATGGCGTTGGCGGCGAGGACCTTCATGGTGCTGCCGCCCACCCAGTATTCGCGCCGCCTGGGATGGTCGGCCGCGTAGATCACGGCCCTGGCGGCCACCTCGGGCTGATAGATGGGCGGCACCGGCTGGGCCTTGCGTGGGAGCCGGGACAACACCCAGGAGAACTGGGGCGTGTTGACGGCCGGCATTTGGACCATGGTGGTGTGGATTCCGCTGCGGTCGTGAAGCAGTTCGCACCGCAGGGCCTCGTTGAATCCCTGGATGGCGTGCTTGGCGCCGCAGTAGGCGCTCTGCAGCGGGATGCCCCGGTAGGCCAGCGCGGAGCCCACCTGGACGATCGTTCCGCGGTTCCGGGGGACCATGCATCGCAGGGCGGCCATGGTGCCGTAGACGTAGCCCAAGTAGGAGACTTCGGTGACGCGCTTGAATTCGTCAGGGCTGATCTCCGTGAACGGTGCGAAGACGGACGTAAAGGCGACATTGACCCACACGTCGACGGGGCCGAGCTCTGCCTCAATGCGCGTGGCAGCTGCGTCCACTTCGTCGGCGACGGACACGTCCACTTCCAGGGGAAGCGGCGTCCCCCCGGCAGCGGCCACCTCTGCCGCCGCGGCCGTGAGCCCGGCTGTTCCGCGGGCCAGGAGCGCCACCTTGGCCCCCGTGCGGGCGAAGGCGACAGCGGTGGCCCGTCCGATCCCGCCGCTGGACCCGGTGACGACGACGACGCGCCCGGGAGGGCGGGCATCGGCGGCCGCTGTCGATGGGGCAGGGGAGGCAGATGCGCCGTGGTTGTTGGTTGCAGGTTCCGTGGAAGTGGTCATGGGACATCCTTCGGCAAGATCGCGGCGGTTTCCGGCCGGCGTTGCTTGCCGGCGATGTGGGGTGCCACGGTTGTGAACATGCGCCGCCAACCCTTTCAGGGGTGCTCGCGGCGGGCCTGGCGTATGACCTCAACTACTCTTGACGCTAGCGCTGACGCCGGTCCTTGTCCACAGCGGGTGGCCGGAGCGGCCAATGTCTGCGGGGCCGGGTTCGGATGCACGGCGGCCCTGGTGGTTGGCCTTTCCGGCCCCTGCGCATGCCGTCCGGGTGGCCACCGCCCCGGCCCGTGGACCCTGGCCGGGGCGGCACGGCGATCATGGGTTGCCCCCACCGTCGGGCGGTCCCTTCGTGTCAGCCGGCGGGGCTCGTCCATCACCTCAATCACCACAGCGTGTATCAACGCGGCGCGGACCCGTCGTTCCGGTCCTAACAGGCCCGTTTGCCTGCGGCGGGCCTGCTGGACGTGGAAGACAAAGCCACACTGGACCGGCGTTGACGTCCCTCCGGTGGATAGGCAAGTCATTGCGGATGGACGCGAATGGGAATAGCGTTGGAAGTCAGCCGCCATGGCGGCCAGGGGATGCGGGTTAGCACTGCCGGATGAATTCCAAGGCATGTACACCGCAGGTGGTCCGCATTCCATCAAACCCGGGAAGCAGCCCCGGCCATCACATCGACGCTGCCCGGCCCCGAGGTCGGAGCGGTCCTTGACAGTCCGGACCTCCGGGGCCGGCGCGGACGTAAAGGAGGTGGAAAAATGGTTGGGTTGATAGTGCTGCTCCTTGTCATTTGGGCAATCATTGCCATTCTCGGATTCACGTTGAAGGGCCTGATCTGGCTGGCAATCATCGGCATAGTGCTGTTCATCATCACCGGCGCCGTTGGTTGGACGCGCAGAAGCGCCCTGCACCGCTAGGACCATCGGCTCCACCTGAAGGGTGGACGGTCGCGGAAGGGAAGGGCTGGGGACGCCACCGGGTCAATCGTTCGTGCGTGTTCACGGTACCGGCCCGCGCCGGGCGCGGCGCCCTGAAGTTGCGCCGTGCCCGCGCAGCCCAACTGCTGCAGCCTGTACTTGGTCGTGGGGGCCAAGCATGTGGAAATGCGTGCCTGGGGAGGGCATATTCGCGAAGCGCAAGGTGCGCAAGGTGAGGAGAGAAGTCTGATGTCGCACGAGTTGGATGGCAAGACCATTGTGTTTCTGGCCGCTGCCTCGGGTGTCGAACAAATCGAACTCGTGACGCCATGGGAGGCGGTCACCGCCGCCGGGGGCACACCCGTCCTGGTGTCGGACGTCCCCGGCGAGATGCAGGCATTCCACCACGATACCGAACCGGGGGACACGTTCCCCATCGACAAGACTGTTCAGGAAATCCCGGTGGAACGCTGTGCCGCCCTGGTACTGCCGGGCGGAACCACCAACCCTGACAAGCTCAGGCTCAGTCCGGAGGCTGTGGAATTCGTGGCGGCGGTCGTCGGGGCCGGAAAACCTGTCGCGGCCATCTGCCACGGTCCGTGGATGCTGGTGGAGGCTGATGTCCTTGCCGGCAAGACACTCACCAGCTGGCCGAGCCTGCGCACCGACATCCGCAATGCCGGCGGAACATGGATCGACGAGCCGGTGCATGTCTGCATTGAACATGGCTGGCCACTGGTGACCAGCCGCAGGCCCGATGACCTGCCGGCCTTTGTGACGGCGATGGTGACCGCGTTCACGTAGGTGTTTTGCCGCCCTGCCCTGACGGGACCGCCTGACGGGACCGGGGCGTGCTCGGCGGTGCAGCCACGGATGGACCGGCTGCCGTAGGGAAGCTTCCACTGGATGTCATCGTCGGGCCGGGCGGCTCGTTGTTCCTTGTCGGGCACGAGATCCAAATTGATGCCGCCGCCGGCTTACCGCATGACTTGACGACGGCCCTGGCCCAGGTCGGCCTGACCGGAACCACGGAGCTGATGGGGGACGCGGCGGGCCCGTTACTTTGGCCGGCTGGGTGACAGGCACGGTTGTAAGACGCCCTTCATCCTGGCCTCGGCCATCTACCTGGCCGGAGCATGCCAGATATTTCGCGTTGGCCGATGGCCCATGGGCGCGAGGATGAAACCGGGAGAATGGTTGGGAAGATCGAGTCGGACATCCGCACCTCCGACGGCGAACCTGCGGAGGTGGGCGAATCGGCGGCTCTGCAAGTATCCCCGCTTCCAGGCATTCCGTTCCGTGAGGTGACCTGGTCGTTCTGCTACAACGCAATTTTCTTCTCCGGGGCTCCAGTGTTGCGATGGTTCCACGGCGTATCGCCCAGCGGCATCACCTTTTATTCGTCCCCCCGCGGCGTGGGGCCTGGCGATCTCCGATTTCTTCGCCATCGGACAGACCGCCGGTGCCATTGTCCCTGTTCTTTATGACTCCATGAGTGGCGGTGGATTGAGCCGCTGGCCGCCGGTGACCCCCTCGGGGTGCTGTCTTGGCCGTCGGGGGAGGGGTCGCATTGATCTTCTGGGAGAAATCGGAAGGGGGCGGTAGCTTGCACCAATGGCCCCACCCTCTCCAAGGCCAAGGCGGCAGCGCAGAGTCCCGGGAAGCCCGGATCTGACGGCGAGACCATATAAGCAGTGTCCGTTTGGCCGGAACCGGAAACAAGGTGCCCGATCATTTCAAGGGTGATTGCGGTGGCCAGGACCGGGCGCAAGGTGAACCCGGCGCGGACCGCCTGGACAGGAGCCGTTACAGGGGACGCGCCAGCAGGAATCCACACCTGCAGCGCAAGATCCTCACGTCGCCCATGACACTGGAGCCCCTGGCCACGGATGCTTCCCGGGCGGTGTGCTCTCCATCCTGCTGCATGACTTCCCCGCAATGGATGTATTCGTGTCCGAAGTGCAGCACGCCGGGCCCCGCGGGCTCCATGCCAAGAAGGCCAGCTACCCGCCTGACCGTGGCAACGTGGGCGTAGAAGCCGTCACACATGGCGCAGGCGTACTCGACTTCCACAAGGTCCCGGTTCGCCGGCGACAGGGGTCCGATGGACTCAACCACAAGGTGCTCGTCCGTGTCGCAGTATGAACACCAAGGACTCGCATCGGGGCCTTCCGTGCTGCCGGAACGTTCGTCCGCCGCGGGGGCGATCGTCATGGCTGCCTCTTTGAGGGCCCACAACTTGAGAGGGAATAAGGTGGTGAAGCGCTCCGCCTTCGCCCCGATTCAAGTCTCGGGAGAGGCCGCAGGATGGCGCCACGTTCATCGAGCAATGGATCTTCTGCAATCATCATCGGAAGCCTAACCGTGGAAGCAAAGCATGGAGGGTTGAACCTCCACCGTCTGCTTAGGCGGCCAGCGCCCGTGCTGGCAACTACATTTTAGCGTGGGCTGTTTTCTCCGTCCATGCCTGACCACATGTTTGGTGAGTGGGCCGCTGCGCCTGCTGGCAGTCCACGATTGACGTCACTGTGGATTGCTCCGACGGGCTGCCTTCATAGGACCATGCTTCCTCCCACAGGCCCGAATCCGGCGTGTTGACCGTGTCAACACCATTTCTGCCCGACTGGCCTGGACTACGTCGGACCAGGCCGGAGCCCGCATGTCTGCGCGGGTGCCCGGTGTCTGCCTGGAGGCTTTCCCGGGTGCGTGTCCCGCCTCGGGCAACACCCTTTTGCAGCTGCCTGGAAGGCTGGCCAGTCCTGATTTCGCGGTCGCTCCTTGGCTTCCCCTTCGCGGTTCCGGTACGTTTTTCCTACAACTCTTCATGGGGCTTTGGAGGCTATGCAACGCGAGCTGGCGGCACTGTTTGCTTTGTCATTTTTTGCGTGGGAGCTGCCCACTTGAAATTGTGGTTGCCGGACGGGTGGCCGGTGGTCGTTGCCGATTTGGCCTGTGTCCACCGGTCCGGATCCACTGAAGGCACTCGTGCCAACCGGCCTCGGGGCGACACCCCTCACCAAGGTGCCCACGGCTGTGCCAGTCGTCGGATTTGCCCTGCCCCAACGAGTCCCAGCAATGTCAGCGGATCGCGGCGGCGGCTCTGGCCGGCCGTTTGGTGGGTGCGGAGCATTCCTGCGTCGTGGACCCGTGTCATTCTGACGTTCGGCTGCCGCTCAACCCGAAGGGGGCTCCCCGGGGTGCCCCATCAGGCATGGCAGGATGGGACACCGACCAGCGGTGCCTGACCCCAACGGATGCGTTGGGCCAGGCCGGTGCGAGAACGCCTTTGGTCCTAACGGCCCACGAGGCCGAGGTGGTATTCGTTGTAGCGGGCGCCGGTCACACCAACACGGTCCGCCAGGGCGGAAAGACCGGCCTGTTCATCTGCCGAGAGGGCTACTGCGGTGGATCCGGCATTTTCCCCGATGCGGGATGTGCTCCGGGTGCCAGGGATGGGGACGATCCAGGGTTGCTGGGCAAGGAGCCAGGCCAGGGCGATCTGTGCGGGGGTCGCACACTTGGCCTGTGCGGTCGCTACGACGTGCTCAACGAGTGCCCGGTTCGCGGCACGGTTTTCTTCGCTGAACCGCGGGATGGTGGTGCGTATATCGCCGCTCGCGAATTGCGTGCCCTGGTCGAGCGTACCTGTCAGGAAGCCTTTGCCCAGGGGGCTGAACGGGACGAATCCGATGCACAGCCCGGCGAGCGTCGGCAGGACCTCGGCTTCCGGTTCACGGGTCCACAGTGAATATTCGCTTTGCAGCGCCGTCACCGGGTGGACGGCGTGGGCGCGGCGGATGGTGTGGGCTGCTGCTTCGGAGAGCCCGAAGTGCCGCACCTTGCCTTCTGCGATGAGTTCGGAGACGGTGCCGGCAACGTCTTCGATCGGCACCTGGGGATCGACGCGGTGCTGGTAGAACAGGTCGATGGTGTCGGTGCGCAGACGCTGCAGCGAGGCATCTGCCACCCGCCGGATCTGTTCCGGGCGGCTGTTCAGCCCGCCCTTGCCGCCTTCGATGTCAAAACCGAACTTGGTGGCGATGACGACCTGGTCGCGTACGGGTTCCAGAGCCTCGCCGACGAGCTCCTCGTTGGCATGGGGGCCGTAAACCTCGGCGGTGTCAAAGAACGTCACGCCGCGGTCGACGGCCGAGCGCAGGACGGCGACCATGTCCCCACGGGTGCCGGGGTTGGGTCCGTAGCCTTGCGACATGCCCATGCAGCCCAGCCCGATGGCGGACACCTCAAGTCCTTGTCCGAGGGTGCGGGTATTCAATTAGTGGGTGTCCTTCCGGTAGTCTCCGTCCGTGACATGCTCCAGCCAGTTGGTGGTGGTCGACGGGTCATCGGCGTTGTCCAGCAGCGCCAGGTGTTCCATGAAATCTTCGGGCGTGGCGCCGTGCCAGTGTTCCTCGCCCGGCGGCGTGTAGATCGTTTGGCCGGGGGTGGCGCGGATGACGTGTCCGTCGCGTGTGCCGATCAGCGCGACGCCTTCGGTGATGTGCAGGGTTTGGCCGAGCGCATGGGAGTGCCAGGCGGTGTGCGCCCCTGGAGTGAACCGTACTCGGGCGGCGACCATGCGCTGGCCGGGCTGGTGCGGGGCGGCGATTGCATCCACGTACACGTCGCCGGTGAATGTTTCCGCAGGGCCCTTGCCTGTCGCGGCCTTGGGGGTGATCTCCATCAGTGCATCTCCTCAAATTATTCGCTGTGCTGGTTGTGGCGCCGCGACGGCGGGCCGGCTTCCCTGGTGACGCGGACGACGTCGGCGAGGCTGGGGACCCTGTGCGTCTCACCGGGGCGGCGGGGCGCTCTGGGAATTTTCCTGTTCCGGCAGGCGGGCGGAGTTCCGGCCGTACTCGCTGGCGGCCCAGGAGGCGAGCAGTTGCAGCCGCTCGGCCGAGTCCGAGCCAGGCTCCGCGGCGTAGATGGTGATTGACAGGCCAGGTTCGGATTCCATCTCCATGCCCTCATAGGCGAGTGTCAGTTCGCCCACAATCTCGTGGTGGAAGGTCTTGAATCCGGTTCCGTGATGACGGACGTTGTGGGAGCCCCACAGGCGGCGGAACTCGGCGTTGCGGGTGGACAGTTCGCCGATGAGGTCATGGAGTTCCTTGTTGTGGGGGTCGCGCCCGGCTTCGGTGCGCAGGATCGCGACGGTGACCTCGGCGAACATGTCCCAATCCGGGTAGAACCCGCGGGCCCTCTCGTCGAGGAAAGTGAATCGGGCGATGTTCGGCGGCTGCCCGGGCATGTCAAAGGAGTCTTTGTAGAACGCGCGGGCGAGGGTGTTGGTCGCGAGGATGTCCATGCGGCCGTTGCGCACGAACGCGGGCCCGGCGGTCACGGCGTCGAGCACCCATTGCAGGCTGGGGTGCGGCGTCCACCACTTCGGGTTCCGACGTCGCGGTGGCCGGGCCACGGGGCTGGCGGCGTGGGCGAGGTCGAACAGGTGGGCCCGCTCGGCGTCGTCCAGGCGCAGCGCCTTGGCAAGCGCGTCAAGGATCTGCGGGGAGGCACCGCTGATCGCGCCCCGCTCGAGCTTGGTGTAGTACTCCACGCTCACACCGGCCAGGGTTGCGACCTCGCTGCGGCGCAGCCCGGCGACCCGCCGGTTGGCTCCCTCGGGCAGGCCAACCTGTTCAGGGGTCACCCGGGCCCGGCGCGAGGTGAGGAACTCGCGTACTTCTGCCCTGTTGTTCATGCCTTCAACGGTAGGCGCTCAACCACGCATAAGGGAGTCCCTGCCGGTACCCCTATCAACCGGGTCTTCCACGCGCGTGAAAACGGCAGGAGCATGGAACGCAGGCCGGCGGTGTGATCACCCTGGCGGGTGGGCGCCGGACACCGGGCCCAGCGAAGTCACTTCTGAAGGAGACCATCATGCGTGGTGTTGTCATGCACGCCCCCGGGGACGTCCGGGTCGAAGACCGCCCCAACCCGACCATCCAAGAACCCACCGACGCGATCATTCGCATCACCGCCACGTGCGTTTGCGGTTCGGACCTGTGGCCGTACCGGGGTGCCGAACCCGTCGAGGACACGCCCATGGGCCACGAGTACATCGGCATCGTCGAGCAGACAGGTCAGGCCGTCACGGAGATCAAGGTCGGCGACTACGTCGTCGGATCCTTCGTCGCTTCCGACAACACCTGCGAGATCTGCCGGGCCGGCTACCAATCCAGGTGCATCCACCAGGTCATGATGGGCGCCGTCGGAACCCAGGCCGAGTACGCCCGCATCCCGCTCGCCGACGGCACACTCGTCAAGGTTCCCGGGGAACCCACCGAGGCACAGGCGCGCAGCCTGCTCGCCGCCTCCGATGTGCTCGGCACCGGCTGGTTCGCCGCAGTCGCCGCCGAGGCCGGACCGGGCAAGACCGTCGCCGTTGTCGGCGACGGCGCCGTGGGGCTCCTCGGAATCCTCGCCGCAAGGCGCCTCGGCGCCGAGAAGGTCATCGCCATGTCCCGCCACGCCGACCGGCAGGCCCTGGCCCGGACGTTTGGCGCCACCGACATCGTGGAAGAGCGCGGAGACGAAGGCATCGCGAAGATCAAGGAACTCACGAACGGCTACGGCGCACACTCGACCATAGAGGCCGTCGGCACCCAGGAAGCCATGGAGCAGGCCATCGGCGCGACCAGGCCCGGCGGACACGTCGGATTCGTCGGCGTCTCCCACGACGTCGACCTGAAAGGCCAGGAGCTGTTCTTCTCCAGCGTTCACCTGCACGGCGGCCCCGCCCCGGTGCGCCGGTTCCTGCCAGAGCTGGTCGACCTGATCATGACCGGCCAAATCAACCCCGGTGAGGTGTTCGACCTCACGCTGCCCCTCGAGGAGGCGGCCGAGGGCTATCGGGCCATGGACCAGCGCCGCGCCACCAAAGTCCTCCTCACCCTCTGAACCACAGCAGGCGGCACCGGCCCCCGGACGACCTCCCGGGGGGACAGTGCCGCCGTCGTCATCTCCCGCGTTCCCACGAAAGACCCCATACATGACAGACAACGACACCGCCCGCAAGGTCGGAACCGCCCTTGGCACATTGCTGATGCTGCTGACAGTGTTCGGCCCCATCTCCATGGACCTTTACCTGCCGGTCCTTCCCGCCCTGACAACTGAGCTAGGTGCGACAATGTCGGCGGCACAGTTCACCCTCACCGCCTGCCTGATCGGCCTGGCCGTCGGACAGGTCATCGCCGGCCCACTCTCGGACCGGTTCGGACGCCGGACGCCCCTGACCATCGGAATCCTCGCCTACATCGGCGCTTCTGCCCTGTGCGCGGTCAGCCCAGGCATCACGTCCCTGGTCATCGCCCGACTCGTGCAGGGCCTCGCCGGAGCCGTGGGCATCGTCATCGCCCAGGCCGCGGGCCGCGACGTCTACGAAGGGAACGCACTCATCCGCTTCTACGGGCGCCTGACCGTCCTCGGCGGTCTCGCCGCGATCGTCGGTCCCGTCCTCGGCGGCCAGCTCGCCCGCATCACCGACTGGCGCGGCACCTTCCTCCTCCTCGCCGCCATCGGCGCACTCCTGCTCATCGCCTCCCTGATCATCTTCGGCGAAACCCTCCCCGCGAACCAGCGAACCAGCGGCGGCATGGCCCAGACAGGCCGCGATTTCCGCAGGCTGTGCTCCGACCCGCTGTTCGTAGGCAGCGTACTCATCGGGGGCCTGACGTACGCGGCCCTGTTCGCCTACCTGTCCGGCGCGAGCTACATCCTCCAGGGCACCTACGGGCTCTCACCCCAGGCCTACTCGATCGCTTTCGGAGCAAACTCCGCCGGCTTCATGGTCTTCGGGTACATAGGCGGCCGCACCGCCGAACGCTGGTCCGAACGCGGCACCCTCATCGCCGGCGCCACCATGAGCGGCCTTGGCGCCCTGGGACTGCTGGCCACCGGCCTGCTCGCCCTGTCCCTGCCGGTAATGCTCATCTCGTTGTTCGTTCTCGCCTCCGGAGTAGCTCTCGCCTCACCCCCGACAACGTCCCTCGCCCTGGCCGACTACCCCGCGCTGGCCGGCACCGCGTCCTCCCTGCTCGGATGCGCGCGCTTCGGCCTCGGCGGCATCGCCGCCCCACTTGTCGGGCTCGGTGGCGCGGACGCCGTCCTCCCACTCGGCATTGTCACCGTCGTCTCCATCGTGCTCGCGGTTCTTGCCCACCTTATCCTCGTCGGGCGCACACCAAAGCGCGAAGCGCGAGAGCCAGCGCGCCCGTCAATCGACTCCGCCGGTGTCGGCACCCATCCCTGACGGGAATGACAGCCAAGTGGACACGCGTCATGCGTGTGGGTGGGGCTCGTGAGGACAGCCATGCCTTGGGGCCGCACCATCATGGACCCGGAACCGGGCTTGTCGATCGACATCCATGCTGCGCAGCGACGCCCGGTTTGGCCGAGTGGCTGCACCTGCCCGCTTCCTGGCCCCGTGCCGTTGACGGTGCATCGGGGTCCTCTGCCGGCCGCCAACTGTGCAGGGGGCCAGTGCGGAGAGCGAGGTTCTATTTGCTTCGTGTGGGCAACGTTCCCCCAACGACCAGTACTCGATGTTTTCGCCGGCGGCACGGGCGGCGGCGGAGGCGGCTGAGTGAAATTCGGGAACACTGATGTCTGGCATGCCGGGGACCATCAGCAACGGGCGCTCCAAAGGCAGCTGCGCGATGGGAGACGCCTGCGTATAACGCTTTGGGGCATCAGTGACCGGGGCGAGGACAATACCGGCCTCGGCAAGGGCAGCCGACTGAAGTGCCAACTGGCCGCCGGCCGAATGGCCGACTCAAACAACAAGGCCGCTGGCACTCAATTGTTGCCGTACATCCTGGACGATGTAGACGGCAGCGAGAACATCGGCAAGACCGCCAGCCCTTTTGCCGGTTGATGTTGCGGAGCCTACATTTCAACAAATTGATGCTCCGGCTTTCCATATACAACGTTTTCATGGTCAGGAAATTTCAACTCGACACCGCCCCGATAGAGACAGTCACAGCCATTCCTTTCACGGTTGGGCGCATACAAGTCTTATTTGGCCTCGCGTGCGGGAGTTTGCCGGTGTCTTCAGAAGGGGACAACCCGAGGTGAATACCACGCCTAATTGCTCTTGTTCTTGCCATGCCAGCGGGAAAGCCCATTGCTGCGAACTTCCGGTTTACGCGCCCGGGTCGCACATTCCAGCACTCTGCCGTACTCACTCAGGGAAATCTTGCTGCCGAAGAGGACGCACGGCCGTGCTGGCAGATCCCAAGTTCGATGATGCCGTCAGCCGTGTGGCCCTCGAGTAGCCCGATTAAGGTCCGGGAGCCTGCTGGTCCGCTCATTCTGGGATGGGACAGCGACCTTGTTGTACTTGACCGCGGCCTAGCCTAAATCCAACGCACGAAGCACCTTCTTCAGCCCCTTTTAGGGGCAGGAAGCGGGTTGTTCCGATTGGGGACGTGCGGCAGGGGATCGCCCATTTGATAGGCCAAGGCGCATGGCCTCGATTCTTGACACCTTCTGGGCGGCACCAACCTCGGTGCTCCGTGGCATACCGTCTCTGGTGAAAGTAAGCCGGTACCTGTAGGAGCGGTGTTTGAGACCCGGCGCAAGCGCATCCATCCGCTGCTTGGGCCCCGTGGTCATCGAGGTGGAAAGCACCGCTTCGGCAGCGGTTGCCGGCCACGATTCGGGCACGTCGGAAAAGTCGAGAACCGCACTATTCAGGCATCACTGCACGGGCGTCGATGCCGCTTCCAGCCCGTCCGGCTGGCATTGGGGTATGCCATTATGAACGGGCTTCGCTTAGGGTATTTCAGGTGCTCGAAGCGACCCTCCCGTCGGGTTCGATTCAGTGTCTTAAACGTCAGAGAACGAGACGGGGCCGGTACCGGGACAATCAGCCGTTCCGATACCGGCCTCCACCGGGGGGTGTCCCTATGTTTTTCGTCAAGGGGTTGGCTGGATTTTCTTCAAGTATTTTTGGGATGCCGTTTTTGGGCAGGGGGTAGTTGCTGGCGGTGAGTGCCCGTCAGCTGGTTTTCCTGGTTTGGTTAGGTTGCCTTGGCCACTGGCGCCTCGTAGAAGGTGCCGTCGCGGAGCATCGCGAAGAGCACGTCACACCGCCTGCGGGCGAGGGCAATCAGGGCCTGGTTGTGCCGTTTCCCCTCGGCCCTTTTCCGGTCGTAATAGGCCCGTGAGAGCGGGTCCTTCAACGCCGCGAACGCGGAGAGGAAGAACGCCCGTTTCAGGGTCTTGTTGCCCTTTCTGGAGGGGTGGTCGCCGCGGATCGAGGTCCCGGACCGCCAGGTGACCGGGGCGAGCCCGGCGTAGGAGGCCAGGTGCCCGGAGGAGCGGAATTCCTTGCCGGCGACCTCGGTGATGATGCGTGCTGCGGTCCTGACGCCTACCGCCGGCATGGAGGTCAGGACCTGGTGAAGAGGGTGGGCCTCCACGAGGGCTTCGACCTGTTCCAGGAGCTCCTCGCGGGCGCCGCGGAGCTGTTTGAGCATGCCTGCGAGCTGGGCCAGGACGATGCCGGCGGCGCCGGTCCCGGCGACGACCACGGACTGCTCGCCCAGGGCGGTGAAGACATCGGCGGTCCAGCGTTTCCCGGCCCGTGGGGCATGCTTGCCCAGCAGGGTGCCGACGCGGGCCTGGCCGGCCTTGCGGAGCTTGTCCGGGGACGGATACTTCAGCAGCAGCTCGACCATGGCGGGATGGTCCAGGTGGGGACCGATCACGCGTTCCAGGGCGGGGTGGATCTGTGTCAGGAGCCCGCGGATCCGGTTCGATGTCGCCGTGGCCTGCTTCGCCAGATCATCGTCAAACCCGCACAACATGGAGAGTTCGGCGGCTTGTTCGTCGGCGAGCACGATCGAACGCAGCGTGTGTGGCAGGGAGCGTGCCGCCTCGGCAATGATCGCAGCGTCCCGGGCGTCGGTCTTGGCCTCTCCCGGGTGCAGGTCCGCGATGCGGCGCATCGCCAGCCCGGGAATGTAGCCGACCATGATCCCCTCGGACTGGGCCACAGCGACGGGCAGGGCACCAATGGTGGAGGGCTGGTCCACGACCAGCAACACGGTGCCCTTGCCGGCCACGGCCTTGATGATGGCCCGGAGTTTCGCCTCGTCCTGGGGCAGGGCCCGGTCCAGTAGCTTCTTGCCGGCACGGTCGATGGCGACCGCGTGGTGGTTGCTCTTGCCGACATCAACGCCTATGAAGATATCGACGGATTCATGGTCTTTGATCAACGCTAACCTCCCAGAAAAAGTGTCCTGTGAAACCTTCGTTGGCTTGTCCTGCGGCGGCAAGGCTCGGCATCCACGTTACGGCTGACCTACACGGCGGTTCCTTGTGCTGGTCCGGTCCCCATTAGCGATATCCCTGGCGCCTATCGGACCCCGGTGGCAACACCCCCCGGATCATGGATGACTGGGGGCAGGAACCATGCCGGGACCGACAGGCCAACAACCCCAATTCTTACTCGTCTAAGGGGCTACTAAAAAGGTAACGGGAGCTGGGGCTAGGCCCTCGTGGTGACCTGCACAGGGGCGGGTTCAACGCCTGTGGCCGGGATGGAAACACTGGGTGCGGCGGAAGGCGGAGCGGGGGCAACTGCTGTGTCGAGACCAAGCCTGCGGCGGTCGCGCTGCTGGTTGACGAACACCAGGGCCAAGACACCGAACGTAAGCATCAGACCGCCGGCGAGGGCGAACGCCGCACGGTATCCCTCCGCCGGGGTGGCGGCTCCTCCGATGAGAAAACCCGAGATTGCCGGTGCAAACACGCCGCCGGTGGTCAGGACGGCGTTGGCGATGGAGAGGTTGGCACCGCGCTGGCTGACTGTGGTCAGTTCTGCCACCACGAGGTACGTGATGGCGAAGAGCGCCGGTGCCGTGCCGAAACCGATGACCATGAGGGCGATGGACAAGACGGGGGAGGTGGTCAGGGTGGCGCCCACCAGGCAGGCCCCCGCGATCAAGCCCGCACCGCCCAGAACCCAGCCGCGGGCCTTACGGGTGGGAATGCCTTTAAGGTGCAAGAGCTGCGTCAGTGCGCTCAGACCCACGGTGGCGATGGTGCCCCAAGCTGCGGGCAGTGCGATCATGGTTCCGGCCTGCTGGCCGCTGAACCCCAGGACGTTCTGGAAGTACGCCGGTCCCCAGGACATGGCCAGGGTGAAGGTCCAGTAACCGAAGAAGGACGCCAGCACGGCGAAGATCCAGCTGGGGGAGAGCATGGTGCGCCAGTAGCGGATCTTGGTTTCGACCAATACGGGGGCATCCTCGAGTGCGATGCCGTCAATTTCCTGCTCGGCCTTGCGGCTGGTGTAGGGGCCTTCCTTACCTACGATGAACCAGAAGAGGGTCCAGACAAGGCCCACGATGGCAAGCAGCGCGAACGCAGTCTGCCAGCCGAACTGCCCGATCACCCAGGCCAGGACCGGGGCGAACGCCACGATGCCCAGCGTCACGCCGGAGGACGCCAGCGCGGCCGGGGTCGCGCCCTTCTTCTCGGGGAACCACTTGTAGATACCGTGCATAAGCACCGGCGCCAGTGGACCCTCGCCGGCGCCCAGCAGCAGTCGGCTGGTCCAGAGGGCGGGCAGCGATGCGAACAGCAGGATCGGGGCCTGCGCCAGAGACCACAGCAGGCACAACGCCAGCAGTATCCACTTGGTTGACACCTTGTTCGCCAGCGGTGCAGCCGCGATCTGCGCCACGCCGAAGGTCAGGAACATGGCGCTGCCCACAAGGCCGAACTGCTCCGGCGTGATGCCGAGCTGTTTCATGATCGGCACCGCGGCGATGCCCAGGACGGCCTTGTCCGCCCAGTTGAGCATCATCAGGAAGAGCAAGGTGAACGTGATGTACCAGCCGTAACGGTTGCGCTTGGCCCGGGGCCAGGTCCGGGGATCGCGGGATTTCACGGAGCGCGATGCCACGTCCAGAAGGGGAGTTGCAGACACGGTATGCCCAATCGTTGAAGAGGGAGCCTTTGCAGGTTTGCAGCGGCGTTTCCTTGACTCTAGGGTCGTGTGATGGGGCTTACATTGAAGCTTTCCGTTGGGTGGAAAGCCGCTTTCAGCGGTGACGCACGTACACCCGTGACGGACGCGTCGGCGGGGGAGGCGATGTGCATCGAGCGGCGGGTGACCGCGGCAGGGACCAGGTCTCGGACGGCGGAAAACACGGCAAGGAACCCGACCTGGATGAGGATCCCGTACCCGATGGTCGCCCAATCCACGGCGAAGGTGGCCACGGAGGCGGCGGACATCGCCAGGAACGTCCTGGGATGATCCTCCGTTCGGACGGGCCATGCTGATTGAGAGGGCCCGCGCTGACGTCGCCTGGAGTTTCCAGATACGTATGTCCGCTGCGATGCCTGCGGCGAGCACGGCAAGCCAGGACATGTTCTCCGTCGTCGTTCCCGAAGCAGGTGGTCCGGTGGTGAGCCAAGGCGGAGCCAGGGGCTGTACTCGGCAGAGGGTGGCGGGCGGGTTGGGATTCCTTAGAGCGGGGCCAGAACGGGGCTGCCGATGGTGAACCGTTGCCCGCTCACTGCCACGTCCACGGGGCCGTCGAAGCTGGAGGCGGCACGGCTGCGCCACCATTCGGGCTCGGCCCGGCCGGCCAGGTGTGAAAGCACGAGGCGTCCCACGCCGGCGGCTGTGGCAACGCGCCCGGCGCCCTCGGGCGGGGTGTGCGCGATCCGCTGGTGGTTCAGGAATTCCGGGGAGAAGCCCTTGCCCGCGTAGAAGTCCAGGTTCACGGCTTCGTGCACCAGGACATCCGCGCTGGTGGCGAGCACGGCCAAGGTATCACATTCGGCGGTGTCGCCGGAGTAAACCACCGAACCGGCGTCGGTATCGAAGCGGAACGCCAGTGCGGGACGGACGGGAGGGTGCTCCACCAGGATGCCGGTAACCTTGACCCGGTCATCTTCGTAGACGTCGAACGGGCGAGCCGCCTCCGGCGCGCCGTGCCGTGGCGTGATGAGGTCGACGGTTCGCAGCAGGGAGGCCAGTTCCGGGCGTGCCTCGTCGTGGACGCGGATGTCGATGTCATACGAGAACGCCTTCAGCGAATGCGAGACCAGTTCGCTGGTGCTTGAAAGCCTCGCGCCGCCGTCGCGGGTGTGATCCTTGCCTGGGCCCACCACGGATACAGGTCCGGTGAAGCCCTCCACCGGGTTGCCCCAATTCCACAGCAGGAATCCGGGCAGCTCCACCACGTGGTCCGAGTGCAGGTGGGTGACGAAACCGGCCACGAAATCCTTGCCGCGCAGTCCCGCTTCGTGGGCGGCGCGGGAACAGCCCAGTCCGAAGTCCACCATGTAGAAGGCGTCGCCCACCACGAGGGCGCTGGACATACCGTTTTCCGGTCCGCGGATGGCCGGTCCGGCGGCGGTGCCAAGGGTGATCAGTTCGACGCTCACGAGGAAGTCCTTCTGCAGGTTTGGTGCGGGATCAGGAATGGGGGCGGGCATTAATGACGCGGGTCTCCAGGTATTCCTCCAGCCCCCAGTGGCCGCGTTCGCGCCCGACGCCGGAGGCCTTCCAACCGCCAAACGGGGCATCCGGTTCCACCAGCGTGTGCTGGTTGATCCACACCGTTCCGGCCTCAATCCGGGAGGCGGTGGCGTAAGCGCGCTCCTGGTCCGGGCTCCACACGGACGCGCCGAGGCCGAATTTCCCGGCGTTCAGCCCCGCGATGGTGGCATCGAGATCGTCGTAGGCAACAATCGGCAGCGCGGCCCCGAACTGTTCCTGCTCCACCAGCCCCATCCCCGGCTCGGCATCGATCACTACGGTGGGGGAGAGGAAGTAGCCGGGCAGGTCGCAGCCTGGATTGCCGCCGGTGATGATGCGGGCGCCACCGCCGACGGCGGAGTCCACCAGGCCGTGGACCAGTTTGAGCTGCGATTCATTGTGCATGGGCCCCATGGTGGTAGCTTCCGCGAGGCCATGGCCCAAGACGTGGCGGGATGCCTCGCTGGCGATGGCCTCGGCGAGTTCCCTGCTGCGGCTGCGCGGGACGTAGACGCGCTTGACCGCCATGCAGACCTGGCCGGCATTGCGGAACGCGCTGCCCACGATCCCGCGGGCCGTGACCGCGATGTCCGCGTCGTCCAGCACGATGGCTGGATCGTTGCCGCCGAGTTCCATAGTAACGCGCTTGACCGTGGCGGCTGCCTGCTGCGCAATGGATATCCCGACATCGGTGGAGCCGGTGAACGAGATCTTCCGGATTCCAGGGGAGACGCCCAAGGCAACGTTGACCGTGCGCCGCGAGCTGGTCCGGGTCTGCAGCACGCCGGCCGGAAGGACCTCGTTGAGCAGGTTGACCAATGCGATGGTGGACAGCGGCGTGGACGGTGAGGGCTTGGCGATCACGGTGCAGCCCGCCACCAGTGCCGGAGCCAGCTTCACACAAAGCAGTGAGATGGGAAAGTTCCAGGGCGTGATGGTGCCCACTACACCCACCGGCCGGTATTGCACCTCCAAGGCGCGGTCGGCGCGCGGCGCCAGCGGTTCCACCTCATCCCACGCCAGGCCAGCGTAGTGCTCAAAGAGCCCCGCGGCCACAGTGAACTCGCCCGCGGCCTCGGCCTTGGGCTTGCCTTGTTCCCGGGAGAGCAGGGTGGCCAGGGAGTCCAGATCGCGGCGGACCAGGGCGGCGGCCTTGCGGAGGGCGGCGCGGCGTGCTTCGCGGTCCATGGCCCATCCGGGTGCGGCGGCGCGGGCGGTTGCGACCGCCAGCTCAACATCCTGCTCGGTGTTCTCAGGGGCCCGGCCTACAACCTCGAGCGTCGCCGGATCCAGTACCTCGTAGTGGGCTGCCGTCATCGTCCATCCTTTCGGCGCGGAGGGGAATTCTTATCCCAGTGTCATGGCAGCCGTCACACCCCGGTAGACGTTTTCCATCCAACGGAAAGTTGACCCGGATGTGGCAGAAGGCTTGCCACCATGGAGTGAAGCACATCATGCACAACGAGGAGCGCCCATGACCCAAGAGCAACTGCCTATCGTCCTGACCGGGGTTTCGTCCGGCATTGGTGCCCGCACAGCGCAGATCCTGGCCGAACGCGGAGTGCCGCTCATCGGCATTGACCGCAACGCACCCGCGGCGTTCAGCGGCACCTTCGTACAGGCGGACCTGTCCAGCCAGGACGGCATCGACGCGGCCGCGGCCGCCGTCGCAGCGGCCGCACCGCACGGCATTGCCGGTTTGGCCAACATCGCCGGTGTCCCGGGCACGGCACCATGGCGTGTGGTGCTTTCCGTCAACGTCTGCGGCGTCCGCGGTCTGGTCCGGGCACTGGCCCCGCTCCTGGGAGAGGGCTCCGCCGTCGTGAACCTGGCGTCCAACGTGGCCGTGCAGTGGCGCACTGTCAAGGCCCGCTGCGCCGCGTTCGCACTCGCCGAGGACCAGGCTGCGGCGCTGGACGCGCTAGCAGGCGATGCCGAAATCACCGGGGAGTCCTACCTCTTCTCCAAGCACTGCGTCCGGTTCCTCACCGAGCACCTGGCCGCCGAACTGCTGCCCAAACGCATCCGCGTGAACAGCGTCAGCCCTGGACCGGTGGCCACTCCCATCCTCGAGGACTTCAAGAAGGACCACGGCCGGGACAAGGTTGAATGTGCCGGTGCGCTGCTGGGCCGCTTCGGGGACCCGGACGACATCGCCCCCGTCATTGACTTCCTGCTTCGCCCCGAGTCCCGCTGGATCAACGGATCCGACATCCGGGTCGACGGTGGCCTCGCAGCCTACCGCGGCTCAGCCCTCACGTCGGCCACCACATAGCTTCATGACGCACGATGCCGGGACCTCACCTTTCGTCAGTGAGCAGGTCCCGGCATCGGGCATTAAAATGACAGGAGACGGCGGCCGCCGTTGGTGTTCGGTTCCGGGGCAGGAGGATGGTGCTGCATGGCCAACGCTGCGCCCAATGGACGAGAGCCCAGGACGCCCGGCAACGCTGCCGTGCCCGTAGGGGTCAAAAAGGGCGACAGCGTTGCCGCTGACCGGCAGGCGGCCAGCGTGACATCACGCGCACTGGCACTGCTGGGCACCTTTGACGTCGAGCACTCCGTCCAGACCCTCAGTGCCATGGCGCGCCGCGCCGGCCTGCCGGTGGCCACGGCGCATCGGTTTGCGGGCGACCTTGTTGCCTGGGGTGGGCTGGAAAAGGTCCCCGGCGGGTACCGGGTGGGCCAGCGCATCTGGCGACTTGGCCTGCTGGCCCCTGCACGGCAAAACATCGCCGAAGTGGCGGCCCCATTCATGCAGGACGTGCTCTTCGTCACCCACAACGTGGTCAACCTTTTCATTTTGGACGGGACGGACGTCCTGCTGGTGGAGCGGATGTCCGGCACTGGTGCGGGCCAGCCTTTCAGAAGGGTGGGCGCACGCCTGCCGCTCCACGCCAGTGCCGCAGGCAAGATCATGCTGGCCTACGGCGCAAAGGAGCTTTTGACCTCCGCCGCCCAGCGCCTTGATCCGCATACGCCCCGGACCATCACCAACCCGACCGTGTTGGCGGCCGAAGTCGAGCGGGTCCGGACCAATAGATACGCCACCACGGAGGAAGAAGCAGGCCCGGACAACTATGGCCTGGCCGTCCCGGTGTTTCTGCCCAACAACCAGTTGGTCGCGGCGCTGGGCATCGTCACCCGCGGCCGGCCCGCACCGGTCGGGACCGTAGTTCCCGTGCTCAACATTGCCGCCCGCGGCATCGCGCGCAGGCTCGGTGTCGAGCACCTGCCTCAGTAGCCTTCGTTTGGGCGGACTTTTCAAGTTTTCCATTGGACAGAAAGCGTCCCGTCTGATGTGTTGTGGAACACCTAACCTGAGGTAAGTCCTTATTCTGGCTTGACCGCCGGCCGCGGCCTGTGCGGCATGCGAGCTTTTCCAAAGGAAGTGAAGACCTTCATGACTGCACCTGCAGGAACCACCATCGACGCCGTCGTCGACCATGTGGACGTCGTGGCGGACCAGGTGGTCTCCCTTGTCCTGCGGCGGGTGGACGGCCGGCCGTTCCAGCCTTGGCAGCCTGGAGCGCACATCGACGTCCATGTGGGCGACGGACTGGTGCGCCAATACTCGCTGTGCTCCTCGCCCGAGGAGCTGGACCATCTGCGGATCGGTGTACTCCATGTGCCCGATTCCCGCGGTGGTTCAAAGGCCGTGCACGCGCTGTTGGCCGGCTTCCAGCTTGCCATCTCGGAGCCGCGCAACAACTTCCCACTGCGCGAGTCCCGCCGCTACCTATTCCTCGCCGGAGGCATCGGGATCACCCCGCTGATGCCGATGATCGAGGCAGCCGAGCGTGCCGGGAAGGAATGGACGCTGATCTACGGAGGCCGCAGCCGGGGCACCATGGCGTTCGCCCGGCAGTTGGAAGACCGGTACGGGACGGACCGCATACGCATCTTTGCCGAGGACGAGGTCGGGCGACTGGACCTTGACTCGATCCTCGGCATGCCGCGGGCGCACATGCTGGTTTATGCCTGTGGTCCCGGTGGCCTGCTGAACGCCGTGGAGGAGCGCTGCATGGGCTGGCCTCCCGGTGTCCTGCACACTGAGCGCTTCGTGGCGTCCACGCTGGGTGCCGCTGCGGCCAATGCTCCGTTCGAAGTGGAGCTTGCACGCACCGGGAGCACGATTGCTGTGCCGAACGACAAAACCATCCTCGAGGCCGTCGAAGGGATTGGCGTGCGCGTCCTCTCCTCCTGCCGCGGAGGACTGTGCGGTACCTGCGAAACCCGGATCATCTCCGGGGAACCGGAGCACCGTGACGCGGTGCTGACGGAGGAAGACCGGGAAGCCGGTGGGATCATGCTGGTCTGCGTCTCGCGCGCGGCTGCCGGCTGCCCCCGACTTGTCCTGGATCTCTAGCCCAGCTTTCCGACCGTGACCTTCCCGGCCGTCCGCCACGGCCACGCCATCCAACCAGGAGCACTGCAATGACCGCCACCACGCATGAAGCCAACGTCCTGGGTGACGACCCCTTCGCTACCGAAAACCTGCTCGACCCGTACCCTTTCCTTGGCCGGCTCCGAGAGGCAGGTGCCGTCTCCTACTTGGAGAGCACAGGGAGTTACGCGGTGGCGGGATACGAGGAGGTGTACGAGGTCCTCACTGATTTCGAAACCTACATTTCCTCTGGCGGCCTCGGCCCGCGCGACATCCGGAAGGACTCGGGGTGGCGACCGCCCAGCATCCTCGAATCGGACCCGCCCATCCACACCGTTATGCGCCGCGCGCTGACCGGCGTGATCAACCCCGGCACCGTACGTGCCCTCCGGCAGCCGTTCACGCCGCCGGCCGTCGAACTGGCGGAGCAGCTGGCGCGCCGGGACCGCTTCGACGCGGTTACTGACCTCGCCGAGAAATACCCCCTCCGTGTCTTCCCGGATGCGGTGGGGATTTCCGACGGCGGCCGCGAACACCTCCTGCCCTACGGCAACATGGTGTTCAACGCCTTTGGCCCGGAGAACTATATATTCAAGCAGGCGTTCGCCCAGGAGGACGAGCACGCCGCCGCGGTGATGCGGAACTGCCAGCGGGAGAATCTGGACGACACTGGTTTCGGGGCGCAGATCTGGGACCGCGTCAACGAAGGCATCATCACAGAGCAGCAGGCCACTTTGCTGGTCCGGGCGCTGCTCTCCGCCGGAGTGGACACCACCATCTTCGGCATCGGCAACACGCTTTCGGTGCTGGTCCGACACCCCCAAGCCTGGGCCAGGCTGCGGGAGAACCCCAAGCTGGCAAAATTCGCCGTGGACGAGTCGCTGCGCCTGGAGTCGCCGTTCCAGAAGTTCCACCGGACTGTTGCCGTGGACACAGTGTTGGGCGGCGTGCACCTCCCGGCCGGCGCGAAGGTGTTGGTATTCCTCGGCGCCGCGAACCGGGACCCGCGCAAGTGGGGCGACAATGCCGACGAGTTCGATCTGGACCGCAATGCCTCCGGTCACGTGGCCTTCGGGATGGGCCTGCACCAGTGCGTGGGGCAGCCCATCGCCCGTCTCGAAATGGAGATCATCCTGCAGCAGCTGGCCGAGCGGGTGGCCGCGATCGAGCCAGACGGTGCTCCCGTGCCCATCCTGCACAACGTTCTCCGTGGCTTCGAATCCTTGCCGGTGCGCATCACCGGGGCATAGCTGCAGCAACTGCGGCACTAGTGTCGCGTTTTGCGTCGTTGCCGCGCGCACGGCAATGATGTCATTGGAGCCAGCGCTAGGGTTGGATGCGGTTGACGAAGCGACCGGGCAGCACTTTCCACCCTTACACATGCGAAAGGATCCCGGTGACCACGCCGTCAGGCACTCTCGCGCAACCGGTTCTCGTCCCGGGTGCTCACCGGAGGCACCGAGCGTGGCGGCCGATTCACCCGGACCACCGAATGTACTTTTCTGGGTGAAACCCGCTCGCCCGCAGCCTTCCTGGCCCGCGGCCTTCCTGGCCGGCGGGCTCTGGCAGGTTGCCTCCGCGATCGAGTCCACTTCCGAGCCCTCGCACAAGGGGTAAATCCGGCCGGCTGCCTAGGCAACCGTCGGGGTGCTCGGGGCGTCCACTGCGGGTTCCTTGTCAGGGTGTGGGCGCGTTTGATTCGTTGCGAAGTTGTTTGGTGAGTTCGTGGGCATGGTGCATGAGCAGCGTTCCCATTTCCTGGCGGCGTTCGGGCGTGAAGCGTGATTCGATGCCGGTGAGGCTTAGTGCCCAGGCTGGCTGGGCGGCCTGATCGAAGACTGCTGCTGCCATGCCCCAGCTGCCTTCCACGATGAGTCCGGGGTTCAGTGCCCAGCCGCGTTCGCGGGTTTCGGCGATGCGGTGCCGCAGCGGGGCCTGCCCGTGGGCGTTGCCGTGTGTGGCGTCCAGGTCGTGGTTTTCCAGGTATCGTTCGATGCTTTTTTCGGGCAGGAAGGACAGGATGGCCAGTCCGGCCGATGCCACGCCCAGGGGGAATCTTTTGCCCTCGTAGAGCACGAAGGAACGGATGGGGAAGGCGCCGTCCAGGCGCAGCAGGCACACCGTTTCATCTCCGCGCCGGACCGAAAGGAAGGCGCTTTCGCCGGTGGCGTTGGCCAGGGCGGCGACATGGCCGCGCGCAAGGTCGGTAATGTCGTAGCGTTCCGCGGCCACAGTGCCCATGAGGTACAGTTCCGGGCCGAGCATCCAGAACCCGGTGGCGTGGTCGTGGTCGCAGAAGCCTTCGTTTGTCAGGGCCGCCAGGAGGCGGTGGACGGTGGGGCGGGCCAGCCCGGTGGCCCGTGCCGCGTCGGTGGTGGTGATGCCCCGGGGCATTGCTGTGCTGACCGTGCGCAGGACGGCGGCCATTCTGCCGACCATCTGCGCACCGGGAAACGAAGTGTTCATGTTCATATTATGGACGATTATGGTGATCCGGGTCATCATCCGAGCAATCAAGCTTCATCATCAATGTTTCGTTGACCTGGAATCGGCGGAATGGTTACCGTCGGGATCAGGAACGGCTGATTTCATATTGTGAACGGGAAAGGACGGAATTGTGGTGACAAAAGTGTTGGCAGATGCCGCGGGGGCACTGGCTGAGTGTGTGCGTGACGGCATGACAGTGGCCGTCGGCGGCTTCGGCCTGAGCGGGATCCCGAGCCGGCTGATCACGGCGCTGCGCGACTCCGGCGCGAAAAACCTGACGATCGTGTCGAACAACATGGGAGTGGACGGCAAGGGGTTGGGCCTGTTGCTGGAGAACCGGCAGGTCTCCAAGGTGATGGCCTCCTATGTGGGTGAGAACAAGCTTTTTGCGCAGCAGTTTTTGAACCATGAGCTTGAGGTTGAGTTCGTTCCGCAGGGCACGCTGGCTGAACGGTTGCGGGCTGGCGGGGCCGGGATTCCGGCCTTTTACACGCCGACGGGTGTGGGGACCCCGGTGGCTGAGGGGAAGCCGGTCATGGACTTCGACGGACGTCCCGCGATTTTGGAGCGCGGCATCGTCGCAGACATTTCGCTGGTGCGCGCCCATGAGGCCGATCCGGAGGGGAACCTCCGCTACCGGATGACGGCCCGGAACTTCAACCCGTTGGCCGCCGCGGCGGGCCGGATTACCTTCGCCGAGGCTGAAATCATCCATGAGGGTTTCCTGGATCCCTCCCTTGTGGAAACCCCCGGCATCTTCGTGAAGCACGTGGTGGCAACGGACGGCACCAAGGACATCGAACAGCGGACCGTGCGCGTCCGTCAGGAGGCATGAGGACCATGTGGACACGTGATGAAATGGCGGCCATTGGCGCCAGCGAACTACAAGACGGCCAGTACGTCAACCTGGGCATCGGCATCCCGACGCTGGTGGCCAACAACCTGCCCGACGGCGTGCGCGTCACCCTGCAAAGCGAAAACGGGCTACTGGGCATGGGGCCGTTCCCCTACGACGGGGAGGAAGACGCGGATTTGATCAACGCGGGCAAGCAGACCGTCACCCTGCTGCCCGGGGGCAGCTACTTCGACTCCGCCACCTCCTTCGGCATGATCCGGGGCGGTCACGTTGCCACGGCCATCCTCGGCGCCCTGCAGGTCGCGGCCAACGGGGACCTGGCCAACTGGACCATTCCCGGGAAACTGGTCAAGGGCATGGGAGGCGCCATGGACCTGGTCGCCGGGTCTCCTCGCGTCATCGTCATCACTGACCATGTGGCCAAGGACGGCACCCCGAAAATCGTCGAACACTGCAACCTGCCGCTGACCGGTGTCGGCGTGGTGGACCGGATCATCACCGACCGGGCCGTGTTCGACGTCGTTGACTCCGCCCTGGTTCTGCGCGCCGTGGCGCCGGGCGTCACCATCGAATCCCTGGTCGATTCCACCGGGGCCGCCTTCAGCATTGGCTTAGAGGAAGAGGAAGCAGCATGAACGCATTGATCGCCGGGTACGCCCGCACCCCGTTTGCCCGGTTCAACGGGGCACTGGCCACCGTTTCCGCCACGGCCTTGGGAGCCCACGCCGCAGCTGCCGCGCTTGGCCGGGCCGGGATCGACGCCGGGGAGGTGCAGCGGGTCTTTGCCGGGCACGTCCTGCAAGCAGGTGCCGGGCAGAACCCTGCCCGGCAGTCCGCCGTGGGCGCCGGGATCGGCTTCCACGTCCCGGCCCTGACGTTGAACGCCGTCTGCCTTTCGGGCACCGAAGCCGTGGTCGCCGGTGCCCGCATGATTGTCGCCGGCGAGGCCGACGTCGTCGTGGCCGTCGGACAGGAGTCCATGTCCCAGGCCCCCCACGTGCAGCGCGCCCGGGCCGGGACGAAGCACGGTGCCATCGAGATGCTCGACACCCTGGAGTTCGACGGGCTCACCGACGCGTTCGAGGCCCGCTCCATGGGGTCCTCGACGGAGGAAGGCAACACCGAGCTGGGCATCGGGCGGGCGGAGCAGGACGCGTTTTCCGCCCGCTCGCACCAGCTCGCCGCGGCGGCAGCGGACTTCCACGCCGCGGAGATCGCACCGTTCACCATCACCTCCCGACGCGGGGACACCGTCTTCTCGGCGGACGACGGCGTGCGCGCCGAGACCACGGTGGAGTCCCTGGGCAGGCTGCGCCCGGCCTTTAGCCGGGACGGCACCATCACGGCGGGCAACGCCTCCCAGATCACCGACGGTGCTGCCGCCCTGGTGCTGGTCAGCAAGGCGGCCGCCCAGAGGTTGGGGGTCACGCCGCTCGCCGAGATTGTTTCCCACGCGCTGGTCGCCGGCCCGGACGTGCGCTTGCACGAGCAGCCGGCCAATGCGATCCTCGCCGCCCTGGATGGCACCGGCCTGGCAGCGGCGGATTTGAGAGCCGTGGAAATCAACGAAGCCTTCGCGGCCGTGGGCGTGCGCTCAACAGCCAAGCTCGGCATCGACCCGGGAATCGTCAACACCAAAGGCGGAGCCATCGCCCTCGGACACCCCATCGGAGCCTCAGGTGCGCGGATCGTCGGCACGCTCGCCCGCCAACTGGCCGAACTCGGCACCGGAGCCGTGGGCGCCGCCGGCATCTGCGGTGGCGGAGGCCAGGGCAGTGCCGTCATCCTGCGGGCACTCTGAGCAAACAGCCGTAACGCCCGCACGACTGTGAAGGCACGACGCAGGCCTGGGTCCCTCCCCGGCGTCCGGGCCTGCCCGGCCATCCGATCCAGACCGGCCATGTCATGAGATGCCGCCGGTCATTTCCGGATGAGACTCGAAGTGGTGAACGACTGGCCGTGTTGACAGTGCCACCACGCTGTCGTGAACACATTTTCCTCCGGACTGGCCCGGGCCGGGGCCAGTCCGGGCCGGGTTCCATATGGTTCGGCGGGAGGCCAGTGTCTGTCCAAGGGTTGCCCGGGTTTGAGCCTCGCTTGTGGCACATCGGGCACAGTGTTACAGATGGCCGGCGCACTTCGAGCATTTAGTTGGTGTGTGCGCAGCCTACGCGCCATGGACAGCGGACCAGGCGGGTATCCAGCGCAGGTTTAGCGGTAGCTCATTCGCCATGGGTCCATGATGCCATCTACGCCGAACCGCCCCTGAGGCGGTGCAGCAGCAGGGCCACGTGGAGGGAGGTGCGGGATTCGGCGTCGTCCAGGTCCACGGCGAGCAGTTCTTCCAGCTTGGCGAGGCGGGCGTACAGGGTGGGCCGGCTGAGGTATCCCCGGCGCGCCAGGGCAGCCTTGTTGCCGCCGGATTCAAGGTAGTGGCCGAGCAGGTCCAGGAGCCCGCCCTGTCCCTGTGCCTCGGCGTCAAGGATGCCGGCGAGTTCGGATTCGGCGAACTGCTGGACGCGCGGGTCATTGCGCAGGAGCGCCAACAGCCCGCGGAGCCGAACGTCCGTGGCGTAGTAGTAGGGGCGCCCGGGGCCGCGCAGCGTTGCTGCTGTTTCGGCCACGTGGGAGGCTTCCTCGATCCCCGCTGCGGCCTCCAGAAGCGTTGCCCGTACGCGCCCGACACCGATTCTCCAGCGAGGGGTTCCCCCGCCGGCGTGGGCAGCGAGCGTGTCTGCCAACCGTTGCAGGGTGGCGTCCTGAAGTTGCTTGGCCGGCAGGGCCAGGACCATGCCGACCGAGCCGGATTGGATGCTTGCTGTCAGGGCGCTTCCGGAGATGGATTTCAGGGTCCGCGCCAGCAGGTCGAGCAGTTCCCGCTCTTCCTGCTGGCGCGCGAGCGGATTGCCGGCGTCGGCCGTGGTCCCGCGGCCGGAGCCCAGGGGCTGGATGGTGCGGAAGACTGCCGGCAGGTAGAACGGGGCGCGTTTAAGGCCGAGGGATCCGGCGCGTGCCAGGGCGTCGGCTTCGCTGAGGCCGCGCGGGTTGCGCAGGATGTTGAGCAGGCCTGCCTGGGCCTGGTGGGCGAGTTCACTGTGGTCGCGTTCAGCCAGGCGGTTGATCGCGAGGGTCTGGGCGGCCCGTTCCAGGACCGTGGCGGTGAAGTCGTCATCTCCTGCGGCGGACGGTGCCACGAGCCGGCCCCAGAGCTGGGTGCGCACGCCGACAGGGACCTGCAGCCAGCCTTCGGGGCCGGTGCGGGCTGTGCGGGCGGGGCTGGGTGTGGTGCGGGAGCGCCGTTCCCAGTCGCTAAGCAGTTCCGTGGTGGCCAGGGGGTTGGCGGCGTAGGCGATCACCAGGTGTTGGAGGTCTTCGAGGACGACCGGCGCGCCGATCATTGCCGCGGCCTGTTCGACCACTTGCTGGGTGTCGGCGCTTTCCAGGCTTAGCAGGGTAAAGGCCTCGTGGACGTCACGGGCCCTTTCGACCTGTTCAAGCTGTTCGGCGACGATCCTGCGGTGCACGGTTTCGGTGATCTCCACGAAGCGCACGCGGTGCTTGAGCGTGATCACGGGTAGTGGTGAGTGCCCGGCTGCCGAGCGCAGGGCCGCAAGGCTGCGCTCGCGCGGGCCGGCCAGCTCCACGATGAGCCCCGCCGCACCTGCCTTTTCAAGGGAGCGGATGTATGACGCCGCCCGGGCGGGTTCCTTTTCCAGCTCCAGTCCGGTGGTCAGGACCAGCTCGCCGCCCGACAGCAGGTCGGTGATGTCCAGCAGTTCGCTGACGTGAACCCAGCGCACCGCCGTGTCCAGGGAGGCGGGCCCACCCAGGAGGGTGGGCCCGGCGTCGTGCACGATGGGGAGGGCGAGGATGGAGTGGAGCGTGGGCAGCATTTACATAGTGTAAATCTGATCACCGTTTTATTTACAGTTTGCCAATTACGGCCCGGCGGCCCGGCGGACAGACTGGGATCAATCGTTCCACCAACCACAGGAGAAGCATTGAACACCATCGGGCACTGGATCAACGGCAGCTACGCTAGGGTTGGGCCGCGCACGGCCCCGGTCACCAACCCGGCCACGGGCAAGGTCACCGCCGAGGTTGCCCTGGCGGGCGTGGAGGACGGCAACGCTGCCGTCGCCGCGGCCAAGGCAGCCTTCCCGGCCTGGCGGGACACGTCGCTGACGCGCCGCACCCAGATCCTGTTCGCCTTTCGGGAACTGCTGAACGCCCGCAAGGGTGAGCTGGCCGCCATCATCACCTCCGAGCACGGCAAGGTCCTCGACGACGCCCTCGGCGAGGTCAGCCGGGGCCAGGAAGTCGTCGAGTTCGCCTGCGGCATGCCGCACCTGGTCAAGGGAAGCTACACGGAGAACGCCTCCACGAAGGTGGACATCCATTCCGTCCGCCAGGCCCTGGGCCCGGTGGCGATCATCAGCCCGTTCAACTTCCCGGCCATGGTGCCCATGTGGTTCTTCCCCCTGGCCATCGCGGCAGGCAACACCGTGGTCCTCAAGCCAAGCGAGAAGGTCCCCACCGCCGCGAACTGGATGGCTGAACTGTGGAAGGAAGCCGGGCTGCCCGACGGCGTTTTCAACGTCCTGCAGGGGGACAAGGTGGCCGTGGACACCCTCCTGACGCACCCCGACGTGAAGGCCGTTTCGTTCGTCGGCTCCACTCCCATCGCCAAATACGTCTACGAAACGGCAACCGCCCACGGCAAGCGCGTCCAGGCCCTGGGAGGGGCAAAGAACCACATGATCGTCCTGCCCGACGCCGACCTGGACCTCGCCGCCGACGCCGCCATCAACGCCGGCTTCGGCTCGGCAGGGGAGCGGTGCATGGCCATCTCGGCACTGCTCGCCGTCGGCGGGATCGCCGATGAACTGGTCGCCAAGATCGCCGACCGCGCCAGGGCCCTGCGCACCGGCGACGGGCTGCGCGGCTGCGACATGGGCCCGCTGGTCACGTCGGCACACCGGGACAAGGTCGCCGGCTTTGTTGATGCCGGCGAGGAGTCCGGTGCCACGCTCGTCGTTGACGGGCGCACGATCGATGCGGATGCCGAAGGTGAAGGCTTCTTCGTCGGCCCGACCCTGTTCGACCATGTCACCACGAACATGTCCATCTATCAGGAGGAAATCTTCGGCCCGGTCCTCTCCGTCCTGCGCGTCAACAGTTTCGACGAGGCCCTTGCCACCATCAACGCCAACCCCTATGGCAACGGCACCGCCCTGTTCACCAACGACGGCGGGGCCGCCCGGCGTTTCCAGAACGAAGTCGAAGTGGGCATGGTGGGCATCAACGTTCCCGTGCCCGTCCCCATGGCCTACTACTCCTTCGGCGGCTGGAAGAACTCACTCTTCGGGGACACCCACGCCCACGGCAGCGAAGGCGTGGCCTTCTTCACCCGCGGCAAGGCCGTCACCACTCGCTGGGTGGACCCCAGCCACGGCGGGATCAACCTCGGCTTCCCGCAGAACGCCTGAGCGGCATCCCTTGCGGACAATTACAACGAAGGAAACAGCCATGACTTCCATGATTGACAACGCGGCCCTTCCCTACGCGTTCGACGGCGCTCCCGCCATCGACGCTGCCGCCGCCCGTCGGGCCTACGAACTCGACCGCAAACACGTCTTCCACTCCTGGTCCGCCCAGGACCTGCTGGACCCCATGGTCATCTCCGCCGCCCGAGGCTCCTACGTGTGGGACGGGGACGGCAAAAAGTACCTCGACTTCTCCTCCCAGCTGGTCAACACGAACATCGGACACCAGCACCCGGCCGTCGTGGCCGCGATCGCCGCCCAGGCCGCCAAGCTGTGCACCATCGCCCCGGGGTACGTCAACGAGGCCCGGTCGGAGGCGGCCCGCCTCATCACCGGGCGCACCCCGGGAGACCTGAACAAGATCTTCTTCACCAACGGCGGAGCCGACGCGAACGAGCACGCCGTGCGCATGGCCCGCCTGCACACCGGCCGGACCAAGGTGCTCTCGGCCTACCGCTCCTACCACGGCGGCACCCAGCTGGCCGTCAACATCACCGGTGACCCGCGGCGGTGGGCCAACGACACCGCCAGCACCGGCACGGTCCACTTCTTCCCGCCGTATCTTTACCGGACCAGCTTCCACTCCACTACCGGGCAGGAAGAAAGCCAGCGGGCCCTGGAGCACCTCGAACAGCTCATCTGCTTCGAAGGACCCGAAACAATCGCGGCCCTGGTGCTGGAATCCATCCCGGGCACGGCCGGCATCTACGTCCCGCCCGCCGGGTACATGCAGGGGGTGCGGGAGCTGTGCACGAAGCACGGAATCGTCTTCATCGCCGATGAAGTCATGACCGGATTCGGCCGCACCGGCAAGTGGTTCGCCGTCGAGCACTTTGACGTCATCCCCGACCTGATGACGTTCGCCAAGGGCGTCAACTCCGGCTACGTGCCATTGGGGGGCGTAGCCATTGGCCCGGACATCGCGGCCACCTTCGGCAAACGTGTCTACCCGGGCGGTCTGACCTACTCCGGACACCCCCTCGCCACCGCCGCGGCCGTCGCCACCATCAACGCCATGGAATCAGGGAACATGGTGGAGCATGCCGCGACCCTGGGATCCGACGTCATTGGCCCTGCCCTGCACGGATTCGCCGAACAACACAAATGCGTAGGCGAAGTCCGCGGCATGGGTGTCTTTTGGGCGATCGAACTGGTCAAGGACCGCCAAACGCGCGAACCGCTGGCGCCGTACGGCTCCTCCAGCCCCGAAATGAACCAGCTCATCACAGCCTGCAAGTCCCGCGGGCTCCTGCCCTTCGCCAACTTCAACCGGATCCACGTGGTCCCGCCCTGCAACACCGGCGTCGCGGAGGCCACGGCAGGCCTGGCGATCCTCGATGAGGTCCTCGACATCGCCGACGGGTTCACCGCAAACCCTTGACCGGCCACGGCGGGTACCAAGGTGGCCTCGGGGCGTCACAACAGGGCCGGGGATGGCGGTCACTGACCGCACCTCGGATTCCCCGGATCGGACCCGATCAGCGGCTGCTTCGACCGGCTGCGGCCTGGGACGGCGTCGTCAGTGCCTTTGCCGAAGCCGCCCGATCGCTGGGGAACCGTTCACGTCGAGTCGCTGCACCGCTGCACCGCTGCAGCGTGCCGGCGCTGCTTCAGCGGCCTTCAGCGTGTGCAGGCCGGTGGTTCTTCCGCATCGTGCGGGTCTGTACGCCCGTGCCGGCCCGCGCGATGATGGGGCCATGCGGAAACTTTGCTTTGGCATGAACGTGAGCCTGGACGGCTACATCGATGCACCCGGCGGCGGCCTTGGCTGGAGTGTGCCGAGCGAAGAGCTGTTCCAGTGGTGGTCCGACCGGGTCGGCGCGACGGGCCTGGCGCTGTACGGGCGAAGGCTGTGGGAGGCGATGGGCTCCCACTGGCCGACGGCGGACCAGCAGCCGGGGGCCACGGCGGCGGAGATCGTTTTTGCCCGCCGTTGGCGGGACATGCCGAAGGTCGTGTTCTCGTCGACTGCCAGGGCGGTTGATTGGAACACCCGCCTGGTCACCGGCGACGCGGTCGCGGAGATCACGCGGCTCAAGGCCGGGGACGGAGTCCCCATGGACATCGGCGGTGCAACCCTGGCAGCGGCGGCCATGCGGGCCGGGCTGATCGACGAGTACGTGCTGGCCACCGCACCGGTCCTGGTGGGAGGCGGCACGCCCTTTTTTACGGCCCTGGACAACTGGGTCAACCTGCACCTGGTGGAAACCCGGACCTTTTCCGGCGGTGTGGTGCTGACCAGGTATGAAACCAGGCGCTGAGTTCCACCCGCCGTACTTGGCCCCTGTCAGCCCCAGGGTCCACTGACGGTATCGGGCTGTAACAAAGCCCTACCGGATCTATTGGGGGACGATCCGGTAGGGCTTCTGAGTTGATAGTACACCGCCATCTACAACTGCGCAGGTGGTGCACGCGCGATGCCTTGGACGGGACGCGCAGCCAGCTGCGCCGACTGCCCATTCAGGATATCCGGCAAGTAACCAGTCGGGACAAAGCCCTGGAGACGAAGGACCCCCAATGGTCCTTCGTCTCCAGGCAGGATTGGAGGTCGCTAAGGTTTGTTGTTTGAGACGTGTGCCGCTCGCGTGGGCCGTCCACGGCTTAGCGGATCAGGCGGGCGGCCCCTGGCCGGATGGTCCTCCAACGCAAGGACCTGGACCCGACGTGGATGAACCGGGGTGAGTAGAACTCCCGCCGCCAGGACCCCGCCAGGCCCGTGAAAGCGGACTTTCAGGCGGGAGTTGTCGATGATGGAGACCTGGCAGCCATCCGGAGCCAACGGGCCCACGTGTGTTTTCAGGTAGGCCAGTTCATCCCGTCGCTCCTGCCACGACCTGTCGAGGGCGACACAGGGAGAGAAGACCCCGGCGGTGACTTCGCCGTGGAGCATGAACGATCTGACGCCGGCGACGATCCTGTCCAAATTGTGGATCTCGAGGGATGTGTCCAATGGCCGTTTTAGAAGGGATTTGAGGGCGAGGCCGGCCGGGGCGCTTACGGGGGCGTAGGTGCTGCCGCCCAATGCGATGACTCCGGTTCCGGATGACTGGTGCCAGCACATGTGGGCCCCATATCCGGGGTAGCCACCGACGTGATGGCTGATCAGCCCAAAGTCCGGGTCCTGTTCGATGAAGATGCCGAGTCCGTAACTGGAGATTCCCCACGGGAAATCCCTTGAAGAGGGGAGACCTGTTGCAGGGTCAACGGTGAACGGAACTGGCGTGATGGGTTGTTGCATTCGACGCCGGAGCGTCGAGGGCAGGGGCCCGTCATCCGTCAGCGTCGACGCGGCCAGGGTGCTGACCCACTTGCCCATGTCGGAGAGACTGCTGAGGACGCCGCCAATGGCCGAAAAGGCGCCTGGGGCGGTCGGTTTTTGTAGTTTCCAGCCGTGTTCAGTGAGCCGGTAGCCGTGGGCGAATCTGTCGTGGGGAACGGTGCGGTGGTCAAAAGTTGTTGACTGAAGTCCCAACGGGCCAAAAAGCAGCTTCCCCACCACTTCCGGGTAGGGCTGTCCCGTCACGGTCTCGACGATGCGCCCAATCATCGCGTACCCCAAATTTGAATATTGGAAGGTTTGCCGCGGACGGGTGGTCCTTACTGTGCCTCCCGCCAACAAGCGGTCAAAGGCTTCGGACGTCATCGTCTCTTGGCGGTCGGCCCAGGCATCATCGGACGGAAAACCTCCGGACATGGACAGGACGTCGTTAAGGGTGGGCAACCTTCCGGACGGTCCCGCGTCCACGAGCCCCGGAAGGTAGTTGGCAACTGGCGCTTCAAGGTCCACGAGCCCGTGGCGCTCCAGGAGCAACGTCGTTGCGGCGGCAAAGCTCTTTGACAGCGATGCGATTCGAAAAACCGTATTCACGTCCGGTCGATGTCCATTGCCGAGCGCGGTTTCTCCGGTTGAGCAGACATGGACCATGGCCCCCTGGCTGACCACGGCCCACGCCAGTGCGGGAGTTCCCGTGGTGTTTCCGGCGATTTCGTTCGCTGTGTGCCTGAAACTATCGTCGATATTCCAGTACGTCCTCCGGGTTTCACTGTCGGGGGCTGTTTCAAAGTGGCTCTTTGGCATTCTCGCCGGCCTCCTTATGCTGGGGACCAGGCGGAGTGGTGGGGCGGACGGGATCCAGCATCAGCATGTGGGTGTGACGCCGGGGACGGAGGTAGATGAGATAGTAGGCCAGGGATGCCGCGACGATGGCACCCGCAATGAAAAGGTCACTTGAAGTCTGCTGTGTCAGAACCACAACTGACATGACGATCGCCAGGACCGGCGCTGCGGGCCAAAGAGGCATCCGGTACGGCCGGTCCGTCGTTTTGTCCCTCAGCCGGCTCACGATCGCGGATGCCGCGACAAGGATAAATTCCACGCAGAGTACGGCGCCGACGCATGTGCTCAATGTGGCAACGTCCGTGAACAGTACGAGAATTGCACCGGCGACGCCGACGACGATCGTTGAAATCCAGGGCGTGCCCCATTGTGGATGAACTGACGCGAGGGCCTTGCTCAGGGGCGCAGGCCAGGCCATGTCCCGGCCGGAACTGTAGAGAATCCGTGCGAAGAACGGCATGAGTGCCACCACGGCATTGAGCACGGCAACGGCAATGCCGAGGCTGATGATCGTATTAAAGGTGTCTCCACCCATTGACGTCAGAAAATACTGCCACGGATTAGGGCTGGCCGAAAGGTCAGCCAGTGACGGCGAGGCAAGGATTGCCATGGCGACCGGCAGTACCTCGCACGCTACCGCGACTCCCAAGGCTATAAAGACCGATCGGGCTACATTGCGGCGGCTCCCCGTTGTTTCCTCCGAGTACAGGAGCGCCCCCTGGAATCCGTTGTAGGCAAAGCTCGCAACGGCGATGCCGGCAACGAGTGCGCCAATGGTCAATGATTGCGTGGTGCCATTGGCATTGGTGATCAACGGATGAAAGAGCGTTCCGATGGGACGCTGGATGTGAAACAGGCCCAGCGCACCCACAAAGACGACTGACAGAAGTTCTATGGCGAGGAGGACGCCGACGGCGATCGCGCTGAGCCGCACACCCAAAATCGCGACGGCCGCACCGAGCAGGATGATGACGGCAGCCAAAATATTGGTATTGACGTTGACGATGACCCCGACGTACTGCCCGATGCCGAGGGCGACGACGGCCGGAATCAAGACGGCTTGGATGGGACCGCTCAAAATGAGCGAGACGAACCCGGCGGGACGGCCAAGGATGCGGGCGACGAAGGTATAGTCGCCGCCCGCAATGGGATACGCGCATCCCAACTCTGCCCAACAGAAGGCCAACGCCAGTCCCATGACGGCCGCGATAACAAAAGTTAGCGGCGCCCCGGTTCCGGTCAGCGTGAACAAGACCGGGGCGATAATGAAGGCGCCCGTCGCGGGTGTTACGGCAGAGACGACCAGCGAAATGTTTTCCCACAGGCCAAGCGAGCGGTGAAGCTCCTGCTTGTAGGCGCGACGTTGCACAGTCACACCGATGTTTTTGACATTCATCGCGTCCTCCACGTGCGGGCCGAAGTTGGGATTTTGACAATCGCTTAGGCAAGCAAACGTCATTGTCCACGGTGATGTCAACAGTGATGACTGAGTTTTTTTGAATTGTTTGTTATGAGACGATGACGTGATGGATCAATCTCGGCTCGACGACGGCGGTCCGGTTCCTGGGGCAACGCCGGCCCACCACGCGCGGCTGGACCGCGACATGATACTTGAGGCATCGCGGGAACTGTGCGATCAGGAGGGTTTGAGTGCCCTGACGCTCCGCCGTCTCGGGAAGGAGCTCGGTGTCGATTCGACTGCCATGTACCGCCATTTCAAGAATAAGAAAGACCTTCTCTCGGCGCTGATCGATCTCCTCTTTGCAGATGTCCCGGAACCGGATCCTGGCCGGCCCTGGCGTGAAAACCTGACGACCCTGATGCGGGCATGGTTCGACATCTATAGGCGCCACGTTGGGCTGGCCGAGGCAATGGCAGGCCAGGCCGATGACCAGCCACGGCTCTTCTCCTTGACGGAATGGACTGTTCACGAGTTGCGGCGTGCGGGAGTTCCTTCCACGGACATCGGATTGTTTCATCAGGCCATCTATAACCACACGGTCGGGTACGGGTTGGTGGCGGCGCTTTCACCGTGGATGACCACGCCCAGCCTCCGTGATGAACAGCGGCGCATTTACTCCGCCTTGGATCCTGCCAAGTTTCCGGACTCCAGTGCGGCCGCTGGATCCCTGTACCCGGACACCGATATATTGTTCGACTTTGGGATGGAACTGCTCCTGGATGCCATTGAAGAACGGGTCCGGGAAGTAGCAACGGAAGCTGACCTGCCAAGGTAACCAAGCCCCAATCGACGTCGGGCTGGCGCTCAACCCTGTAGGATCGCGAAGCACGGACACCACCGTCGAATGCCTTGAACTGGCACCCTTCGCCAGGCTGCTGTATTCCTCCGACGCCTTCGGCCTGCCGGAACTGCCCCTCCTTGGCGCCATCCTGGTTGCAGGGATGACCGCTTCCGGAAAATGCGCGACGGACCTACAAAAGCTGAACCGGCATTAGGGAACTGCTCAGGAAATGGCCGGGGCACAATCGCCGCTTTTTGGAAACAAGGACGGCGGTGTCAAACCCGGGACGGGCCGGCGAGCGGGACCGGTCCGTCACCCGCGTCGAGGGGACCATCCGTCCCCGGCCGCCAGGGACTGGAGAAGCCCGGCTTCCAACTCACGCACGGAGGCCAGTATGGGGGCCAGCGACGCTTTTCCCTTTTCCGTCATCACAATGACTGCCCCGCGCCGGTCCTTGGGGTTTGTCTCCCGGCGGACCAGGCCGGACCCGAGCATTTTCTTCACCCTCTTCGTGCTGGCCGGCGCCGACGTCAGCAGGTCAGCGGCCCGTTCCGTAGGCGTCATGGGTCGTCCGGTCCGGGCCAGCAGGGACAGGATGTCAAATTCGGCCCATGTGACTCCGCGTGAGGCAAGGACCACGTCGCTGCGCATTTGGATGATCCGGGCCAGCCGGCTGACCCGTCCGATCACCGCGCTGGGTGCCGTTTCGATCTCGGGGTACAGCCGCATCCACTGCCCCTGAAGCTGATCCATGTAGTCCTTCATCATCCCAGACTACTTGCGCCGCCCTGTTCCGATGGGGCCGGCTTTCCAGGCCGGCTATTTACTTTACGGGTAAAGTAAATGCAGGGGGACTGGAAGGGTTCGTTGGCCATGGAAGTGTATGTGCGCAATTTCGTCCACGTTCCGCCTGGTCGCGGGCATAGGGTTCCTGCCTTGCGGGTGGCGGCAGGGATCATTGCCCCGCTTCTCTTCGTCGTGGCCATCGGTCGGTTGGATCTGACCGTCTATGGGGCCTTCGGGGCCTTCGGGGCCTTGACGGGCGTCTATGGGCGCATGGAGCCGCACTGGCTTCGCCTCAGGCACCAGGCGGCGGCCGGCACCCTCATGGCTGCCAGTGTCACCGTCGGCGTGGCCTTGTTGGTCGTGGGCCTGTCAGCGTGGGGGATTGTCGCGGCAGCCGCTGCAGCTTCGGGCCTCCTCTCGAGCGTTGCCGATCACCTCCGGCTACGGCCCTCGGGGCCGTTCTTCTTCCTGTTCGCCTTCACCGCCAGCGCAGCAGTTCCATACCCAGGGTGCATCCTCGATGCGGCGATGACAGTGGTGGGAAGTGTCGTCGTGGTGCTCCTGGTCGGTTTTTCGGGCAGGCTCCATGCACGCCGGCGCCATCCCGGTCGGGGCCTGGTTGAGCCGCCCCGGTTCCCGGCGGCCAGGATCCTCAAGCATGCGGGCCGCTATCTTGTCGCCGTGGGCGTCGCGGGAGCGGGCCGTGCATAAGGATTGTTCGCACCTATGGCGGACTGGTCCTCACCGCCCTGCTGTTGCCGGTGTCCCGGCCGCCGGTCGGGCTGGTGTTCCTGCTGGCCGCGCTCCAGTTCTTCGGTGAGGTGTATGTGATCCGGAATTACAGCGTTGCACTTGTGTTCATGACTCCCGTGGCTTTGTTGATGACGGAATTTGTGGCGGGGCAGTCCTCATCCGGGTTGATCCTGGACCGGGCCCTGGGAACCACGGTGGGTGCCGTGACGGCAATTTTGGTCATCTGCTCCACCACCCGCACGCAACGGACCCGGACGCGGCTGGTGGCGTCGAGCATGGTCCCCGGCAACGTGAAACTGCAAGGTGGCGGTGCCGAAGCAATCCTGCGCGCTGTTGCCGTGCCGAACGTCACGACGCGACGCGATCACCCCGGGGGCCTTGGGCGCCATGGACGCACCGGGGAACGCCGATCACACTGGCCGCGGGGCTGTCGGGGCACCGGTGCGGGGAGCATAATGAATGGGTGGAACGTGGACTGTCCGTCCACGGCACCTGAGGAGGTTGCCATGACCGCCAGCTACACCTTCGATGTCTTTACCAGCCTCGACGGATTCGGCTCCGCCAGCCGCAATTGGAGCGGCTACTGGGGCAAGCAGGGCCCCGAGCTTCTCGCCCACCGCCTTGCCCTGTACGGGCCAGGGCAGCGGATGGTCTTTGGTGCCACCACTTTTCGGCAACTCGTGCAGATGCTGGCCGGGAGCACCGACGACCCGGCAGTGCGCGACCCCTGGGTCACCCGGATGGTGGGCATGCCGGCAACCGTGGTGTCGACGACGCTGAAGGAACCGCTCGACTGGCCGGATGCGACCCTCGTGAGGGGCGACGCCGTCGACGTCGTTGCCCGGCTCAAGGAGGAGTCCGAGGTGCCGCTGCGCTCCCACGGCAGCTTGTCGATGAACAGGGCCCTGATGGCCGCCGGCCTGGTGGACCGCATCCAGGTCACGATTTTCCCTGTGATCACGGGACAGACCGGGGAGGGCCCGATCTTCCAGGGTGCGGCCGACTTCGATCTCGAACTGCTCGAGAGCACCACGCTGGACGGCCGTACCCAAGAGCTCATTTACCGGCCCATCCTGCATGCCTGAGGCCGTGCCCCGGGACAGGGGCCGGCGCTGCCGCGTGGACGGCCTGGTCCGATTCTGCGGTAACGAGCGGGTCGGATTCGAGGCGGGGGCCCGTACCGGCCGTGATTACGGGGAATCCGTTCCTTACCCAGTATTCGTAGCCGCCAAGCATCTCACGCACCTCGAAGCCCGCAGCGAGCAGGCGGCGTGCGGTGTGGGTGGCGCCGTTGCAGCCCGGTCCCCATCCGTAGACGATCAGCGTGCGGTCGCGGGGAAGGGCAGCGGGCAGGGAATCGAGTGCGTCCTCGGGCAGGTGCATTGCCCCTGCCACGTGTCCGTGGTCCCAAGACCGGCCTTTGCGGGTGTCGACGATGACCGCGTTGCCGCGGGCTTGGGCCCGGGCGGCAGCCACCACATCGATTTCGTAGGCCAGTCTGGCGTCCACAAAGGCGAGCAGCTCGCTGCGGGGGGCCACTACCGTGCCCCCGTCGTGCCCAGGCCGTCGTTGCCAAGCAACGCTGCGAGTTGGGGCAGTTGGGACGGGTCGTCCAAGGCGGAGCCGACGGCGGCGACGCGCGCTCCGGCGAGCAGGAACCCGCCGGCGTTGCCTGCATCCATGCCGCCGGTGGTGACGAACTTCGCCTGCGGGAAGGGTCCGTGCATGGCCTTGATCCACGAGGGGCCAAGGACCGATGCGGGGAATGCCTTGAGCCAGGTCAGGCCCGTTGCCAGGGCCAACTGCACCTCGGTGGCCGTGGCGACGCCGGGCAGGGGAGGCATGCCGGCCTGGGCTGATGCCCGGACTACCTCAAGGTCCAGGCCCGGGCTGACGGTGAACTGCGCTCCTGCCTGGGCGGCGCTGCGGACGTGCTCGACGGAGACGACGGTCCCGGCACCGACAACCTTGCCCCTTTCGCGGCCGGCTGCGGCGACCCTTTCCAAGGCCCTGAGGTCCTCCGGGGTCTGGATGGGGAGCTCGACGACGTCGATGCCCAGGTCCCAGGCGGTGGTTGCGACGGCAAGACTGCGTTCGGCACCCATTCCGCGAAGGATGGCCATGAGGGGTGCCGCGGCAAAAACCTCGCTGAACTGTTCGTTCCCAATCATTGTCTTTTCGGTCCTTTCAGACGGTGGTGGCCGCGTCCACGGCGCGCGGATCCGGGTCGGTGGGGGTGGCGACAAAATCGCTGGTGGAGAGCAGGACCAGGTGTGCCCGTGCGTGGCCCGCCCGCAGGCGCTCCCGCGTGCCGCCACCCTGAATGGCTGCGGCGAGGTAGCCGGCGGCGAAGGCGTCGCCCGCGCCGACCGCCTCGACCACGTTGGTGGGGATTGCCGGTTCGAACACGGCTGGTCCCGCGCCGAATTCGGTCGCGCCGACGTCGCCGTCCTTGACGATGAGCCGTCCGGGGCCCGGCAGCAGCGTGCGTACTTCTTCCGGCGTGGTGCAGCCCCAGAGCGCACCCGCTTCATCCAGGCCGACAAAGGTGATGTCGGCGCGATTGGCGAGGGCGTGCAGTGCCGGTGCCGCGACGCCGTCGGGCCACAGGGGCGGACGGTGGTTGACGTCGAAACTCAGTGCTGCGGCGCTGGCGGCAACACGTGTGGCCACGGACCCGACCAGCGCGGCGCAGTTTGCCGAGAGCGCCGGCGTAATTCCGGAGAGGTGGACGATGGCGGCGTCTTCGAGGGGAACGGACGCCACGGTGGCCGGGCCCATGCCGGCTGCGGCCGATCCCCGGCGGTAGTACAGCACGCCCTGGCCCGGGTCCTTGAAGTACACCCCCGTCGGTGCCGCCGGGTCACAGGTGACCCAGCGGGTGTCCACGCCGTGGCCCGCGATGTCGTGGAGGATGCGCTGGCCGAGCACGTCGTCGCCCAGCACGCTGACCCACGCGGCCCGAACGCCCAGGCGGGCGGCATGGCTGGCCACATTTGATTCCGCCCCGCCCGGGTGGAGGGAAAGCTGCCGGGCCGTGCGCAGCGGCCCGGCATTTTCGGGCGTGAGCATCATCATGGTCTCGCCGATGGTGATCAGCTGCGGCGCCGCGGCCGCTGGATTGATGGTGTGGGGCACGGGGATCCTTAGCTTTTGCTGTTTTCGTGTCTGAGGCCCAATCCGGGCCGGGCCGCTGCGAGCGCGCCTTCGGCGAGTACCGGCCTGCCGGCCACCAGCACGTCGGCGATCCCTGTTGCTTCACCCAGGGGGCGTTCGTATGTGGCGGTGTCGGCCACCGTGTCGGGGTCGACGACGGCAAGGTCGGCGATCCAGCCGGCAGCCACCGTGCCGCGCCGGCCCAGGCCGAAGCGGGCCGCCGGGGCGGTTGAGAGGTGGTGGACGGCCTGCGGCCAGGACCAGGTTGCCGTTTCACGCACGTACTGCCGCAGGTACCGGGCGAAGGTCCCGCGGGCGCGCGGGTGCGGATGTGCGCCGATGAAAATGCCGTCGGAGCCGCCCATGTGGCCTTTTTGTGAGAAGATGGCGGCCAGTTCGGCGACGGGCCGCTGGTGCCGCACGGCCATGACCGCGTTGACCTCCAGGCGGGAGGCGGCGAGCACATCCAGGGTGAAGTCGATCGGGTCGGTGCCGGCCCGGGCCGCGGCGGCTTCGAGGCTCAGTCCGTGGGCCCAGGCAAATTCGGGTGCGGCGATGTGGGCCAGGGTGATCATCGAGGGCCATTCGGGCCCGAGGCTGGCGTTGCGCTCGATTGTGGGAAACCAGTCCCGGCGCAGGCGGGCACGTTCGGCCGGGTCTGTGATGGTGGCCAGGACCGTGTCCGGCGGCAGGACGGAGAGCCCGGGGGGCAGCAAGGGCATGGCCAGCAGGGTGCAGCCGCGCGTATATGGATACGCGTCAAAGGTCGTGTCAACACCCCTGTCCCGGAGGAGGCGCAGCTGTTCGTCGATGATGTGTGCCTGGGCGTGGAAGTGCGAGATGTGGATGCGGGTGCCCGAGGCCGCGGCAATCCGGCCAATCTCCAAGACCCCGGCAGCGGAATTTGCCTCGTAGCCGCCGCGCATGTGTGTGACGTAGATGCCGCCGGCGCGCGCGACCGGCCTGCACAAGGCCGCAATTTCGCCGGTGCCGGCAAAAATGCCGGGCACATAGTCCAGCCCGGTGGACAACCCGACGGCGCCCTCGCGCAGGCCCTGTTCGACCAGCGACTCCATGCGCGCAAGCTGCGACGCGTCGGCAGCGGCGCTGGAGCGACCGCATACTTCCTGGCGGATGGTTCCGGCGGGGACAAGGTAGGCGAAGTTCAACCGGGACCGTCCCCCCACCGCGGCAAGGTACGCGGCGACGCCGCCACCGGCATAATGCAGGTGGGTGCCGTTGATCGCGGCAAAGTAGCTGCTCGCGTATTTTCCGTTGCCGGGCGCGTAGGAAACACCGTCCTGGCCGGTGATGACCGTCGTCACGCCCTGCCTAAGCAGCGCCCGCTGCACGTCTTCATCCTCTGCACGGCCGTCGGCGTGCGAATGGGTGTCGATGAATCCGGGCAGCACGAAGCGTCCGCGGCAGTCGATGGTCCGGTCGTCCGGTCGTGCGGGGATGGCACCGACCCCCGTGATGGTGTCACCTTCGATTGCCACGTCGGCTTTTCGTAGGCCGTCGTTGTTGACGACGGTTCCACCGCGCATCACCAGGCGCATCATGGGGTCCTTTCAGGAATGTTTCATGGTGTTGGCTAGAAGAAGGTCCGGACCAGTCCGACCACGAGGTCGCTGGATGGGGAGGCCGTGACCGGCAGGTAGCGCCATTTGTCGAAGGTCGTGCACGGGTGCGAGAGCCCCAGTGAGACGACCGCGCCCACGGGCGCATCCCGGCCGGTGAGCCGGAGGTAACTGTGTTGGTCGTTCATGGCCGGAACGGAGGCGCCCGGCAACGTCGTCCACGGGCCGTGGAGGTCCGGGGCAAGTAGGCGGGGGATGGGCAGGCCCTCGTCGAAGGGAAAATCGCGTTTGCCCCCGTCGAGGAGGGCCAGTCCCTGTTCCGGGTGCGAGACCACGCGGGCGATTCCGCGGAGGGCGGAGCGGAACCGCTCCGGGGCCTGCCGGCCCTCCGGACCTCCTTCGTCGAGGGGGGAGATCCGGCGGTAGAAGCCGTCGTCGTGGGTGATATAGGCGCCGCTGCGCAGCGTCCATAAGGTTCGCCCGCCCGCCGCCATGGCGGCGCCGTAAACGTCGGCGACGACGTCGAAATAGGCGCTGCCGCCCGCCGTGACATAAATGTCGCCGTCGTCGTAAAGCCCGGCCAGGTCCCGGTGCAGTTCGACCTGCCGGTGGAGGTAGCTGCGCACGGCCGCCAGTGTTTCCTCCGACCGGTCGTGCCCGAGGGAGCCCTCGTAGCCAGCGACGCCGGCCAGGCGGACGACGTCGGAGGCGGCAACACGCCGTGCCACCTCGACGGCCTCGCCGACGGTGCGGGCACCGGTGCGTCCGCCAGCCGCGCCAAGTTCGACGCAGACGTCCACCGGCCGGGGCGTGCCGGCGTCGCGGAGCGTCCGTTCCATCGCCTCCACCGTTGCAACGGAGTCCACCCAGCACAGGAAGCGCAACTGCGGATCGACAAGCTCACCGGCGAGGTAGCGCAGGGACCGGTCGTCGACGGCGGCGTTGGCGAGCATGATGGAGCTCAGCCCGAAGGTGCGCGCGGTGCGGACCTGGCCCATGGTGGCCAGGGTGATGCCGATGCTTCCCGCGTCGAGCTGGTGCTGCCACAGCTGCGGGGCCATGGTGGTCTTGCCGTGCGGCATCAGCTTGAGCCCGCGGGCGGAGCACCACCGCGCCATCAGGTCCACGTTGGCCTGCATGGCTTCCTGGTCCAGGGCGACAATGGGCGTCCAGAACTCCGGGAGCCTGGGCCCTGTCGCCAGAAAGTCCCGCACGGTCATGCCGGCTGCGCGCACCGGAAGGCCCTTCTCGCGCGGGGAAAGGCGCGCATTCCCCAGCTCCCCGAGCAGCAGCTTGTGTTCCATGGTGTCCGCCCCGGCCCCTACTTGCCTTCCGGCAGGGCGGCGACGACGTCGATCTCAACGAGGATGTCCGCCAGCTGCGACCCGACCGTGGTGCGCACGGGATAGGGTTCGGAGAAGAATTCCTTGTACGCTTCGTTGAATTCGGCGAAGTCGGCCAGGTCCGCAAGGTGCACGGTGGTCTTGACACAGTCGTCCATGGTCAGGCCGCGCTCCTTGAGGATCATCTGGACGTTGCGCAGCACCTGGCGCGTCTGCTCGGCCACGGACGTGGGGACGGCGCCGGTGGCGGGGTCCTGCGGGCCAAAGCCTGCCGTGTAGAAGAAGCCGTTCGCCGCAATGCCCTGGCTGTAGGGTCCCGCCGGCTGCGGGGCGTTGTTGGTCTGGAAGGCGGTCTTGGCTGTTGAATTCATGAATCGTACCTTTGGTCTCTTGGTGTTTTTCAATGTACCGGTGCAGGGCGCCCGGGCCCGGGCGCGGGTCAGGCGTGCAGCCGGCCGGCGTTCTCGACATCGGGCCGGAACGAAGCGTAGGCGGTGGCAATGATGCCGATGAGGCAGATCAGGGCGGCATAGATGATGACCGGCCACACGCTGCCAAATGCTGCGGCGAGGGCCGTCGCGATCAGGGGTGCGAAGCCGCCGCCGATCGTGTTGGAGATCTGGTAGCCGATGTTGACCCCCGTGGTGCGGGCTTCGACGTCGAACATCTCAACGAGCATCGTTTGGAGGGTGCCTTGCATGGCCACGCCCGGGATGACGAAGCCGATGATCATGCCCAGCCAGATGAGCACGGCCGTTTCGGTGCCGTAGAGCAGGAAGGCCGGATAAATGAGCAGGGCAAAACCGACGCAGCCGCCGATGTAGGTCTTGCGGCGCCCGATCTTGTCCGACAGGCTTCCCCACAGCGGTGCCGCGAAAATCTGCAGGACACCCACAATCATCGTCCCCATGAACCCCACCTGGGCGTGGGTTCCCTTGGACACCATGTAGGCAAGCCCGAACGTAAGGATGATGTACCCGGCAATGCTCTGGGGCAGGCCGATGAGAATGCCCAGGATCGCATTCTTCGGGTGGCGGAAGACCTCCTTGAGCGGGGACCTGCGCGTTTCAGGCTTCATGGCCCGGGCTGCGGCGAGTTCCTTGAATTCGTCGGACTCATCCAACTTGGAGCGCAACACGATGGCAATGATCGCCAGCACCAGGGCAAAGACGAACGGGATCCGCCAGCCCCAGGTGATGAAAAACGAGTGCGAGCCCGCTCCCACCGCCACCATCAGCCCGGCCGAGGCTACGTTCGCGATTCCTGCTCCACTGATCAGCAGCGCCCCGAAAAGTCCACGCCGGCCGGCGGGTGCATGCTCGACGACAAGTGTCGCCGCGCCGCCCATTTCCCCGCCCACGAAAAGGCCCTGGCACATGCGGAAGAGGAGAAGCAGGACCGGCGCCGCGATCCCGATCGAGTGCGCCGACGGAATGAGGCCGATGGCTGCCGTGGAGATGCCCATGCCGATGACCGTGATCATCAGCGTCACTTTCCTCCCCATGCGGTCCCCGATGTGGCCAAAGATGAGGCCCCCGACCGGTCGCAGGAGGAATCCAAAGGCAAAGCTGGCAAAGGAAGCCAGCGTACCGACGACTGCGTTGTCGTTGGGGAAGAACACCGTGGGGAACACGGTGGCCGACGCCAGCCCGTAAAGGTAATAGTCGAAATATTCCATCAGGGTGCCGACTGCACCGCCCGCTATGGTGCGGCGCTGCTGCGCCGAAATCCCCGATCTCCACGCTGTTGGCTGCGCCTGCCTTGTTCCTGTCATGGGAGCCTCCTTGCCCGCCGCGAAAAACATGTCCGTGCCGCCGGGAGTCCCGCGACTTCGTCCAAGTTAGCACTCACTTGAACATTTTGTCTACGGCTTTTACAATTTGTCTATAGCGTATCGGACGTATAGGACTGTCTTATGAGTGAGGACGTGACGATGATGAGTGGTGCCCCGCCTGTTGTGGACCACCTGGCGCACATGGGGACCTATGAGTCGGTGAAGGAGATCCTTCTCGCGTTCCGCCCCGTCATGCACGCCATGGCCGCTGCCGTGGGGCCGGGCTGCGAGGTGGTCTTGCACGATCTCTCCGCACCGGAACCGGATCTCAGCCACACCATCGCGGCGATTGAAAACGGCCATGTCACGGGCCGCGAAATTGGCGGCCCGTCCACGAGCTTTGGGGTGGGCGTGATCCACAACCAGGCAGCGGACCACAACGCGTTCGGATACCGCGGCATCACCAGCGACGGACGCCAGCTGCGCTGTTCGTCCGTGTACTTCCGCAACTCGGCCGGCCGGATCATCGCTGCCCTGTGCATGAACGTCGACGTCAGCGCCATACAGCAGGCCAGGGCCCTTCTTGACGGGCTCCTGCCACACGAATCAACCAGCACGCAGGAGCAGCCGGAGGAATACTTTGGACGCGACCTGGTCTCCGTGATGGATGTGATGATCGCCGAGGCGATCGGCGAGATTGGCAAGCCTGTGGACCAGATGAGCCGGGATGACCGCATTGCCGTGCTCACCAAGCTGGACCAACAAGGCGTGCTGCAGATGCGCAAGGGCATCGAGCGGATCGCGGCGCGCCTGGACATCTCGCGGGTCACGGCCTATTCCTACCTTGATGAGGCCCGGACCCAGGCCCCGCTCCCTTAGCCCCGCCGTTTCGTTCAGCCACGGCGCATGAAAGTTTGCCCGGTCTTTGGTGGCGGGGATTGTTTGGGGAATGCCACGGGCCCGTCCGGCGTCCTGTGGTGGGTGCCGGGCGGGCCCGTGGTGTGGTTTGGCGTCTTAGCTGGTGGTGGCGAGTTGGACGGCGACGTCGATGATCATGTCTTCCTGGCCGCCGACGTAGCCGGCTTTGCCGATTTCTTCCAGGATTTGCCAGGCGGGCACGTTGTAGCGTTGGGCGGCGCGTTCGGCGTGGAGGAGGAAGGAGGAGTAGACGCCTGCGTAGCCTTGCATGATGGAAGCGCGGTCCATGATGGGCATGCGGGTGATGAAGGGTTTGACGACGTCTTCGGCGGCGGCCATGAGGCCTTGGACGTCGGTGCCGGTATGGATGCCCAGGCGGTTGAAGGTGGCGGCGAGGACTTCGGTGGGGGAGTTCCCGGCCCCGGCGCCGAGGGCGAGGAGGGTGCCGTCGATTTGCTTCGCGCCGGCGCGTGCGGCGTAGACGGAGTTGGCGACGCCGAAGCTGAGGTTTTGGTGGCCGTGGAAGCCGACCTGGGCGTCGGTGCCGAGCTCGGTAACGAGGGCGGCGACGCGGTCGGAGACGTCTTCGAGGATGAGGGCGCCGGCGGAGTCGACGACGTAGATGCATTGGCAGCCGGCGTCGGCCATGATGCGGGCCTGCTTCGCCAGGTTCTCGGGGCTGGTGCGGTGGGCGAGCATGAGGAAGCCGACGGTTTCCATGCCGAGCTTGCGGGCGTGGGCGAAGTGCTGGATGGAGACGTCGGCCTCGGTGCAGTGGGTGGCGATGCGGGCCACGGAGGCGCCGGCGTCACGGGCCTGGTTGAGGTCGTGGATGGTGCCCAGGCCCGGGAGCATGAGCACGGCGATTTTCGCGTTCTTCGCCTCATCGACGGCGGCCCGGACCAGGTCCAGTTCCGGGGTGAGGGAGAAGCCGTAGTTGAAGGAGGAACCGCCGAGGCCGTCGCCGTGGGTGACTTCGATGACTTCCACGCGGGCGTCGTCGAGGGCGCGGACGACGGAGCGGACGTGGGTGGGGGTGAATTGGTGGCTCATGGCGTGGGAGCCGTCGCGCAGGGTGGTGTCGGTGAGCCGGACGCTGTAGTCCGGCGCTGTGGCGTTAGGGGTGTTCATGCGTGGGCTCCTGCGGTTCTGGCGGTGTTGGCGGCGGTGGTGTTCATGCGTTCGGCGAGAAGGTCTGCGGTGCGGGTGGCGGCTGCGGTGATGATGTCGAGGTTGCCGGCGTATTCGGGGAGGTAGTCGGCGGCGCCGCGGACCTGGATCCAGATGCCGACGCGGCCGTTGCCGTTCCAGTCCTCTCGGGCGGTGTCGAATTGGGGTTCCACGCGCAGGGCGTAGCCCGGGACGTAGGCCTGGATGTCGGCCACGGCGGCATCGATCGCTGCACGGATTTTGTCCTGGAGTCCACCGGGTTCGGCGGCTGCGGCGGGGATGGCGCAGTAGACGGTGTTGCGCATGATCATGGGCGGTTCCACCGGGTTGATGATGATGATGGCCTTGCCGCGTTTGGCCCCGCCGACCACTTCCAGCGCCTTCGAGGTGGTTTCGGTGAATTCGTCGACGTTCGCCCGGGTGCCGGGCCCGGCGGACTTGGAGGCGATGGAGGCGACGATTTCGGCGTACTCGACCGGGACCACGGAGGACACCGCGGCCACGATGGGTGTGGTGGCCTGCCCGGCGCAGGTGATCATGTTTACGTTCAGCACGTCCTGGAGGGAGTCCAGGTTGACCACGGGGCACAGGTAAGGGCCCACGGCGGCCGGGGTCAGGTCGATCGCGTGGATGCCGGCGGCCTTGTACCGGGGAGCGTTGGCCTCATGGGCCTTCGCGGAGGTGCATTCAAAGACGAAGTCGGGCAGTTCGTCCTGGGCCAGGAGCCAGTCAACGCCTTCGGCGGAGGTCGTGATGCCCAGCCTTGCGGCGCGGGCCAGGCCGTCGGAGGCGGGGTCGACGCCGATCATGTACTTCACCTCGACGTTGGTGCTGCGGCGCATGATCTTGAACATCAGGTCGGTGCCGATGTTGCCCGAGCCGACGATTGCGGCTGTTTTCTTTGCCATGGTGGTGTCCTTAGTGCGTGAAGTGGATGGTCAGGGAGCCCAGCGGGCCGAAGTCGGCGGTGGCGCTGCTGCCTGCGGTGACGGGTTCGGCCTGGGTGAAGGAGCCCGGGAGGATCAGCTGCCCGGCTTCCAGGGCAACGCCCTGTTCGCCCAGGACGTTGGCCAGCCAGGCCAGCGGGGCGACGGGGTTGTCCATCACGTCTGCACCGGTGCCGCGGCCCAGGGTGTGCCCGTCGATGACCAGGGCGCATCCGATGCCGCCGAGGTGGGCGGGGTCAATGTCCAGGGGCTCGGTGCCGACGGCGATCGCGCCGCACGAGGCGTTGTCCGCCACGGTGTCCACGAGGGTGATGTCCCAGTCGCTGATGCGTGAATCGATGATCTCGATGGCCGGGTAGACGGCCCCGATCGCCGCGGTCGCCTGTTCGACGGTGATGCCGGGCCCGTGCAGGGTGTCCTTGAGGACGAAGCCGAATTCCGGTTCGACCTTGGGGGAGAGGAAGGCCGTGGCAGGAATCCGGGCGCCGTCGTGGTGGACCATGTCGGTGAAGAAGTAGCCGAAGTCCGGGGAGTCCACGCCGAGTTGTTGCTGCATGGCCACGGATGTCAGGCCGACTTTCCGTCCGGCCAGCACCCGCCCGGCAGCTAGGTGGTGCTCCAGCTGCAGGGACTGGATGGTGTAGGCGTCCTGCAGGTCCATGTCCGCCACCCGGTCCCGCAGGGGGGCGACGGGGACAAGGGTTTCGGTGGCCGTGAGCAGTTCCCGGGCCAGGGACTCCAGCAGCGCGCTGCGTTGGGTGTTCATGGGGGATTCGCTCATTTCCTGGTTACCGCGGTGGTGACGCCGAAGCCGGCGATGTATTCCTTGATGGGTTTGTAGAAGTCATAGGTGACCTCGTAGTCGCCTGCGGCGGCCAGGGCGGAGTAGGCGGCGACCCAGGTGCGGACCTCGTGGGAGGAGTTGCCGGCCGCTGCGGCCATCTCGGCCGGGATGTACGCGTCGAAGCGGGAGACGTCACCGGATTTGCAGGCCTCGATGAAGTTCCGGTCCCAGTCGGGGTTCAGGTCCATGATGTCCGCTTCACCGCGGGCGAAGGCCTTGGCGGTGTCGATGGTGCGTTGTTGGCGTGCGGCGCGGGCTTCGGGGGTGGGGTGGCGGCCGTTGGTGAGGAACGCACGTTGTTCCTGCGTGGCCGTGGCGATCTGCGGCACGGGCGGGTCATGGGAGAGCCCGCCGGAACCGATGAACAACACTCTTTTATCGGTGTCCTTGAAAAAGGAGCCGACGGCGGTGCCGAATTCGCGGATGCGGCTCATCTTCGAGAACGGCGGCGCGACCGAGTTGACGAAGATCGGGATGACGGGGACCTGGCCCAGGTCCCCGAAGATGATTTCCATGGGTTGCACGGCCCCGTGGTCCACTTCCATCTTGCGTGAGATCGCCGTCTCGATGTCACGGGCGATGACGTGTTCGGCAAGGTCCATGGCCAGGGAGGTGGGCACGTTCAACGGCCCGTCCCAGGAATCATAGTCGCCCGTTCCTTCGGCTTCGTAGCCGATGCAGAACGGTGGCATGAGGTCGTAGAAGAAGCCGTTGTAGTGGTCCGGGCCGAAGTTCACGACCAGGTCCGGCTTGAAGTCCGCGGCAAAGGCGCGCACCTGGTCAAAGGCTGCCTCCACGGCGGCTTTGACCTCGGCGGGTGGGTTTGTGTGTTCCAGCAGCGGGCTATGCGACATGCAGATGAGTGCGAGTGGCATCGGTGGCTCCTTCGGTGAATGAGAGTGCGTGAAGAATGGCGTGCAGGGCCCGGGGTGCATCCTGGGCCAGGGAGGCGGCGGCGACGAAGCGGTCCGGGCGCAGGAACAGCACCGGTGTGGGCCGGTCGTCGAACCACGCCTTCAACGCCCCGGTGGTGTCCCCGACCACGACGACGTCGCTCGGGTAGCGTGATTCGGCCCAAGTTCGTTGGGACTCGGGCACCGCGGCCACGAAGGCGGCCCCGAGGGATTCGAGCCGGGCAAGGTCGGCGGAGTTGAACATGCCCTTCGGGTTGTTTCCCCACGCCAGCACCGTCCACCAGCTCCCGACGGCGTCGTCGAGGCGAAGCGCGGGATGGGCCTTCGTGGCGACCAGCGGCTGGATGAACTGCACACCGACCGGGGAGGTGCGGTTGTTGGAGGTCCGGGTCGGGATCAGCCGGCCGGTCAACGTCGCGCCCGCCCGGCCTGGAGTGAACGTCGTCGGGTCCACGACGACGCCGCTGGTGTAGCGGGGCATGGGCTTGAAGCGCATGTCCGAGAAGTAGGACTTCACCGTGGGGAAGAGGTTCAAGGCCGCGGCCAGGGCGTCGCGTCCGGCCACCACGAACGGGTTGGTGGGCTTGATGATGTTTCCCAGGGTCAGGGACAGGTCGATCATGGCCTTGGCATGGTCGCGGCGCTCGGCGTCATAGCTGTCCAGCAGCCGTTCGTCGGCGTCGCCTCGGAGCACGGTGGCCAGCTTCCAGGCCAGGTTGGTCGCGTCGCGGACCGCGGAGTTCCAGCCCTGCCCCATCCATACGGGCATGAGGTGGGCGGCGTCGCCGGCGATGAGGCAGCGGCCCTTCCGGAAGGACCCGGCGATGCGCCCGTGATGGGTAAAGACGCGTTCGCGGATGATCTCCAGTGCCGAAGGGTCGGGCACGTGGTCCTTGAGGAGTCCGTGGATGAAGGCCTTCTCCATGACCTGGGCGTCGGTTTCGTGGTCGAAGATCATGAATTCCCAGCGGCGGATCGCATGGGCCAGGCCAATGGAGACGTACGGGCGCTTGGGGTCAGCGCCCAGGAACACGTTGGGCGTGCCGAGGGGGTCGTTTTCCACATCGACGACGAGCCAGCGGGTGGAGGGGGACTGCCCTTCGAAGCTGACCCCCATGCGTTTGCGGGTTCCGGACTTGCCCCCTTCGCAGCCCACAATGTATTTGGCGCGGACCTGCCGGGTCAGCGGTGTTCCGGTGCCGTTGTCGACCTCGACCGTGGCGGTGACGCCCGCGGCCGTTTCGAGAACATCGACCACGCGGTGGTTGAAGTGCATGGAAACACGGGGAAAGCGCTGCAGGCCCTCGTGCAGGGCCTTGTCGACCAGGGGCTGCACGAATCCGTTTTTGCGCGGCCAGCCAAACTCGTCGGCCTTGGGCTCGTTGGTCATGATGACCTTGCCGCGGCCGTTGACCAGGCGCATGATGTGCTGGGCGGTGGTGTGCGGCAGGACGGTATCACTGAGGCCGGTGGTTTGCACCGAGCGCAGGGACTCGTCGTCAATGCCGACGCCGCGCGGGTAGTCGATGAGCTCGGGGAGCTGTTCGAGCAGGGTGGCCTCGTGGCCATACAGGCCCAGCAGGTTCGCCAGCATCAAGCCGGCCGGTCCTGCCCCGACTATGAGTACCTCGGTGTCGATTGCTTGTGGTGTCATTGGTTTTCCTTCCACCGCGGGTGGTCCTTCCGGTGGCGCTTAGCGGTCCAGGAGGAAGTCGAGGATGATCTTGTTGAACGTTGCCGGGTCCTCGTACTGGGGCCAGTGCCCGCAGTTCTCCATGATCGCCAGTTCCCCATTGGGGATGAGGGAGGCGATCCGGCGCCCTTCATCGACAGGACCGGAGGGGTCCTTGGTGGTCCACAGGACCAGGGCCGGGGCCTTGATCTGGCCCAGGGCCTCATCGGTGAGCATGTTGCGCTTGCGCGTGGCCAGGTCCTGCAGGGCCATGTTGGACGTGCAGGCCTTTAGCCAGTCCGGCTGGGAGAAGATGGCCTGGCGGGTCTTGATGAGGTCGTCGGTGACCATGGACGGATCAGCCATCAACCATTCCAGACGGGCCTTGACGCGCTCCCAGGAAGGATCCTTCGCCGCCTCCATCGACAACGTGAACAGCCGTTCCATCACGGCCGGGTTCGCCATCGTCCCGCCCATCGTGTTCAACAGGATCCGCTCCACCTTCTCGGGATGGTCAATGGCGAACCGTGCCGCCACCCAGCCGCCCAGCGACTCGCCCGTGAAAAAGGCCTTCTCAGCACCGATGGCGGCCATGAACTCCAACAACTGTTCAATGTAGTCCTTGATTTCCAAGGGGCGGTCCGGCTTGGAACTGTAGCCGTGGCCGATGAAATCGATCGCCCAGACCGAGAAATGCTCCGACAACGCCTCCAGGTTGCGAACATAAGCCTCCGCGTGGCCCGTAATGCCGTGCATGGCAATCAACGCCGGCTTCGACGGATCCCCCGCATGAAGATAGCGGGTGCGGTACTTCGGGGCCTGGATGAAACCCTGGCTGAACTCAAGCTGCGCGAGATCGGACCAAACACTGGTGAACGAATTTTCGGACACGAAGACTCCCTTGGATTGTGTAAATAATGCACGTGAATAAACACTAAGTGCACGGCGATGATTAGTATCACACCATGTGGGAGTGATCCATGTCAAGGGACGGCGGCGCGCAAGGCGCCGGCCGGAAGGGCTAGGCCATGCGGCTGGAAATACGTGCGGCTGCGGCCATGACGGCGCCGGTGGCCGATTCCGCCAGTTCCTTGCGGGTGGTGATGAGGTTGACGCAGGCCGGGCTTTCCCAGGCAACTCCGCGCAGCGGTGCGGCCAATCCATACATGTTGGGCTCCACCTCCCCGTAGGTGAGCGAATATCCGTTGGCCCGCGCCAGCCGGACCCCTTCCGGGTCGAGCGGAGACGGCGGGAGGCAGGAGCTGATGGCATGGCCGGCCGCACCGAGGTTCAAGGGGTGGCGGCTGCCTTCGGCGAAGGAAATCCGGTAGGTGCGGTTGCGCGGCTCAACCACAGCCAGCGCGACGGCGTCGGGTCCCTCCTGGACGATGAGTGAAACCGTTTGGCCAAGCTCGTTGGCAAGCTCGGCCAGGACGGGCATGGCGGCCTCACGCATGGCCGAGTGGCCGGCGCTGGAGAGCTGCAGGAGGCCCGAGGCCCCGCGGTACCGGCTGTCGCTGCCCTTGTGGATGAGCTGTGCGTCGCTGAGCGTGTTCAGGATGCGGTAGGCGATGGTCCGGTGGACGCCGATCTGGTCGGCCACGTCCTGGATGGTCATCCCTTCCCTTGCTGACGCGACGGCCTTCAGGACCGTGATGCCACGGGCCAGCGTCTGGGAACCGGCCGTCCGGGAAGCTGGAACTGCTGCGTTTTCACTCACCTGGCCATCCTATCCAGTAGTTCGGCGCAGCCCGGACTGCGCTTGCCACCCCCGTGGCAGTCCGCCGAATTTCCCCCCGGGATTGACAGAACCGGGTGACTTCACTCACAGTAGAATTATTATCGCCTGCGGCCATGCGTTATTTACACAACAGCTGCCTGGATAATTCCTCCCTTCCTCTCGAACGATGGAGTTCCCATGAGTATCACCCCCACCCCGCAGCGGGGCCCCGACGCCGGGGCCAAGCGGCTCAGCGATGGCAAGGACCGCCGTCGTGCGCTCGTTTCCGGCTACCTGGGCTCGACCGTGGAGTTTTACGATTTCCTGCTGTACGGGACCGCGGCGTCACTGGTATTTCCCGAACTGTTTTTTAGTGGCGTGCCGGAGGCCGTCGGCGTTGTCCTTTCCTACGTCACCCTGGCCGTGGGATATGTCGCCCGGCCGCTGGGCGGCGTCATCTTTGGGCACTTCGGTGACAGGTACGGCCGCAAAAAGATGCTGTTTGTGACGATGGCGCTGATGGGGGCCGCCTCCGTGTTGGTCGGCGCCCTGCCCGGCTCGGCACAGATCGGTGTGCTTGCGCCCGTCCTGCTGGTCACGCTGCGCGTGATCCAGGGCATCGCCGTCGGAGGCGAATGGGCAGGGGCCACGCTCCTGGGCATGGAACACTCCAAGGCAGGCAAACGCGGATTCAGTGCGAGCATCGCCGTCAGTGGCGGTCCCTCCGGATCGGTCCTGGCAACCATTGTGTTGGCCCTTTTCACCATGCTGCCGGCAGGCCAGTTCCTGGCCTGGGGCTGGCGTGTGCCGTTCCTGCTCTCCGGCATCCTCGTGGTCATTGCCTTGTGGCTGCGTTACCGCGTGACGGAGTCCCCGATCTTCCTCAAGGCACAGCTAGCCGCCGAAGCGGCTGGAACCGTGCGGGCCGGCGTTCCGGTTGTCACCGTGCTGCGGAACCACTGGAAGGCTGTGCTCGTTTGTGTCCTCGCCGGCCTGGCGCCCTTGTTCCTGCAGTCGCTGATGGCCACCTTCACGCTGACCTATGCCGTCAAGTCGGGCCAACCGCAGACACAGGTCCTGCTGATGATGACCATTTCAACATTCCTGCACATTTTTGCCATCCCCGCGTGGGCGGCACTTTCGGACCGGGTCGGCCGCCGGCCGGTCCTGATCGCCGGAACCATCGTTGGGCTGGTGGTCATCTGGCCGATCTTCGCACTTGTCGGAAGCGGCAACATTTGGCTGCTGCTGTTGGGCTACATCATGGCCAACCCGATCGCGCAGGCCATGATGTACGGACCGATCGGCGCCTTTATCAGCGAGAAGTTCCCGACCAAGCTCCGTTACACCGGCGTCTCCCTGTCCTATCAGCTGGCCACCACTCTGGGCGCGGGCTTCGCACCACTCATTGCAGCGGGCTTTTTGGCCACCGGCCACGGCTCGACGTGGATGTTGTCAGCCTTCTTTGGCGTCCTGTGTGTTGTCAGCGGGCTTGCCTTCTTCGTGGCCAAGGAAACCGGGCGGTCCAACGGCGCGGAGAGTGACCCTGCCAGCTTCGAATCCGATGGGCTGGTCAAGGCGTGACTTCAATGGTGGCCGGTGTGTCGGCCTTGAACCCCAGGGTCGTCACGCTGGGCACTGCCGGCGGCCCCATGTGGTGGACCGGGCAGGGGGCCGGAGCACGCAGCGGCATAGCCACGGCAGTATTGGTCAAGGACCGCTGCTACCTTGTTGACTGCGGGCATGGGGTCGGGCGGCAATTGATGCTCGCCGGCATCGGCATCTCCTCGATCTCCGGGATCTTCCTGACACACCTCCATTCGGACCACACGATCGACCTTGGGTCCCTGGCGATCTTCGGCCTCTACGACCTGAAACGGGGAGACAAGATCAAGCTCATGGGCCCGGGGGACCGCGGCATGTTGCCCCGGCCATCCGGGCGGCCCGCGGAGGCGCCCGTGCCGGTGTTTCCGGACCGGCCCACCCCGGGGACGGTGGCCTTGTTTGATGCCATCCTGGGAGGTTATGCCACCGACCTCAATGACCGGATTTTCGACACCCTGCGGCCCTCGCCCTACGATTTCCTTGACGTGGAGGACATTGCCCTCCCGGAAGGGATTGGCTACCACCCCAATGACAACCCGGCCCCGGACATGGAACCGTTTGAGATTTTCTCCGACGAACTGGTGACCGTCACGGCGATTCTGGTCCGGCACGCGCCGGTGGCGCCCGCCTTTGCCTTCCGCTTCGACACTGCCGAGGGGTCTGTGACCATCTCGGGGGACACCGGGCGCTGCGGCAACGTGGTGCGGCTGGCGCGCAATACCGACCTGCTGCTCCATGAGGCCATTGACCTGGACTGGGTGCATCGCGACCGGCCCGGGGTTCCGGCGGAATCGTTGCAGGCCGCGATCGACCACCACACCCACGCCCACACATCCGTCGCGGACTGTGTTGCGGTGGCCACGGAAGCGGGCGCGAAGGCGCTGGCACTGCATCATTTGGTGCCAGGCACGGCTCCCAAAGCGGTGTGGTGGCGCGGGGCGGGCGGATTTGCCGGCGAGTACCTGGTCCCCGACGACCTCGAGGAGATTTCCTTCGCAGGCACGGCTACGCGGGGGTAGCTGCGGCGAAGCCGACGGGCGGCAGCGCCGGCAAAACCTCCCGTGGGGCGGGCGGACGCTGTACGGCTGGTTCGGCGCGCAGCGATAAATTGGGGCGGGCCTGCGGGTTCAGGCGCCCCGACTTGCCCGGCGGATCCTTCCAGGAAATGACGGGGCCGGGTGCGAAGGCTGCACCGTTGCGGACCGCTGCCGGCCCTCCGCGTTTTAGCAGCTGTCACGCCGGAGTTCATATTGGACGGCGTGCCTGACGGGGGCGTTGGGTGCCCCGTATCCGTCGTAGCTGCCGGCGGGGGCGTCCTGTGGGCGCCGGCCAACCGCCCCGGACTCGAGGCCGGCTACTCCGACAGCCGCGACCAGGCGATCAGCTACCTCACGGCCGCCGGCCAAGGCCGGCTCACGGGGGACGAGGCCGCCTGGTACGTGGACGGCGCTGCGCGTGCCGTCGACTACCTCACCGGGCACACGCACGTATCCCTGACGCCGCTCGCCCGGCCCGACTACCGGCTGGAGTTCCCCGGTGCCACGCAGGGCGGGCGCAGCCTGGACAACGACGCATTCGACGTCGGCTCCGTGGACGGCCTGGGCGAGGCGTTGCGACCCTCCAGCTACTTCCCCTTGCTGACGATGGCGGAGCGCGACAACCTCAACGGCTCCGCACCGGACCCGGTATTGCTTGCCTCGCGGGCCGAGTCCGGCGTGCGGACCATGGGCGGCGCCCTCGTCGCGAGCCTGCTTGTCTCCGCCCTGGAGCGCGGCGTCAAGGTCGCCTCGGAAGCCAGGGTCACCTCGCTCAGGCCCGACGACGGCGCCACCCCGGCCCGGACCGGGCCCCGCTGGCGGTTGATCGCAGGTGAGGGGGAAGGAGCCGTGGAAATCGTGGCCGACGCCGTCGTCATCGCCTCCGGGGGTTTCGAATGGAGCCCCGCGCTGCAGCGCGCGTTCCTGGCGCACCCGGTCACCCCGATCTCCGCCCCGTCCAACGAAGGCGACGGGCTGCGCCTGGGCCTGCAGATCGGCGCCGCCGTCGAAGAGATGACCGCGTTCTGGGGCGTCCCCGTGATCACGTCCCCGGAGCATGTCTACGACGGAAAGCCGTCGGGCCGCATGGGCAATGTCGAGATGACACTGCCCGGATCCCTGACCGTCGGGGCCGACGGCCGCCGCTTCGTGGACGAGGCCCTGAACTACCACGACGTCTCCCACGTCATGGGCGCCATCGACGAGCACCGGCTCACGGCCAAGGGCATGCCCGCCTGGCTGATCTTCGACCGCCGCTACCTGGAGTCCTACCCCGTGGCCGGATCCACGCCCGGCACGCCCCCGGAATGGATGGCCGAGGGTGCCACCGTTGAGGACCTTGCCCGGTGCATCGGGGTGGACGCGGCCGCGTTGGCCGGGCAGGTGCGCGAGTTCAACGAAGCTGCCGCGCGCGGGGAGGATCCAGTGTTCGGCCGGGGGGATACCCCGGAGGACCGCTTCCTCGGTGATGCCTCCGTCACCCCGAACCCGTGCCTGCGCCCGCTCACCGAGCCGCCGTTCCATGCCGTTCCGGTGCACTGCGGAGCCCTGGGCACCGCCGGCGGGCTGGCCACGAACCTGAACGCGCAGGTAGTGCGCTTTGACGGCTCGGTCATCCCCGGCCTTTACGCAGCCGGCAACGTCTCGGCCACGCCGTTCCGCGGTGCCTATCCGGCCGGAGGCGCCACACTGGGCCCGGCCGTGACCCGCGCCTTCATCGCCGGGGAACATCTGGCGGCCACCCTGTCCAGGCGCCGTGACACCGGGATTACCGCCTTCCGGCCTGCCACATCCACCCGCGAACCCGAACAGGTCAACGCATGAGCACCCGAGCCACCCAGAAGGTCCTACCCGCCGGCACCAGCATCCCCTACGCTTCCGGGGAGGCGGCCGCGGCGTTGTACGACGGGGACGTCCTCGATGTCCTGGTGGTCGGCGGCGGCGGGGCCGGGATGTCCGCGGCCGTGTTTGCCTCCATTGCCGGCCTCCGCACGGCGGTCGTCGAGCGCACCGGGCAGGTTGGGGGGACGACGGCCTACACGGCCGGGACCACGTGGGTGCCTGGGACGTACCACGCGGCCGAGGTGGGCGCCGTCGACACCAAGGCTGAGGCGCGCGCATTCCTCGACGCCGCCTTCGGGCCCCATGCCCCGGCCGGGCTGCGCGAGGCCTTCCTCGAGCTCGGCCCCGAGGCCGTGGCGGTGATGGAGTCCGGGTCCCACGTGGACTACGTGGCACGCCCCCTCCACCCCGACTACCTCACGCAATTGCCCGGTTCGCGGATGTCGGGGCGCGCGCTGGAACCGCGGACCTTCGACGGGACCGTCCTGGGGGAGCGGCTGGCACTCGTGCGCCCGCCGCTGCCGGAGTTCACCGCGTTCAACGGCATGTCCATCGAGCGCGACGACATCGGGCACCTGGCGGGAGCCCACCCCGCCAAGGAATCGCGCACCCACCTGCTGGGCCTGCGCCGCCGTTACCGCGATGCCGTCAAGGTCCATGGGTGTGACACGCGACGGACCATGGGCAACGCACTCATCACCGGTCTGTTGCACACGCTCGACGAGGCACGCGTGCCCGTGCTCACGCGCAGCGAAGTCATCTCCGTGGCACGCGACGGCGATGCGTGGCAGGTGGGCGTGCGGGAAGACGGCCACGACCTCACCATCACCGTCTCCCACCTCATCTTTGGATCGGGCGGCTTCAACCGCGACCCGCAGCGCCGCGCTGCGTTGCTGCCGGGGCACCGGATGGAATGGTGCCCCGGAGCACCCGGCCACACCGGCCAGGCCCACGACATTCTCGACGGGCTTGGCGGCCACTACGGCACGGGCGGATTCGCCAACGCCTTCTATGCGCCCGTGTCGACTCGGCGGCGCGAAGACGGGTCCTGGGCCGTGTTCCCGCACTTCGTCATGGACCGCGCGAAGCCGCACATGATCGTGGTGGACCAGCAGGGGCGCCGCTACCTCAACGAGGCCACGAGCTACCACCTCTTCGGCAACCAAATGATCATGCAAAACCACGAGGACCCGGGTACGGCCTCGCCGTCCTTCCTGATCACCGACGCCACCGGGATGCGAAGGTACGGCCTGGGCATGGTCCGCCCGTACCAGCGGGAGCGGCAGCTGCGCCGCTACCTGGACGACGGCTACCTGCTGCGTGGCGACTCCCTGGCGGAGCTGGCGGCGCTGCTGGGGGTGCCCGCCGGCCAGTTGCAGGAGACGGTCGCCCGGACCAATGCCTGGGCCGCGAAGGGTGAGGACCCGGAATTCCACCGCGGGATGAACGAGTACCAGCGCTTCAATGGGGACCCGGGTTCCGAGACCGGGGCCCCTAACATCGCGCCGGTGGACGGATCCCCATACTTCGCAGTGCGGCTCTTTCCAGGGGACATTGGAGCCTCGACCGGTTTCATTACGGATGCCGCGGCAGCGGTCCTGGGGGGCGAGGGCGAACGGCTGGGCGGGGTCTACGCAGTGGGCAACGACATGCAGTCCATGATGGGCGGGACCTACCCGGCACCCGGCATCACGATCGGCCCCGGCCTGGTGTTCGCCTACGCCGCCGTGCGCGACATCGTGGGGAGGGCCCTGCCGGGGGCGGCTACGCTGAAGGCAATGGCGGGCTGGTGAGCAGCGTGGGAGGCCGGTGCGGCGGCCCGCCTGCACCGGCACGTCGGCTGGATGTCCGGTCACTTGTGCGGTCCCTTCACCCTTCGCCCAGGCTGGCCGACGCTGCCGGACCACGGTGCGGGGCCACGAGCGTGCGCCAGAGGTGGTGGGCCATGCCGGAGAACGTGGCGAGGAAGGCCGCGGTGGCGAACCACAGTTCCGCCCGTCCGATGGCCAGGACAATGGGCAGCCTGTCCGCCTGTCCCAGAAAAATCCCGGACACGGCGTACATCCCCAGGGGGAAGATGACGCTCCACATTCCGGCCTCGTACACGAGGGGCACCCGTTTGACGAAGTGCCGCCAGCAGCCCGCCGCGATGAGGACCGGCAGCAGCCAGGACGCGAAGGCCCAGAGCACAACCGCCATGCCCGCGACGAGTTCGTGGACCGCCACGGCCACCGGGGCGTCGGTCATCTCAACGATCCGGGCCCCCGCGACGACGCCGATGGCCAGTGCCCCCATCGACACGAAGTACGGTGGGCCGAGGTCCCGGGCACGCACGGGGTACACCATGAGACGGAGGGAAACGAAGATCCCCACCGCCGCATAAAGGATGAGGCCCACTGACCATGCGACGACCGCCAGCAGCGCCAGTCCCGCCTCCCACTGGCCGCCCAGTGGCTCGAGTGTGGCCGACGCCGCCGCCACCGACTGGCTCGCGACACACCAGATGAACCAGGTCCCGTTGGCCTCCTTGAAGATCGGCCTCTCCTCCCGGCCGAGCACGGCAATCCACGGGATCACGTAGCCGAGCCCGACCCAGGCAAGCCCGGAAACGGCCAGCAGCACCGCCGTCGCCACTTGGGCGCCGGCCAGGTCCAGCCGCACGCCAAGGACGTTGGTGCCGGCAACGAAGGTGAAGAAGCCGAACGCACGGCCCGGGTGCAGAAAGTCAGCGCGGATGGCCCCCCGGAAGGCGCCCAGGCGCACCACGTTCAGGACAAGGAGCACCACGTACGCGGTCAGGCACAGCCCCAGCAGGACGGCGGACAGCGTGCCGAAGCCCTCCAGTTCGAGCCCGACGGAGATGATGCCGCTGGCCATGACCAGTGCAAAGTACCCGGGGGCGAGGGTCGAAACCGCCTCGGACAGCCGGGTCGAGAACTTCCCGTAACCCGCATTCACGCTGCCATCCTACGGGCACCGGTGCAGCGGAAGCCATGGGGCGGCCGGGTCAGTCCCTGAGCCGGCTCGTCAGGACTTCATAGCCATCCACGCCGAGAATTTCCATGTGCTGCTGTGCGCTGGTCACCGAGCGGATCCGCTCCGAATCCTGTTGGCTGACGGCCATCGCATTTTCGTCTTCCCACAGCGTTATGGACAGGGACGTGCCATCCTTGCCCACAAGGTAGTAGAAGCCCTTGCAGCCCGGCATGTCCAGGAACTGGTTGACGGTGTCGGCTGACGGCTCGCCGGTGCTCCCGGGGCCGGGGTGGTAGCTGCTGACTCGAGCGAACATTGGTTCCTCCCGTACGGGGTGTTGTTGGGGACCTGCCTTGTCGGGGACCTGAAACAGGATGCCGCCGGTCTGCGGCGCCACAGGTTGATTTCGGTCCTGCAACAAGTAAGGACCCTGTTGCCGCCGGGCGCAAGACTCCGCTCGGCGGGTTCCTGCCTACACGCCACGGGCCGATGCGCGCCGGTGGATGGATTTGTAGGAAAGGTAGGCGTTCAGCCCCTCAATGCCATACTCCGTGCCGAGCCCCGAGTCGTGGCGCCCGCCGAAGGGTGCCGAGTGGTTGGAGGCAAAGAAATTGATGCCAACGGAGCCGGAGTCAATGCGGTCCGCCACGGCCAGCGCCGCCGTGGGGTCGGCACCGAAGACGAGCCCGCCCAGGCCAAACCCGGTGTTGTTGGCCAGCGCAATGGCCTCCTCGATGCCGTCGTACTTCAGGATGGACAGCACCGGGCCGAAGATTTCCTCCCGGGAAATTTTCATGGCAGGCTCGACGTCGGCAAAGACGGTGGGTTCCACAAAGCAGCCGTTCTCCAGTCCGCCGCCCAAAACGGCCGCCCGGCCGCCCGTCGTGGCCCGCGCGCCCTCGGCATGCCCTGACGCGACGTACTCCATGACGGTCTTGAACTGCGCGGGCGTGGCCGCAGGGCCGAACACCGTTGCCGGATCCAGCGGGTCGCCCTGGCGCCCGGCGGCGATCGTGGTGGTGGCCATGTCCACCACCTCGCCGTAGCGGGAGGCCGGTGCGAGGATGCGGGTGGAGATGTAGCAGGTCTGTCCGGTGTTGCGCATGCAGGAGCGCACCAGCACGCCGCCCATGGCATCGAGGTCGGCGTCCGGCAGCACGATCGCACTGGACTTGCCGCCCAGTTCCAGTGTCACCGGGCGGAGCAGGGCGCCGGCGGCCGAGGCGATCTTTCGCCCGACCGGTGTAGAGCCCGTGAAGGCAACCTTGTCCACCAGGGGGTGCCTGACCATGGCATCGCCCAGGCGCCCCGACCCGGTCACCATGTTGACCACGCCGGCCGGCACGCCCGCCGCGGCGACGGAGTCGACGATCAGGCGCAGCGACAGCGGGGTGGGGGAGGCCGGCTTCATCACTACGGTGCAGCCGGCCAGCAGGGCGGGCGCCAGCTTGATGACCATGAGGTTGATCGGGAAGTTCCACGGGGCAATCAGGGCGCACACGCCCACGGGGTCGCGCCGGACCACGGACTCGCCGACGCCGGACGGGAACGGGCGGACGTCCTCGCGTCCGAGGTAGCCGGCCAGGGTTGCGAAGTAGCGGAAGATCCCGGCCGCATTGGCCGCGGCGCCGCGAGATTCGGCGATGGGAGAGCCGTTCTCCCGGGTGTTGGTCAGGGCCAGCGCGTCGGCCCGGCGTTCCACCTCGTCCGCGATGCGCAGCAGGTATTTTGCCCGCTCCTCGGGGGCCAGGCGTGGCCACGGCCCGGTGTCGAAGGCCCGGCGCGCGGCTCCGGCCGCGTTGTCCACGTCTGTGTCGGAGCCGTCCGGCACGGAACCCCAGACCTGGCCCGTGGCGGGGTCCGTGACCTGGTTGCGGCCGGCCCCGTCCGCCGCCACCCAGTTCCCGTCGATGAACATGGACTCGACATGGGTGTACGGAAGGGTGAGGGCGGCCCTGGCGGCGAGCGCGGGTGAGGTCATCGGATCACTTTCGTCTGGAGCAGGGCCGTGGATCGGGAGAGGTCGGTGGTGCCCATCTCAACAGCCGCCTGCGTGATGAGTTCGGGGATGATTTCACCGGCCAGGCGGTCGGTGTAGGTGGCCGGGTCCATGCCGAACCAGGACGACGCCAGCGCGATGCCGGCCTGGTCGAACCGCCACAGCCTGTCGGCGTCGCGGACCAGTGCATCCTCGAGGGAGTAGGCGACGTGCCGGGTGTCATGGCCGTCGATGATCTCGCAGACCCGGTCGATGAACGGCCCGGAGTATTCCAGCGGCGGCAGCACCCGCCGGGCCACCTTGCAGCCCTCGGCTTCGTGCTCGTACCGGATGGCGGCCGTGCGCCAGTCCCCGGAAAACCCCTCGGAGATGATGCGGGATTCGTCCACGTGCGCCCAGCCGGTGTCGTGCAAGAGCACCGCCACGAGCACCAGTTCGCGGTCCGCCTCCGGGTGGGCGTCGCACAGCCGGGCGGCGAAGGCGAGCGAGATGGGCAGGTGGATGTCGTTGCCGCGGGTCCGCGTTTCCGGCACGACGGCACCCCACAAGGCCTCGAGGCCGGGGGCGGGGGTGCCCGCTATGGGTGTGGTGTCCACCGGTCCGGTGGCCGGGATGGGCCGGACCGGGTGCGCCGCGGCGAACGCCAGCGCGCGGGGGTCCCGGGCGTCAAGACCGGGTTCCGGCGGGCTCCACGCCGGGGCCTGGCTGCCCGCGGCGGTGCTGTTGTGGTTGTTCATGGTGCTCCTTGGGGGAATCAGGTTCAGGCGTCCGTGGTGATGGACTTAAGTGCAACGGCCGGGTCGGCAGCCGCGCCGGCCGGTATGTTCTGGCCCTTCGCCAGGGCGCTCTTCACGGCCATGAAGTCAAGGGGGGTGTTCACGCAGTCGACGGCGATGACCTGCCCCCCGCGGTAATAGAGGACGGAAAACTTGCCGCGTTCGTCGTCCCGCCGGACCACGGTGGAGTCGTAGCCCAGGGACAGGCCCGCGATCTGCAGTTTCAGATCGGCCTGGTTGGACCAGAACCACGGAATGCCCGCATAGTCCTCCCGCCGCCCCATGAGGGAATACGCGGCCACCTTGGCATGTTCGATGGCGTTGTTGACGCTCTCCAGGCGGATGCGTTCCCCTGCCGGGGCGCCGGGCAGCGGGTTGGGCATGTTGGCCACGTCCCCCACGGCCACTGTGGTGCCGTCCGAGGCCAGCGCGTTTGAATCGACCACGACGCCGTTTTCCACGGCCAGGCCCATCTGTTCGGCCAGTTCGGTGTTGGGGATGACCCCGATGCCGATCAGCACAATCTGCGCCGGCACCACGGTGCCTTCTTCCAGTTCGACGCCGGAGACGGCGCCTTCCCCGGAATCCACCAGCCGGGCGATCCTTGCGTTGAGGCGGATGTCGATCCCGCGCCCGCGATGGGCGTCCAGGAAGTACTCGGAGGTGTCCGTACCCACGGCCCGGCCCACGAGCCGTGGGCCGTATTCCAGGACGGTCACACGCTTGCCCATTTTGTGCATGCTGGAGGCTGCCTCGAGCCCGATGAAGCCGCCGCCGACCACCACCACGTCCGTGGCCTCCGGGGCAATGCGCTTGAGGTTCAGCGCGTCGTCGGCATTGCGCAGGTAGACCACCCCGGCCAGGTCGCCGCCGGGCACGTCCATGTGGCGCGCCCGCGCGCCAACGGTCAGCGCCAGGCGCTTGAATGCAAACGACTCCCCGGAGGCTGCATGGGCCACCCCGGAGCCGTCGGCGCCCTTTTCCACCCTGACGATCCGGGCTCCCTTGACCAGGGTGACGTTGTGCTCGTCCCAGTAGTCGTTGGAACGGAAGATCAGGGACTCGCTTTCCACCGTGCCCTGCAGGAATTCCTTGGACAGGGCCGGGCGCTGGTAGGGGCGGTGGTCCTCGTCGCCCAGCAGCTTGATGTGCCCCTCGAAGCCCAAAGCGCGCAGGGAGATGGCCAGCTGCACCCCGGACTGGCTGGCGCCCACAATCAGGAGGTCGGTTTCCTTCCCAGCCATGGTCCTACACCTGGGTTTCGGGGGTCGTCACGTGCAGTTCCTGGCCTTCGTGCAGGCGCAACTGGCAGGACAGGCGCGAGTTGTCCTCGCGGTCCACGGCTGTTCCGTAGAGCATTTCGTCCTCCATGTCCTCCATGGGCGGCAGGGCGGCGAAGTCGTCATCGCGGACAAAGACGTGGCAGGTGGCACAGGACAGCGAGCCGCCGCATTCGGCAACGATGCCCGGTACGCCGTTGCGTACGGCGGTCTCCATGACCGAATCGCCGACGTTGCCCTCGATGTCGCGGACCGTTCCCGCCGTGTCGGTGAAATGAACCGTTGGCATGGCTCCTCCTTCAGGTGGTGTGGGTTAGATGAACTGCCGGCCGCCGTCGACGACCAGGGTTTGACCGGTGATGTACGAGCTGTCCGGGCCGGCAAGGAACAGTGCCGCGCCCACAATGTCCTGGGGCTGGCTGGCCCGCTTTAGCGCCCCGCGGTCAACCCCGTAGTTTTCGGCGTTGTCCATGAGCCCGTAGCTGGCCTCGGTGAGGGTGAAGCCCGGGGCGATCGTGTTGACGGTGATGTTGCGCCTCCCCAGCTCCTTGGCCAGGACGCGGGTCATGGCGACCACTCCGCCCTTGGAGGCCACGTAGTGCAGCCAGTTTTCCGAGCCGGAGAAAACGGTGGCGGAGGAGAGGTTGATGACGCGTCCGCCGTCGGGGAGGTAGGGGCTCGCCGCCCGGGTCACCAGCCAGGGGCCCTTGAGGTTGACGTTCATGACAAGGTCCCACTCGGCCGGGTCGATGTCCTCGAACGGCGTCCTGGTGACGGTGGCGTAGATGGCTGCGTTGTTGAGGACGACGTCGATGCGGCCGCCGCCGAATTCGGCGGCGCGGGCGGCGAGCGCCTCTGTGGACGCCGCGTCCGTGACGTCGGTCTCCAGGGCCAGGGATTCGGCCCCGCCGGCCCTGAGCTGTGCGGCCGTTTCCTCGGCGCCGGCAAGGTTCACGTCGGCCACGACCACGCGGTGGCCGCGGGCGCCGAAGCCGGACGCGAAGGCCCGGCCCAGCCCGCCCGCGGCACCCGTGATGAGCACGGTCCGGGCGGCCGGGGCGGCAGCAGTAGGATCAGGCATCGATCTGCTCCCCGTGTGTGTGGCTGTGGGCGCCGGGTCCCGAGACCGGGGGGTGGTCGAGGATTTCGACGGTGCCCTTGGTGCCGTTGACGCGCAGCCACTGTCCCGTTGTGATGGTGGTGGAGGCCGATCCGGTGCCGGTGACGGCGGGGAGCCCGTATTCGCGGCAGACGATCGCTGCGTGGCTCATCATCCCGCCAATGTCCGTCACGGTGGCCTTGATCTTGCCAAAGATGGGGCCCCAGCTGGGTGCGGTCACGGTCGCGACCAGGATTTCGCCCTGCTGCACCTCGGCGAGCTGGTCGGAGCCGTGGATGACGCGGGCCCGGCCCTCGACGATGCCGGGGGAGGCGGCCATGCCGCGCAGCCCGCCGCCCTCAACGGCCTCGCCGGCGCCGAGCCACTGCTCCACCTGTTCGGTGGTGATGCCCCAGAGCATGCGGGTGAACGGTTCGGTGATGGATTCCGGCGGTGTGTTCAGCGCCGGCTGTGGCCGGGCGGTCTTCAGTGCGTCGACAATGATGCGGCGGCGTTCGATTTCCTCGGGCCAGTAGATGGGGCCGATGGGTGCCTTGGCGCCGACGCCCCAGCCGGTCACGAGGTCGAAGAGGGCATCGCGGACCTCGTTGCGGCTCAGGTAGAGCAGGTCGTCGGGCCCGTTCCAGAAACCCTCGGCATGCAGCATGCGGGAGAGTTCGCGGATCTTGCGCCAGAACACGCCCATGGTCCAGTGCTCAATGTAGAAGTTGTGGTTCTCCACATAGGGGTAGGCCGTGGCGGCAAGGCCGCGCTTGGCGTCAAACACTGCCTGGTTGTCGGCGTCGAGCAGTTCGCGGTACTCCTCGATGATCCGCTCCTTTTCGGCGATCAGCGCCTCCTTGGGCCGCATGATCTCCTGGCCGTCGTCGAGGCGGCGGATGTAGTCGGCAATGTAGCCCAGCGGAATCTCCTGGTACTCGTACCAGTACTTGTCGTGCCCGTAGAAGCCATTGCCGACGGTGAAGTTGAACCAGGGGTCCTTGGCTTCCTCGTAACGGGCCAGCCAGCGTTCGCCGCCGGGAACCGCAGCGAGCCCGGCCAGGGTGGCGGCGGCGTCGTCCGTGTTGGTGAAGGATGGCTGCAGGCCGAGTTCGACGGCGAGGGCGGCCAGCTCCTTCAATTCGTCGTCGGGGCGGAACAGCTCCATGTCCACGCCCTGGACCATGGTGGCGATGGACTGGTCGGGGATGTTGGGGAAGACCGCCTTGGCAAAGTTGAAGAAGTCCAGGTAGGCAATGTAGCCCAGGTTCAGGAATTCGAAGTGGTACTGCCAGTTTTGGTAGGCCAGCTGGATCAGCCGGTCGTAGTTTTCCAGCAGCACCTCCGAGCCGTCCTTGGCCTTGCCGGAGAGGATGTCCGCCATGGGGACCAGGTCCGGCAGCTTGGCGAAGCCCAGGGATTCCATTTCGGTGATGGTGCCGCGGACCTTTGTGTGCCACTGGGCCAGCTTTTCGTTCCAGTTGGCAAAATAGTGGCCGACCCGCTCCTCGAACAGCGGCACGCGCGCGGCGATCTGCTCCTCCGGCACCGGGATGGGGGACATGTACAGGTAGCCCAGATGGATGCGGAACTCGATCCCGTTGGCGTTGGGGATCATCAGGTGGCGGGCGTTGTACTGGCCCAGGCACTTGACCGCGAACTCCCCGCCAATGGTCTCGAAGGGCTTGAAGACGGTGGGCCAGTGCTGCGAATCGCAGAACCAGAACTTGGCGTCCTCTTCATCCTTGAGGCTTTCCTGGAAGGTCAGGTAGTACGGGTACAGCTTTTCCCAGCCTTCGGCGCCGGCGGGGACGGCCAGCTCCGAGGGTTTCGGGAAGGATTTCATGGACATGTCATGCCCTTTCGTGGTGGCTCAGCACTGAGCCGGGTTGATGTGGTGAAGTGCCGGTAAACGGGGCGGACGGGCCGCGTCAGGCAGGGAGCTTGGGGGTGAAGCCGAAGGTGGCGGCATAGCCACCCGTCACGATCGGCGTAGGGGCGGTGGCCGGCTTGGAGGAGTGGACGGTCTCCGGGCGGGATTGGAGCAACAGCAGGTTTTCGCCGTCGGGCAGGTCGGCGTCCAGGGCCCATTCAATGTCCTGCGGGCACTTGTAGTGCTTTTCGGCCCGCTTGGCCATCCGGGCCACGGCTGCCAGCTCGGTGTCGGTGAGGCTGCGGACGGACCGGCGGGACTCGTCCACCTCGCGTTCGACGAGGCAGTGTGAGGCGGCGTCGGGGACCAGTTCGGCATGCTTGGTGCCGAGGGATTCGTGGATGAGCGCCAAGGTGACCTTGTCCAGCTGGATGTTGTCCGGGGTGACCTGCCCGGAGACCACCATTTCGCCCACCCCGTAGGAGGAATCAATCGTGATCTTGGAGCGGTCGCCCGTGGCCGGGTCAAGGGTCATGGCGACGCCGGCCACCTTGCTGTTGACCATCTTCTGCACCACGACGGCCATGGACAGGCCTGCGTCGGGGATGTTGTTCTTCAGCCGGTAGATGATGGCGCGGGAGGTGTACAGCGACGCCCAGCAGCGGCGGATGTGTTCGCCCACGGAGTCGAATCCCTCCAGCCACAGGTAGGTGTCCTGCTGGCCGGCAAAGGAGGCATCGGGCAGGTCCTCGGCCGTCGCAGAGGACCGCACGGCGACCGGAACGGGGGCCTCGAAGCGGGACATCAGCGACTCGTAGGCACTCCGGGTCAGCTCGCGAAGCTCCTCGGGGATGGGGCGGGAGCAGATGTCCGTGCGAATTGCCTCGGAGAGGCGGTCCACCTCGGCGACGTCCTCCGGGTCGAGCCCCTTCAACCTTGCGGCGATCTTGTCGGCGATCCCCGCAGCCGTCATGAAAGCGTCAAACTCGGCCGTGGTGACGACAAATCCGGGCGGGACCGGCATGCCGGCCTCCGTCATGGTGACAAGGGATGCACCCTTGCCGCCGAGGTTGTCCAGCGTCGGTTCAATGCCGCCGTCGAAGAATTGGATGTAGCTGTTGCTTTTCATGGCCTAGGACTCCCAGGTGACGGGGACGGTTTCGGGAACGCGGAAGGAAAGGTTTTCGCGGAAGGTGATGGACTCCGGGGCCACCAGTTGCAGGGTCGGGGCCAGGCGGACGATCTCCTCCAGGGCGATCTTGGCCTGCAGCTTGGCGAGCATGTTGCCCAGGCAGTAGTGGATGCCGAAGCCGAAGGAGAGGTGTTCGCGGGCGTTGGGGCGTGAGATGTCGAAGGCCTCGCCGTCCTCGAACCGTGCTTCGTCCCTGTTCGCCGAGCCCATCAGCAGGAGCAGGCCGGCGCCTTGGGGGATGTCGACGCCGCCGACGGTGGTGTCCCTGAGCGCCTTGCGCCGCCAGCCCACAATGGAGCCGGAATACCGCAGGATCTCGTCTATGGCGGCCGGGATCTTCTTGGGGTCGGCCACGACCTGGCCCCACTGTGCGGGGTGCGCGAGGAGGACGCGGACGCAGTTGGAGATCAGCGTGGTGGTGGTCTCGTGGCCGGCGAACAGGAGGCTGTACAGCACGGATGCGATCTCATGGTCGGAGATCGCGGCTCCCTCGGCCTGCGCCTGGACCAGGTCCGCCGTGAGGTTGTCGCCGCCGGATTCCTTGGCGGCACCGACCAGGTGGAGGCATTCCTGCCAGTACTCCACGAGGTTGTGGGCGTGTGGGACCTGCTCCTCGTCGCTGAGGTTTCCCCAGGTCATGGCTGCGCGGGAATCCGACCAGCGCTTGTAGGTGTCGATCTTTGAGGTGTCGGCGCCGATCAGGGTCAGGATGGTGATGGTGGGAATGTCGTAGGCCAGGTCCCGGACCATGTCCCCGTCGCGGCCGGGCCGGGCGAGCATGGTTTCCAGGCGTGTGACCACGTTTTCGCGGATGGCCGGTTCCAGGGCCTTGTAACGGCGCGGGGTGAAGGCCTTCTGGACGATGGCACGCATCCGGGTGTGCTCCGGGGGGACCCGGGCCGAAAGGCCGGAATATGCCGTGAAGCCACCATCGAGCATGATCTTTTTGGCTGCCTCGCCGCGCTCCCGCACAGGGGCCTGGGCGTTTTCGCTGGAGAAAGTCTCCCAGTCGTCGAAGACGGCCTTGATGTCGTCATAGCGGGTGGCGACGTAGTAGTTGATGCGCTCATCAAACATGAGCGGTTGTTCGGCGCGCATTTCGGCGTAGGCCGGGAACGGGTCCTTCATCTGGAACGGTTCGTAGCCGTGGTGCCCGGCCGGTGCCTCTGCGCCGTGGCCGAACGGGCAACCGGGGGCGTTTTCCGCGGGGGAGGACATCTGGACTCCTTTGATTGACCACCGGCCGTGCGGCTTGCGCCGCCACCGGATTTCTTCCCCCAGTGTTGCCCCCATCACAGCCCGGTGTAAATACCTTTCTTCCACTGAGCGGAAGTCAATCATGGTACCGGCGCTGCCGCCGTCAGTCGTGCCCGCTCAGATGGACGCCCAGCAGCGTTTCCAGCGGGATGTGTGCGGTCGCGCGCTCAATTTTGGCCGAAACCCCCCTCAAAGCGGCCAGGTGCCGCGTCATGCCGGGAGCTTGTGCCGACGGCAGCACCAGGCCGAGTCCTGCGCCGACCCTGCCGGTGTGAAGGACGGGAACGGCGATGGAACACGCGCCAAGGCGCATCTCGTCCACGGTGGTGGCATAGCCCTGCTCGCGCGCCCTGTCGAGTTCGGCGGCCAGCAGCCCGGCGTTCGCGTGGGTGAAGGCCGTGGGCCGTTCCAGCTCGCGGTTGAGGTAGGCGGTGCGTACCCAGTCCTCGCCGAAGGCAAGCAGGACTTTCCCCACGGCGGTGGCATGCATGGGCAGGCGTCCGCCCACGCGGGAGGCGCGGGGAACGCGTTTGGTGCCGTAGATGCGCTCGATGTAGAGGACTTCGTGGCCCTCCCGAACGGCGAGCTGTGCGGTTTCGCCGGTCAGCGAGAAAAGGTCCTGGACATGGGGCCTGGCGGCTTCCCGAAGCTGCCTGCCGGTGTTTTGGGCCAGTTCCCACAACCGGATGCCAAGCTGGTAGCGTCCGTTGGCTCCACGGGACAGCAGCCCCCAATCGGTCAGCTCGCCCATCAGCCTGTGGACGGTGCTCATCGGCAAACCGGACTGCCCGCAAATCTCGGTCAGGCTCAACGGCCCCCGGGATTTTTCGAAAACCTCCAAGATGGCCAGGACTTTCGACGTCACCGAACGCCCGGCGTCGCGCCCGCCTCCGGCCATGGCTGCCTCCTGCCAGCTGGGGGGACTGGGGGTCCCCGATCTGGATCGAGTCTAGTGTCGGGGACCGGCCAGGCTAAAGGCAGGGCCGCATCTGGGGCGAAACCGTGATCGACTCCAAGGCGATCAGGGCCCCTTCAATGGTCCGGGCCCCTTCGGTAAACCGGTGGGTGGGCGCGCGCTCCGAGCACAGCTGCAGGGCCTGTGCCCGGTCAAGGCCAAACCAGTCCATGACGGTGTCAAGGCCATCCGGGGCCAGCCGCCGGGTCTTGTCGGCCTCCTGGACAATCCGGTCCTCAATGGTCAGGGCCGTGGGGCGGGAATCGTGGCCGTCGATGATCCCAATGATGCGTCCATCCGTTGCGGGGGTGTAGCCGGCGTCGGCCTTCCGGATACATCCCCAGCAGCGGCATGTCCCCGGCAGCGCCATGGCCAGGCCTGAGGCATGGAGTGGGTGGGCGTCATTGCCGCGAACCCAAAGCAGGGGAGCTGTCCCTGTCCAGGGGTGGGCCGGTGCGGGTGTCATCGTGGCGGCACTTGGCGAAGCGGGCGGCAGGTGCGCAGTTACGGGGCGGCCACACTGGCTGGCCAAGGGCTGCATCGTGGGCATGCAACCAGCATGGTCCGCCCGTGGCTGCCGCGACAATGCGGGCCTTCCACTGCACGCGAATCACGGTATGCCCGCACATGGGAACATTGCCCCATGGCAAATTCCAAGTCGGGGGACTCGTCGCTGGACCGGCTGGTGCGGATATTGGGCGCTTTCGACGCCGACGTCCCCTCCATGAGCGTTGGCGTCCTGGCGGTCCGTGCCGACGTGCCGCTGGCCACCGCCTACCGTCTGGTGGACCAGCTGGCCGCCCATGATTTCCTGCGCAGGGATTCCTCGGGCGCAGTGCGCCTGGGGTACGGGCTGTGGGAGCTGGCCAGTAGGAGTTCGTCGGCACTGACCCTGCGCGAGGCCGCCATGCCGTTCATGGAGGACATCCAGGCGGTGGTTGGCCAGCATACGCAGCTGGGGGTCCTCCAGGATGACGAGGTGCTGTTCATCGAGCGGCTGTCCGGACGCGATTCGGTGGTGAACCAGGCCCGGGTCGCAGGCCGCCTGCCGGTGCACCGCACATCCTCCGGCCTTGTGCTGCTCGCCTTTTCCCCCGCGCACGTGCAGGAGGCCTACCTGCTCCGCCACCCGGCGGCCACCGTGCCCGGCGACGCGGGGGCCGGCGACTTCAGGCGGGTCCTGGCCCGCATCCGGGCCCAGGGCTACGCCGCCCTCGAGGGGCTGGTGGATGAGGACACCACGGGAATTGCCGTGCCGGTGCTCGGGCCCGGGCGCACGGCCATTGCCGCGCTGGGCGTGGTGGTGGCCCGGCAGGCAGTCTCCGTCCACTCCTTCCTGCCAGCCCTCATGACCGGGGCCAGGGGCATAGCCCGGGCCGTGGGGGAGCGGCGGGGCTAGGGAGTGGCGATGCGGGCACTTTTATCATTCAATGAGAATGCTTGAGGGCTTTGGGTGTTGCCGGTGCCACAGTGGTGGGAGACCCGCAACACATTTCCCAAAGGAGATCCCATGCCAGCAGCCACACAGGTCATCAAGACGCAGGTTGGCATTGTCGGCGGCGGCCCGGCCGGGCTCATGCTGTCCCACCTGCTTTCACGGGCCGGCATTGCGAGCATCGTCATCGAAAAGCGCGACCACGAAACCATTCGGCACACCCACCGCGCCGGCATCCTGGAAGCCGGGTCCGTGAAGATGCTCACCGAGTCCGGCGTCGATGGCCGCGTCCTGACCGAGGGCCACCGGCATGACGGCATTGACCTGCGTTTCAACGGGACCAGCCACCGCCTGGACTTCCAGGACCTGGTGGGGGAGTCCGTGTGGCTGTACGCGCAGAACGAGGTGTTCGTTGACTTGGCTGCCGCCCGCAAGCGCGACGGCGGTGACGTGCGGTTTTCCGTTACGGACACCGAAGTCCTGGACCTCGAGACGGACGTTCCGAAGATGCGCTTCACCGACCCGGCCGGACAGCGTTTCGAGGTGCAGGCAGACTTCATCGTGGGTGCCGACGGTTCCCAGGGGATGTGCAAGCGCGCCATCCCGGCGGAAAAGCGCAGTGACCACTTCATCGCCTACCCCTTCGCCTGGTTTGGCATCCTGGTTGAAGCGCCGCCGAGTGCACCGGAACTGATCTATGCCAATTCCGAGCACGGCTTTGCCCTGATCAGCCAGCGCAACGACCACGTTCAGCGCATGTACTTCCAGTGCGACCCGGGCGAGGACGCCGCTGCGTGGAGCGACGAGGCGATTTGGGCGGAGCTGCAAAGGCGCGTTGACGGACCGGACGGCTTTACGCTCAAGCGCGGCCCGATCTTTGAAAAAATGGTCCTGCCCTTCCGCTCCTACGTCTGCGAACCCCTGCGCCACGGCAACATGTTCCTCGCCGGCGACGCCGGGCACACCGTCCCGCCCACAGGGGCCAAGGGCCTGAACCTGGCACTGGCCGACGTCAGGGTGCTCTTTGAGGCCCTCGGGCAGTTCTATGCCACCGGCTCGCCGGAACTGCTGGACGGCTACAGCGACACGGCCCTGGAGCGGGTCTGGAAGGCACAGAACTTCTCCTTCTGGATGACCACCATGCTGCACTCCCGGGAGGACCAAACCAGCTTCGAGCGCAAACGCATCCTGGGCGAACTGGCCGGGGTGGCGTCCTCACGCTACGGACAGCAGTACCTTGCCGAGGCCTACACCGGCTGGCCCCACAGTTGAGCACCGTTACACCGAAGACAGAAAAGGGAGGGCATGCCATGGAAGAAACCGAGGCATTCGAGAACAGCCATGTGCTGGAGGCGCCCGGCGCCGGCAT
>NZ_JAAMFN010000129.1 GCF_013376095.1 Arthrobacter sp. SDTb3-6 | reverse complement strand
GGTCGCCCCGATCGCCGCGACCAGGCCGGCGTGCGCGTCGGAGGTCATCAGCTTCACCCCGGTCAGACCGCGGGCGACCAGATCACGGAAGAAGCCCAGCCAACCGGCCCCGTCCTCGGCGGAGGAGGCCTGGATGCCCAGGACCTCGCGGTGCCCGTCGGCGTTGACGCCGGTGGCAACCATGGCGTGAATGTTGACTACCCGCCCGCCCTCCCGGACCTTGAGCACGAGAGCGTCGGCGGCGACGAACGTGTACGGGCCCGCATCCAGGGGCCGGGTGCGGAACTCCTCCACCTGCGCGTCCAGGTCCGCGGCCATGACCGAGACCTGGGACTTCGACAGTCGCGTGATGCCGAGGGTCTCGACGAGCTTTTCCATCCGCCGGGTGGAGACCCCAAGCAGGTAGCACGTCGCTACGACCGTCGTCAGCGCGGCCCCGGCCCGACGCCGTCGCTCCAGCAGCCAGTCCGGGAAATAGGACCCTTGCCGGACCTTGGGGATAGCGACGTCCAGGGTCCCGACCCGGGTGTCGAAGTCCCGGTGGCGGTAGCCGTTGCGGGAGTTCGTCCGGGTTTCGGAGCGGGCACCATATTCGGCGCCGCAAACAGCGTCCGCCTCGGCGCTCATCAGCGCGTTGATAAAGGTGGTCAGCATGGATCGCATCAGATCCGGTGATGCCTGCTCAAGCTGTTCTGACAGGAAGCGGGCAGGATCGATAACATGGGGTGCGGTCATCGCGTGGGCTCTCTTTCGAAACGTACTTTGGTAGGTCGTTTCAAGAATCACGCGGTGGCCGCCTTACGTCCGGTAGCAACACGCCCGAGGTGGGCTGTTACACCACGCTAA
>NZ_JAAMFN010000128.1 GCF_013376095.1 Arthrobacter sp. SDTb3-6 | reverse complement strand
ATCATCAATTCACTCATTGAGGAGGCCATCACCTCGAGTCAATTGGAGGGCGCGTCGACTTCGCGGCGGGTGGCGAAGGAGATGCTGCAGAGTGGACGTAAACCCGTCACCAATAGCGAGCGGATGATTCTCAACAATTACTCGGCCATGATGCATATTCGGCGGATGCGTGATCAGAAGCTGACTCCAGAGCTGGTTTTGGAGCTCCACCGCATCGTCACAGATGGGACGCTGGAGGATCCCAATGACGCGGGGCGTCTGGAGCAGCCTGAAGTTCAGCGAGTTGCTGTGTGGGGAGATGAAGAACAATTGCTTCATGCGCCCCCGCCAGCGGACGAATTGCGCCCCGGCGGCTCCAGGCGCTTTGTGACTTTGCCAATGGGGATGCAGGAGACGGCAGCTACATACCGCCCGTTGTCAGGGCAATTGTTCTGCACTTCATGATGGGTTGTGACCACTACTTTGCGGATGGCAACGGAAGAACCGCCAAGGCATTGTTCTACTGGAGCATGCTCCATCAGGGCTACTGGCTGGCCGAGTTCATCACGATTTCCAGGATTCTGCGCAAAGCCCCGGGGCAGTATGCCCGCTCGTATCTACTGACGGAGGACGACGACGGCGACCTCACCTATTTCTTGCTCTATCACGTGCAAGTTGTCAGCAGGGCGCTTGATGATCTGACTATCTACCTTCAATGGAAAAGCCAGGAGATGGTCAACGTGCGATCGCTTTTGCATCTGGCTCGCGGGGATTTCAACCACCGCCAGATTTCCTTCCTGGAACTTGTGGCGAAGGATCCATTCACTGTGGCCAATATCCGATGGTATGCAGGGGCGGTGTCATACCCTCGAAGCAACAAGTTGGTTGAATA
>NZ_JAAMFN010000127.1 GCF_013376095.1 Arthrobacter sp. SDTb3-6 | reverse complement strand
ACCGGCAGCAGCCGCGTCAAGCGCGGAATGGCTGAAATGCTCAAGGGCGGCGTCATCATGGACGTTGTCAACGTCGAGCAGGCCAAGATTGCCGAGGATGCCGGCGCAGTGGCCGTCATGGCCCTTGAACGTGTCCCCGCGGACATCCGTGCGCAGGGTGGCGTCTCCCGCGCCAGCGACCCGGACATGATCGATGCGATCATTGCCGCCGTGTCGATTCCCGTCATGGCCAAGGCCCGGATCGGCCACTTCGTCGAGGCCCAGGTCCTGGAATCCCTCGGCGTGGACTACGTCGACGAGTCCGAGGTCCTGACCCCGGCCGACTACGAGCACCACATCGACAAGTGGAACTTCAAGGTCCCGTTCGTCTGTGGCGCCACCAACCTCGGTGAGGCCCTGCGCCGCATCAACGAGGGTGCGGCCATGATCCGTTCCAAGGGCGAGGCAGGCACCGGCGACGTCTCCAACGCCACGGGCCACATGCGCAAGATCCGTGCGGAGATCGCCAAGCTGGCCGCCCTGCCCGAGGACGAGCTGTACGTTGCAGCCAAGGAACTGGCCGCCCCGTACGAGCTGGTGAAGGAAATTGCCGCGACCGGCAAGCTTCCCGTGGTGCTGTTCACCGCCGGCGGCATCGCCACCCCGGCCGACGCCGCCATGATGATGCAGCTTGGTGCCGACGGCGTCTTCGTCGGCTCCGGCATCTTCAAGTCCGGCAACCCCGCCCAGCGCGCGGCCGCCGTCGTGAAGGCCACCACGTTCTACGATGACCCCAAGGTCATCGCGGACGTCTCCCGTGGCCTGGGCGAGGCGATGGTCGGCATCAACGTCGCCGACATCCCCGAGCCGCACCGCCTCGCCGAGCGCGGCTGGTAAC
>NZ_JAAMFN010000126.1 GCF_013376095.1 Arthrobacter sp. SDTb3-6 | reverse complement strand
TGCCATGGCCTTCGGAAACAACGAAGCACCCCGGAAAAACGCGGATTTTGGCGAGCAACCGCACCCATCAGAACCCAGGGGGCTAGATTCTCTTGGCCGCCGGTTCGAGTCCGGCCCGGGGCACGCAAATATGCTCCTGACCTGCGGTTATGTTCCGCAGGTCAGAGCCGTTTAAGGCCAAAAACAGCCCAAGTCACCTGTTACTCATCTATTTCAGGAAATTTTTCTCGGACTTTCACTCATCTTTTTCGGCATCCGGCCACACGAAGTGCCTAGTTTCCGCGGTTTTCCATCTCTGAACACCTTCGGGTTGACCGGGCAGGTATCGAGCCTTCGATCGAACTGCTCGCACCCCCGGGGTGAGGTTCGAGGGCAAGGGATTGTTCCCGGCGGCAACGCGAGAAGAAAGGCCCGCTCCTTCCATAACGCCTCCCCCGTAAAGGGCCCGCGGCACAGGCGGAGCACACATGCGCGGCAGAAACCCGCAGATGTACGCAGCAGATGCGCGGAGCAGATGCCACGGCCACGTCCTGGGACGGTTCCCCCGATAGCGTCGGGCGGCACCCCTGCCGGCACACGACCCAGGGCAGCCCCTACCGGGTGGCGAGGTGTTCGAGTTCGTCGGGTGTGGGGACTGTACCGTCAACGGTGTAACTCCGATCAAGGAGGAACGTGATGAGTACGCAGGTTGAGTTGGGTGCTGAGGCGACAGTGGAAGAGGTGCAGCAGGTGTCGACGATCGAGGTCTCGCCGGTCGTGGATCGGGGCCTGGTCGCCCAGCTCGTGGGTGATGCCCGGTCGCAGGGGGTCGCGATCGACGGGGAGGGCGGGCTGCTCGCGCAGCTGACGAACCTCGTCGTCGAGTCCGCGCTCGAGGGTGA
>NZ_JAAMFN010000125.1 GCF_013376095.1 Arthrobacter sp. SDTb3-6 | reverse complement strand
GCGGGCACCCCCTCGGGCTGCAGGGCCAGTTCGTCCGCCAGGTCCAGGGCCAGCTCGGCCACGACCTGCCCGTAGAGCAGTTCGCCCTTGGCCGCGCTGGAGCCGGCGGCGGAGGACAGGCATCCGGTGGCCGGCGTCCGTTCCGGCACCACGGGGAGCCGGTCGAAGCGCGGCAGCACCGCGGCCGGGCCGTCGACCAGTCGGTCCATGGCAACGCGGGCCGGCTCCAGGTGAAGCATCAGCGAGGTCTCCAGGACCCCGCCGTGCTCGATGTCCCAGCCCGGGAAGCCGCCGGGGTAGACCTGTGAGAGCGTTTCCTGGCTGACAAAGTCCCAGTAGGAAAGCAGCAGGACGCTCTGTTCGGCCCCCGGCCCGATCCCCAGCTCCTCCAGTGCCAGGTCAATGCCCTCGTACAGGAACTGGTAGTTCTCGAAATGCCCGTTGACAAACACCACGTTCCGGATGCCCTGGTTGAGGAAGGACTTGACCAGGTTGCGCGTCATGCCGATGAGGGCCGCGCCATCCAGGCTGGTGGTGCCGGGGAGGTGGTTTCCGCCGCCGGACTTCTGCTGGGACTTGTACCCGTAGGCGATCGGCTGTGCGACGAGGGCCCCCAGCCGCCTGGCGATGCCCTCGGCGAAGTGCTTGGACAGGACGGTGTCCGTGCCGAGCGGCAGGTGTGGTCCGTGCTGCTCCAGCGACCCGACCGGGATGAGGACGGTGGCCTTCCCCGACGCGAGGGCTTCGCGGTAGGCGAAGGCGTCCATGTCTTCCAGGAATACTGACTTGTCCATCGGGGGTGGCTCCTCGTTGAATTCTGCGTGCTCTGCGTGCTGTACACCTGCCTGCTGCACGGCGCGCGTGCGGCAGGCAGGTTGGTGCGGGCCACCGCT
>NZ_JAAMFN010000124.1 GCF_013376095.1 Arthrobacter sp. SDTb3-6 | reverse complement strand
CGCCTTGAATAGTACACACGTTCGGATAACTACCTGTTTTTGTCAGTGGTCCCGGATAGTCTTATGGGTATGGAAGCAATGGCAGGGACGCCGGGACAGCCCGGTTCCACACAGGAGCGCAGCAACGCCGACGGGCACGTCCGCCGGCTGATCGCCCTGGCCGCGGCCCTGGCCCGCTCCGCAACGCCAGCCGCCCCGGCCACACCCGGCCACACCCGGCCCCGGCCCCGGCCCGGGGCCGCATGCCGCGGCCCCGCTGGGCTTGGACGTCGACGCCCTCAGCGATGCCCAGGCCGTCTCCTGGGCCCAGGAACTGGAACACCTGGGCGCATACCTGGCCGCCCTGCAGGTCCAGATCGCCGGCAACCTGGCCGGACGGGTGCGCGCCGGACGCTTCGACGGCATCAAGCACGCGACGGACCTGCTGGGCACGAGCCTGAAACTGGGCCGGGGCGAAGCCTCACGCCGGCTGCGCCTGGCCGAACGGTTCCTGCCCGTCACGGACGAACTGACCATGGCCGAGACCCCCGCCGCGCAACCGGCAACCGCAGCAGCGTTCTTCGCCGGGGAACTCTCCATGGAGCGCGCCCTGACCGCCTCCCGCTACACCGAGGAAGTCCACCACCTCGCCGACGCCGGCCGCATCACCACGGAAACGGCCGACCAGATGGAGCACACCCTCACCGGCCATGCCCGCACCATGGACCCCGACTCCCTCTCCCGCGTCGGCCTACGCGCGGTCAACACCCTGGACCCCGACGGCCAGCAACCCACCGAGGGCGAACTCGTGGCAAAACAAGGCATCTTTTTCCGCCAACCCCGCCGCGGCCTGGTCCACTTCGAAGGCTGGGCCACCGTGCCCCAATACGAAGCCTGGATGGCCGGCACCGGCTCGGCAGCCAACCCCAGGCAACACACCGACCCCAACAACACCCAAGACACCAACACCCAAGCCAGCCCGAACCACACCACCGACGGCACGAACGGCACGGAC
>NZ_JAAMFN010000123.1 GCF_013376095.1 Arthrobacter sp. SDTb3-6 | reverse complement strand
AGTGGAGTGCGTACCGATCTGGACCAGGCCATGGAATTCTTCGGCTTCACCCGTGCTGAGCTGGAGGCCGAGATTGCCTCCGACATCGCTGCAGGGCGAGCGTGACGGCACATCCCCAGCGGGTCTGCGTGGTTCGACTCACCGAGGATGCCGTTGCCGACCTTCACCGGCTTGGCAAGAAAGACCCCCAGATCGTCCGCACCGTCTTCAAGAAGATGCTGCTCCTGGAACGGTCGCCCAACGCTGGTGAGCCCCTGTTGGGCGCCTTGATTGGTTTTCGCAAACTTGTCGTCGGAGACCGGGACTGGCGCATAGTCTGGCGCCTCACCGCAGACACCGATGGCACACCAATCCTTGACATCTCCGAAATATGGGCCGTGGGCGTCAGATCAGACAGTGAGATCTACGAAGAACTCAAAGCAAGAGTCGCACGAATAGGGGATGACCCCAAGCTTCAACCCCTCAAGGATGTCATTACCCAAATGGGTCGTCTCTACGAATCCGTTGAAGCTGCCACAGAACCCAGCAGGGAATCCACTCTTCCGAGCTGGCTTCAGACCGCCCTCCGCGACCAACTCAACCTGGCCCCGGAAGAAATCTTCACCCTTACCGAACAGCAAGGACAAGAACTGCTGATGGAACACTGGTCCAACCAGCGCAAGGATTAGGCACTGTAGCCGCGTGAGCCAGACTAATTGATCGACAACGATTTCCGGCATTCGGCGATCAAACGATGCAAAAACAAGTGGTGCCGCTTTGGTAGCCCATGTCGTCGGACCGTCGCCAATATTGGCTACCAAAACTCGACGAACCTACCATTAACGTGCCCCACGCCTGGGCATAAAATGGTCACCATGGACAGCAATTTCCACGAGATCAGGCACCACACACGTGGCCCACACCGCCATGATATTGAACCCGATTTTGGACACTGCCACCGGCTCACGGAGAAGTACTCCCCTTTTACTCCCCCTTTTCAACCAAAAACTACGGCAATGAACGACA
>NZ_JAAMFN010000122.1 GCF_013376095.1 Arthrobacter sp. SDTb3-6 | reverse complement strand
TCATGAGCCTGGCCCCTGAGGGACGGAAGATGCTGCGTATTGAGCAGCGCAATGCGGCGGTGCCGGTGGAGCGCAAGCCGGACTGGATGAAGGCCAAGGTGGAGATGGGGCCGGAGTTCATTGCGATGAAGAACCTGGTCCAGGGCCAGGGCCTGCACACGGTGTGTGAGGAGGCCGGCTGCCCGAACATCTTTGAGTGCTGGGAGGACCGGGAGGCGACGTTCCTCATTGGCGGGTCCGAGTGCACGCGCCGCTGCGACTTCTGCCAGATCGACACCGGCAAGCCGTCCCCGATCGACATGTTCGAGCCGACGAAGGTGGCGAAGTCGGTGGTGCAGATGAACCTGCGCTACGCGACCGTGACCGGGGTGGCCCGGGACGACCTGGCCGATGAGGGCGTGTGGCTCTATGCCGAGACGGTGCGCAAGATCCACGAGCTGAACCCGAACACCGGGGTGGAGCTGCTCATCCCGGACTTTTCCGGCAAGCCCGGGCACATCAGCGCGATCTGCGATTCGGCCCCGGAGGTGTTCGCGCACAATGTGGAGACGGTGCCGCGGATCTTCAAGCGCATCCGCCCCGCCTTCCGGTACGAACGCTCCCTGGATGTGATCAGCCAGGGCCGGGATGCGGGCATGGTGACGAAGTCGAACCTGATCCTGGGCATGGGCGAGACCCGGGAGGAAATCTCGGTGGCGCTGCAGGACCTGCACGACGCCGGGACCGACCTGATCACGATCACCCAGTACCTGCGCCCCTCCGAGCGCCACCTGCCGGTGGACCGCTGGGTCAAGCCGCAGGAATTTTTGGAGCTCTCCGAGGAAGCGGAACAGATCGGCTTCCTGGGCGTCATGTCCGGGCCGCTGGTGCGTTCCTCCTACCGGGCCGGGCGCCTGTGGGCCACCGCGATGCGCAAGAAGGGCCGCGACATCCCCGCCCACCTGGCCCACATCGCCGAAGGCATCGAGGACTCCGGGCACACCCGCCAGGAAGCCGCCTCCCTCAT
>NZ_JAAMFN010000121.1 GCF_013376095.1 Arthrobacter sp. SDTb3-6 | reverse complement strand
ACGAAGTCGGAAGCCGCCGCGTATGCGAAGGCTTCAAAGAAGGCCAAGGGCGAGATCCTGGACCGGCTGGCGGCCGAGGTCGGCTGGTCCCGGGCGAACGCCCGCCGCCAGCTCGGCAAGACGTTCAAGCGGCGTGGGCCGGCCCGGTCGGTCGTGCGACGGCCGCGCCCGCCGACGTATGGCTATGACACGGTGAAGGTGCTCCAGCAGGTCTGGGCGGTGGCGGGGCAGCCGTGCGGGAAGTACCTGGCCGCGGTCATGGAGGCCACGCTGGCCAACCTGGAAGCCCACGCCGCCACGGGCTCCCTTGGCCGGGAACGGGGCCGGTACAGCCCGGAGGTGCGGGCCCAGCTGCTGGCGATGAGTGCGGCGACGATCGACCGGCTGCTGGCCCCGTTCAAACGGGCCATGTACCCGGCCGGGAAGTCCACGACCCGGTCCCGGCGGAACCAGTACACCGAGTCGATCCCGCTGATGATCAGGATTCCGGTGATTGACTGGCAGCCGGGCCTGGTCGCCATCGACACCGTGGCCCACTGCGGGAACACCACCAAGGGCCAGTACGCGTTCACGCTGACCGCCACGGACGTCTACACGGGGTGGACGGTGAACCGGGCCATCAAGAACAAGGCCTCCAAATGGGTGGTCGCCGCGATGAAGGAAATCCAGAACGAATTCCCCTACCCGATCGACCACGTCCATTCCGATAACGGGGCCGAGTTCCTCAACGCGGCGGTCACCGCCTGGTGCAATGGACGGAACATAAAGATGAGCCGGTCCCGGCCCCACCACTCCAACGACAACCCCTTCGTGGAACAGAAAAACGGTGCCGTCGTGCGCGGATCGGCGTTCAACTACCGCTACGACACCGATGCCGAACTGGCCCTGCTCAACGAGCTCTGGCCGCTGGTGAACCTGCGCAAGAACCTGTTCCTGCCCACCAAGAAAGTCACCGGGTACAGGCTGACCAGGACCGGGAAATCAACACGGAGCTACGACGCGCCCCGGACCCCGGCGGAC
>NZ_JAAMFN010000120.1 GCF_013376095.1 Arthrobacter sp. SDTb3-6 | reverse complement strand
CTAGATGTGTAATTCCAAGGTGTGCGGCGTGGTGTGATGCTTTGAAGGGCAAGGGCGCCCACAATCGGCGGTATCAAACCAAACGCCGAACCCGGAGGTCCTCGTGGACGCCGATCTGGACACCCTTGCCACTGCATTCTATGTCGTTGCCGATGACTTGTTGAAGGCCCATCCGGAACGGGTTCCGTACCGGCCCAGGATCGGGATCAGTCCCAAGATCAGTGACGCAGAGGTCATGGCGTTGGCGTTGCTGCAGGCGATGCTCGGGTTCGTTTCAGAAGCCCGTTGGTTGCGCTACGCCACGGAAAACTACCGAGGGATGTTTCCCTATTTGCCGGGCCAGTCCGGCTACAACAAGCGCCTGCGCCGGCTCGGTGACTGCATGAAGTGGCTTATCGCCGCCTTGAACGAACGCAGCGACATCTGCTGCGATGACGTGTGGCTGGTCGATTCCACCCCGGTCGAGTGTGCCAGATCCCGGGAAACCGTCCGCCGCTCGGAGCTGGCCGGGTGGGCCGAATACGGGTACTGCGCCTCGCATTCACGCTATTTTTGGGGCCTGAGGCTGCACCTGGTCTGCACCGTTCACGGCCTCCCTGTCGGGTGGGCGCTGACCGGGGCGAAGGCCGATGAACGCCAAACCTTTCTGGACATTCTCGCCAACACCCCGGCCATGAACCGGCTCCAGGGCGACGGGCACCGCCAGATCCTGATCGGGGACAAGAACTACTACGGCGCCGAGTTCGAGGACACCGTGGACCAGGCTGGGATCGAGTTGCTGCGCCCGGCCCGCAAGGGCGAGAAATCCCGGCCCGGGGCCCGGTTCTTCAAACCCCTGCGGCAAATCATCGAGTCCATCAACGACACACTCAAGGGCCAGCTCAATCTCGAGCAACACGGCGGACGGACCCCTGCCGGTGTCACCGCCCGCGTCATCCAACGCCTGCTGGCCATGACCGCCGCGATCTGGCACAACGACCAAACCGGGCAAGCCATCCGCCGCTCACTCACCGCCTACGACCATTAACCAACTTGGAATTACTCATCTAG
>NZ_JAAMFN010000012.1 GCF_013376095.1 Arthrobacter sp. SDTb3-6 | reverse complement strand
CCGGGCGGGCGCTAGGCCTTGGACGCCCTGCGGTTGGCGAGGAACGCCTTGGTGAGCTCGGTGATGATGGGGATGACGGAGACCAGCACGATGGCGATGAAGATCAGGTCGATGTTGTCCCCGACCCAGCTGTACTGGCCAAGCCAGAAACCGAGCAGGGTCACCCCGATGCCCCACAGCGCGGCGCCGATGGCGTTGAATCCGATGAAGGTGCGGTACGGCATTTTCGCCACCCCGGCGATGACCGGGACAAAGGTGCGCACGATCGGCACGAACCGGGCCAGGATGACGGCGCGGCCGCCGAACCGTTCGAAGAAGGCATGGGCGCGGGCCACATGGCTTTGCTTGAAAAGGCGTGAGTCCGGCTTGTTGAAGATGGCGGGCCCGGCCTTGTGCCCGATGAAAAATCCTGTCTGGTCGCCAATGAAGGCCGCCACGAAAATGCACAGGGCGAAGAACGGAAGGGGGATGTCCAGGGCGCCCGTAGCGACGAGCAGCCCGGCCGTGAACAACATTGAATCGCCCGGCAGGAAGAACCCCACCAGCAGGCCGGTCTCGGCAAAGACAATGCCGCAGACCAACAGGATGATCCAGGGCGCCAGCGCCGGGTCGCGCAGGAAGACGTCCGGGTTGAGCCAGGGGGGAAGGATGCTCAACGTGGGGGCAGGGCCGTGGCCCATAAGGGCGGGCAGGGCGAAGTCACCCAAGGCTGAAAGTATCATCGTTACAGATTACGGTACGGGCCGCACCGGGGCCCCGGTCCGTGGGCGGGAACACACCGCAGGCGCGCAGGAGGCGCGTCGGGCACCGGGCTCCGGGAGCGGTAGCCTTGAAGGGTGCCTGTGGACTTTACTGCCATCGATTTTGAGACCGCCAACGGATTTCGGGGATCGCCCTGTTCGGTGGGGGTGACCAAGGTCCGCGACGGGGTGGTGGTCGACGAGGCCTATTGGCTCATGCGCCCGCCGGCCGGCCACGACCACTTTGATGCGCGCAACATCGCCATCCACGGCATCACGCCCGACGACGTCCTGGGCGCCCCACGCTTCAAGGACGTGTTCGGCGAGGTGCGCGACTTCATTGGCGGCGATGCCCTGGTGGCGCACAACGCGGCGTTTGACCTTGGCGTGATCCGGTCCGCCTCGGAAGTGTCAGCCATGCCCGCCCCGGCCTTTGACTACGCCTGCACGGTGGTGCTCTCGCGGAAGAACTATTCGCTGCCGTCCTATTCGCTGCCTTACGTGGCCGAGGCGGCCGGCGTCCCGCTGGTCAACCACCACGACGCCACCGAGGACGCCCGTGCCTGCGCCGGGATCATGGTGGACATTGCCGCCCGGCAGGAGGCGTCGTCCGTGGCCGGGGTCTTTGCCGCGATGAAGCTTTCGATGCCGCACGTCGATTCCTGGGACCCCGCCACCGACCAGGTGTCCAAGGCGACCAGGTCGGCCCTGGAGAAACTGGCGGCGGGCGGTGCGGCGGCAGCCTATGGCGGCCGGCCCGGCCGCTCCGGCTGGTCCGTGGAAGGCCCCAACCCGGAACCCAACGCGGCCGCCGATCCGGCGCACCCGCTCTACGGGCAGACGGTGGTGTTCACCGGCAACCTGGGCCTGCAGCGGCCGGAGGCGAAGCTGCGGGCCGCACACCACGGTGCACGGTGCGCCAGCAGCGTGACCCGAAATACGACCGTCCTGGTGGTGGGCAGCGGCTTCGCAGCGGCCGACCTGCGCAGCGGCCGCGTGACGTCGAAGGCGGCGCGTGTGCTGGAACTGCAGCGCCGCGGCCAGGGCATTGAGGTGCTCTCCGAGGGCGAGTTCATGCAGATGGTGGGCTGAGCACGTGGCGGGGCGGGACCGGCCTGCGCCCCACGGGGAACGGCCGGGATGGACCGGTTCCGTCATGCTGCGCAACAATGCTGGAGCGCGCGGGACGGCTGGCCCTAGCCTTGAAGGATGACCGCCTTCAATGACCACCTTCCGTCCGCAACCGAATTCATCCAGGTGCCGCGGGCGGGGGGCCTGCGCCGGTTGTTTGCCTTCCCCAACCCGGTCAACGAATATGCCGCACGGTCCACAGCGGGAATCGTGGTGGCCCTGGCCCTGGCAGCATTGGTCTCCGGCCAGGCGTGGCTGGTGGCCGTCATCGCCGCGGGCTTCGTCCTGCGGCTGGCCTTCGGTCCGCGCATTTCGCCGGCGGCGCTTCTTTCCGTCAAGGTGCTCGCGCCGCGGTTCGGCCGGCCGAAACTCGTGCCGGGCCCGCCCAAGCGCTTTGCCCAGGGCATCGGCGCCGTACTGTCCATCGGCGCCATCGCGCTGTTGCTGTCCGGGGCGTCCCTGGCCGGCTGGACGCTGATTGTACTGCTCCTTGTGGCGGCCTCCCTCGAGGCGTTCGTGGGCCTGTGCCTGGGCTGCGCCATCTTTGGCATCCTTCAACGCCGGGGGCTCATTCCGGCCGGCATTTGCGAGGAATGCGCCAACTTCTCCTTCCGGAAGGCGTAGCCGGGCCCGTCGAAGCCAGGCTGCGCCTCAGGCGCCCACCGTCAGCTTGACCAGCTGCCCGGCCAGGTGCTGGATGAGCTGCGGGTCCTCGCACAGCTTGAGCCAGGCCAACGGAAGCGCCTCCTCCCCGTAAAACGCCCCCAGGATGTTCCCGGCGATGTGGCCGGTGGAGTCGCTGTCCCCGTCGTGGTTGACGGCCAGGCGCACGGCGGCCAGAAAGTGCTCCGGGGGTGACACGGCGCCGGGAGCCGTGGCCAGCACGGCATAAAGGGCGACGGCGAGGGCCTCCTCCGCCACCCATCCCAGCCCCAGCGCATCGGTGAGCTGCACGCCGGAGAGGGGAACGCCGTCGTGCGCGGCAAGGACGTCCGGGGCGGACAGGGCCAGGGCGGCGTCGAGCCGGGACAACAGCTCGGGGTCGGCGCCGGGCTCGGCATGGGCCCGGACGCCTGCGGACGCGGCCGCCTCGCGCAACCCCAGCCCGGCCACGGCCAGCATGTGGATCAGCCAGCTGAACGCGCCCGAACTTTGCCGGGCCGACGGGTGGCCGTGGGTCAGGGACGCGGCCTCGGAACTGATCTTGTACACGGTTTCCGCGGGGATGTTGGGGATCAGCCCGTAGGGGGCCGAACGCATGACGGTCCCGCAGCCCTTGGAATCGGGGTTGACCGGGCGGTGGACGGTGCCCATCTCGCCGCCGGACAGCCCCGTGATGCAGGCATTGCCGGGGTGGCGCCGGTGGTGGAGCACGCTTTGGGTGTCGATCCAGCGCGGCTGGGGCTCGGGGGCCGGCCCCGTGGCCTGGATGCCCTGGGTCTTCAGCCAGCGCAGGTAGGCCAGCCACTGGCAGGCATTGATGTCCGCGCCCACGCCGTCGTTGGCCCACTCCAGCACTTCCAGGAGCCCGTCCAGGGTGTAGAGGGTCATCTGCGTGTCGTCGGAGAAGTGCAGCGGCGGAGTTTCCTGGGACAGGTCCACCAACCCGGCGGCGCCGTATTTGGCCTGGATGTCCGCCAGCGAATCGAATTCCACGAGGTAGCCCAACGTGTCGCCGAGGGCGCCGCCCATGATCGTGCCGTGGACGCGGCGCCCGAAGTCGGCCGGGGGAGCGTTGGTGGGTTGCGGCTGGGAAGTCATGGTTCCAATTTACCGTCACCGGCGGCACGCGCACGGCCGGGGTGAGGTGTTGCGTTCAACAAGAGCCGGTAGAATTGGCCGGACCCCCAAAATTAGGAGACACATGCGCGAGCCTGCTTGGCGACGGACTGGAAAGACCCCCGACTACAGGTTTTCGCTGGCCAACGAGCGCACCTTTCTGGCCTGGGTCCGCACGGCCCTGGCGCTGCTGGCCGGGGCCGTGGCCATCGACCAGCTGGCGCCGGAAATCGCCCCCACGGTGGTGCGGATCATCCTGTGCCTGGTGCTGGCGCTGATCGGCGCCTCCCTGGCCGTTGTCAGCTACCGGCGCTGGGCGCACCAGGAACAGGCCATGCGCAACGACCAGGAACTGCCGCATTCCTGGCTGATGCTCGGGATGACGGTGGTGGTGTCGGCCGCCGCCCTGGTCTTTGCGATCCTGATCCTGACCCGGACCTGACCGTGGCGGAAACCACTGAACGGGCAACCCGGGACCCGGGGCTGCAGCCCGAGCGCACGGCACTGTCCTGGCGCCGGACCATCATGAGCATCATCGTCGCCGACCTCCTGATCTGGCGCGGCTTTTTTCACGCCCTCACCCATGAACACAGCGAGCCCGGCGGGCTCTTTCTCTCCGCCCTGCCCGCCCACGTCACGGGTCTGGGGGTGTGTGCCGGAGTGGCCAGCCTGACCACCGTCGTGCTGGTGTGCTGTGCGGTGGGCCGGATCAAGTCGCTGCACGCCGGCGTGGACCGCCACGACCACGAGGGCGGCATCGCAGCACCGGCACTTACCTTACGCACAGCATCGGCCGCTATAGTGGCTCTGGCGGTCGCGGCGATCTTCGCCATTGTCCTGGGGATGTAATTTTTCGATGGCGTGCATGGCCCGGGGCGGCGCAACCGCAGAACCGATGAATCCCACCGACGTTTCCCACCGAAGGACCTTCTTCACCATGAGCACTTCCGGTACGGCCCCGGCCACCGTGCAGCCCCGCCCGCTGAGCACCCACGTCTTCATTGAGGCGCTGGGCAGCTTCTTCATCGTCTTCGCCGGCATGGCCACCGCGCTGTTCAGTGCGTCAACGTCCACGGTGGCGTTTGGCTACGGGCTGGCCATGGTGGCGGCCCTGGTTGCCTTCGGCAGCGTCTCCACCGGCTATTTCAACCCCGTCTTTTCACTGGCGATGGCCGTTGCCGGCCGGATCAAGTGGCTGCACATGGTGGTGTTCGTGTTGGCGCAGGCCGTCGGCGCCGTGCTGGCCTCGGGCGTCATTTACGCGCTGGTCAATGTGCTCCCGTCAGAGTCCACGGGCGGCGTTTCCAAGGTGTTCGCAACCCTGTCCAGCGGCTTTGACTCGCACTCCCCGCTGAAGGTGCCCATGGTGGGTGTCATGATCGTCGAGCTGGTGGCCGCGGCCGTCCTGGTGGCCATCATCCTGGGCGCCACCCACGCACGCAATGCGACCGTCCTGGCCCCGGTCGGCATCGGCCTGGCCCTGGCCGTCACCATCACCATTGCCCTGCCCGTGGCCAACAGCTCGCTGAACCCGGCTGCCTCCACCGCGGCGGCGTTCCTGACCGATTCCTGGGCTGCGGGGCAGCTGTGGCTGTTCTGGCTGGCACCGCTGTTCGGCGCAGCGCTGGCCGCGGCCATCTACCGCACCTTTGCCCCGCAGTCCGCCGCCGCGTCCGCTGGAGCCGCGGATGAGGCGGCAGCGGACAATGCCGCTGGCGCCGACGCTGCAGCCAAGCCGGGGGCCATCGACTACAGTGCGCCTTCCGCCAGGGGCGTGGACGCTGCCGTGGACGGCGGCGTCCCGGCACCGGTTCCCGCAACGCCTGCCGCCGCCGCGGCTGTGGAGCCGGCCGCCGCAAAAAGTGACGCCCAGGACTTCTTTGACGCACCCAGCAAGTAGCGCCCTGCGCTGAACGGCGCACCGGCACCCGATGTCAGTGGCGTCGGCTAGCTTTGAACCATGAAGCTTTTGCACACCTCCGACTGGCACCTGGGCCGTTCCTTCCACGGCGTGGGCACCCTGCCGGCCCAGCGCCGCTTTGCCGACCAGCTGCTCGCCACCGTTGCGGCGGAAGGCGTGGACGTGGTCCTGCTGGCCGGGGACGTCTACGACCGCGCACTGCCCAATGTGGACGTGGTCAACCTCTTTGACGACATCCTGGCGCGGCTGAATGAGGCCGGGGTGCCGATCGTCATCACCAGCGGCAACCATGATTCCGCCACCCGGCTCGGCTTTGGCGGGCGCATCATGGAACGGGCCGGCGTGCACCTGCGTACCCGCCTCGCGGACCTCGCCACCCCGGCGCTTTTCCCGCTCGACGCCACCGGCCCCGCCGGACCGCAGCTGGCCGTCTACGGCATCCCGTACCTGGAACCCAGGCTGGTGGCCGTGGCGCTCGACGCCGAACCCGCCTCCCACTTCAGCGTCACCGAGGCGGCCCTGAAGCTGGTCCGCGCGGACCTGGCGGCGCGCCCGGAAGGGACGGCCGCCGTCGTGCTGGCCCACACCTTCGCCAGCGGCGGCATCACCTCCGCAAGCGAACGGGACCTGGCCGTGGGAGGGGTGGGCGCGGTGCCGCTGGACCTCTTTGACGGGTTCACCTACACAGCACTCGGGCACCTGCACGGGCGCCAAAGGCTGAGCGAAACCGTCCGGTATTCCGGCTCGCCGCTGCCGTACTCCTTTTCGGAGGCCGCCCACACCAAGGGGGCATGGCTGGTGGAGGTCACGGCGGACGGGCTCAAGGAGGTGCGGCGCGTCGACTGGCCGGCGGAACGCCCGCTGTCCGTGCTGCGGGGCACCCTGGCGGATCTGCTGGCGGACCCGCAGTGGGACGCCGCGGAGGCGCACTTCTGCCAGGTGACCCTGACGGACAACGACCGCCCGGCCAACGCCATGGAAGCGCTTCGCACACGCTTTCCAAACACGCTCGTGCTCATGTTTGAGCCGGAAAATGCGCGCGACCGGGGCTCGGAATCGTATAGCCAGCGCGTCTTGGCCGCCGTGGACGAGCTGGATTTGTGCTGCGGATTCCTTGACCACGTGCGGCACCGGCCCGCCAACGACGACGAACGAGGGCTCCTGCGCGATGCGCTCGCCTCCGTCCATGCCCAGGAGGCCGCACTGTGAGAATCCACCGTCTGGAAATGCAGGCGTTCGGCCCCTTCGCCGGCCGCGAGGTGGTTGACTTCGACGCGCTGGGGGCGCAGGGGCTGTTCCTGCTCAACGGGCCCACCGGCGCGGGGAAGACCAGCGTCCTGGACGCCGTGGCCTACGCCCTGTACGGCAGCATTCCGGGGGCGCGGAACAATGCCGTCAAGAGCCTGCGCAGCCACCACGCCGCCGAGGGCGTAGGCCCGGAAGTCGTGTGCGAATTCAGTGCCGGCGGCCGCCGCCTGGAGGTGCGGCGCAGCCCGGAATGGATGCGCCCGGCCAAGCGCGGCTCCGGCACCACCCGGGAACAGGCGAGCACGCAGCTGCGTGAATGGGCCGACGGCGAATGGGTCCCGCTGTCCCAGCGCAACGACGAGGCCGCCGGCGAGATCCAGCGGCTGCTGGGCATGAACATGGAACAGTTCACCAAGGTGATCCTGCTGGCACAGGGCGAATTTGCGGCGTTCCTGCGCGCCAACGCCAAGGACCGCGAGGAACTGCTGGAGAAACTCTTTGGCACCGAGGTCTACCAGGACCTGGAAGCGCAGCTGGCCGCCGAGTCCCGGGAGGCCGCAGCCCAGCTTGCCTCGGGCCTGGCAGCGCTGGCGGCCCAGGAGGCCCTGGCCCGCAGCCAGGCCGCCGCGGCCCTGGCGGAGGCGGGGCTGCCGGCGGATTCGGGCCAGGCTGCGGAAACGGGCCTTGCGGCCGGGACTGAGGGGGAAGCCGGGGGTGCCGCCGCGGAAGTCGGGCCTGCGGCGGCGGACGACACCGGGGACGATGCGGGGGAAGCCGCGGACGGGCGCAGCCTGGCATCCTCCGGTGCCGAGCTCTTTGGTTGGCTGGCCGAATCGCTGGAGGTTGCCGTCCGGAAGGCCAAGGCGGATGCGGAGGCGACGGCCGATGCCGCCCGGGCGGCTGCCGAGGCGGTCGCCACGGCGAAACAACGCCAGGACAGGCACGCCCTGCGGGACGCGGCCCTGGCCGGGCAGGCACGGCTGGCCGCCCTGGCCGGTGAGGCCGGCCAATGGCGGGAGTCGCTCAAGCGCCACCACGAGGCGGAGGTCCTGGCCCCTGTGGTGGCCGCTGCCACCACCACGGCCCGCACCCTGATGGCCGCCGACGCCGCCGGCGCGGCCGCCCGGGACGGCTTTGCAGCCAACCCGCTCGCTGCCCGACTCGCCGAGGACCTGGCCGGACAAGCCGCCACCGGCACCGGAACACAGGGTGCAGGGACGGACGCGGGCGAGGTGCCTGGCGCCGTGCCGGACCTTGCCCTGCCGGCACACGTGGAAAAGGCGCTGGCCGGGCAGCTGGCAGCCGTCACGGCGGCACTGCCCGGCGAACAGCGGCTGGCCCGCGTCACGGCAGACCTTGCCGCCGGGGAACAGGCACTTGCTGCCGCCACGGCGGAGGTCGCCCAACAACGCGATGGCGAAGCCGCCGGCAAGTCCCGCCTGGCTGAGGCCAAGGCAGAACTTGCCGCCCTGCGCGGCAGCGCAGTCCCCGTCGAACAGGCCCGGGAGCGGCATGAGGCAGCCGCCCGGCTCGTGGCCAGCATCGCCGCCCATGCAGCGCAGTCCGAGGTGGTGGCACGCCGCGCCGCCGACGACCTCGAGGTGCGCGAGGCGGCGCTGCGCGCCCGGCAGGCCTGGCTGGACGCCGTCGAACTGCGCCACTCCATGGCGGCCGGGGAACTGGCTATGCTGCTGGTGGACGGCGAACCGTGCCAGGTCTGCGGCAGCACGGCGCATCCGGCGCCGTCGGCCCTGGCCGGTTCCGGCCCGGAGGCAGCCAACCAGGAAAAGGCGGCCAAGGCCGCGAGCGACAAGGCCGACAAGCGCGCGGCGGCGTCGCACGCCGAACTCTCGCAGGCCCGGGAGGCGCTCGCCGTCCTGGCCGAGCGCGGCGGCGGCGGCGAGGCAGGGGAGGCCCGTGCCGCCGTCGTCCGGGCCAGGGAGACGCTGGACGCCGCCGCCGCCGCGGAGGCGCGGATTGTGGGGCTGGCCCGGGAAGCCGACACCGTGGAAACCGCCGTGGCCGCGGCGCAGGCGGCGCTGCTGGCCGGCACGCAGCGTGTTGCGACGCTTGCTGCGGGGAACGCCGCACTGGCTCGGGAAGCCGGGCAGCTGGAAGACGGGCTTGCCGCAGCCCGGGCCGGGTATGCGTCGCTGGCCGATCGGCAGCAGGCGGTGGAGGGGGCCCAGCAGGCCGCGTCGGCACTGGCGGAGGCACTGCGGCGCCAAATTGCTGCGGCGGAGGCGGCCGCCTCGGCCGGCCGGGCACTGGAGGCGGCGCTCGCGGAAGGCACCTTTACCGACGCGGCGCAGGTGCGCGGGGCGCTGCTGGCGAAGGAGGAGGCGGCCGCCCGTCGGGAGCGGCTCACCGCCTTTGACCGGGACGGCGCGCTCAACACGGCACAGCTGGAGCGGGCCGAGGTGGCCGAAGCCGCGCTCGAGGCGGCGCAGGGGCTTCAAGCCCCGACGGCGGGTGACCTGGCCGGACTGCAGGAAGAGGCGCAGCGCCGCGGCGACCTGGCCCAGACGGCGGCCGTGCGGCTGGGCCTGGCACGCCAGGCGGGGGAGCAGGTGGCTGAAACCGCCGCGGCCTTCGCGGCCCGGGAAGCACTCGTCGCGCCGCTGCGCGAGCGGGCCGCCCTGGTGGCCGGCCTGGCCGAGGCGGTCCGCGGCGGCGGGGACAACCAGCTGAAGATGACGCTGACCAGTTACGTGCTGGCCGCCCGGCTGGAGCAGGTGGCCATCGCCGCTTCGCTGCGGCTCTCCACCATGAGCGGCCAGCGGTACACCCTCAGCCACACGGATGCGAAGGCGGGCGGGAACCGCAAGTCGGGCCTGGGGCTGGAAGTGGTGGATGAATGGACACAGCGCAGCCGGGACACCGCCACGCTCTCGGGCGGTGAGTCCTTCATGGCCTCACTCTCGCTGGCGCTGGGGCTCGCCGACGTGGTCCAGCAGGAATCCGGCGGCCTGGACATCGAAACGCTGTTCGTTGACGAAGGCTTCGGCAGCCTGGACGAGGAGTCCCTGGACCAGGTCATGGATGCCCTCGAAGGGCTGCGGGACGGCGGCCGCGTGGTGGGCCTGGTCAGCCACGTGGCCGAGATGAAGACGCGCATTCCCGTGCATTTGCAGGTCACGAAGGGACGCAACGGCTCAACGCTGGCCCTCGGCGTGGTGTGAGCCGCCTGCGGGCGCCCGATGGTTGGCGGGGCCGGTAGAATGGGGCACGTATCTGGGTCGGGTGCACCGGGTGGCGGGACGGTGCACGCCCTTTGCTGACCGGATAAACCATGACCACCCCACACCCCTCCTCCACCGGCGCCCTGGCCGGGCCCCCGCCGGTGCCTCCCCACCAAGGGGGACCGGCCGGCAGCGGCCCCGCGAAAAAAGTGGGCCGCTACGGCATGCTGCCGCACCTGGCCGGAAACTCCTACATCCCCCTGGGCCTGTTTGCCCGCGTTCCGCTGGCGATGCTCACCATCGGCGTTCTCACGCTGGTGACGGCCATCAGCAATTCCTATGCCATCGGCGGTTTTGCCGCCGGCTCGGTGGGGGTCGGCGCCGCGATCGGCGCCCCGCTGCTCGGCTACCTGGCGGACCGGCTGGGCCAAAAACCGGTCCTGGTCGTCGCGGCGGTGGCGAACGCCGTGATCGTGGGTGCCGCCGTCGTCCTGGTCTATGCCACGGGGCAGTTCACGCCCGCCGCCACCTGGGCGGTCCTGGGGACCACGTTGCTGGCCGGGGCCAGCTCGCCGCAGGTGGGGCCGCTGTCCCGCGTGCGGTGGATGGCGCTGAGCCGAAGGCTGCCTGCGGAGCAGCGCGGGGCCATGGTGGACACCGCCCTGTCGCTGGAAGGCACCGCCGATGAGGTCACGTTCGTGCTCGGGCCCGCGCTGGTGGGACTGCTGGCCTCGCTGGTGGCGCCGTGGCTGCCGCTGGTGCTGGCCGCCGCCATGACCCTGGTGCTCGTGACCCTTTTTGCCGTCCACCCCACCCACGCAGCCGTGGCCGCCCGGAAGTCCGCGTCCGCCGGCAACGCCGGGTACGTCCCACAGGAATCGGTGAACTGGTTCAAGGTGGCCGTGCCGGTGGCGGGCATGCTCTGCATGGGGACGTTCTTCGGGGCCTCCCAGACAGCCTTGGCGGCCTTCACCGGCGTGCACGGCTCCGTCGACCAGGCCGGGCTCATGTACTCGGTCCTGGGTGCCAGTTCCGCCGTGGCCGCGTTGTCCGTGGCCTACTGGCCGGCCGCCTTCACGCACGCCTGGCGGTGGGTGCTGGCTGCCCTGCTCATGGCCGCTGCCTCGGCCGCCTTCTTCCTCCCGGACAGCCTCGGGATGATGATCGTCGTGTTGCTGCTGGTGGGCCTGCCGGTGGGTCCCACCATGGTGACCATCTTCACCGTGGGCAGTGTCATCGCCCCGCCCCAATGGATGGGCACGGTCATGACGGCGCTGGCCAGCGGCATTGTGGCCGGGACCGCGGTGGGTTCATCCATTGCCGGGGCGCTGGCGCAGTCCTCCGGGTATGCGGCCGCATTCATTGTGCCGGTCTCCGCGGCCGGAACGCTGCTGCTCCTGGGCCTCGTGACGGCCATGGTGCTGCGCCGCGGGAAGAAATAGCCCGCCCGTAATGCGTCGGGGTGCGCGCCGCCCGGAACTCCGGCACCGTGCGTCAGGAAGCCTCGTCGTAGCCCGTGTACTCGGCCATCGGGTGTGGGCGGGCGGCCACGGCGATGGCCGCCATGAATTCCGCCTTGAGGTCCGCTTCACTGACCAGATGGCCATAGATGGCGTTGCACTTGGAACAAAAGTACGTAATGTCAAGATAGCCGGCCGGGGCCCAGTGCTGGCGGCGGGCGGACTCGATCAAGATGAACGCGTCGGAGCCGCAGCGGTCGCACCAGATCGGATAGGCCGTCTCTTCCTCGACCATCCCGGCCAGCTTCGGACGGCCGGTTTTTTGGTTGTTGCCTCCCATGGTTCCTCACCCTTTTCCGGCAGGCGCAGGCATTTTTGGTGTTGATCATTTTAGACCTCCCGCCCCCCGGGGTCCATCGAAAATCCCTGCGGGCCCGAGGACAGCGCACACAGGATTTGCGAACCTGGTGCTGCGCCGGACGAAAGCATCCCGCATTCAGAGGTTCGGGCCGCCCTGGAAACCGGCCGGCGTCACGACGGTGGCCGGCGTGGACGCCGGCCGGCCTTCAGTGCAAAGCATGGGCGGCAATTGCCTAGGCCCCGGCCCGCACGGCCTCGATGAAGTCCCGGATGAGCCCGGTGTCCTTCACGCCGCGGCTGGATTCCACGCCGCTGGAAACGTCCACGCCCGCCGGCCGCACCACGGAGACCAGGTGCGCAACATTTCCCCGGGTGAGCCCGCCGGCCAGCAGCCAGAAGCCGCCGGGCGCCCCCGTTGCCAGGAGGCTGGGGTCAAAGGCCACGCCGGCCCCGGGTTCGACGGCGTCCAGCAGGATCCGCTCCGACTCCCACGCCCGCTTCTCCTCCGGGGCGAGGGCGCCGTACGCAGCGGCCGAAAACGCCCGCAGGGTGCGGAATCCTTCATCCTGGAGCCGCCGGATGTCGGCCAGCGATTCGTCGCCGTGCAGCTGCACGGAGGTCAGCCCCGCCCGGCGCGCCGTCGCAACGACGTCGTCGATGGGCTGGTTGCGGAACACGCCCACGGTTTCAACCCCGGGAGGCACGTCGCGGCCCAGCTGCAGGGCAGCGTCGGCGGTGACCGTCCTCGGGCTGCCGGGTGCAAAGACGAAACCCACGGCGTCGGCCCCGGCCTGCGTTGCCGCGGCAACGGTCTCGGGCGTCTGCAGCCCGCAAATCTTGATGTACATGCCTGGCATGGGCGAGGTCTCCTCCACGGTCCCCGGGGTGCCCAGTGCAGTCCGCGGGGTCACTGCCATGCTAGCGGGCCGGAGGGCAATGGAATGCCCGGGGCCGTTACCAGCCGCCCAGCAGTGCCAGGACCCCGGCGTCGCCCAGCTGCCCAAAGCGCAGGTAGGCCTCGCTGACGGCACGGAGGCCGGGCCACGGCTGGAGGCAGGCCACGCGGTCCGCAACCGTGAGAAGTTCAGCACATACTTTCTCCGGCGCCGCCGGGATGCAGGCCAGCACTTCCGCGGCACCCGCGTTGCGCATGAGGGTGACGGCGGCACGCATGGTGGCACCCGTGGCCAGCCCGTCGTCGCACAACAGAACGGTCCGCCCGGCGGCGGGATCCTGCGTTTCGGGGGCGTACAGCGCCTGCCGACGTGCCAGTTCGGCGCGTTCCTCCTGCTCCACCTGTTCGAGTTCCCGTGCGCCGTAGCCGTGGCGCCGCAACTCGTGGACGGTCTGTTCCAGGTGCACGGCTGCCGCGGCGCCGGCATAGGTGGCTACGGCCCCGAAGGCCACCTCGGGAGAGCCGGGCACCCCGAGCTTGCGGACCACCAGCACGCCCAGCGGCACCCCGAGCGCCCGCGCCACCCCTGCGGCCACCGGGACCCCGCCACGCGCCAGCCCCAGCACGAGGGGGCGGTCCAGGCCTTTCCCGCCCGGCGCCTCCAGCAGGGCCCGCCCCAGCCGGGTGCCGGCGTCGTCCCTGTCGAGGAACGGCTGCCACGGCTTCGGTTCTGCGGTGTAGTCCATGGCGGCGGTGCCCCGGCTACATCAGGAAGGCGATGGCGGCGTCCTTGAATTCGCGCGACGTCACGGCGTTTTCATGGGTCCGTCCGGCAATGATGCGCTGCTCGGCGCGGCCGCTGAGCCTGGCCAGCAGCGACATGGACTTGGCGCGTTCGTCCAGGTCGCCGGCCACCAGCAGGATGGGCATTTTCGGCACGGCGTCGGTGGGGTCGAACGGTTCCAGCTTGATGGCCTGGATCATGGCCAGCAGCGCGAAGATGTCATTGGAGGGGACCAGCTGGGCCATGTTCAGCAGCCAGGCAGTGGATTCGTCGGCGATGGGGGTGCCGTCGTTGAGGAAGTTTTGCGCGGCGGCCAGGTCAAAGTCGGCCAGGGGGTCGTGCGGGTTGGGGCCGCCGAGCACCATGCGGCGGACCAGCTCCGGCTGTGTGGCGCCAAACTCCCAGGCCAGCCGGGCGCCGAGCGAATACCCGATCAGGTCCACCCCGGAGGTGGGGTCGCCGTCGCGCAAGGGGCGCACGCCCTCGTCAATGAGCACCTGCAGCAGGTCCGCGCGGACCTTCCCCGGCGTGTAGGAATCCAGGTCCACCGGGGCGGTGCTCTGCCCGTGGCCGGGCAGGTCCACCGACAGCACGCGGCGCCCGGCGCGGTTCAGGGCGGCAACCCAGCCGCTTTTGACCCAGTTCAGGTCAATCGAGGAGGCGAAGCCGTGGATCAAAAAGACCGGGGGCAGGGGTGCCGGGGAGTCGGGGTCAAAGACGGCGACGTTCAGGCCGGCGCTGGCGCCTTCGATGTTGTGCAGGGCCGCAGCGGCCGGGTGCTTGCCAGGGGCGGACATGGTGACCTTTCCCGCGGTGGCGCGTGCCGCCGTCGTACCTCCACAGTAGCGAACCAAGGGACCCAATTTCGGAACGGCATGCGCACCGTTGAGCACACCGTCCACCTGAGACGGTAGTCACATTCCCGGGCGGAAGCAATCTCGGCCCGGTCAGCGGCGTGCCGCCACCGCCTGGCGGCGCCCCGCCAGCCAACAAACGACGGCGATTCCCGCCACGAGGGCGAATGTCCCGATCAGCTGCATGCGGCTTTGGGCGCCGAAGAAGCCGACGGCGAAAATGGCGGCGAGCAGGGCCAGGCCGATCCCGGTCAGGACGGGGAAGCCCTTCATGCGCAGGGGGAGCGCGGTGCCGTCGCGGTCGGCCCGGCGGCGAAGGACCAGCTGGGAGACCAGGGCGGTGCCCCACACGATCAGGCAGGTGGAGCCCACCAGGTTCAGCAGGGCGTCCAGCACCCGGCCCGGGAAGAGCAGTTCCAGGACGACGGCGGCGAATCCGAAGGCCACGGAAACCGCGACGGCGGCGAGCGGGACCCGGCGGGCACTGGTGCGGGCAAAGAACCGCGGGGCCTCGCCACGCTCCGCCAGGGAATAGACCATGCGGGAGGCGCCGTACAGGTTGGCGTTCAGGGCGGAGAGCAGGGCGGCGACGGCCACCAGCGTGATGGCGGTGCCGGCCCAGGAGACGCCGGCGGAGTCCAGCACGCCCGCGAACGGCGAATCGAGGTGCGTGGAATTCCAGGAGAGCACGGCGGCAATGACAAAGATGGATCCGATGTAAAAAACCAGGATCCGCCAGACCACGGTCCGCACGGCGATGGCCACGCTGCGGGCCGGGTTGGCCGTTTCGGCGGCGGCGACCGCCACAATTTCCGTGCCGCCGAAGGCAAACACCACCACGAACAGGCCCGTCGCTATGCCGGTGAGCCCGTTAGGGGCAAAGCCGCCGTGACTGGTGAAGTTGCCCAGGCCCGGGGACGTGGCACCGGGGATCCAGCCCAGCAGCAGGGCTGCGCCAAAGGCCAGGAACAGGACGATGGCGGCCACCTTCAGCAGCGCAAACCAGAACTCGAATTCGCCGTAGTTCTTCACGCTGGTCAGGTTGACGGCTGTGAACGCCACCATGAAGACGAGCGTCAGCGCCCAGACGGGGAGCACGGGCCAGACGGTGACCAGCAGGGATGCGGCGCCCAGGGCCTCGGCGGCAATCACCACCACCAGCTGCAGCCACCAGAGCCAGCCCACCGTGGATCCGGCCACGCTGCCCAGCGCCTTTTGTGCGTAGACGGAAAACGCGCCGGAGTTGGGGTTGGCCGCGGCCATTTCGCCCAGGGCCCACATGACCAGGATGATCAGCGTGCCGGCGGTGAGGTAGGAGATCAGGACGGCGGGGCCGGCCGCCTCGATGCCCTTGCCGGAGCCCAGGAACAGCCCGGCGCCGATGGCGCTGCCCAACCCCATCATGGTCAGCTGCCGCTGTTTGAGGGAATGGCCCAGGCCGGTGGTCGGTGGTGCGGTTTGCGTATCAGCGGTCGGCTGGGTGCTCATGGACGGGTCGGCCTTCTTCGGGGTGCTGGTTCGGTGCGGCACGGGCGGTGCCGGGTTTACGGGGCCGGCGTCACCGGTGCAGCAGTTTTGGTGGGGGCCGTTGGGCGGCCCTGCGCGGGCGGCCGGGCGGTGCCCTGCCAAGGGGTCATTATCCACCGGCCACCTGCCTGCTCCCAAGTCCGCGGGACGGGCGCGCCCCCGGACCGGTTGCCGCCGGTCCGGAAACCGCGGTGGCCGAAGCCACCCACACCCGCCCCGTGGGACGGAAGCCCTTTGATCACGGCGGCCCGCTGCCTGACGCCTGGGGGACGGTTCGACGGCGCACGTAAAACGGGCTGGCGGGGCTCAAACGCGCGTTAAATCCGCACAAGCAGCGCCGCCGAACTCCTGGTCCGGCCGGTGCCAGGCCGGCTGACAGGCAGCGACTTTTTCGCCAAAAAGTTTGTTTCAGCCGGCACGAGGCCGTAGAATCAGTTGTAGTCAACATGACTTTAACTAAGGAAGCGGGGCGCTACGGCATGGAACGGCAGCCTTTTGCCAGTGCGGCCAACGTCAGCGAACGGCTGGCCCAGCCACCGGCATTGGCAATATCGACCGTCATCTTTGCCCTGCGCCCCAGCGAAGCCAGCGGCCGGCCCACCCTGTGGCTGCCGCTGGTGCGCCGGATCCGCGAGCCGTTCCAGGGTTTGTGGGCGCTGCCTGGCGGGCCGCTGACCCAGGCGGAATCGCTGCAGGATGCGGCGGCACGCAACCTGCAGGACACCACCGGGCTGGCCCCGAGCTACCTGGAACAGCTGTACGCCTTTGGCGGCCTCCACCGCTCGCCGAGCCAGCGCGTTGTCTCGATCGTGTACTGGGCCATGGTGCAGCCCACCGAGGCGGAGATGGCGCAGGAGTCGGAAAACGTGAAGTGGTTCCGGGCCGACGGGCTGGAAACGCTCGCCTTCGACCACAACCAGATTGTTGACTATGCCCTTTGGCGGCTGCGCAACAAGATGGCGTACGGCCCCATCGCGTACCACCTGCTGGGCGAAACGTTCACGCTGGCCCAGGTGCGCGAGGTGTACGAGGCAGTCCTGGACCGCACCATGGACCCGGCAAACTTCCGGCGCCAGCTCAAGCAGACCGCCCACATTGAACCCACCGGCGAATACCTGCAGGGCGGCAAGCATCGCCCGCCCCGTCTCTACCGCTACACCGGAAACATCGCCGAAGACTCCCCGGCCCCCCATCCCCGCGCAGACAATGCGTGACTTGCGCCGTCCCACCCCTCCTTCCACGTTCCCGTCCCACCCCTTGGAGCACACCATGCCATCCGTCAACACCACCATCCAGCTCATCACCCGCAGCCAGGCCGAAGCGCCGGGCTCCGGGGCCAAAGGCAAGCCGGGCCGGGCCCAGGAAAGCTGCGACGACGCCCTGGCCCAGGGGCCCTGGGAGTTCGACCTGGCGGAGGCGCTCGCCGGCACGCCGGGTTACGGCCCCGGCGCCTCCAACGCGGACACCGCCCCGGCGGCCACCCCGCGCCAGGGCCAGCTGCCGCAGGAGTACAAGGACGCGTCCGACGACGAACTCACCGCGCGCATCCTGGCCGCCAAGGCCGAACTTGGCGACCGCGTTGTCATCCTGGGCCACTTTTACCAGCGCGACGAGGTGGTCAGGTTTGCCGATTTCCTGGGCGACTCCTTCCAGCTCGCCAACGCCGCAAAGGCCAGGGACGCCGCCGAGGCGATCGTGTTTTGCGGTGTGCATTTCATGGCAGAGACCGCGGACATGCTCTCCGGCGCGCACCAGTCGGTGGTCCTGCCCAACCTGGCCGCCGGATGCTCCATGGCCGACATGGCGGACGTGCCGTCCGTGGAGGCCTGCTGGGCCGAGCTGGAGAAGTTGTACGGCACCGAGCCGGATGCCGACGGCCGGGTGCCCGTCATCCCCGTGACCTACATGAATTCCTCGGCGGCCCTGAAGGCATTCTGCGGCGAGCACGGCGGGATCGTGTGCACATCGTCCAACGCCGCCACCGTGCTCGAATGGGCCTACGAACGCGGCCAGCGCGTGCTGTTCTTCCCCGACCAGCACCTGGGCCGCAACACGGCCAAGGCCATGGGCATCCCGCTGGAGCAGATGACGCTGTGGAATCCCCGCCTGCCCCTGGGCGGCAACACCGCCGACGTCATGGATAACGCCAAGGTGGTGCTGTGGCAGGGCTTCTGCTCCGTGCACAAGCGCTTCACGACGGCGCAGATCGACCAGGCGCGCGCCGACTTCCCCGGCGTGCGCGTCATCGTCCACCCCGAATGCCCCATGGAGGTGGTGGACGCCGCCGACGAATCCGGCTCCACCGACTACATCCTCAAGGCCGTCCAGGCCGCCCCGGACGGCAGCACCTTTGCCATCGGCACCGAAATCAACATGGTGAACCGGCTGGCCGCCCAGTACCCGCAGCACACCATCTTCTGCCTGGACCCCGTCATCTGCCCCTGCTCCACCATGTATCGCATCCACCCCGGCTACCTGGCCTGGGTGCTTGAGGGGCTGGTGCGCGGGGAGGTCCTGAACCAGATCACCGTCCCCGAGGCCACGGCCGTCAACGCACGGGTGGCGCTCGAACGCATGCTGGCCGCCAAGCCGCGGTCGGTGCAGGAACGCTCCGCGCGGCAGGCCGCATCCAGGACCCGGCAGCCCGCCACACAGGGAGCCCCGCGCGCATGAGTGCCCGCAATTCGCACCTGGCCGTGGTGGGCAGCGGCATCGCCGGCCTGTTCAGCACCCTGCTGGCTGCCGAAGCCGGGCTGCGCGTCACCCTGGTCACCAAGGGTGCGCTGGCGCAGAGCAACACCCACTTCGCCCAGGGCGGCATCTGCGCAGTGCTGGGCCCCGGCGACGCCGCCCCCGGGGACACCGTCGAGGCGCACATCGCCGACACCCTCAAGGCCGGTGCCGGCCAGTGCAACCCCGACGCCGTGCGCATCCTGTGCGGCGAGGCCCGCGCTGACATCGCCGCACTGGAGCGCTTCGGCGTGGTTTTTGACCGCGATGCGGGGACCGGGCGCCGGGCGCTGGGGCTTGAGGGCGCCCATTCCGCCGCCCGCATCCTCCATGCCGGCGGCGACGCCACCGGCGCGGCCATCGCCGACGGGCTGATCCGCGCCGTGCGTGACGCCCAGGAACTGGGCACGGTCACCATCCTTGAGTATTCCTTTGTCAGCGACTTGGTGCTCGACGCCGGTCGCGTCGCCGGGATCTCGCTGCTGACCCAGGACGGGGGGCGCCGAAAACTCCCGGCCGACGCCGTGCTGCTGGCCAGCGGGGGAGCCGGGCAGCTGTTCGACTTCACCACCAATCCGGCCGTGGCCACGGCCGACGGGCTCGCCGCCGCCTGGCGCGCAGGGGCGGCCGTTGCCGACCTGGAATACTTCCAATTCCATCCCACGGCCCTTGCCGTTGGTGGTCACTTCCTGGTCTCCGAGGCCGTCCGCGGTGCGGGTGCCGTGCTGCGTGACAGCACCGGGACCGCGTTCATGTCCCGGTACCACCCCGAGGCAGACCTGGCCCCGCGCGACGTGGTCTCCCGGAGCATCGCCGCGCACCTGTCAAGCATGGGTGCAGCCGCCGGCGAAACCGTCTTCCTGGATGCCACTGGCGTGGAGGACGTACACGGGGCAGGCTACCTGGCGCGGAGGTTCCCCACCATCGCCGCCCGGACCCGCGAACTCGGCTTTGACTGGACCAGCCAGTGGCTGCCCGTCACGCCCGCAGCCCACTACTGGATGGGCGGGGTGGCCACCAACCTTGACGGGCAGACGTCCCTGCCGGGGCTCTACGCGGCCGGCGAAGTGGCCTGCACCGGTGTCCACGGCGCCAACCGCCTCGCCTCGAACTCGCTGCTCGAAGGCCTCGTGTTTGGCCGGCGCGCAGTGGACTCCTTCGTGCAGTCCACGGCGCCTGGATTCGGCAGCGCGTGGGATGGTGCCAGCCCGGTGCCCGTGGGCCGCCCCCCGCGCCAGGAAGAAGTTGCCGTGGAAGTGCCAGACGGGGGAGGCCCGCCCGGCTGGCCCGGGCCGGCCCCTGTCCGGACCGCCGGGGCCCGGCCGGCGCCTTTGACGCGGCAGGCGCTGCAGCGCCTCATGGGAGCCCATGCCGGGGTGGTCCGCAATGCTGCCGGCCTCCAGGAGGCCGCGCGGCAGCTTGCCGCGTGGCGGCAGGAGGCAGCCGGCCTGGCCCGGCAGCCCGCCACTCAAGCCGAAGCCGAACTGGCCAACCTCCTCCTGGCGGCCGAACTGCTGGTCCGCGCGGCCCTGGCCCGCAGCAATTCAGCCGGCGCCCACTGCCGCAGCGACTTCCCCCAGGCCCCGGCGCCCGGGCGGAGCCCGCACCCCCAGGTCCAGGGCCCGCACGCCCCGGTGCGGCCCGCCAGCGGCGACGATGCCCACCTTCCCACCAGCCTTCCCGTCCTTGAAAGCGAAACAGTATGAACGCCGTCGACCTTGCCCCCACCGCCCCGGCCCCGCTGCCAACCCTGCCCGGCGCGATTGTGGACAACATCCTGCGCACGGCGTTTGTGGAGGACGCACCGTACGGCGACATCACCTCCGCCACGCTCCTGCCCGCCACGGCACGGGCCACAGCCTGGCTCGTGGCGCGGGAACCGGGCATCTTTTCCGGCGGGGACGTGTTCACCGCGGCCATGGTGATGCAGGATCCGGCTGCCGAGGTGGAACAGCTGGTCGCCGACGGCCAGCCGTTTGTGAAGGGCCAGCGGATCATGTCCGTCACCGGCCGGGCGCGGGCCGTGTTGACGGCCGAACGCATCGCGCTGAACCTCACCCAGCGGATGAGCGCCATCGCCACCCAGACCGCCGAATATGCCAAGCTCATCGAAGGCACCAGGGCCCGCGTCACCGACACCCGCAAGACCACCCCCGGCCTGCGCGCGCTGGAACGCTACGCGGTGCGCTGCGGCGGCGGGCACAACCACCGCTTCTCGCTTTCCGACGCCGTGCTGGCCAAGGACAACCACCTGGCGGTGCTCACCGGCGGCGACCCCGCCAAGTTGACGCAGGCGCTCGCCGGCGTCCGTGCGCAGCTGCCGCACACCGTCCACTTCGAGGTCGAGGTGGACAACATGGAGCAGATCGAACCGGTGCTCGCCGCCGGGGTGGACACCATCATGCTGGACAACTTCAGCAACGAAGAACTCGCGGCAGGTGTGGCGCTCGTGAACGGCCGGGCGCTGGTGGAGGCCAGCGGCAACGTCAACCTGGCCACCATCGCCGCGATTGCGCGCACGGGCGTGGACATCATCTCCGTCGGCGCCCTGACCCACAGCGTACGGGCCCTGGACCTGGGCCTGGACATCGCCATCGAGGCCTGACCATGATCTTCCTCGACGCCGCGGCCACCACACCGGTGCGCCGCGAGGTGATTGAGGCCATGTTCCCGTTTTTAACCAACCAGTTCGGCAACCCGTCCAGCCACCACGAACTGGGGGAGCAGGCCGCCTCCGCCCTGGCCGGCGCCCGCACCCAGGCGGCAGCCGTGCTGGGCTGCCACCCGGGCGAACTCACCTTCACCTCCGGCGGCACCGAGGCGGACAACCTTGCCCTAAAGGGCATTGCCCTGGCCGGCCGCGCCGCCGACCCGTGCCGGACCCGTATTGTCATCAGCTCCATCGAGCATCCGGCCATTGCCGAGTCGGCCGACTACCTCCGGCGAGTCCACGGCTTCACGGTGGACATGGTGCCCGTGGGGGCCGACGGCCTGGTGGACACGGCCGGCTTTGTGCGCCTGCTGGCCGGCGACGTGGCGGTCGCCTCGGTCATGTATGCCAACAACGAGGTCGGCACCGTCCAGGACATCCCGGCGCTGGCGTCGGCCGCCCGCGGGCTGGGCGTGCCGTTCCACACCGACGCCGTGCAGGCCGCAGGCTGGCTGGACCTTGACGTCCAGCGGCTGGGCGTCGATGCGCTGGCCCTTTCCGGCCACAAGCTTGGCGCGCCGAAAGGCGTGGGCCTGCTGTACCTGCGCGCCGGCGTGCCCTGCGAGCCGCTGGTCCACGGCGGCGGGCAGGAACGCGGCACGCGCTCCGGCACGGAAAACGTGGCGTTCGCAGTGGCCCTGGCCACCGCGCTGAGGCTCACGGAAGCCGGCCGCGACGCCGCCGCCGGCCAGGCCACGGCCCTGCGGGACGGCTTCATCGACCAGGTCCTGGCAAGGGTTCCCGGCGCGCAGCTGACGGGTCACCGAACCCGGCGGCTGCCGTCCGTGGCGTCGTTTTGCTTCCCCGGCACCAGCGGCGAATCGGTGCTGCTGGAACTGGAGCGGCGGGACATCGTGTGTTCGTCCGGCTCGGCCTGCGCGGCAGGCTCCGACGAGCCGTCAGCCGTGCTCACGGCCATGGGGTACGCGCGCGGGGTGGCCCAGACAGCGCTGCGGTTCAGCTTTGGGGCGGAGACCACGCAGGCCCAGCTGGCCACGGCCGCCCAGGAGCTCGAAGCCGCCATGGGGCGGATCAAGCGGCTGCGGGCATAAGCCGCGATGCCGCGGCAGCCCAGCCGGGTCAGTTGTGCAGCGGCACGGCGGTGGCGCCGTGGCGCAGCCGACGGAAAATCCAATAGCGCAGCAGCACGAACCGGGTCACGGCGGAGGCCACATTGCCCAGCACGATCACGGCAAGCTCAGTGGCCAGGGACGCTTTGGGCGAAACCGCGTGGAGGACCAACAGGCTGCCGCTGGTGATGCCGAGCGCCAGCAGCATGATCCACAGCCCGCGCCGCTGGTCCCGCCACCACAGGTGCAGGCCGGTGATGCCGAAGCTGATGCGCCGGTTCAACTCCGTGTTGAGCACCGAGCACAGCACCAGGGAGATGGCATTGGCCCACTGGGTGCCGAGGGGGTGGCGCAGCGCGGCAAAAATCAGCATGGAAACCACTGTGCAAATCACGGCAACGATGCCGAATCCGCGCAGCTGGTCGAGCAGGACGATGTGCTTCATCGCCGCCGGTGACATGGCCACTGGCGCTGTCCCGCCGGCTCCAGTGTTGGGACCTGGTTCCAGGGCTGCAGGTTCGCCCGGAGGTGTAGTTGCCATTTGTCACCAATACTGCCACTTGAGGTTGGGGCTGCCCAAAACGTTGCTTGTGTATTCGCTGTGAGAACGCCCTGCACAGGGCGCGGTCAGAGGCCGGCCACCACCGGATTGCACAGCTCCCCGATGCCGCCAATCCGGCACGCCACCTCGTCGCCGGGCACGATCCGGCGGCATTCGGCGGGGAATCCGGTGAGGATGGCGTCCCCCGGCTGCAGGGTCATGAAGCCGCTGAGGTAGACGAGGATCTCCTCCACACCCCAGCCGAGGTCGTCGGTGGACCCCTGCGCCAGTTCGGTGCCGTTGTGCACGATGCCGATGGGCTGGCCGCGGTCCTGGAGGCCGACCACGATCCACGGTCCCAGCGGGGTGAACGTGTCGGGGCTCTTGGCGCTCAGCCACAGTTCGTCGCTCTTCTGGGCGTCGCGGTCGGAGACGTCGTTGCCGATGGTGAAGCCCAGGATGGCCTCACGCGCATTGTCCAGGGTCAGGTTCCTCGCCGGCCTGCCGACGACGGCGGTCAGCTCGGCTTCGGGGTCCACGTACCCCGCCCCGGGGCGCAGCCTGATCGCCTCGCCGGGGCCGACGACGGAGCTGGCCGCCTTGTGGAACGCCTGCGGCGGCAGGGCCCGGCCGGGTGCCCCCGTGTTGTGGGCCATCCCGAACACGTTGGAGGGGGAGCACGGGGCCAGGAAGGTGAACTGGCTCTCGACAACCGTCGCCCCGGTGGTCCAGCCGGCCCGGGCCCGGCTGTTTTGGTTGGCGGGCGACGTGGGGAAGGGGGACTCGACCACGGTCCAGACGCCGCCTTCGGCGCTGGCGAAGTCCGCGGCATCATTGCGGACAAAGAACTGCTCCGGCAGTGGTCCCGCCTCTGCATCGAGGGGGCGGACACGGGCCAGGCGGTACGGGACGAAGGTCATGAGGACATCCTACCTCCTGTCGGGACGGGGACCGTGACCTAGACTTTGGCCATGGGACGCGTCAGCGCAAAGTCAGTGAACCGTGCCGTCGCCGCAGCGCTCGCGGCCGGTGCCGCCGGAACCGCAGCCGTCATGGGCGCGCGTGCCGTGCGCGCGGGCGCCGAAGCCCAGGCGGCAAAGACGGGGGAGCGTGCCGGGACTGCGCACCCGGACGCCATCGGAGCGGACTTCGCCCGGGCCGCCGCAGACCGGCTGGGCGAACTGATCCGCTTCCGCACGGTGTTTTCCCGCCGGCGGGACGAGATTGAACTGGATGAATTCACCGGCTTCATCGACGCCCTGGCCCGCCTCTTCCCCGGTGTGCACGCGCACCTGGAACGCGAGTTCGTCAATGGCCACGCCCTGCTCTTCAAATGGCCGGGTGCGGGGCCGGGGGCCGATGCCGCGCCGGCGGTGCTCATGGCCCACTACGACGTGGTGCCTGTGGACGCGCGCGACGCCTGGACCCATCCGGGGTTCTCCGGCCACCAGGACGGGACCCACGTGTGGGGGCGCGGCGCGCTCGACGACAAGGGCGCCGTCGTACTCATCCTCAGCGCCGTGGAGTCGCTGGTGCAGGAAGGCTTCACCCCGGCACGCGACGTGTACCTGTCCTTGGGCAACAACGAGGAAACCGCCGGGGACAGCGCCGCGGCGGCGGCATCGCTGCTGAACGGCCGCGGCGTCCGGCCCTGGATGGTGCTCGATGAAGGCGGTGCCGTGGCTGAAAACGCGTTTCCGGGGCTGGCGCCGCCGGCCGCGGTCGTCGGGGTCGCGGAAAAGGGTGTCCTGGACCTTGAACTGCTCACGCGCAGCCCGGGCGGACACGCCTCGACGCCGCCGAAAATGGGTGCCACAGCGCGCCTGGCCCGTGCCATCATGGCCCTGGAGGAAAACCCGTTTCCGCAGTCCATGCCGGGGCCGGTTGTGGAAATGCTGCGCAGGACCGGCGCCAACAGCGGCCTGGGCTTGCGGCTGGTGACGTCGAACATGTGGGCGTTCAAGGGACTACTGACGAAACTGTTTGACGCCCTCGGCGATGAAACCCGCGCCATGACGCGCACCACCGTGGCCATCACGGAACTTGAAGGCAGCCACGGCGCCAACGTGCTTGCGGCCACGGCCCGGGCCCATGCCAACATCCGCATCGCCGTCGGGGAGACCGTGGAAGGCACCCTCGAACGCGTGCGGCGCACCATCAACGACCCCGCCGTCGAGCTGAGGTTCCGCAGCGGCCACAGCCCTTCGCCGGTCTCCTCCTTCACCAACGCCCAGTTTGCACTCATTGCGCGCAGCGTCGGCGTCTCCTATCCGGAGGCGGTGGTTACGCCGTACGTGCAGACCGGCGCCACGGACTCCCGACATTTCGCCGCCATCTGCCCCGCCGTCTACCGCTTCTCCCCGCTGTTGATGGACGACGCCGACCGGGCCAGCCTGCATGGCATCGACGAGAAGGTGCGCATCGCCTCCCTGGGCGCCGGCGTGGTGTTTTACCGGGAGCTGGTCAAGGGCCTGTGAACCGACCCGGGCCTCCCCGGACGGCGACCAGGATGGCGCGCCGCCGACGCGGCCACGGCCGTGATGGCTAGTGTTGGTCCCGAAGGGGGGAAACGGACCTTTGAGGGGATGCAATGCAACGTTTTAGTGGAGGCAGGCAATTGCGGGCGTGGTTCCTGGCGGCCACGGGGCTGGCGGCCGCCCTGTCACTGGCAGCCTGCGGGGTGACGATCACCGCGGCCAGCCCCGCAGCGTCGGCCGGCGGAGACACCCAGGCCGGCCCGGCGCCGTCGTCCGCGGAAACCACGGGTGGCGCAGCCACGGGCAGCGCCACGTCAACGGCGGGGTCCACCGCCGCGCAATGGAAGACGTATACGGACCCGGCCCGGACCGTCAGCTTTGACCTGCCCGCCGCCTGGACCACGCAGCTGGTGCCCGGGAAGCCCGGCAAGGGCATCCGGGTCGAGGTGCGCGGCGGTTCCGGCGACCTCATGGCCACCCTGCAAACGCACCTCCCGGCGCCGGGCGGGACCTGCCCGGCCGCGGCGAAGCGGCCCTACACCGTGCTGGCCAGCATCCCGCTGCAGATTCCCTCGGACAACACGGGCGCGGCCGCCGTGGCCCCGCGCTTCGTCTACCGCGTGATCCAGGGCGGCACGCACTTTTACGCGTCATATGGCATCACCGACCAGGCGGGCGGGGCCGACAGGAAGGCCTGCCTGGTCCACAACACCGTCCAGTCGAACGCCCTGGGCGCCTACATGTTCGGCGACGTCCGGCAGTTCACCAGCGCCCTGGACGGGTCCGCCGGATTGCGTGCCTTTGCCACGATCGCGGACGCCCAGGCCTACATGCGCACCGGCGGCTACCTGGACATCCAACGGATGGTCACGTCGCTGAAGGTGCTGGACTGACCGCAGCGGCGGCCGCAGCCGTCCCGCCGGCCCGGAGTGCCACGGCGGAGCGCAACTTGCCGGTCAGCTCCAACAGCGTCTGCATTTCGGCGTCGCTGAGGGCCTCCTCCATGAGCTGCATGATGTTTTGCACATGCGCCCGCCCCACCTCCTTTTGCAGGGCCGCGCCCGCCTCGGTGAGCCCGATCAGCACACCCCGCCGGTCGTCGTCGGGCGTCCGGCGCTGCACCAGGCCGCGCGCCTCCAGCCGCTCCACGAGGCGGGAGATGCTCGGCTGGGTCAGCAACACGTTGTCGTTGAGTTCATTCAGGCGCAGCCAGCCCGTGGGGCAGCGCGAGAGGTTGAACAGGACGTCGTACTCGCGGCTGCCCACCTTCTTGAATATGGGTTCCTTGTGGAGTTCGCGCATCACGGCCACCTGCGAGCGCAGCAGCGATTCCCACGCCTCGGTGGCGAGGCGCCGGTGGGCTGCGGCGGAGATCATGCGCCCACACCGCCAGCCGTTTCATGCTCGAGGCCGGCGGCCTCCTTGGCTTCCTTTGCCGCCTTCCGGGCGGCGAACGTCGGGGCCTCCGGGATGTTGGCCGGGCGGTTCGCCGCAAACTCCTTCCGGAGCGTGGGGAGCACGTCCGAGCCGAAGAGGTCCAGCTGTTCCAGCACGGTCTTCAGCGGCAGGCCGGCGTGGTCCACGAGGAACAGCTGGCGCTGGTAGTCGCCGAAGTAGTCGCGGAACGCCAGGGTCTTTTCAATCATTTCCGCAGGGCTGCCAACGGTCAGCGGGGTCTGGGAGGTGAAGTCCTCCATGGACGGGCCGTGGCCGTAGACGGGGGCGTTGTTGAAGTACGGGCGGAACTCGTTGACGGCGTCCTGCGAGTTCTTCCGGATGAAGAACTGGCCGCCCAGGCCCACAATGGCCTGTTCCGGGGTGCCGTGGCCGTAGTGGGCGAAGCGATCCCGGTAGAGGTTGATCAACTGGATGTAGTGTTCCTTGGGCCAGAAGATGTTGTTGGCGAAGAAGCCGTCGCCGTAGTAGGCGGCAATCTCGGCAACCTGGGGCGTGCGGATGCTGCCGTGCCAGACAAAGGGGGCAACGCCGTCGAGCGGGCGCGGTGTGGCGGTGAAGCCGCGCAGCGGCGTGCGGAACCTGCCCTCCCAGTTCACCACTTCCTCATCCCAGAGGCGGCGCAGCAGGGCGTAGTTTTCCACCGTCAGCTCCACCGAATCCTGGATGTTCTTCCCAAACCAGGGGTAGACGGGGGCGGTGTTTCCACGGCCCAGGACCAGGTCCACGCGGCCCTCGGCAAGGTGCTGGAGGGTGGCGAAGTCCTCGGCGATCTTCACGGGATCGTTGGTGGTGATCAGCGTGGTGGTCGTGGAGAGGATGATCTTCTCCGTCTGCGCAGCGATGTAGCCCAGGATGGTGGTGGGGGAGCTGGGGTAGAACGGCGGGTTGTGGTGCTCACCGGTGGCAAAGACGTCCATGCCGACGTCCTCGGCATGCTTGGCGATGGTGGTGATGGCCTTCAGGCGTTCGTGCTCGGTGGGCGTCCGGCCCGTGGTGGGGTCCATGGTGATGTCGCCAACACTGAATATTCCGAACTGCATGGTGTGCTCCTTGGTCTCCCGGACGCGACCCGGGATATATATGCGTTTGCATCTAATATACGGTCCAACCCGGGGAAGGCCCAAAATGTTCCCGGGCCTCCTCCTGCAGCGGTTGGCACCTCCCCGCAGCATCCATGTTGCAGGTCCTGGACCGATTTCGGCGCAAATGGCCGGTTTTGACCCAAGAGCTGCAACACAGATCTTAGGAGGGCCGCCAGCCGCGTTCGTGGAGGGCCGCACGGACCTTGCGGACGGCTTCCTGGGCGTCGTTGGCCATGTGCCTCCTCATGATGCGCACTTCCTTCCAGCCCGCCCGGGCATAGTCCTCTTCCCGGGCGACGTCCCTTTCCACCTGCCGTGGATCGGCGTGCGTTGCTCCGTCGTATTCGACAGCGACCTTGTAGTCCCGGTAGGACTGGTCGGGTGTCCGTTCCACCCCGTCGGTGAGCCGGACGGCAACGTTGAGTTGGGGTTCCGGAAGGCCTGCCTGCCCACACGCCAGGCGGAGCCTGGTTTCCTGGGGCGAGTCGGAGCCGGTCCGGGCCAGGTGCAGCGCCTCACGTGCCTTCACGATGCCCGGCGTTCCCGGATGCCGTTCCAGGAGAACGGCGAGTTCCGTAAGGGTTGCGTAGGGCTCGCTGCGGCCTTCAAATACGGGCCGCGGGATACGGACAAGGTGGTCGGCAGCCACCACCAGTTCAGCAACTGCCATCTTGCGGGCGCAGTCCAGCCAAGTCCTTGTCCTGGTGGTGATCCACAGGCCGTCGAGAATGCAGACTTCGTCGTCTCGGAACATGGTGCGGTGGCCGGCCACCCCGCGCCGCCGCGCCGGGACGCGGGGGTACTGGCGGGAGATATGGATCGCCTTGCCGTCCTGACCGGGAAGGAACCCCGGAATGTCCCAGATGGCCAGCGCAGTGCCGTGGGAGGCGGCCGAATATCCGGTGACCACGGTATAGGGGCGCGTGAGGAGCGCCAGGGGGAGGTCGGCGTCGTTCTTCAAGGTCTTGATGCCGCGGCTGAGCGTGACCACGTCGCGGTGACACAGCTCGCCGTAGCTGCTTCCGGCCGCGCGCGCTTCCTCGAGGGTGAACGGGGCGGCCCGGAACATTTCGGGAAGACGGTCAAGCGCTGCCATGCCCCCAAGCATGGCAATTTCCGGCAGTGGGCGTTTAAGTTATCCACAACCGGGCCCCACCCGCCATCCATGTTGCAGCTCTTGGACGAAAATCCGCTGAAATGTCCCTTTTTGGGCCAGGATCTGCAACAAGGACAGGGGAGGGGCGGCCCGGGCGGGGTTTAGTCGAGGGCGGCGCGGCGGCCGCGGACCTTCGGGATGGCACCCGTGGTCCAGTCCTCGAACGCGGGCTGCGCCGGCGACGACGGGCCGCCGGGGCCGCGGCCGGGACCGGCAGCCGGCCGGTGCACCGTCTTCAGCGCCTTCAGCAGCTCACGCCTTTCCTTGCGGCCCTCCACGAGGCGGTACAGCACCGGCACCAGCACCAGCGTCAGGAGGGTGGAGGACACGAGTCCGCCCACCACCACGATGGCCAGGGGCTGGGAGATGAACCCGCCGCCGCCCGTCACGCCCAGCGCCATCGGCGTCAGCGCGAAAATGGTGGCCAGCGCCGTCATCAGGATGGGGCGCAGGCGCTGCCGGGCGCCGTGCTCAATGGCGTCGGCCACGTTCATGGCAGGCCGGTCGCCGGAGGGACGGCGGTACTGGTTGATCAGGTCAATGAGCACAATGGCGTTGGTGACCACGATGCCCACCAGCATCAACATGCCGATCAGGGACGCCAGGCCCAGCGGCACGCGCGTGATGAGCAGCAGCCCGATGGCGCCCGTGGCCGCAAAGGGAATGGAGACGAGCAGGATCAGCGGCTGCACCAGCGACTTGAATGCGGCCACCATGATCACGTACACGATGGCGATGGCAGCGAGCATGGCCAGCCCCAGCTGCCGGAAGGAATCGGCCTGCTGCGTGGCCGCGCCGCCGATCGTGGCAATGGCACCGGCCGGCAGTGTCACGGCATCGAGCTTCTTTTGCACCTCGGCGCTCAGCGAGCCCAGCGAGTTGGCTTCCGGCACCACGGAGACCGTGGCCGTCCGCTGGCCGTTGGAGGAGGTGATGGTCAGCGGCGTGTCCACCTGCTTCACCGTGGCGACGGAACCCAGCGGCACGGGCCCGGCGGCGGTGGGGATGACGGCCGCGGCGAGGTCCGCCACGGAGTCAAAGGTCCTGCCGGTGCCCACCTGGACCTTGTAGTCGGTCGTGTCGATGCGCACCGTCCCGGCCGGGATGGGGCTGACGGTGGCCGCCAGCAGCCCGGTGATCTGTGCCTCGTCCAGCCCCGCCGCGGCGGCCTTGGCCCGGTCCACGCTGACCTGCACCACTGGCTGCGCGCCGGAGAGGTTGCTGGAAACGGACTGCGCACCGGGCAGGCCGGCCATGGCCTTCACCAGGGTGTCGGACGCCGCCTGGAGTTCGGCGCCGGTGCCCGCCTTCACCATGACGTCCACCGAGTTTGAGGTGCCAAAGCCGCCGCCGGAGGCTCCCAGCGCAATGGTCCCGGCATCCTTGATGCGGGCCACGGCCTTCCGGACGGTGTCCTGCAGCTTCACCTGGTCGGCGTCGGGGTTCGTGATGACCTGGAAGGAGGCGCTAGATGCCCCCGAGGAAAGTAGCGAGGAGAAGCCGCCCGAGGCGTTGCCGACCGTGACCTGCACGTCCTGGACGCCGTCGATGCCAGCAAGCACGGCCTCGACCTTTTTCGCCGCGGCGTCGGTGACGTCCAGGCTGGTGCCCGCGGGCATCGCCTGGTTGACCGTCATGCTGTTCTGCCCGGTGTCGCCGAGCAGGTTGGTGGGCAGCAGCGGCGTCATGGCCAGCGTTGCTCCCAGAATGACGGCCCCGGCCAGCAGCGTGTAGACGGGGTGCTTTTGCGTCTTGGCAAGCACAGGCAGGTAGCCGCGCTGCAGCCAGGAGCTGCGTTCCTTCCCTTCCACGGCGCGAAGGAGCGCCTGCCCGGCGAGGGCGGTGCCGGCGTCGTCCGCGGTGCCGGCGGGGGACTTCAGGAACCAGTAGGCCAGCACCGGGACAATGGACAGCGACACCAGCAGCGAGGCCAGCAGCGCAAACGTCACGGTGAGGGCAAACGGGCGGAACAGTTCCCCGGCCAGGCTGCCCACAAACGCGATGGGCAGGAACACCGCCACCGTGGTCAGCGTGGACGCCGTGATGGCGCCGGCCACCTCGCGGATGGCGGAAAGGATGGCTGCCTTCTTGTCCTCGCCGTAACCCATGTGCCGCTTGATGTTTTCAATGACCACAATGGAGTCGTCCACCACCCGGCCGATCGCGATGGTCAGGGCGCCCAGGGTCAGGATGTTCAGCGAATAGCCCGTGGCCCACAGTCCGATGAACGTCACCAGCAGCGAGAGCGGGATGGAGATCGCCGTGACCAGGGTGGAGCGGACGGACAGCAGGAAAACCAGGATCACCACGACGGCGAAGCCGAGTCCCAGCAAGCCCTCCTGGGTGAGGTCGTGGATGGACTTTTCAATGAACGGCGCCTGGTCCAGGACGGTGGTGAACTTCGTGTTGTGGCCCAGGGAGGCCTGGATCTGGGGCAGCTGCGCGGCGATCTCATGCGAGAGCGTCACGGTGTCCGCCCCGGGTGTCTTGGTGATGGACAGTGCCAGCGTGGGCTTGCCGTTGGTGCGCGTGATGGAGGTGGTGGGATCATCCGCCAGCGCCACGCTGGCCACGGAGCCGATCGTGGGGGCCGTGGCCGCCTTGCCCCCGGACAGCGGCAGGGCCTTGATGGCGTCGAGCGAATCGACGGGGCTGCCGGCCTGGATGGGCAGCGTCAGCCCCTGGTTGCCCAGCGACCCGACGGGCACCAGCGTGCCGTTGTTCTTCAGCGCCTTCGTGATGGAGCCGGGGTTCAGCCCGGCCGCCGACAGCCTGGCTGCATTGGGCAGGATGGCAATGTGCTGGGTGTTGGCGCCGGTGACGTCGGCGCTGCGCACGCCGTCGATCTTCAGCAGCGCCGGCACCGCCAGGCGTTGCAGGCTGGTGTTCAGGGCTGCCAGGTCCTGGTCCGAGGACACGGCAAGGAACACGATCGGGAAATCGTCGATGCTGCCGGAAATGGGCTGCGGCTGCACACCATCCGGCAGTTTGGGGGCGACATTGGAAATGGCCCGGTCAATCTGGTTCCGGGCCCGGTCCAGGTTGGTGCCGTAGGCGAAGGACAGGTTGATCGTTGAGACGCCGCTGCGGGAGGTCGACGTGCTGCTCTCGAGGCCTTCGACGCCGTTCAGGGCAGCTTCCAGCGGGGCGCCGACCTGCTTGTCCACCACTTCCGGCGACGCGCCCGGCATGGCCGAGACCACGGTGATGCGCGGGAACTCGATGGAGGGGATCAGTTCCTGCTTGAGCGAACCGAGCGTGATCACGCCGAACACCACGGCGAAGACGGTGATCAGGGCAATCAGCGCCCGGCTGCCCAGCGACATCCGTGCCAAGCGAAACATCAATACACTCCCACTGCGTTATGCCTGGTCTGCCCGGCCCTGCCGGGCGGGAACGCTAGGCTGCGTCGGTCTGCAGCTGGAGGGACTCGGCCGTGGCGGCGAGGGTCTGCGCAAACAGCTCCGCGTTCTCATTGAGCTTGGTGCCGTAGGTGGGCATCATGCCACGCAGCGAATCCTGCCATTCGAGCTTGAACTTGCGCGGGAAGCAGCGCTGGAGCAGCTGCAGCATGATCGGCACGGCCGTGGACGCACCCGGGGATGCGCCCAGCAGGGCGGAGATGGTTCCGTCGGCCGAGGTGATGACCTCGGTGCCGAACTGCAGCACGCCGCCCTTCTTGGCGTCCTTCTTGATGATCTGCACGCGCTGGCCGGCTGTGATCAGCTCCCAGTCGTTGCCGTCGGCACCGGGGAAGTACTCGTGGAGCGCCTCCACCTTGCCGGCGTGGGACTTGGTGACCTCGCTGACCAGGTACTTCACCAGGTCCAGGTTGTCCTTGCCCACGGCGAGCATGGGGATGATGTTGCCGGGGCGGATGGAGCCGGGCAGGTCAAGGTAGCTGCCGGTCTTCAGGTACTTCGTGGAGAAGCCGCCGTACGGGCCGAAGAGCAGGGAGCGCTTGCCGCCCACGTACCGGGTGTCCAGGTGCGGGACGGACATGGGCGGGGCCCCCACGGAGGCCTGGCCGTAGACCTTGGCGCTGTGCTTGGAAGCGATGGCCTCATCCGTACAGCGGAAGAACTGGCCGGAGACGGGGAAGCCGCCGAAGCCCTTGCCCTCGGGGATGCCGGACTTTTGGAGCAGGTGCAGGGCCCCGCCGCCGCCGCCGATGAACACGAACTTTGCCTTGATGCGGCCGCGCTCCCCTGAGGAGGGGTGCTTGGTGTCGATGTCCCACTGGCCGTCGCCGGTCCGCTGGACATCGGTGACGGAGGTGTTGAAGTTCACCTCGACGCCGTTGTGGTCCATGTAGCCGATGAGTTCGCGGGTCAGGGCGCCAAAGTCGACGTCGGTTCCTTCGGCTGCACGGGTTGCGGCCACCACCTGCTGCGGGTCGCGGCCCTTCATCACCAGCGGCGCCCATTCGGCGATCTGTGCCGGGTCCTCGGTGTACTCCATGGAAGCAAACAGCGGGTTGCCGGCCAGGGCCTGGTGCCGGGTCTTGAGGAACTTCCGGTGCGGCTCGCCGATGACAAAGCTCATGTGCGGGACGGTGTTGATGAAGCCCCTGGGGGAGCCGATCATGTTGTTGTCCACCATGTGTGCCCAAAACTGGCGGGAGAGCTGGAACTGTTCGTTGATGTTCAGCGCCTTCGCCGGATCAACGGAGCCGTCCTTGGCCATCGGTGAATAGTTCAGCTCGCAGAGCGCGGAGTGGCCGGTGCCGGCGTTGTTCCAGGGACTGGAGGATTCCAAACCTGGCGAACCGAGCTGTTCAAACAGCACAATCTTCCAGTCTGGTTCGAGTTGCTTGAGCATTGCACCCAGAGTGGCGCTCATGATGCCGCCTCCGATGAGTACGACGTCAGCGTCTTTGGTGGTCGAAATGAAGGTCACAGTCAACTCCGAATAGAGGCTCTTCCTAGCGGTAGAAGCGTATCGCGGCAGGTGCTCCCAGCGTAAATCAAGGGAGCTGGGTCACACGGGAGGGGCCGGGCGCCGTACCCCACGCGGGGCGCTATTTGCCGGGGGCCAGCGTCACCTGGTTGAAGACTTCGTTCAGGACAGGGCTGAGCGGGTAGCTGGCAACCTTGTCGGAAAGGGCGATCGCGGAGATCGGGAACGCAATGGGGACGGCGGGGACGGAGGGGGCGATCAGTTTGTTGATGGCGTCGTAGGCGGCGACGCGTTCGGGCCCGTTGGGCAGGCTCCGGGCGCGGGTGATTTTTGAGACGAGTTGGGGGTCCTGCAGGCCGAGCTCGCCATTGGGGGCGCCAAAGAGCGGGCCCACGAAGTTGTCCGGGTCGGCGTAGCCGCCGTTCCAGCCCATGAGGCTCAGTGCGTGGTCGCCCGGGCGGGTGACGGCCTGGACGTAGCCGGCGTTCCAGGCGATCGGCACGGGCTTGATGTTGAAGCCGATGGCCGTCAGCTCGCGCGCAATTTCCGCATACACCTTTTCGGGGGTGGCCAGGTAGGTGCGGGTGGCGTCGGTGGGGTAGTAGAACTTGATTTCCTGGCCCCGGTAGCTGGATTCCTTCAGGAGCGCCTTGGCCTTGACGGGGTCGTAGGGGATGCCCGCCACGGCGTTGTTGAAGCCGCTGAGCTTGGGCGGGATGAACTGGCCCGCGGTGGCCGTGCCGGCGATGAAGAACTTGCCCACGATGGTGGTCTTGTCGATGCCGGCGGCGATGGCCTCGCGCACCTTGTCGTCCTTCATCACGGGGATGGCCTGGTTGATGCCCAGGTACATCACGGAGAACGGGTCGCGCTGGAGCACCTGCTTGCCGGCCTTGACCAGTTTGTCAAAGTTGCTTGGCGTCACCGGGTCGAACCCGTCCAGGGTGCCGTCCTCCAGTGCGGCGAGCCGGCTCACCGGTTCGTTGTAGGTGGTGAAGATGAGGGTGTGGATCTGGCCCTTTTTGCCCCAGTACTTCGGGTAGGCGGTCATGGTGACGCTGCCCTTGGCCGAGGAGGTGAACATGAACGGTCCCGTGCCGACAGGGTGCAGGGCGTACCGGGACACCTTGTTGCCGTTAAGCGTCCGGTCCAGGATGTTTGCCGTGCCTTTCGCCAGTGCCGTGGGGGAGGAGATCGCAAACGAGGGAAGCGTGAGGGCCTGCAGGAAGCCTGTCAGCGGCCGCTTCAGCTGCAGGGTCATCTCCAGCGGCCCGTCCACGGTGCAGCCGCCGTACAGCGAGTCGTTGGGCTGGTCTGAAAAATCGCGGAAAACCTGCTTGAACATGGTGCCGGAACCGTCGCCGCGGACATTTTTTGGGAAGGTGTACCAGCGCTGGAAGTTCTTGCAGACGGCCTCCGCGTTGAACGCCGTCCCGTCCTGGAACGTGACGCCGGGGCGCAGCTTGAACTGGTAGCTGAGCCCGCCGTCGGACTCCTTCCACGACGTCGCCAGGCTTGCCGCCGGCGCCCCCGTGACGGGGTCGACCGTCACGAGCCCCTCCAGGACCTGCCGCGTCACCCGGTAAGATTCCGTGTCCGCCACCAGCGCCGGATCCAGGCCCGCCGGGTCCGCGCCCGTGCCGAAGCGGAAGGTCACGGGGGCCGCATTGGCGCTGTCTTGCCCCGTGGCGCTCGGGCCCGGTGACGGCGCCCCCGAGCAGGCAGTCATGCCCAGCAGGACGACGGCGGCCAGCGCCGCCGCGAGCAGGCCTCGCGTGCGCGGGTGCTGACGCCCCGCCCTGCCCGCGGCCCGGTGCGGCGTGCGTCGGCTCGGCGTGCGTTGCGTGCGGGCCTGAAGTGGCACGTGGGGGTTCTCCTTGCCGCAGGGTGTTCCGTCAGCCACTCATCCTAGTTGCTCAAGCCCGGCAGCGGCAGGCTGCGGGCTGGAGCCGTGGTTGCGGGTGTGACGGGCCGGGGGGATTGCCGGGTAGTATTGTGCAGGTCTTTACCGCATGTATTTGCCGGCGCGAGTGGTGGAATTGGTAGACACGCAGGTTTTAGGTACCTGTGCCTTCGGGCGTAGGGGTTCAAGTCCCCTCTTGCGCACACATTGATCACTGCCGTTGCCGGCCTTGCGGCCGCGCCAGGATCGCGAAACGGGCGGGCCGGAGGGCCGATTTTCGATCAGGCGTCGATCTTCAAGTCACGGCGCAGCTTGGCGACGTGGCCGGTGGCGCGGACGTTGTACTGTGCCAGTGCCACCTTCCCGCTGCCGTCGACCACGATCGTGGAGCGGATCAGCCCCTGGTACGTCTTCCCATAGTTCTTCTTCTCACCCCACGCAGCGTAGGCGTCCGCAACGGCATGGTCCTCGTCGGACAACAGCGGGAACGTGAGTTCCTCCTTGGCTGCGAACTTGGCCAGCTTGGCGACGGGATCGGGGGAGATGCCCAGCACCTGGTAGCCGGCCGACTTCAACGACGCCAGGTTGTCGCGGAAGTCGCAGGCCTCCTTGGTGCACCCCGGCGTTGCCGCGGCGGGGTAAAAGTAGACCACCACGTTCTGGCCCGTGAAGTCCTGCAGTGCCGTGGTGCCGCCGTCGGCATTGGGCAGGCTGAAGGCCGGGGCGGTGTCGCCGGGGACGAGGCGTTCGGTCATGGTGGCTCCTGGGGCGGTGTGTGGACGGGCGCCGCAAGGGAACGCGGCGGGATGTTCACTTCAGCCTAGGCCAGTTGCCGTGGACCCTTAAATTCGCGGCGGGCCCCGCGTTCGGCGGCATCGGAGGCCACCTGCCCGGGCAGCGGCCGGGCGGCGCTCGCGCACCTGGCGGGGAAAACAAAACGGCCCCGGTCCGCCTAAGCGGACCGGGGCCGTCTTTCAACTGTGCACCCCTCGGGACTTGAACCCGAAACCCATTGATTAAGAGTCAATTGCTCTGCCAATTGAGCTAGAGGTGCATCTTCTGGCCGCAGCGGTTCACGCCGGTTTGTGTCCGTTGTGTTCCCTGCAACGACATGAAACACTACATGGTTTTTGGGCGGGTGTGAAATCGAAAAGTCCGTTTGCGGCACAGATCACAGGCGGCCGGGTCAAAATCCCGGGAAAGACGCGGTTTTTTGGCGGCCAGGACACGAATTTCCGCGTTGAAACCGGCACGGCCGCCCCATGTCCCCTCCCGAGCCCTTCCGGCGGTCTTCCCTGCCCTTCCCCGGCCCTTCCTGAGGGACGACCCGCGGCAAAGGCTGGCCGGGACGTGATCCCCGTCATAGACTGCCCCCATGAGCGTGGATGCCAATTCAGCAGAAGAAGTTGTCCGGACCGCAGAGGGCAAGCCGGACATCAAGCCCCGCAGCAGGGTCGTCACCGACGGGATCCACGCCGCCCCGGCGCGCGGCATGTTCCGCGCGGTGGGCATGGGCGACGACGACTTCCGCAAGCCCCAGATCGGCGTCGCCAGCTCCTGGAACGAAATCACCCCCTGCAACCTGTCCCTGAACCGGCTGGCCCAGGGCGCGAAGGAAGGCGTCTTCGCGGCGGATGGCTTCCCCATGCAGTTCGGCACCATCTCCGTCTCGGACGGCATCTCCATGGGCCACGAGGGCATGCACTTCTCCCTGGTCTCCAGGGAGGTCATTGCCGACTCCGTGGAAACGGTCATGATGGCCGAGCGCCTGGACGGCTCGGTGCTCCTGGCCGGCTGCGACAAGTCCCTGCCCGGCATGCTCATGGCCGCGGCCCGCCTGAACCTGGCCAGCGTATTCCTCTACGCCGGCTCGATCATGCCCGGCTTTGCCAAGCTGGAGGACGGCACGGAAAAGGAAGTCACCCTGATTGACGCCTTCGAGGCGGTCGGTGCCTGCGCCGCCGGCAGGATGAGCATGAAGGACCTGGACAGCATCGAACGGGCCATCTGCCCCGGCGAAGGCGCGTGCGGCGGCATGTACACGGCCAACACCATGGCCTGCATCGGCGAGGCCCTCGGCATGTCGCTGCCGGGCTCGGCCGCCCCGCCCAGTGCCGACCGCCGCCGCGACATGTACGCCCGCAAGTCCGGCGAGGCCGTGGTCCACCTGCTGGAGAAGGGCATCCGTGCCCGCGACATCATGACCAAGGAAGCCTTTGAAAACGCCATCGCCGTGACCATGGCCTTCGGCGGCTCCACCAACGCCGTCCTGCACCTGCTCGCCATTGCCCGCGAAGCCAGGGTGGACCTGACCCTGAAGGACTTCAACCGCATCGGCGACAGGATCCCGCACCTGGGCGACCTGAAGCCCTTTGGCCGCTACGTCATGTTCGACGTCGACAGGATCGGCGGCGTCCCGGTCATCATGAAGGCACTGCTCGACGCCGGGCTCCTCCACGGCGACGCCCTCACCGTCACGGGCAGGACGGTGGCGGAAAACCTTGCCGACATCAACCCGCCGGACCCCGACGGCAAGGTGCTGCGCGCCCTGGACAACCCCATCCACAAGACCGGCGGCATCACCATCCTGCACGGCTCGCTCGCCCCGGAAGGCGCCGTTGTCAAGAGCGCCGGCTTTGACCTGGATGTGTTCGAGGGAACCGCCCGCGTGTTTGAACGCGAGCAGGGCGCCCTGGACGCGCTGGACAGCGGCGAAATCCAGGCCGGGGACGTCGTCGTCATCCGTTACGAAGGCCCCAAGGGCGGCCCGGGCATGCGCGAGATGCTCGCCATCACCGGCGCCATCAAGGGAGCCGGGCTCGGCAAGGAGGTGCTGCTGCTGACGGACGGGCGCTTTTCCGGCGGCACCACCGGGCTGTGCATCGGCCACGTGGCCCCGGAAGCGGCCGACGGCGGACCCATCGCCTTTGTGCGCGACGGCGACAGGATCCGCGTGGACATCGCCGCCCGGTCGTTCGACCTCCTGGTGGAGCCCGTCGAACTGGAGGGACGCAAGGTGGGGTGGCGGCCGCTGCCGGCCAAGTTCACCACGGGCGTGCTGGCCAAGTATGCGAAGCTTGTCAACAGCGCCTCCACCGGCGCCTACTGCGGGTGATTCCACAGAGTGGACCATGCGTCCACATGCTGGAATCACGGGGTATGCTGTTTGACACCTCCGGCGGCAAAAGGAAAGACTACAGACATGAACATGTTGCTCGTAGTCGTCATTAGCTAGCGCGTGACGCAAAATGGCCACACCATAAGGCCATGACCCTCTGACAAACCAGTGAAGAGAACGTCGCAACACGTGCAAACCCCTCGATGAGAGCCTGACGGCTGAGGGGTTTTTTTGTTTCCACCACAGTATGGCAACTCGTAACACTGCGTAAGCGACCCGAAACGCAAGCCATGGAAGTACCAAGAACACGAGTTCCGCAAAGGAAGAACCGATGAGTAAAGGAAAGCCCGCCAGCCCTGCGCTGATGGCCACCAAGTCCCACGGACATGGTGCCACGGCAGGAAGCAGCTCAGGAGCAGTCAGCCCGGCCAGCCCGGCCACCGCCGTCGTCGGCCCCAACAACGTTGTGGCGCCCGTACAAATGACCGGCTCCGAGGCACTTGTCCGTTCACTTGAAGAGCTGGGCGTCAAGGACGTCTTCGGGCTTCCCGGCGGAGCCATCCTGCCCACCTATGACCCCCTCATGGCCTCCTCCCTCAACCATGTCCTGGTCCGCCATGAACAAGGTGCCGGGCACGCGGCCCAGGGCTACGCCATGGTCACCGGCCAGGTCGGCGTGTGCATCGCGACCTCCGGTCCGGGCGCCACGAACCTGGTCACACCCATCATGGACGCCCACATGGACTCGGTGCCGCTCGTGGCCATCACCGGCCAGGTCTCCAGCTCCGTGATCGGCACGGACGCCTTCCAGGAAGCCGACATCGTCGGGATCACCATGCCGGTGACCAAGCACTCCTACCTCGTCACCGACGCCCAGGACATTCCGCGCATCCTGGCGGAGGCGTTCCACCTCGCCTCCACCGGCCGGCCCGGCCCCGTCCTGGTGGACGTCTCCAAGGACGCCCAGCAGGGCCAGATGACGTTCTCCTGGCCGCCGGTCATCGACCTGCCCGGGTACCGGCCCGTGTTCCGCGGCCACTCCAAGCAGCTGCGCGAGGCCGCCAAGCTGATCCGCGAGGCCAGGAAGCCGGTGTTGTACGTGGGCGGTGGCGTCATCAAGGCGCACGCCGCCAAGGAACTCATGGAGCTGGCCGAGCTGACCGGTGCGCCCGTGGCCACCACCCTGATGGCCCGGGGCGCGTTCCCGGACTCGCACCCCCTGCACGTGGGCATGCCGGGCATGCACGGATCCGTCTCGGCCGTGACGGCGCTGCAGCAGTCGGACCTGCTGATCACCCTGGGCGCCCGTTTTGACGACCGCGTTACCGGCGTGCTGAGCAGCTTCGCCCCGCATGCCAAGGTGATCCACGCAGACATCGACCCGGCGGAAATCTCCAAGAACCGCACGGCCGATGTCCCGATCGTGGGCTCGGTCAAGGAGATCATCCCGGACCTCACCGCCGCGGTGAAGGCCGAGTTTGAGGCCGGCGGAACCCCGGACCTCAGCGACTGGTGGGCGTTTTTGGGAAACCTGCGCGAGACCTACCCGCTGGGCTGGACCGAACCGGAGGACGGCCTCATGTCCCCGCAGCGGGTCATCTCCCGCATCGGCGCGCTGACGGGCCCGGAGGGCGTGTACGTGGCCGGCGTCGGGCAGCACCAGATGTGGGCCGCACAGTTCATCAAGTACGAGCGCCCGCATTCCTGGCTGAACTCCGGCGGCGCCGGCACCATGGGGTATTCGGTGCCCGCAGCCATGGGCGCCAAGGTCGGCAACCCGGACCGCGTGGTCTGGGCCATTGACGGCGACGGCTGCTTCCAGATGACCAACCAGGAACTGGCCACCTGCCGGATCAACAACATTGCGATCAAGGTTGCCGTCATCAACAACTCCTCGCTCGGCATGGTGCGCCAGTGGCAGACCCTGTTTTACAACAGCCGCTACTCCAACACCGACCTGAACACGGGCCATGACTCCATGCGCGTGCCGGACTTCGTCAAGCTCGCCGACGCCTACGGCTGTGTGGGCCTGCGCTGCGAACGGGTCGAGGACATTGACGCGACGATTGAAAAGGCGCTCGCCATCAACGACCGCCCCGTCGTCATTGACTTCGTGGTCAGCCCCGACTCCATGGTGTGGCCAATGGTCCCCTCAGGCGTCAGCAACGACCAGATCCAGGTGGCCCGCAACATGACCCCGGTGTGGGAAGAAGAGGACTAGACATGACACGCCATACCCTTTCCGTCCTGGTTGAGGACAAGCCCGGCGTCCTGACCCGCGTGGCCAGCATGTTCGCCCGCCGCGCCTTCAACATCAATTCCCTGGCCGTCGGTCCCACCGAGGTCTCCGGGGTGTCCCGGATGACCGTCGTGGTCGACGCCGACGGGGACCTGATTGAACAAGTCACCAAACAGCTGAATAAACTGGTCAACGTCATCAAGATTGTTGAACTCGTTTCAGAGAACTCCGTGCAACGGGACCACATCCTGGTCAAGGTACGTGCGGATGCCGCCACGAGGCTGCAGGTCACCCAAGCCGCAGACCTCTTCCGTGCCTCGGTCGTCGACGTGTCCACCGACTCGCTCACCATCGAAGCCACCGGCCACCCGGACAAGCTCACGGCACTGCTCAATGTGCTCGAGCCCTTCGGCGTCCGCGAGATTGTGCAATCCGGCACCTTGGCCATCGGACGGGGATCCCGTTCCATGAGCGACCGGGCACTTCGCGCCTCCTAGCGCAGCGCTTCCCAGCGCACCGGCGGCCGTCCGCGGCCGCCACGCAAACGTAGTGAAAACACAGCAGCACCCAACAATTATTCAAGGAGTTACACAGTGACCGACATGTTCTACGACGACGACGCAGACCTCTCCATCATCCAGGGTCGCAAGGTCGCCGTCATTGGCTACGGCAGCCAGGGCCACGCACACGCACTGAGCCTGCGCGATTCCGGCGTCGACGTGCGCGTCGGCCTCAAGGAAGGCTCCAAGTCCCGCGCCAAGGCCGAGGCCGAGGGCCTGCGCGTCCTCAGCGTTGCCGACGCCGTCAAGGAAGCGGACCTGATCATGATCCTGACCCCGGATCAGGTACAGCGCTTCGTGTACGCCGAGGAGATCGCCCCGAACCTGAACGCCGGCGACGCACTCTTCTTCGGCCACGGCTTCAACATCCGCTACGGCTACATCCAGCCGCCGGCCGACGTCGACGTCGCCATGGTCGCACCCAAGGGCCCGGGCCACATTGTGCGCCGCGAGTTCGAGGCAGGCCGCGGCGTGCCGGACCTGATCGCCGTCGAGCAGAACCCGTCCGGCAAGGCCCGCGAACTGGCGCTGTCCTACGCCAAGGGCATCGGCGGAACCCGCGCCGGCGTCATCGAGACCACCTTCACCGAAGAGACCGAAACCGACCTGTTCGGCGAGCAGGCAGTTCTCTGCGGCGGCGCCTCCCAGTTGGTGCAGTACGGTTTCGAGACCCTTACCGAGGCCGGCTACAAGCCCGAAATCGCCTACTTCGAGGTGCTGCACGAGCTCAAGCTCATCGTTGACCTGATGGTTGAGGGCGGCATCGCCAAGCAGCGCTGGAGCGTTTCCGACACCGCAGAGTACGGCGACTACGTCTCCGGCCCGCGCGTCATTACCCCCGACGTGAAGGAAAACATGAAGGCGGTCCTGGCGGACATCCAGAACGGCGCCTTCGCCAAGCGCTTCATCGACGACCAGGACGCCGGCGCCCCCGAGTTCAAGGCGCTGCGCAAGAAGGGTGAGGACCACCCGATCGAGGCCACCGGCCGCGAGCTGCGCAAGCTGTTCTCCTGGATCAAGTCCGCGGACGACTACACCGAAGGTTCCGTCGCCCGCTGACACGCATCCTCCGGGCGTGTGACGTGCATCGCTTGCGTCGCCGCCACCGCCGAATGTTACGGCCAAGGAAGCCGGACTCCCATAAACTGGAGTCCGGCTTTTTTGTTGATTCGCTTCGCAAAAAACCAGCCACCAAAATCCCCACCAGAACATACCCGAGAGCTAAAGAGGTCACAGGTGAGCGCCACCAAGCCAGTCGTACTCCTCGCAGAGGAACTTTCACCCGCCACGGTCGAGGCACTGGGCCCCGACTTTGAAATCCGCCAGACGGACGGGTCCGACCGGTCCCAGCTGCTCACCGCCATTGAGGACGTGGACGCCATCCTGGTCCGCTCCGCAACCCAGGTCGACGCCGAGGCCATTGCGGCCGCCAAGAAGCTGAAGGTCATTGCCCGTGCCGGTGTGGGGCTGGACAACGTGGACATCAAGGCCGCAACGCAGGCCGGGGTCATGGTGGTGAATGCGCCGACGTCGAACATCGTCTCCGCCGCCGAACTGACCATCGGCCACATCCTCTCCCTGGCCCGCCACATCCCGGCCGCCAGCACCGCCCTGAAGAACGGCGAGTGGAAGCGCTCCAAGTACACCGGCACGGAACTGCTGGAGAAGAAGCTGGGCATCATCGGCCTGGGCCGCATCGGCGCCCTGATCACCGAACGTGCCAAGGCCTTCGGCATGGAGATCATTGCCTACGACCCCTATGTGACCTCCGCCCGCGCCGCCAGCCTCGGCGTGCAGCTGATGGGCCTGGACGAGCTGCTGGAGCAGTCCGACTTCGTCACGATCCACATGCCCCGCACGCCGGAGACGCTGGGCATGATCGGCACCGAGGCGTTCGCGAAGATGAAGAAGAGCGCCTACGTCATCAACGTCGCCCGCGGCGGCCTGGTGGACGAGGCCGCGCTCAACATCGCCCTGCGCGACGGCGAAATTGCCGGTGCCGGCATTGACGTCTTCGTCAAGGAACCTGCCACGGACGTCGACTTCCTGGGCCTGGACAACGTCATTGTCACCCCGCACCTGGGCGCCTCCACCGGCGAAGCCCAGGAAAAGGCCGGCGTCTCCGTGGCCAAGTCCGTGCGCCTGGCCCTGGCCGGGGAACTGGTGCCCGACGCCGTCAACGTCGCCGGGGGCGTCATCGCCGCCGACGTCCGCCCGGGCATCCCGCTGATCGAGAAGCTGGGCCGGATCTTCACCGCCCTGACCCACGCCTCCGTGACCCAGATCGACGTCGAGGTGGCCGGCGAAATTGCCGCCCTGGACGTCAAGGCCCTGGAACTCTCCGCGCTCAAGGGCGTGTTCAAGGACGTCGTCTCCGAGCAGGTGTCCTACGTCAACGCCCCCGTCCTGGCCGAACAGCGCGGCATCAACACCCGCCTGATCACCACGCTGGAATCCGGCGACTACCGCAACGTGCTCACCATCCGCGGTGCGCTCTCCGACGATTCGCAGATCTCCGTGGCGGGCACCCTGACCGGGCCCAAGCAGGTCCAGAAGATCGTGGGCATCAACGGCTACGAGCTGGAAATCCCGATGAGCGACCACCTGCTGGTCATCTCCTACGCGGACCGCCCGGGCGTGGTCGGCACCCTCGGCCGCCTGCTCGGGGAAAACAACGTCAACATCGCCGGCATGCAGGTGGCCCGCCACAGCGAAGGCGGCCAGGCCCTGGCCCTCATCACCGTCGACAGCGCCGTCCCCCAGGGCGTGCTGGAGGCCATCAAGGAAGGCATCGGCGCCACCGTGGCCCGCGAGGTCGACCTGGAAGACTGACGCCGGGCCTGCCGGGACCCGTACGACGGCGGCACCCGGGTGGGACGAACATCCCACCCGGGTGCCGCCGTCGCACGTTAACGCCCCGGGCGCCGGACACGAAGCGGCGAAACCGGCTGCTTCACGGTAAATTCGTAGGGTGACATCTACTGACTCGGCCAAGACGCCTTACTACCTCACCACCGCCATCACGTACCCGAACGGCGTCCCGCACATCGGGCATGCCTACGAGTACATCGCCACCGACGCCATGGCACGCTTCAAGCGCCTGGACGGGTTTGACGTGATGTTCCTGACCGGCACGGATGAGCACGGCATGAAGATTGCGCAGGCGGCCGAGAAGGAGGGCATCACGCCCAAGGAGCTCGTGGACCGCAACGCGGCCATCTACAAGGCGGCGCACGCGGCGCTGGGCATCACCTACGACCGCTTCATCCGCACCACGGACGCCGACCACTATGCGGCGTCGCAGGCCATCTGGAAAAAGATGGAAGAGGCCGGGGACATCTACCTGGGCAAGTATGAGGGCTGGTACTCCGTCCGCGACGAGGCCTACTACGGCGAGGACGAGACCGAACTGCGCGGGGACGGCAAGCGCTACTCCAAGGTCACCGACACCGAGCTGACCTGGACGGAGGAGGAAAGCTACTTCTTCCGCCTCTCCAACTACCAGGACCGGCTGCTGGCCCTGTACGCCGACCAGCCCGACTTTGGTGCCCCGCGCACCCGCTTCAACGAGGTCATCAGCTTCGTCAAGGGCGGGCTGGAGGACCTCTCCGTCAGCCGCACCACCTTCGACTGGGGCGTCCCCGTGCCCGGCAACGACAAGCACGTCATGTACGTGTGGGTCGACGCGCTGACCAACTACCTCACCGGCGTCGGCTACCCGGACACGGAATCGGAATCGTTCAGGAAGTACTGGCCGGCGGACGTGCACGTCATCGGCAAGGACATCTCCCGCTTCCATGCCGTGTACTGGCCGGCCTTCCTGATGTCCGCCGGGATCGAACTGCCCAAGCGCGTCATGATCCACGGCTTCCTGCACAACAACGGCGTGAAGATGTCCAAGTCGCTGGGCAACGTGGTGGCGCCGGCCGACTGGGTGGCCCAGTACGGGCTCGACGCCGTGCGCTTTTTCCTGCTCCGCGAGGTCCCGTTTGGCGCGGACGGCTCCTACAACCACGAAGCCGTGGTGGGCCGCATGAACCACGACCTCGCCAACAACCTGGGCAACCTGGCCCAGCGGTCCCTGTCCATGGTGGCCAAGAACTGCGGCGGTGTGGTGCCGGTGCCCGGTGCCTTGACCGAGGCCGACGAGGCGATCCTCGCCGCCGCCGGCGCCCTGCTGGAACAGTCCCGCGCCGCGTATGGGGTGCAGGACTTCCACGGCTCACTGGAGAAGATCTGGCACGTCCTCGGCGACACCAACGCCTACTTTGCCGACCAGGCGCCGTGGGTGCTGCGCAAGACGGACGTCCCCCGCATGGAAACCGTGCTGTACGTGACCCTGGAGGTGCTGCGGATCGTCTCGATCCTGGTCCAGCCGGTCATGCCGGACGCCGCCGCGAAGCTGCTGGACATGTTGGGCCAGGGCACTGCCCCGGACGACGCCGTCCGCCAGTTTGCTGCCATTTCCGTGCCCTTGGTGCCCGGTACCGTCCTGCCCGCCCCGGCGCCGGTCTTCCCGAAGTACGAGGAGCCGGCCGAGGCCTAGTGTCCGCCACCCGGAATTGCCGTGGCACGTCATTTCCGGGGCAGCCCGGCTCGGCGCAACAAGTGGATGAACTGCTGACGGTTCATCATTTCGTCCCATTCCCAACGGACAAACCCGACGCCCTGGGCGCGGATCTGGTCCTCACGGGCCTTTTCCTTCATCACCCGTTGCTGGATGGACAGGCCTGCACCCCCGTCGGCGCGGAGATACTTGCCCTTGCCTTCGAATTCGCCGACGACCCGTTGTTCCTCAAACCAAAAGTCGACTTTTGCCTTTCTGCGGTCACGCAGGACAAACGGCTGTTGGAGCACTGGTGCGGGAAATCCGAATTGGAACATCTTGGCGCGACTGATGGATTCACCTGCAGACCCGGACAGGTCCGAGGCGAAGTTGATGACCGCCAAGGTTCGTTCGCGGGCAGCCCTGCTGCCGAGACGGCCGGCGGCCGCGCAGATCGTCCACCGAAACGGCCTGTCCCTGTGGACCGTCAGTTTCCCGTGACAGCCCATGGAGGTCGGGCACGGAGCCGGCGGCCATGAATTCGTTGACAGCCTGGCCGGCCTCGGGGGATCGCCGGGCGGAGTCGCAGACAGCGACCGCAAAAGGGAACGACAGCCCCTTGACCAGTGCCACGGTGGTGGTCAGCTTGTCGGTGGGCAGGAACGGACCGCACTGGACGACGCCGTTGGTCAGCGATCCAAGGTGACGGATGACCCCGTTGTTGTTGCGTCCGCTGGTGGCGGTCTCCGTCACCACGTGCAGCTTTGACGGCAGTCCGACAATCCACAGTCCCCCTAGGCGTGCTGCGGTTGCATGACACAGGACGGGTTGGCGCGGTGCCAGCGCCTGGAACGCCGCAGCCCGGAGCCCATATTGCTGCGCCGGACTGGAACTGTTCCAGTCGTCGGATTTCGTGTAGACGCCCCGACGGATGCGCACCGGCTATCCCTTGTTCTTTAGCTGGGCGAGCTTCCTGGAGTCCTGTCCCACCAGTCTCAAATCCGCCGGAAGGATCAGGCGCGGTTTGTTCATGCCTCCCAGCGTGTCATCAGGGTCTGCGCCACGAAAGGGGCAATCCGGGATCTGTGGATAACCCTCGGCTCGCCTGCACCAGCTGAAATTTGGTCCAGCTGCAGTAATTGCCGCGGTGACAGGCGGCCGCGGGCACCCCCGCCGCCCGCGTCAGTCCACGGCCAGGCCTTCGACGGGGGAGAGCCGGGCCGCGCGGCGGGCCGGAACCACCGAGGCCAGCAGCCCCGCGGCGGCGGCCACGGCCACCACCAGCAACACCTGGGCCCATGGAACCACCGGCACCACGGTGGTGAAGCTGCCCAGGGCGGACTGCGCCCCGAGCCAGCCGTACACCACGCCCAGGACGGAGCCGATGACGGCGGCCACCCCGGCAATGAGCACCGCCTCCAGCGCCAACATGCCGCGAAGCTGGCCCCGGGTCAGGCCCAGCGCCCGCAGCAGCGAGTTCTCGCGGGTCCGTTCCAGCACTGACAGCGACAGCGTGTTGGCTACCCCGATGAGGGCGATGACAATCGCCACGGCCAGCAGGCCGGTCACCACCAGCAGCAGCGTGTTGATGACCTGGTTGAACATGACCTTCTCGAGCACGGCCCCGTCCACCTGGTTTTCGTCAACGTGCAACGCCGAGGCGATGTCCGCGCGCAGGGCCGTGATGGCGGTCCCGTCCAGTGAGGGGGACACCTTGATCCATACCTGGTCGGCAGCGCCGGCCAGTACAGGGCTGCCGGCGGCCGCGGCGGGGAAGTCGCTGAGCGGGACCAGTGCGGCGATCCCGCCGGTGGTGGAAGTGTGCACCGTGAGCCGGGTGGTCGTTTTGCCGTCCACCAGCGATGCGCCCGCAGCCTTGGTGCCCTTGGGCAGCACCACGGTGCCTGGTGCGGGCCGGTTCGCCGGGTTGCCGAGCAGCCGTGCGGCGTCCGCGGCGGAGATGCCATAAGCCGGGTATTGCCGGCCGCCGGCTGTGACGGTGCCCACCACCTTCAGCTGGGCCACGGCCTCAACGCCGGGGAGGGTGGCCGCCTTGGCCAGTTCGGCGCCGGTGAATGCCGGCGCGCCCGGCACCGCCGCGGCTGCCATGTCGACGGGGAAATGGTCGGCCAGCTGCGATTCGAAGGCCTGCCGCGCGGTGGCTGCGCCCGTCATCATCATGGTCACGAGCGTGACGCCGATCAGCAGTGCGGAGGCCGTGGCGGTGGTCCGGCGCGGATTCCGCACCGCGTTCGCGGAGGCCATGGTGCCGGGGACGCCCGCGGGCCGGGCCAGCCTGCCGGCCATCGACACCAGGCGCGGCACAAACAGCGTCGCCGCCAGGATGAGCCCCACGAATGACGCCGCCCCGGCAGGCACGGCCAGCAGCAGGTTGGAACCGAGCCCGCCGGCCACCAGTCCCGCACCTCCGACCAGGATCAGCGCGATGCCGATCCCGAGGCGCACCCGCCCGGCCGCGTTGTGGACGGAGGCGTCGTCGGCCGGCCGCAGCGCCGCCAGCGGCGCCACCCGCGTGGCCGAGCGGGCGGGGACCAGCGAGGCCGCCACCGTCAGCAGCGTCCCCACCACCAACCCGGCAATGATGGACGACGCCGGAACCCCCAGGGTGGCAAAGGCGTAGTCGGGGTTGTGGCGCAGCAGGCCGACGACGACGGCCATGGTCCCCACCGCGGCCAGCACGCCGAGCACCGATGCTGCCAGGCCCACCACGAGGGCCTCGAGGATGACGGAGGAGCGAACCTGCTTCCGGCTTGCGCCCACGCAGCGCAGCAGCGCCAGCTCGCGGGTGCGCTGGGCGACGAGGACGGAGAAGGTGTTGGAAACCACCAGGCCGGAGACCAGCAGGGCGACGGCGGCAAAGGCGAGCAGCACGATCGTGAGGTGGTCGGTCCCGCCCGTGAAGGACTTGACGGTGGCCGTGGTGAGCTCCTGCGGGGTGACCACCTGGCCGGCCGGCAGCCTCAGCGCCTGCTCCAGCGCGGTGGTGGCAGTGGCCGTGTTGGTGCCCGGCACCAGCTTGACCGCAATGGTCGTGTAGTGGGTGTCGGGGCCGGATACGGCGTCCAGGGTGGCGGCCGTGGCCGCAAACTGCGCCAGGCCGGAGAGCTGGGGATCGGCGGAGGCCGCCATGACCCCGGTGACGGTCGCCTTCACCGCGTGCGAGGCGGCGGGCAGGGCGGAGTCCGGCTCGGCGGAACGGGCTGCCCCGGACGTGCCGGAACCGGAGACGCCGGAACCGGACGCTCGGGCCTCGGCCTTCAGGCGGCCTTCCTGGTGGGCCGCCGCGACGGGGGTTCCGCCCAGGGTCACGGTGCTGCCCACGGCCAGGTGGCGGGCCGCTGCGGTCTTGGCGTCGACCGTGACCTGGCCGGCCGCCGTCGGCCATGAGCCGCTGACCAGCGCCAGGGGCTCCAGGGCAGGGGAGGCGGGGAGGTTGCGCAGCACGCCCGCCAGCGTGGCGGTGCCGGCCGAGACCGGCACCATCTCCTGGCGGAGCGGGTAGCTGGCGGCGACGCCGGGCGTGCGGGCGGCTGCTGCGGCGGACGCGGCGGTCAGCGGCACGGAGGCGGTGGCGGAGGCGACCAGGTCCGCCTTGGCGTAGGACTGTCCCAGGCTCGCGGTCAGGGAGGCCGTGGCGGAGGAGTTTACCATGAGCGTGGCGGAGAGAAAGGCGACGGCCAGCAGCACGGCCAGCATGATGGCGATGAACCGCCGTGAATGGGTCTTGAGCTGGCTAAAGGCTACCTGCAGCATGTCCTATGCCCCCAGGGATGCGAGGGAGGCAAGCACGGTCTCGGCCGTGGGGTTCTCCAGCTCGCCCACCAGGGCGCCGTCGTTCATCAACACCACGCGGTCGGCGTAGGAGGCGGCGACGGGGTCGTGCGTGACCATGATGATGGACTGGCCCATCTCGCGGGAAGAGCGGCGCAGCATGCCCAGCACCTCGGCGCCGGAGCGGGAGTCGAGGTTGCCGGTGGGCTCGTCGCCGAAAATGACGTCGGGGCGGGTGAGCAGGGCGCGGGCCACGGCGACACGCTGCTGCTGGCCGCCGGAGAGCTCGTGCGGCTTGTGCGCCAGCCGGTCGGTGAGGCCCAGCGTGGAGGTGACGGAGGTGAACCATTCCTTGTCCACCTTGCCGCCGGCGAGCGCCACGGGCAGGGTGATGTTGGCTTCCGCGGTGAGCGTGGGGACCAGGTTGAAGGCCTGGAACACGAAGCCGATCCTGTCCCGGCGCAGTTGCGTCAGCGCCTTGTCGTTGAGCGCCGTGAGTTCCGTCTCGCCGAGGTGGATGGTGCCTGCCGTGACGGAGTCGAGCCCGGCCAGGCAGTGCATGAGCGTGGACTTGCCGGAGCCGGAGGGGCCCATGATGGCGGTGAACCGGCCCGCCGGGAAGTCCAGGTCAACGCCCTTGAGCGCCGCCACCTCGGTCTCGCCCTTGCCGTAGGTCTTGCGCAGCCCGCGGGCCTGGACCGCCAGGGTCCGCCGGTTTTGTTCGGTAGTGATCGTCATGGCTCCAGCCTATTTCCGCCTGGGGTGGCGGCGGATCGGAGCGCGGGTGGAGATCGCAGGCATGTTCGCCCCCGCCACCTCCTCCCAAGGGATGACCCGCCCGCGGCACCCCGGGCCTGCCTCCCTGCGACGCTCGGTTGCAATCGGGGCAAAAACGGCCAACGCTCCCTCACTGGGTGCGGGAGCGTTGGGCAAAAACGCCCCGATTGCAACCGAGCGTTGGTGGGTGGGTGGGGTCAGCCGGGGGACACTATGCCTGTCTCGTAGGCGATGACCACCACCTGGACGCGGTCGCGGGCGTTCAGTTTTGCCAGGATGTGCCCCACATGGGTCTTGACGGTGGCCTCGGAGACAAAAAGCTGTCCGGCGATTTCCGGGTTGGACAGCCCCTGGGCGATCAGCACAAACACCTCGTGCTCCCGCGCCGTCAGCCCCGCCACGGCGGCGGCGTGCGCGTCGTTGGCCGGGCTCGGCGCCGCCAGCAGGGGCGCCACGTGGTCCAGGAGCCGCCGGGTGGTGGACGGGGCGATCACGGCGTCGCCGCGGTAGACGGTACGGATGGCACCGAGCAGTTCTTCCGGCGGGGCGTCCTTCAGCAGGAAGCCGCTGGCCCCGGCCTGGATGGCGGCCAATGCGTATTCGTCCAGGTCGAAGGTGGTCAGCACCACGATCTTCAGCCCGGAAAGCCACGATCCGGCGGGTGCGGCCTTGACCCGCTCCACCAGCCGCCGGGTGGTCTCGATCCCGTCCATGCCGGGCATCCTGACGTCCATGAGGACCACATCGGCGGCCGTCGCGGACAGCGCGGCCAGGGCCTCGACGCCGTTGCCGGCCTCCACCACCGCGGAAAGGTCCGGCTGGGAATTGATGAGCATGCCGAGTCCGGAGCGGATCAACAGCTGGTCGTCCACCAGCGCCACGCGGATGGGCGGATGTGTCATTTAAGCCTCCGAATAGGGAATGAATGCGGCAATGCCGAAGCCGCCGCCAGCGAGCGGCTTGGCCTCCAGCGTCCCGTCGTACAGTTTCACACGTTCGCCCATTCCGCGCAGTCCGTTGCCGCCCGGGGACCGCGGGGAGGCGGGCAGGGCTGGGAGGGAGGTGCCGGCGTCGTGCGCGCCTCCCGTGTCCGCCAACGACGCCGAGGCACCCCTCCCGTTGTCCCGCACCGACACATCCAGGCCGCGGGCGCCCCAGTGGAGCGCCACTGCCGCCTGGACGTTGGGCCCGGCGTGCTTCATGACGTTGGTCAGGCCCTCCTGGACCACCCGGTAGGCGGTGAGCTCGGCCCCCGCCGGCAGCGTGCGGCGCGCCGATCCGGTGGTCTCTGAGGAGACCGCCAGGCCGGCGGCGCGGACACCGAGCAGCAGTTCATCGAGTTCCGACAGGCCGGGCAGGGGCCGCATGGAGGCGTCAGCGCCCCCGCGCAGCACGCCCAGCAGGCGCCGCATTTCCTGCAGCGAGGACCGTCCCGTCCCGGCGATGGTGGCGAGTGCGGCGGGCGCGGCCTCAGGATGGGCTGCGGCGGCGTACAGGGCGCCGTCGGCCTGGGTGATGATGACGGAGAGGGAATGGGCCACGATGTCGTGCATCTCGCGGGCGATGCGGGCGCGTTCGTCGCCGGTGGCCAGTTCGCGTTCCTGCTGGGCCTCGATCTCCAGGCGGTGCGCGCGGTCCTCCAGTGCCTGTTCCCGCAGCCGTTTGGTCCGGGTCAGGTCCCCGGCTGTCCAGCTGAACAGGACGAGCACCCAGATGCCCAGGACCAGCACGGCGCCATAGGGCATCGAGGCCAAGGAGGACGAGGTGAGGTTGGCGAAAAAGCGGGTGACCAGCAAGATGGCGCCCAGCATTGCCAATGCCAGCCCGCCCAGGCTCGCCCAGCGCGGGGCGAAGGCCGCCAGGGCGTACAGCACGATCGGCACCGCAATGTCTGCGGGCATGGGCTGCACCGCCAGCGCCCACTGCAGGATGGCCGCGGCGGCAACGAACGCGCCGGCGGCGAGGGTGCGGGTGCGCCGCCAGGCCAGCGGAACGACCAGCGCGGTGCCGAAGACGACGGTCGCCGTGAGGTGGGCCATGCCCGGGCCGGCGCCCGGACGGGCCATCCCCAGCGGCATGGCCACGAACCACAGCACGGCCATGGAGACGAGGTCCACGGCGAACCGGTGCCGGCGGAACCAGTCGTAGACGGAATGCATGATCACGCCTTCCACTGTAGGCGGGCGGCGGCTGTCCGGCGTCCTGCCAGGGGTGGAGCCGGGCCACGCCGATGGACCCGGCGGCCCCGGCTGGTGTCTCATAATGTGGGACCGCTTGCCCATCATGTGGATGGTTTCGCTAGTCTGGAGCCATGAGCGCATCAATTGACATTGCAGTTATTGGCGGCGACGGCATCGGCCCGGAGGTCACCGCGGAGGCCGTCAAGGTCCTGAAAAAGGTCACGGCCGCCGAGGGTGTGGGGCTTAAGCTGACCGAGTACAAGCTCGGCGCCGAGCACTGGCTGGCCACCGGCGAGACGCTGCCGGAGGAAACCATTGACGCCCTGCGCGGCCACGACGCGATCCTCTTTGGCGCGGTCGGAGCGGCCCCCGGCGACACGTCCATCCCCTCCGGGCTGATCGAGCGCGAGATGCTGCTCAAGCTGCGCTTCAGCCTGGACCACTATGTGAACCTGCGCCCGTCGCGCCTGTACGACGGCGTGGCCTCGCCGTTGGCGGACCCCGGCGCCATCGACTTCGTGGTGGTCCGCGAAGGCACGGAGGGGCCCTACGTCGGCAACGGCGGCTCGCTCCGGAAGGGCACCGCGCACGAGGTTGCCACCGAGGTCTCCGTCAACACCGCCTACGGCGTGGAGCGCGTGGTGCGCGACGGCTTCCGCCGCGCCAGCGAACGCCCCCGCAAGAGGCTCACGTACGTGCACAAGCACAACGTGCTGGTCCACGCCGGGCACCTGTGGAAGCGCACCGTGGAGGCCGTCGCCGCGGAGTTCCCCGACGTCACCGTCGACTACCTGCACGTTGACGCGGCCATGATCTTCCTGGTCACCGACCCCGCCCGCTTTGACGTCATTGTCACCGACAACCTCTTTGGCGACATCATCACCGACCTCGCCGCCGCGGTCAGCGGCGGGATCGGCCTGGCCGCCTCCGGAAACCTCAACATGGACCGCACCGCGCCGTCCATGTTTGAGCCGGTCCACGGTTCCGCCCCGGACATTGCCGGCCGGCAGAAGGCGGATCCGACGGCAGCCATCCTCTCCGCGGCGCTGCTGCTGCACCACCTCGGACACCAGGCCGCCGCCGGGCGCATCGAGGCGGCCGTCGCGGCGGACATTGCCACACGCAACCCGGCGTCCCCCCGCACCACCGGCGCCATCGGCGACGCCATCGCCCAGGCCGTCTGACGGCGTCGTGCCGGCGGACGCCGCGCCGGACGGGCAGGGGTACGCTTAACACCTAGAGTGAATGCACCGTAACTGAAAAAGTCGGCGCAGGAACACGCATTTTTCGGCACCAACGCCGCCCAGGCTGGAATCACCGACGGCGGGCACAACCATGTGGAGGAAGCATGACCCAGACAGCGCAGCTGGCATTCACCCGGCAGCTGACCACCAACCCGAAGAGCGCCGCCGAGCGTGACGCCGTTTTGGCCAACCCCGGTTTTGGCGACTTCTTCACCGACCACACGGCTGTCGTGGACTACAAGGTGGGTGCCGACGGCCGGGGCGGTTGGAGCAACGCGCGCATTGAACCCTACGGCCCCATCGCCATGGACCCCGCCTCCGCCGTGCTGCACTATGGGCAGGAAATCTTCGAGGGCCTGAAGGCGTACCGGCACGCCGACGGTTCGGTCTGGACGTTCCGCCCCGAGGCCAACGCCGCCCGCTTCAACGCCTCCGCCCGCCGCCTGGCCCTGCCCGAACTGCCCGCCGAGACGTTCATTGAGTCCCTGCGCCAGCTGGTTTCCGCAGACCTGGACTGGGTGCCGACGCAGGACGGCGAATCGCTGTACCTGCGCCCGTTCATGATCGCCACCGAGGCGTTCCTGGGCGTCCGCCCGGCCCGCGAGGTCTCCTACCGCGTCATCGCCTCCCCGGCCGGCAACTACTTCGGCGGCGAGCTCAAGCCCGTCTCCATCTGGCTCTCCACGAACTTTGCCCGTGCGGGTGCCGGCGGCACCGGCGAGGCCAAGTGCGGCGGCAACTACGCCGCGTCGCTGGCCGCGCAGATCGAGGCCGAGGCCCAGGGCTGCAAGCAGGTGCTCTTCCTGGACCCGTTCAACGACAACGCCATCGAGGAACTCGGCGGCATGAACATCTTCTTCGTGTTCAAGGACGGCCGCCTGGTCACCCCGGAGCTCAACGGCCACATCCTGCACGGCATCACGCGCTCCTCCGTCATGCAGCTGGCGGCGGACCGCGGGCTGAAGGTGGAGGAACGCAAGATCACCATCGACGAATGGCGTTCCGGGGTGGCTTCCGGGGAGATCACCGAGGCGTTTGCCTGCGGCACGGCGGCCGTGATCACCCCCATCGGCGAGCTGAAGTCGTCCGAGGGCACCATCGCCTCGCCCGGTTCCGGTGCCGGCGAGGTCACCATGGCCATCCGCGAGCAGCTGCTGGGCATCCAGACCGGCCAGCTCGAGGACCTGCACGGGTGGCTGACCCGCCTGGCCTGACCCCTCCCTCCGCAACTGGGTCGCAGTTATTACCATTTTTCCTCCGTTTTCCGGGGTTTTTCGGTAACAACTGCGACCCAGTTTTTTTATGCACGACGCCGGGTGTCCGGCTTGCGCGGCATCGTCGCCACCGGTGCGCGCGGCTGCGCCATGTCGCTCCGCCGTGCCGCGCGGGGACGTCAATTGATGCGACCAGCTGCCAATCCGTGGTTTCTTTTTTGAAATTGCCGTAGATTATGCTCAGTTGTTTTGCTGCCACGTTGTGGATTCCGGCTGCGGCGACGGACATTTATTATATTGGGCGCTCCGTGGGTATGCATCGAGTATGGAACATTAATGTTGGTGTGGGGCTGGCGGCAGCATTTGGGCTTCTGGCGGCCGGCCTGGCGCCGGCCGGTGCGGCCTCATTGCCCGCGACGGCCAGCCCTACGTCATTGACGGCCATAGGCCCCGATGTCCAGCTGGGTTCAGTTTCCGGCAGCCTGTGGAAAACGCATCTGGCAGTCACCCCGGACGGGAGAACTGCCTATGCTGCGTCCGGCAATGTCAGCAACACCATCGGAGTGTTCAGCATCCCCGGGAACAAGGCCGTCGCCTCCGTCTCCCTCCCTGCCAATGCCGGCTCGCTGGTCGCCAGCCCCGACGGGTCCCGAATCTATGCCAGCCTCACGGGCGGGAACGGCATTGCCGTCATTTCGACGGCGGACAATTCGGTGGTCTCCACCATCGCGCCGGGTGGGACCGGCTCCAATCCGGACCTGGCCTTGACGGCAGACGGGAAAACCCTCCTGGCGCTGGATGGCGTCAACAAGTCGTTGAACTTCATTGACACCGCGGCGTCCGCGCCGGGCGGGGCGTTGTCCTTGGCAACCGAGGCTGAACTCTTCCGGGTGTGGACCACCCCGGACAGTACACAGGCCTACATTGCCACTGGCAGCGGCTACAACGCGCAGGGCGTTCGCACCTTTGACATTGAAGTCATGGACCTGGCGACGCGGACGGTGCTCCGCAGGGTCCCCTCATGTCCCTTTGTACGGGCCATAGCCTTCAGCCCCGACGGCCGGAAAGCCTACGTTGGCTGTGAAACCGGTGAAGTTTCCGTGTTGGATACGGTCGGTGGAACTGTGGCCAAGTCGCTGAGACCGGGATTCAAGGTGCAGTATGCCCAGCTTGGGGGCAGCGGCACCAAGGTCCTGGTTGCCGGGGCCGTTGACAACAGGGTTGCGGAAATTGACATCGCTACGGACACAGTGACCGGCACAGTCTCGACAGCCTCACAGATCCTGGGACTTGCCGTGCCGCGGGCGGGCACCAACGCATATGTGGTGCGGCGCGAAGGCCAAACGCTGACCATGCTCTCCCCAATGACGGTGACTAATGCGCGCCCGGCTGTTTTCACGGACCGCATCTTTGGTGCCGACCGCTATGAGACTGCTGTCGCCGTTTCACGCGAGTATTTTGTGGGCGCCGGTACCGTTTATGTTGCCACGGGGGAGCAGTTTGCCGATGCACTGGCTGCCGCGCCGGCTGCCAACAAGGAGTATGCACCCTTGTTGCTAACCCGGAGCCGCAGCCTGCCCCCCGTGGTCCAGGACGAGATCATCCGGCTCAAACCCGGCAAGGTCGTGGTGGTTGGCGGTGAAGGGGCAGTGTCGGCCGCAGTTTTCCAGGATTTGAAGAAACTGGTCCCCAACACCATCCGGCGGTCGGGGGCGGACCGCTACGCCACGGCCCGGGCCGTGGTTGCGGGCGCATTCCCAAGCGCACAATCGATTGCCTTGGTAACGGGTGCGGATTACCCCGACGCACTGTCCGCGGCCGCGTTGGGCCCGGTCCTTCTCGTGCCGCCCGGGACCACACGCCTGGACGTCTCCACCATGACCCTTCTGGGGCAACTCAAGGCCGCCTCCGTGTATATCGTAGGTGGTTCCGGCGTCGTATCCACCAGCATCGAGAAGCCCCTGCGGGACAAATTCATCCAGGTCTACCGCTTCGGTGGCACGAACCGCTTTGAAACCAACCAGCTTGTGAACGCCGCGTCGTTTGCTCCTGCGAGCGACCGCACGTATTACGTCTCAGGCTGGAACTTCCCTGACGCGCTGACCATTTCCGCCGTGATGGCAAGCCACCAGGGCCAGGCTTACATGGTTCAGCCCAACTGCCTCCCGGCGGGCGTCCTGAAGGAGGTTTCGGGCACCACTGCCGCCACGCGGGTGACATTGCTCGGTGGCTCAGCAGTCGTGGGCGATGCCGTCGCGTTCGGTCAGGGCTGCTGACGGCAGATGGTCGCCGCACGGACCTTGCACATCGAGGGCCTGCGTGGACCATCATTGTCCCCGGCGGGCACAGGATGATCGTTCATCCCTCATGCCAGGAAATTCGAACGGGGGTCAATGACCGCAAAAAGGTGGAACCGCGCAGTTTTTCAGCGCTCCGCCGATGTCGGGATGCCGGCAACCGGGACTGTGGCGATTTTGCCGGCCGGATCCTCGATTTCTCTCGGCCACCATGTACTGGCGTGCGGTGTCCAACGCCACGGTGGAGTCTGCACGGAAGTATCGCGCCTACGTGCTGAATATCCCTGATGCTGGCGGATAGGCAACCGCAGCCGGCACCTGGCCGGGTCTTTGGCCTGCGGCGCCAACCGCCGGTGTTGCCTCGGGCGCGAACCATGCCCACGCCCGGTCAGGCGGTGCCTTGGCTGCAAAAATGACGGCCCTTGATTCTCCTGATTGCTCCGAGCGGGTTGGTTGCTGCCATGACGAATGAGCTGCGCCGGCCGGCAACGTCGGAGCCTGGCGTCACGGGCGCCAGCGCCACGGCCCGCTCCTTAATCCGGCTGGCGTGACAAGGTTGTTAACAGAAGCAAGTTGTCAACAGAAGCAAACCGCACGGGGCCGTAGTGGTGGGCATGGCCACGATGACGCACCGTCGCCGTGTCAATTTCATTGTGACCGGAAAGGCGTCAACGCTGAATTGGACGCCACGCCCGGCCAACGGGATCGGCAATTATGCCGGAACAATTGTCATTGGCGGGTACGACAGGTCGGGACCAACCATCAGGTTGCACATCACCCCTGACAGGCCATGGACCATATCGCCATGGACCATATCGGTCGCCAGTGTGCCGGCCCCACCCACTGACGGCACGCAAAACGTGAGTGGAAAAGGCGACGCAATTTTCAATTGCATCGGGAACGCAGGGACTGCCAGGCCGGGGCATAACTGGACGGGTAAATTAATTCTGAGCATGACACGCATCGACGGCAGCTGGAGCGCCGCAATGGGATAGCGGCAAGAAACAGGTTCAGTACAATATTGTCGTTTCCCCGAGACGGTCAAATGCCATGGGGAAACCTCATTCTGGAATAGACTGACACACATGCGCATAGCCCGTTTTGTAGTCGACAATGACCCGATGTACGGCCTGGTGGAGGGGGAGTCCGGCAGTGAAGTTGTCACTGTCATCAAGGGCGATCCCTTTTTCAACGGCGTGGAGCGGACCACCATCAGGTACCCGCTGGAGGACGTGCGCCTTGTGGCCCCGATCATCCCGCGCAGCAAGGTGGTGGGCGTGGGCCGGAACTTTGCCGAACACGCCCGTGAGCTGGGCAACGAGATTCCCGTCCACCCGCTGCTCTTCCTCAAGCCCAACACGTCGGTGGTGGGTCCCGGGGAGCCGGTCGTCATGCCGGCATTCTCCGAGGAAATCTCCTACGAGGCCGAGCTGTGCGTCGTGATCGGGCGCATTTGCAAGGACGTGCCGGAGGAGCGCGCGGATGAAGTCATCTTTGGCTACACCTGCGGCAACGACCTCACCGCGCGCGACGTCCAGAAGGGCGATGGCCAGTGGGCCCGCGCGAAGGGCTTTGACACGTCCGCCCCGCTGGGCCCGTGGATTGAAACCGAGCTGGACCCCGAAGAGCTCCGCATCCAGGGCTGGCTGAACGGCGAACTCCGCCAGGACGGCAACACCAACCAGATGGTCCGCAGTGTCCGCGAGCTGGTCTCGATCGTCTCGCGCGCGTTCACCCTGCTGCCCGGCGACGTCATCATGACCGGCACCCCCGCCGGAGTCGGGCTGGTCACGGACGGTGACCGCTACGAGATTGAAATTGAGGGCATCGGCCGCCTGTCCAACCCGATTGTCCGCCGCTAGGGCGATGCCCCTGTCCCGCGTACGACGCCGGGCCCTCCTTCGGCGTTGAGGTCACCGTTGGTGCCCGGCGGCCGTGTCGATGGCTGCCGCGTGCCCGGCCCATTGGTCCGAGGCAGGCAGGATTCCCGTCCACCCCAACAACAGGTAGCCGAATCCCGTCACGCACGGTGCGAGGGGAGTGGCGCCAAGGGACAGGAGGTCCTGCGCGCTGCCGGCCCGCCCGGGCAGTTCCGTGGGCACCGCGACCATGAAGTACCCCAGCAGGGCGGCATTGATGCCGGCGGAAACCAATCCGGCCGAGACCGCCGTCGGCACCCTGCGGCTGACCGCCGGGGAGGCGAAGGAACTGTTTCTCTTGGTGGAAAGGTCGTGAAGGAGGCGCGCTGCACCTGAATCCCGGCGATGCCGGTGTCACGACCTGGGAGTACACGTTCGTGGCTGTCCGCGAAGACCTCTGAGGGGCAATCCTTGGCGGGATGCCTGTGGTCCGCACCACGGCGGCGTGACCGGCGTCGTAGTACCATTGACAAGTCCTTTGCGCCCCCACCCGCCGCCAACGCGTGATCTGGGGGCTTTTTGCAGGGCACCCGCCGATCGTAAGGACTTTCGCGTGTCACAAAACGCCACCGACACTGCCGCGCCCGCGGCCGGATCCATCACGGGGGAGGGCTACCAGCGCACGCTGTCCCGGCGCCACGTGACCATGATCGCCATGGGCGGGGCCATCGGCGTCGGCCTGTTCATGGGTGCCGGCGGCCGGCTGGCCTCGACCGGCCCGGCGCTGATCTTCTCCTACGCCATTGCCGGCGCCATTGCCTACCTCCTGATGCGGGCACTGGGCGAGCTGGTCATGTACCGGCAGACCTCCGGTTCCTTTGTGTCCTATGCGGGCGAGCTGTTCGGCAGGAAGGGTGCGTACCTGTCCGGCTGGATGTACTTCATCAACTGGGCCATGACGGGCGTGGCCGAGCTGATCGCCATCGGCCTGTACTTCCAATACTTCTTCCCCGGGGTCCCCGTTGAGGCCAGCGCCCTGTGCGCACTGGCACTGCTCGTGGCGGTGAACCTGCTCAGCGTCAAGGCCTTTGGCGAATTTGAGTTTTGGGCCTCGTGCCTGAAGGTGGCCGCCATCGTGATGTTCCTGGTGGTCGGCACCGTCATGGTTGCCATGAACGCCCAGGTGGGCGGCCAGCATGCCACCGTCAGCAACCTCTTCAGCGCCCACGGCGGCATGTTCCCCCAGGGCGGGCTCGTCATGATCCTGGTGCTGAACGCCGTCATCTTTGCCTACAACGCCATTGAACTGGTGGGCATCACGGCCGGCGAGATGGAGGACCCCGCCCGCGAGGTGCCCCGCGCCATCCGAGCCGTGGTGGTCCGCATCGTGATTTTCTATGTCGGTTCCGTGACGCTGCTGGCGATGATCATGCCCTCGGACCACTACAAGTCCGGTGAGAGCCCCTTTGTCACAGTGTTCGCCTCCATGGGGCTCGGCTGGGTGGGCTCCGTCATGAACTTTGTGGTCATCACCGCAGCCCTGTCGTCCTGCAACACGGGCCTGTACTCGATCGGGCGCATCTTCCGCACCATGGCCAACAACGGGCACGCGCCGCAGTGGCTGACCAAGATGTCCGCGCGCCACGTGCCCTACGCCGCCATCCTGGCCATCGCCGCGGTCTACGTTGTCGGCGTGGGGGCCAACGTGCTGCTCGGTGGAACGCACGCCTTCGACCTCGCCCTCAACACCGCCTCCATCGGCGTGATCTTCACCTGGGGCTCCATCTTCGCCAGCCAGATCATGCTGCGGCACAAGAAGGGCAAGGTCTCCAAGCTGCCCATGCCGGGATCGCCCTGGACCAGCTGGGCAGGCCTGGCGGCGCTGCTGGCCATCACCGTGCTGATCGGCTTTGACACCATGACCGGGCCCGACGGCGCCGTCTTCCACCTGGGCCTGTGGACGCTCTGCGCCATCCCGGTCTTCGCCGCGATGCTGTGGTTCGGCTGGCGGTTTGTGAAGGACAACGAGCCCGCGAACGAGCTGTTCACCTGACCCTGCGGCATGTGGCGATTCGCGGCCGAGCCGTCACTTGTGGCGGCTTTGACGCTCCATGGCCGCCACGAGTGACGGGTCGTGGCGGCTTTGACGCTCCATGGCCGCCACGCGTGACGGGTCAGTGCCCCGCAGGCAGGCCTCCCGGCATCGCGGGCGCCAGGTGGTTTACTTCAAGGTCTAAACTGGGAACATCATGACTAACGCAGCCCAAATCCCCACTGTCACCGCTGAAACCCCCGTCCGGGTACGGTTTTGCCCCTCGCCCACCGGAACGCCCCACGTCGGGCTGATCCGCACGGCGCTGTTCAACTGGGCATACGCCCGCCACACCGGCGGCAAGCTCATTTTCCGCATCGAGGACACTGACGCGAAGCGGGACAGCGAGGAAAGCTTCCTCCAGCTGTTGGACGGGCTCAACTGGCTCGGCATCGACTGGGACGAGGGCGTGGAAAAGGGCGGCCCGGACGCGCCCTACCGCCAGTCCCAGCGCGGGGACATCTACCAGGACGTGATTGCCAAGCTGGTGGCCGGCGGGCACGTCTATGGGTCCTATTCCACCCCGGAAGAGGTGGAGGCGCGCCACAAGGCGGCCGGCCGGGACATCAAGCTGGGCTACGACAACTTTGACCGCGACCTCACACCGGAGCAGATCGCCGCGTTCAGGGAAGAGGGCCGCAAGCCCGCGCTGCGGTTGCGCATGCCGGATGCGGACATCACCTTCAACGACCTGGTCCGGGGCGAGATCACCTTCAAGGCAGGATCAGTCCCGGACTACGCCCTGGTCCGTCCCAACGGCGCGCCGCTGTACACGCTGGTGAACCCGGTGGACGACGCCCTCATGGGTGTCACCCACGTGCTCCGCGGCGAGGACCTGCTCTCCTCCACCCCCCGCCAGGTGGCCCTGTACGCGGCCCTGTACGACGTGGGCGTGGCCAAGTACATGCCGCTGTTCGGCCACCTGCCCTACGTCATGGGTGCCGGCAACAAAAAGCTCTCCAAGCGCGACCCCGAGTCGAGCCTGTTCCTGCACCGGGACCGGGGCTTCATCCCCGAGGGGCTGCTGAACTACCTGGCCCTGCTGGGCTGGTCGCTCTCCGCCGACCGGGACATCTTCACGGTCGAGGAGCTCGTGGCCAACTTCGACATCCACGACGTCCTGGGCAACCCCGCCCGCTTCGACATCAAAAAGGCCGAGGCCATCAACGGCACCCACGTGCGCATGCTCGAGCCCGCCGACTTCCGCAACCGACTGGTCCCGTACCTGCAGGCCGCCGGCGTGGTGGGGGAGACCCTGACCGACCGTGAGAATGAGATCCTCACCGAGGCCGCCCCGCTGGTCCAGGAACGCATCACCCTCCTGGGCGAGGCCCCCGAGATGCTCTCCTTCCTGTTCAAGAATGACGACGCCGTTGACGTCGCCGACGACGCCCGCAAGGGCCTCCCCGAGAACCTCACGGAGGTCCTTGACACCGCGCTGGCAGCGCTGGAAACCGTCGCCGACTGGACGGCCGGGAACATCCAGGCCGCCCTCCGGGAGGCGCTGGTTGAGGGCCTGGGCGTCAAGCCGCGGCTGGCCTTCGGCCCCGTCCGCACGGCCGTGTCCGGCCGGCGCATTTCCCCGCCGTTGTTCGAGTCGATGGTCATCCTGGGCAGGGACTCCTCGCTGGCCCGCCTCAAGGCCTTCCGGGGCTAGGGCTTGGACGCCAGCGCTACGCACAACACCCCTGTTCGGGGCGCCCCCGCGGCCCCGGTCAGGGGTGTCTTGTTTGACATAGACGACACCCTGGTCGACCTGCATGCGGCCATGAAGGACGCCATGATTGCGGCGAGCCGGCCGCTGCTGCCGGACTTCGGCGCGGCGGACTGGGACGGCTTCGCGGCGCTGTACATGGCGGATGTGCACAGGTACTACGACCGTTATGTGGCCGGCGAGTTCACGTTCAGCGAGCAGCGCGGTTTGCGGGCCCGTGCCGTGTTCGCGCATTTCGGCACGCCCGGCTTCGACGCCCGTGCGGAGCAGGACTGGATCGAGGACTTTGAACAGGCGCAGCCGCACCACATCAGGGCCTACCCGGACGTGGTGCCGGCCCTGGACGCGCTGGATGCTGCCCGCATCCCGTACGGCGCCGTCAGCAACAATGTCCACGACTACCAGCGCGCCAAGCTGGACCACGCCGGGCTGCAGCGCATCTCCATCCTGGTGGGAATCGACACGGTCAACGCGGCCAAGCCGGAACCGAAGGTCTTCTGGGAAGGCTGCCGCCTGCTGGGCACCGGCCCGGCGGAAACGCTGTACGTGGGGGACAACTACCTGGTCGACGGTGAAGGCTCCGCCGCGGCGGGCCTGCAGGCCGTCTGGCTGGACCGGAAAGTTGCGGGTGCACCGTCGGGCAGTGCCGCAGGATGCGGGGCGGCGGAGGGCATCCGCACGGTGGCCGGACTCGGGGAACTGGGCGCACTCACCGGCCCGCGGCGGCTGTGATGCACGCCTCGGCCCGAATGCGCCGCCCGGTTTTGGTGTCTGGCGAAGTCTCAGGTATAGTTTTATCCCGGCGCGAGGGCCGCTGAAGGACCGGGGAAACCCGCGGATTTCACGGCAGAACGTGCCTTTGGGATATGGTGTAATTGGCAACACATCGGTTTCTGGTACCGACATTCTAGGTTCGAGTCCTGGTATCCCAGCGCTTGTAAAAGCTGCCTTTTCGATTGGCATGCAAGGCAAAATTCGGGTAACGTTTCCGGAGTTCGCAGAGCAATAAATCGAATGTATTAGGGCCCCATCGTATAGCGGCCTAGTACGCTGCCCTCTCACGGCGGTAACGCGGGTTCGAATCCCGCTGGGGTCACCAGCAAGGCCGGGAAACCACAGGTTTCCCGGCTTTTTTGCATGCCCCGCCCCTTTTGCTTTCCGTGCCTTTGGTTTGTCTTGCCCATTGAACTGGCATGATGAAGCAGTGAGCCCAACCAATTCAGGCAATGCCACGGACAACGGCGCCGGCGCCCGCGTGCAGGACGCCGCGGTTTCGCTGCTGGAGCAGGTACGCGGCGAACTTGCATCGCTGCAGCTTCCGCTGGAGCTCCCGGGCGCGGCAGACGCCCGCCGGACCGCCGCCCGTGCCGCCGGGCAGTTGGACGACTACATCCTGCCGCGCTACCGCAGCCTGGACGCCCCGCTGCTGGCCGTCGTCGGCGGTTCCACGGGGGCCGGCAAATCGACGCTGGTCAACGCCCTGGCCGGGCACCCCGTCACCCGGGCCGGCGCCATCCGCCCCACCACCCGCCAGCCGGTGCTCCTGCACCACCCCGCGGACGCCGCCTGGTTCACGTCCACGCGCGTCCTGCCCACGCTGGCCCGCATCCACGGCGCACTGGCCGGTGCCGGCACGCCCGCCACCCGGGCCGGCGCCACGCCGGACCCTTCGGCGATGCAGTCCCTGGTCCTCGTGGCCGACCAGGCGGTGCCGGAGGGCGTGGCCCTGCTGGATGCCCCGGACGTGGACTCCGTCGCCGACGGCAACCGCCAGCTTGCCTCCCAGCTGCTCGCCGCCGCGGACCTGTGGCTGTTCGTCACCACGGGCAACCGCTACGCCGACGCCGTGCCGTGGAAGCTGCTGGTGGACGCAGCCTCGCGCGACATCCTGGTGGCCGTGGTCCTCGACCGTGTCCCGCCCGGCGCCGAGGACGAGGTCGCCGCGGACCTGCGCGCCATGCTCACCCGCGAGGGGCTCGCGGAGTCGAAGCTGTTTGTGGTGCCCGAGACCGCACTGGACCCGCTGGGCATGCTCCCGCCCGCCGGCACCGCCCCCATGGCCGCCTGGCTGGGGGACATCGCTGCGGACGCCGCCGGCCGCGCGGAAATCGCCCGCCGCACCCTCAATGGCACCGTCCGCTCCCTGTCCGGCAAGGTGTCGGCCCTGGCGGAGGCGGCCCGCGACCAGGACGACGCCGGCCGGCAGCTGTCGGACGATGTCACCGCAGCGTTCACCGACGCCCAGGCACGGATTTCCAAGGCGACCAGCGGCGGTTCCCTGCTGCGGGGGGAGGTACTGGCCCGCTGGCAGGACTTCGTGGGCACCGGCGACTTCTTCCGGGCCCTGGAAAACGGGATCGGCCGGGTCCGGGACCGGATCGGCGCCTTCTTCCGGGGCCAGCCGCCGCCGGCGGTGAAAGTGGAGGCAGCCATTGGGATGGGCCTGCGGGCCGTCATCGTCGATCAGGCGTCCCATGCCGCCGAGGACGCCGACCAGCGCTGGCGTGCCGACCCCGCCGGGCGGGCACTGCTGGGCACGGACGACCTTTCCGGAACCACGCCGGGGTTCCCCGCCGAGGTGGCCGCCGAGATCCGCGCCTGGCAGGGTGACGTGCTGGCGATGATCCGTGCCGAGGGGGCGGCCAAACGGTCGCAGGCCCGCTGGCTGTCCTTCGGGGTGAACGGGCTGGGCGTGGTGCTGATGATCACCGTCTTTTCGCTCACCGGGGGACTGACGGGCGCCGAGATCGGGATTGCCGGGGGCACCGCCGTCGTCGGCCAAAAAGTGCTCGAAGCCGTGTTTGGCGAGGATGCCGTGCGGCGCCTGGCCCACGAGGCCAGGCAGTCGCTGGAAACGCGGTGCACGGCACTGCTGGAACACCAGCAGCAGCGCTTCCTGGAGCGGATCGGGCCGGTGCTGGACGGCACGGCGGCGGACCGGCTGGAGGGGCTGGCCGTGGAACTGGCGAAACTGGGGGAGGGCGCATGAGCCGGCACCGCAACGCACGCACGGAATCGGCCCTGGCAGGCAGGCTCGCGGCGCTGAACGAGGCGCGGGAACTGGGCGAAGGCCGCCTGGACGACGCCGTACTGCAGCGGGTGTACGACGTGCTGGAGCGGGCCTCTTCACGGCGCTCCCTCAGCGCGGAGCACACCGTGGTGGGATTTTTCGGGGCCACCGGCAGCGGGAAGTCGTCCCTGTTCAACGCCGTGGCGGCAACGGACGCCGCCCGCGTGGCCGTCCGCCGGCCCACCACCAGCGAAGCCCTGGCCATGGTGTGGCAGCCCGACGGCAGCGCGCCGCTGCTGGACTGGCTGGAGGTGTCCGAGCGGCGCGGGGGCGGCCCGGTGCCCGGACTGACGGACGGGGGCGGCGGCCTGGTCCTCCTGGACCTGCCCGACTTTGATTCCGTGCACCGCGGCCACCGCGAAACCGCCGAGCGGCTGGCCGGGCAGGTGGACGTGCTGGTCTGGGTGGTCGACCCGCAAAAGTACGCCGACGCCGCGATCCACAACGACTTCATCCGGCCGTTTTCCGCGCACACCGCCGTCACGCTGGTGGTGCTGAACCAGGTGGACCGCCTCGCGTCGTCCGAGGTGAAGCCGGTGGTGGCATCGCTGTCCTCCATCCTGGACCGCGACGGCCTGGGAAAGGTCTCGGTGCTGGGCGTTTCCGCGGTGACCGGCGAGGGCGTGGACCGGCTGCGCCGCGAGGTGGCCGCCGTCGTGAAGGCGAAGCAGGCACAGTCCGCCCGGCTGGCAGCGGACGTTGCCGTCGCGGCGGGCCACCTGGAACAGGCGGCCGGTGCCGGTGTGGCCGCCGGGGTCCGCCAGCAGGACCGCACGGCCCTGGCGGCCGGGCTGGCGGATGCCGCCCATGTGGACACGGTGGTGTCCGCCGTGCGCACCTCCTACCGGCTGGAGGCCGTGAGGCGGACAGGCTGGCCCGTGACGCGGTGGATGTCCCGGTTCCGCAAGGACCCGCTGCGCCGCCTGGGACTGCGCCGGGAAGGGCCCGCCGAGGTGAACCGGACATCGCTGCCGCCGGCAGGTGCGGCGGGACAGGCCCGGCTCGATTCGGCCGTGCGCGACTTTGCCGACGCGGCCAGCGACGGCGCTGCCGGGCCCTGGCGCGCGTCGATCCGGGCGGCCGCGCGCAGCAACCGCGAGGCGCTGCCCGACGCGCTGGACCAGGCCGTGGCCTCCGCAGACCTGAATGCCACCAAGCGGGCCTGGTGGTGGCCGGTGTTTTCGGTTGTCCAGTGGCTGGCCCTGCTGGTGGCTGTGGGCGGACTCGTGTGGCTGGGCGTGCTGGCGGCCCTGGGCTATTTCCAGCTGCCGGTCCCTGAGGTTCCGCGTGAGCAGGGCTGGCCGCTGCCCACCCTCATGGTTGCCGCCGGCGTGGTGGCGGGCATCCTCCTGGCCGTGACGTCCAAGTTCCTGTCCGCAGCGGGTGCCCGGGGCCGGGCTGCCTTCGCACGGCGCCGGTTGCGCGGCGGCATTGCCGATGTGGCGCAGTCACTCGTGGTGGGCCCCGTGGAAGCCGAAACAGCGCGTTACGCCAGGTTCCAGGAAGCCCTCAACGCGGCCCGGTGACAGGGTGCACGGGGGCCGGGCCTGTCTGGCCCCTACCCCAGCGCGTCGCGGCACTTGAGGAGCGTGCGCAGGTTGCGGGTCGTCGTCGTGCTTTTGTTTTTTGCCTTGGCGGTCAGCTTGCTGAACGGCGAGTCGAGGGTGCCTCCGACGGGTGCCGGCCAGGCGAGTGCCTCGGGCGAGAGCCTGGCCAGTTCGACGCCGGCGAGCCCGCCTCCCAGCGTTTCCAGCTCGTCGAGGATGGCAGGGTCGGAGGAGAGCGTGACGTAGCTGTGCCGGGCCTTGTTGTCCGGCGGGAAGGGACAGGCCTCGATGATGGCCGCCAGGCGGTCGCGGTCGAGGACCACCACCCGGGCGTCGTAGCCGAAGCGGTCGCGCAGGCACACCTCCACCAGGTCCTTCAGCTCCGGTGCCGTGGCCTCGGCTGCGCACACGAAGTTGCCGGAGGCGAGCAGCGTCTTCACGCCCGTGACGGGCAGGGGCTCCAGTGCCAGGCGGAGATCGGCCATCTTGATGTTGATGCCGCCGACGTTGATGCCGCGCAGGAACACCGCGTAGTTGCTCATGGCAAAAACCCTACCGTCCCGGCCACCCCAGGTGGGGCGGCCGGGGTGGAACGGGCCGCTACTGTGTCGCGGCGGGCGTGTTGCCGAGCGTCACCTCCAGCGTTGTGGTGGTGCTGCCACGCTGCACGGTGACGTTGATCCGCTGGCCCGGCGAGTCGGCGCGCAGGGCCGCCACGAGGTCCGTGACGTCGTTGACCGGGGTGCTGCCCACGCGGGTGATGACGTCCCCGGGTTTCATGCCGGCCGCGGCGGCCGGGCCGCCGGAGGCGACATTGATGACCAGGGCTCCGTTCGTCGTTGGCAGCCTGAATTCCTGTGCGGTTTGGGGGGAGATGTCGCTGAGGCTGACGCCGAGGAAGGCGTGCTTCACCGTGCCGTTCTTCAGCAGCTGGTCCGCCACCACGGTGACGGTGGAGGCCGGGGTGACAAAGCCGATCGCCACGGCCCCGGAGCTTGGCGGCAGGTAGGCCTCGGACAGGCCGATGACCTGGGCCTGCCCGTTGCTGACCGCGCCCCCGGAATTGCCGGGCGAAATGGGTGCGTCGGTCTGGATGAGGTTGATCATGCCTTCGGGTGCCTCGGACGACGGCGGGATGTCACGGTGCAGCCCGGAGATGATCCCGGCCGTCACGGTGTTGTCCAGACCCAGCGGGCTGCCGATGACCACGCACAGGGAGCCAACCACCGGCGGCGTTGACGCGAACGTGGGCACCGGCAGTCCCGTGCGGTCGGCGCGGATCACGGCGACGTCGTCCACGTTGTCCACACCGAGCACCCGGGCGGACGCCTGCTTGCCGTCCGCGAACTGCACCTGGACGGTGGTGAACGGTTGCTTCTGCGAGTCCTCAACCACGTGGGCGTCGGTGACAATGGTGCCGTCGCTGCGATAAACCACCCCGCTGCCGAGGCCGACCTGCGTTTGGATGGTGACGACCGCCGGTTCAATCTTCTGGACAATGGCCGGCACGGCCGGCAGGCCCTCGTTGGCTGGACCGCTCCCGGTCCCGGTTGCCGGCGCCGACGCTGACGGCGGGCCTGACGCCGGACTTGACGGCGCGGGGGCCGTCGCCCCGGATGGCGGGGCCGATGCGTTGTTGTGGGTGGTGACGGCGGTGCATCCGGCCGTGCCGGCCATGAGGCCGGCGGCCATGACGGCCGCAAATATGGTGCGGCCAATGGTTTGCATGGCCGGCTCCTCTCGGCCCCGGGCGTGCCCGTGCCTGAACGGAAGCGGTTTCCCGGCAACGGTTTCAGGGGCAAAAATGGTTCAGGAGCCACACCGGGCTCCTGAATCAAATCAATCTGGCGGCGGCTGCGCTGGGCGCAGCCGGGTTTCCGCTATGCCCCGGTGGGGGTGTGGTGGTGCGTGTGCTGGCGGGCCTCCACGCTCAGCGGGGCAGCCCATAGGGAAGCGGCCAAGGAGATGAGGCCAAGGGTCCATGCCGTGGTTGCCGTCCCGGAGACGGCCGCGAAGCCGAACATCCACGGTGAAACAATCATCAGCAGCCCCAGGGCCACCTTGACGTACTCCATCACTACCAGGTCAGGCATTGCCAGGCTGATCAGTGCGGCAATGACCATCGCCGCTCCAAGGACCATCAATGCGCTGGCGCCTGCCACCGACGACATGCTGGAAAATGCGGCAAATGCGGCAACAACACCCGCGCCGAGCGTTACCCAGTCCTGCCAACGAGTCCAAGCCTTCATGGATCTCATCCTCCTACTATTCAGGTTGCCTTTTGTGTGACTTCAAGGTTCAACCTTTCCTACACTTCCGTTCTACGCTTGATCGCACCAAGGATCAATGGGTCGCTTCCGGGGCCGGTGGGAAGGCGCCACGGACCGCGGATCGGACTCCGCCGCGGGGCTGGTGCGGCCCGCGGTGCGGACTATTCGGCGCTCTTGCGCAGGGCTTCGGTCAGGATGCGGGAAGCATTGCAGACCACCTCGGCGTGCAGTCGCCCGGGCTGGCGGGTGAGGCGTTCAATGGGTCCGGAAATCGAGACGGCGGCGATCACGCGGCCGGACGGGCCACGCACCGGGGCGGAGACCGAGGCGACCCCGGGCTCACGTTCGCCCAGGCTCTGGCCCCACCCACGGCGTCGTACGCCGGCCAGCACGGTGGGGGTGAAACGGGCGTTGTGCAGGCCCTCGAGCAGGCGTTCGTGGTCCTCCCAGGCGAGCAGTACCTGTGCGGCCGAGCCGGCCTTCATGGTCAGCTGCGTGCCCACGGGGATGGTGTCGCGCAGGCCGATGGGGCGCTCGGCGGAGGCCACGCACACGCGGGAGTCGCCCTGGCGGCGGAAGATCTGTGCGCTCTCGCCGGTGGAGTCGCGCAGCTGCAGCAGGACGGGGCCGGCGGCGGCAATGAGCCGGTCCTCGCCGGCCGCGGACGCCAGCTCCACGAGCCGGCTGCCCAGCACAAAGCGGCCCTGCATGTCACGGCTGACCAGCCGGTGGTGCACCAGTGCCAGCGCCAGCCTGTGCACGGTGGGGCGGGCCAGGCCGGTGGCCGCGACCAGCTGCGCCAGGGTGGTGGGGCCGGCCTCCAGTGCATCAAGCACCAGGGCTGCTTTATCGATGACGCCAACGCCGCTAGAATTGTCCATGTAATGATATTGACGTCTCAGCATGTGAGATGCAAATCGGCGGGCTGGCATCCGCACGGGCAACGCTGCGACAGTGGAAACATACAAACCACCGAGCACTGTCCACGCCTGCAGATTCCATGGGCGGGACGGGCCCAACCGAGGAAGGGAGCTGGCCGTGACCGAGGCAACCACACCCGATGCACAAGGCTCAGCACAGACGCCGTCGGCCCCGCGCAGGGCTGCGAAGACGCTGGCGGAAAAAGTTTGGCGGGACCACGTGGTCAAGCAGGGCGAGGGTGCGGGCGACGCCGCCCAGCCGGACCTCCTTTACATCGACCTCCACCTCGTCCACGAGGTCACCTCCCCGCAGGCCTTTGAGGGGCTGCGCCTGGCCGGCCGCCCGCTGCGCCGCCCGGACCTGACCATCGCCACCGAGGACCACAACACCCCCACGCTGGCCATCGACAAGCCCATCGCAGACCTGACCAGCCGCACCCAGATCCAGACGCTGCGCAACAACTGCAAGGAATTCGGCGTCCGGCTGCACTCCCTGGGGGACGCCGAACAGGGCATCGTCCACGTGGTCGGCCCGCAGCTTGGGCTGACCCAGCCGGGCATGACAGTGGTCTGCGGCGACTCCCACACCTCCACGCACGGGGCCGTCGGCGCGCTCGCCTTCGGCATCGGCACCTCCGAGGTGGAGCACGTCATGGCCACCCAGACCCTGCCGCTGAAACCGTTCAAGACCATGGCCGTCAACGTCGAGGGCACCCTGCGCCCCGGCGTCAGCTCCAAGGACATCATCCTGGCGATCATCGCCAAGATCGGCACCGGCGGCGGGCAGGGCTACGTCCTGGAATACCGCGGCTCGGCCATCCGCGCCCTGTCCATGGACGCCCGCATGACCATCTGCAACATGTCCATCGAGGCCGGTGCCCGCGCCGGCATGATCGCCCCCGATGAAACCACCTTTGAGTTCCTCAAGGGCCGCCCCCACGCACCGGCCGGCGCCGATTGGGATGCCGCCGTCGAGTACTGGAAGTCGCTGGCCACCGAGGGCGACGCCGAGTTTGACGCCGAGGTGTTCCTGGACGCCAACAGGCTGGAACCGTTTGTCACCTGGGGCACCAACCCCGGCCAGGGCGTTTCCCTGAACGACGCCGTTCCCTCACCCGAGTCCTTCGGCGACGAGAACGCAAAGGCGGCCGCCGAGCGCGCCCTGGCCTACATGGACCTCGAGGCCGGCACGCCCATGAAGGACATCCGCGTGGACACCGTCTTCCTGGGCTCGTGCACCAACTCGCGCATCGAAGACCTGCGCGCGGCGGCGGACATCATCCGCGGCCGCGAAAAGGACCCCAACGTGCGCATGATGGTGGTCCCGGGCTCGGCCCGCGTCCGCCTGGAGGCCGAGGCGGAGGGCCTGGACCAGGTGTTCCTGGACTTCGGAGCCGAATGGCGCTTCGCCGGCTGCTCCATGTGCCTGGGCATGAACCCGGACCAGCTGGAGCCGGGCGAGCGCTGCGCGTCCACGTCCAACCGCAACTTCGAGGGCCGGCAGGGCAAGGGCGGGCGCACCCACCTGGTCTCGCCCGTCGTCGCGGCCGCCACTGCGGTACGCGGCACGCTGAGCTCGCCGTCGGACCTTGAGCCTGCCGCTTCCGCGTCCACATCCGCCAGCAACGTAGCGTAAGGAGCTCATCCATGGAAAAGTTCTCCACCCACACCGGCATTGGTGTTCCGCTGCGCCAGAGCAACGTCGACACCGACCAGATCATCCCCGCCGTCTACCTAAAGCGCATCACCCGCACGGGCTTCGAGGACGCGCTTTTCGCCAGCTGGCGCAAGAACCCGGAGTTCATCCTCAACCAGGAGCCGTTCAACGCCGGATCCGTGCTGGTGGCCGGCGCGGACTTCGGCACCGGTTCCTCCCGTGAGCACGCCGTCTGGGCGCTGAAGGACTACGGCTTCAAGGCCGTGCTGTCCTCCCGCTTTGCCGACATCTTCCGCGGCAACTCCGGCAAGCAGGGCCTGGTGGCGGCCGAGGTGGCCCAGGACGACATCGAGCTGATCTGGAAGGTCCTCGAGCATGCCCCGGGCACCGAAGTCACCGTTGACCTGGTGGCCAAGATGGTCACGGCCGGCTCCGTTGTGGCACCGTTCCAGATCGACGACTACACCCGCTGGCGCCTGCTCGAGGGCCTGGACGACATCGGCCTGACACTGCGCGACGAACCGGCCATCACGGCCTTCGAGGCAACCCGGCCGTCCTTCAAGCCGACCACGCTGCCTGCCAAGAGCTGACTTCCGGCCCCGCAGCACCCGGGCTCGGGCCGGCTCCACGCCGTCGGCAGGACAGCCGTGGCGGGTTGACGCCGGCACCGGGCGGGATCGGCGTTCGACCGTACACTTCTGGCGGCCAACTCCACGAGTTGGCCGCCAGAAGTGTACGTTCGGGAGCCAGGTGCCCAGTGGGACCTGCCCAGGGCACTGTCAGTACGGCCGCGGCGGTGCAACTCCTGCGGGCTGGGCCCCGCGCCCGGATTCGGCGGTGCAGCTCCTGCGGGCTGGAAGCTGCCTGGCCCGCTTTACCTGAACCATCGAAAGTGCCCGCCGATGGGCCACGGTGCGCCTTTTGGGCACCGTCCCGGCCGCCGGGCGTTCCCGGCAAATTCACAGCCAAAAAATGGTTCGATGCCCGAACAAAGTGCCTACGCTTGAGGGATGGCGGAAGAGCTTGAAATCAAGGGTGGCCCCGATGCGGCAGTCGCGGCGGTGCGGGCCGTGGTGCGGGTGTCCAGGCTGTTGGAGCGCTCGCTCTCGGAGCTGAGCCTGCCGCACTACCGCATCCTCGCGGCGTTGTCCGCAGGCGAGGAAATTGCCTCCCGGGTGGCCGCGCGACTGGCACTGGGCCGGCCCGCGGTCAGTGCCGCCGTGGCCGCCCTGGCCGGGCGCGGCCTGCTGGTGCGCGTCGACGTGGCGGGCGACCAGCGGGCGGCCGCCCTGCAACTAACGGGGGAAGGCTGGGCGGCGCTCGCCCGCGCCGACGGGTCCATGGCCGCCGCCCTGCGCGAAATTGCCGACGCGAGCGGCCACCCCGAACAGCTCCTCGACACCATGGGCCTGCTTAACGACGCCGTCAGCAGGGTTTATGCCGGGCACCGCAAGACGGCTGTGCCTGCCGCAAAGCCGGCCCCTGCCGGAAAGCCCGCGCCGGCAAGAAACCCCGCGCGCGCCGGAAATCCCGCGCCGGCTGCAAAGGCCGCACCGTGACCCAGGTACGGGACCGGGGCCCGCACGGAGACGGTGCCGAACGCCCGGCCGGCGCCAGTCCGACGCCAGGCCGGAACCCGAAACACGGCCACAACCCGGACGGCGGCCACAACCCGGACCAAAACCGGCCACGGCCGAAGACCTCACCCGGCTGGATCCGCCGGCTCTGGGGCTACCTGCTCCGCCACAAGCTGGACATGGTGCTGGCGGTTTCCGCGGCCGTGATCGGCAGCGCCTGCCAGACGGTGGTGCCGCTGGTCACCCGGCAGATCGTGGACAATGTGATCCTGACGCGCAGCTCCCCGCTGCTGTCGTGGCTGGTGCTGCTGATCGGGCTCGCGGCGGCGACGTTCGGCTTTTCCTACATCCGCCGCTACCGGGGCGGCCGCGTGGCCCTGAACGTCCAGTACGACCTCCGCAATGACATGCAGGCGCACCTGCAGTCCATGGACGCCACGCATCTGGACACGATGCCCACGGGCCAGCTTGTGGGCCGCGCCAACTCGGACACCGCCCTGGTCCAGGGCCTGCTTGCCTTCCTGCCCATCATGAGCGGGAACCTGCTGATGTTGCTGCTGTCCATGGGCGTGATGCTGTACCTCTCGCCCGTGCTGGCCATCATCAGCCTGGTCATGGCGCCGGCGCTCCTGGTGGTCTCCTACCGCATGCGCTGGCGGATCTTCCCGGCCACCTGGGATGCGCAGCAGCGCGAGGGCGACGTCGCGCAAATCGTCGACGAGGCCGTCAACGGCGTGCGGGTGGTCAAGGCGTTCGGCCAGGAACGGCATGAGATCGACCGCATGGCGCGCGCCGCCGGCACCCTGTACGGCTCACAGATGCGCGCCACCCGGCTGCAGGCCCGCTACCAGCCGCTCCTGCAGGCCATCCCGTCCCTGGGCCAGGTGGCCGTGCTGGCGGCCGGCGGCTTCATGGTCCTGCACCAGCAGATCACCCTCGGCACGTTCCTCGCATTTTCCACCTACGTCGCCCAGCTCATGGCGCCCGCCCGCCAGCTCGCGGGCCTGTTGACCATCGGCCAGCAGGCGCGTGCCGGCGTGGAGCGGATCTTCCAGCTGCTGGACCTGCGCCCAGGCATTGCCGACGCCCCGGACGCCCGCGCCGTCCCGGACCTCCGCGGCGCCATCGAGTTCCGCGATGTGCGTTTCACGTACGACGCCGGCTCCCGTCCCGTGCTGGACGGGGTCACCTTAAGCGTGGCCCCGGGTGAGCGGGTGGCCCTGGTGGGTGCCAGCGGCAGCGGAAAATCAACCGCCACCCTGCTGGTCCCGCGCTTTTACGACCCCGCCTCCGGGCAGGTGCTCGTGGACGGGCAGGACGTCCGGGGGCTCACGCTGCATTCGCTGCGCCGCCGGATCGGCACGGTCTTTGAGGAAAGCTTCCTGTTCTCCGACACGGTCCGGGCCAACATCGCCTATGGCAGCCCCGACGCGACCGACGAGCAGATCGAGGCGGCGGCGCGCACCTGCCAGGCCCACGGGTTCATCGAGGGGCTGCCGGCCGGCTACGACACCATGGTGGGCGAGCGCGGCCTGGTCCTCTCCGGCGGGCAGCGGCAGCGGATCGCGCTGGCCCGCGCGCTCCTGGCCGGGCCGCGGATCCTGATCCTCGACGACGCCACCAGCGCCGTGGATGCCCGCACCGAGGAAGCCATCCACGCCGGGCTGCGTGAATCCACCGGCGGCATGACGGTGCTGCTCGTGGCGCACCGGCTCTCCTCGCTGCACCTGGCCGACCGCATTGTGGTGTTCGACGGCGGGCGCATCACGGCGGCAGGCACGCACGACGAACTGCAGGAATCGAGCGCGCTGTACCGCACGCTGCTGACAGGCCTGGCCGAACTCGAGACGGCAGCGCAGGGCGACCCGGCCGGCGTCGTGCCCGAACTGCGCGGCGTGACGGCCGCGGCGTGGGGCACGGCCCCGGCCCCGGAGAAGACGCGCTCGGTCCGGTCGATCGGCGCCCCAAGCCTGGGCGGCGGGCTGGGCCGCGGCGGCGGTGGGGGCTGGCGGCGGAGCCTGGCACCCACGCCGGAACTGCTGGCGCGGGTGGCGGCGCTGCGGCCCGTCAAGGACTCGGCGGTGCCGGACCTGGCGCGGGAGACCCGGCCGGATCCCAGGTTCAGCCTGTGGCGGCTCATGGGTGAATTCCGCCGGCCGCTGCTGCTGGGCCTGCTGTTGGTGGTGCTCGACGCCGTTGCCTCCCTGGTGGGGCCGGTCCTGGTGCGCACCGGCATCGACCAGGGCGTCAACCGGGGCGTGGCGGCCGTCCTCGTCGCGGCGTCGGCCATCTACCTGGTGGCCACGCTGGCGGACCTGTTCATTGAAATTGGCGAAACGTTCATCACCGGGCGCACCGCGCAACGGGTCATGCTCTCGCTCCGGCTGCGCATCTGGGCGCAGCTGCAGCGCCTGTCCCTGGACTACTACGAACGGGAAATGGCCGGGCGCATCATGACGCGCATGACCACCGACGTGGACCAGTTTGAGTCGTTGATCCAGAACGGGCTGCTCTCGGCGCTGGTGGCGTTCGTGACCTTTGCCGGGGTGGGGACGGCCCTGGTCCTCTTCAACGCCGAACTGGCCCTGTGCGTGTTCGCCGTGGTGGTGCCGCTGGCCATCGCCACGGTGATGTTCCGGCGCCGGGCCGGCAGGCTGTACGACCAGTCACGCGAACGCATTGCCGTGGTGAACGCAGACTTCCAGGAAAGCCTCTCCGGCGTGCGCGAAGCCCAGGCCTTCGTGCACGAGGACGCCACCGGCAGGCGCTTCCGGGCGCTGGGTCAGCGGTACCTGTCCTCCCGGCTGGCGGCGCAGCGGCTCGTGGCCCTGTACTTCCCGTTCGTGGCCTTCCTCTCCGCCGTGGCCGAGGCGATTGTGCTGGGCGTGGGCTCGAACATGGTGGTGGCCGGGGCGTTGAGCACCGGGGCGCTGATCGCGTTCCTGCTCTACATCAACATGTTCTTCTCGCCCATCCAGCAGCTCTCGCAGGTGTTCGACGCCTGGCAACAGACCCGCGTGTCGGTGCTGCGGATCTCCGAACTGATGAAGCTGGAAACCCTGACGCCCAACGACCCCGGGCCGGTGCCGGTCCGCGGCGCCGGTGTGGCGGGCGTGGACATCGCGGGGGCGCTGTCCCTCGAGGGCGTGCACTTCAGCTACCCGGCGGCACCGCCCCGCGCCGTCCGGGAGCTGCGCGGCCCCGCCGATCCACGCAACCTCCGCCCGGACTACGCCCATGCGGTGAAGCCGCCGGAGGCGATCCGCGGGCTCAACCTGGACATCGCCCCGGGGGAGACCGTGGCCCTGGTGGGCGAGACCGGGGCCGGGAAGTCAACGGTGATGAAGCTGCTGCTGCGCTTTTACGATCCGCAGGCCGGCAACGTCCGCGTGGACGGCACCGCGCTTCGCCGCCTTGACCTGCCCGGCTACCGCCACCGGCTCGGCTACGTGCCACAGGAGGCCTTCCTGTTCACCGGCACCGTCCGCGACAACATCGCCTACGGCCGGCCCGGCGCCGGCGACGAGGCGGTGGAGGCCGCTGCCCGGGCCGTGGGGGCGCATGATTTCATCGCCGGGCTCGACGGCGGCTACCGGCACGAGCTGGCCGAGCGCGGGCGCTCGCTGTCCGCCGGGCAGCGCCAGCTCCTTGCCCTGGCCCGGGCCGAGCTCGTGGACCCGGCCATCCTGCTGCTGGACGAGGCCACCTCCAACCTGGACCTGGCCACGGAGGCGAAGGTGACGGCGGCCATGCACCGGCTGGCACGCGGCCGCACCACCGTGGTCATCGCGCACCGGCTGCAAACCGCGCGGGCGGCGGACAGGATTGTGGTGCTGGCCCACGGGCGGATCGCCGAGTCCGGCACGCACCATGAACTGATGGTGCAGGACGGGCTGTATGCGGCCATGTGGGAAGCGTTCGAACCCGGCACCGCGGAGCTTGGGCCCTGAGCTGCCCACGGTGTGACGCCGGACGCTCCTTCCGGACGCGCCCGTGGCGCCGTTTCGGCATACCCCCGGATGAAACTATGCTTGGTTGAGGCTTCCCGCGGTAAGGGGAACGCCGAGGGGGAGTCGAACTGGTACAAAAGGATGTGTATTCATGAGCAGGATTCTGACGGTCCGTGGAGGTGTCCCGCTCAAGGGACGGGTGCAGGTGCGCGGTGCCAAGAACCTGGTGCCCAAGGCCATGGTGGCGGCGTTGCTGGGCAATGCCCCGTCCACGCTCCGCAACGTCCCCGAGCTCAAGGACGTGGAGGTTGTCACGTCGCTGCTGCAGATTCACGGTGTCACCGTGGTGAAGGATCCGGTCACGGGGGACCTGACCATGGACCCTTCCAACGCCAAGAAGGCCTCCAGCTCGGAAATCAACACCCACGCCGGGGACTCCCGCATCCCGATCCTGCTCTGCGGCCCGCTGATCCACTCCATCGGCCACGCCTTCATCCCCGACCTGGGCGGCTGCAAGATCGGCGACCGGCCCATCGACTACCACCTGGATGTGCTGCGCAAGTTTGGCGCCGTGGTGGACAAGACCGGCACCGGCATTCTCATTTCGGCCCCCACCGGGCTGAAGGGCACCAAGATCTCCCTGCCCTACCCGAGCGTGGGTGCCACGGAACAGGTCCTGCTATCCGCCACGAGGGCCGAGGGCGTCACCGAGCTCAGCGGCGCGGCGACCGAGCCGGAGATCATCGACCTGATCGCCATCCTGCAAAAAATGGGCGCCATCATCGCCGTCCAGGCGGACCGCATCATCCGCATCGAAGGCGTGAAGGAACTCACCGGCTACGTCCACACCGCCCTGCCGGACCGCAACGAGGCGGCCTCCTGGGCCTCGGCCGCGCTGGTGACCGGCGGCGACATCTACGTCGAGGGCGCCAGGCAGCGGGACATGATGACGTTCGTGAACACCTTCCGCAAGATCGGCGGCGGCATGGACATCCAGGACGACGGCATCCGCTTCTACCACCCCGGCGGCGACCTGAAGCCGCTGGTGCTGGAAACCAATGTGCACCCCGGCTTCATGACCGACTGGCAGCAGCCGCTTGTCGTGGCGCTGACGCAGGCCCAGGGCGTGTCGATCGTGCACGAGACCGTGTACGAAAACCGTTTCGGCTTCACCAAGGCGCTGACCCGCATGGGCGCGAACATCCAGCTGCACCGCGAATGCCTGGGCAGCGTGCCGTGCCGCTTTGGCCAGCGGAACTTCATCCACTCTGCCGTCATCTCCGGCTCCACCCCGCTCAAGGGCGCCACCATTGACATCCCGGACCTCCGCGGCGGCTTCAGCCACATGATCGCGGCGCTCGCAGCCCAGGGCACCTCCACGGTGACCGGGATCGACATCATCAGCCGCGGCTACGAACGCTTCACCGCCAAGCTGGACGGGCTCGGCGCCGACTTTGACGTCCACGACGCCAAACAGGCGCTGGTTTAGGGATGGGCACAACCAAACGCCCGTTCAAACCGAAAAACATGTCGTGGTCCATGCGGCTGGTTTTTGCCTTCATGGCCGGGATTGCCCTGCCCATCATGAATGGGCTCACGGGCAAGGAATGGCGCGGGCTGGAGAAGCTGCCCGCCCGTGAAGGCTTCATTGTGGTGCCCAACCACTGCACGGAGATTGACCCGATCGTGGTGGGCCACATGCTCTACAGCCAAAACATCATGCCGCACTTCCTGGCCAAGGACGGGCTGTTCCGCACGCCCCTGCTCGGGTCCCTCCTCAGGAGCTCGGGCCAGATCCCGGTGGAGCGCAGCGGTGTGGGCGCCGGGAAGTCGCTCGACGTCGCCAGGCAGGTCCTGGCCGACGGCGGTGCCGTGATCATCTACCCCGAGGGCACCCTCACCCGCGACCCCGGCCTCTGGCCGATGAAGGGCCGGACCGGGGCTGCCCGGCTGGCCCTGGGCACCGGCGCCAAGGTCATCCCCGTGGCGCACTGGGGCGCCCAGGAAGTGTTCCCGCGCTACGCCAAGGGCTTCAAGATCTTCCCGCGCAAAAACACGCGCGTGGTGGTGGGCGACCCCGTCGACCTCAGCGCCTTCGCCGGCCAGGCAGGCGACAAGGCCACGCTGGAAGCCATGACCGAGGTCATCATGGCCGACATCACCGCCCTCCTGGAGGGCCTGCGCGGCGAAAAGGCCCCGGGCGGGCGGTGGGACCCCGCCGCGCACCACCAGTCCATGCACGGCCGGTTCGTTGAGCGCGGGGCGAAGCCCGCCGAAAACAAGCCGGCCGAAAATACGGCTCCCGGGCAAAACGACGCCGGCACAACAGAAACGGGGGACGCCCGGTGAGCTACGTGGATGGCACGGCACCGGCCAAAATCGCGGTGTTGGGTGCCGGCAGTTGGGGAACCACGTTTGCCAAGGTCATGGCCGATGCGGCGCAGGGCACGGACCGGAAAATAGTGTTGTGGGGGCGCCGGCCGGAGGTGGTGGAGCAGGTCAACCGCCAGCACCGCAACCCCCGCTACCTTTCCACCACGGAGCTGCCCGGGAACATCAGCGCCTCCACGGATGTCGGGGAGGTCCTCGAGGACGCGGAGCTCGTGGTGCTGGCCGTCCCCGCCCAAACCCTGCGCGAGCAGCTGCGCGGGTGGGCCGGGCACCTGGCGGGGAACGCCGTCGTCGTGAGCCTGATGAAGGGGCTGGAGCTGGGAACGGACCAGCGGATGTCCCAGGTGATCGAACAGGAACTGGGCCTCAGCAAGGACCGGGTGGTGGTGGTGTCCGGGCCCAACCTGGCCATGGAGATCGCCCGGCAGGAACCCACGGCCTCGGTGGTGGCGTGCGCGGAGGAGAACACGGCCAAGTGGGTCGCGGCCCTGTGCACGCCGCCGTACTTCCGCCCGTACACGGTGGACGATGTGGTGGGCGTGGAGATTGGCGGGATCGTCAAGAACGTGATTGCCCTGTGCGTGGGCATCTGCGAGGGCAAGAAGGTCGGCGACAACACCAAGGCCACCGTCATCACGCGCGGCCTGGCGGAAACCACGCGGCTGGCGCTGGCACTCGGCGGGAAGGCGGAGACGCTGGCCGGGCTGGCCGGGCTCGGCGACCTCGTCGCCACGTGTTCGTCGTCGCTGAGCCGCAACCACACGGCCGGGCGCATGTTGGGCGAGGGACTGACGCTGGATGAGGTCAACAACCGCATGACGCAGACGGCCGAGGGCATCAAGTCCGGCCGCGCCGTGAAGGACCTGGCCGCCAAGGTGGGCGTTGACATGCCCATCACCAACGCGGTGGTTGCCGTGCTGGAAGGTAAACTGACTGTCGACGACCTCGGGCCGCTGCTGCTGGCCCGCGAATTGAAATCCGAAGGCGACTAACGCGTGAGCACTCCAGCAACAACCCCTTCCACAGCTGCGCCCGCCCGCATCCGGGTGGCGATCCTGTTTGGCGGGCGCTCCAGCGAGCACGCCGTCAGCTGCGTCACCGCTGCCGGCGTTTTGGGCGCCATTGACAGGACCAAGTACGACGTCGTTCCCATCGGCATTGCAAAAAGCGGCCAGTGGGTGTTGGCCGGGGATGACGTCGCCGGCTGGTCGCTGACCGGTGGCAGCCTGCCTGAGGTGGCGGCCGGGGGCAGGTCGGTTTCGCTGGCCCACCTGGGCGGCGGCCACCAGCTGGTGGTGACCGAGTCGTGCAGCGTGCCCGAGGAACTGGGCTCCGTGGACGTGGTGTTCCCGCTGCTGCACGGGCCGTGGGGCGAGGACGGCACCATCCAGGGGCTGCTGGAACTTTCCGACACCCGGTATGTGGGCGCCGGCGTGCTGGCGTCCGCGATCGGCATGGACAAGCACTTCATGAAGGTGGTGTTTGCGGCGGCCGGGCTGACGGTGGGCCCATATGTCGCCGTGACGGACCGTGACTGGACCGTCAACCCGGAGCGTGTGCGCGAGCGCGTGGCCGCGCTGGGCTTCCCCGTTTTCGTCAAGCCGGCCCGGGCCGGCTCCTCCATGGGCATCTCCAAGGTGGATTCCATGGACGGGCTCGACGCCGCGATCCTTGCCGCCCGGGAACACGACCTCAAGCTGGTCATCGAGGCCGGCATCGTGGGCCGCGAAATTGAAATCGCCGTCCTTGAAGGCCGGGGGAGCGATGCCCCGCGCGTTTCCCTGCCGGGCGAGATCGCCATGGTGGACGGCGCGCACCACCGGTTCTACGACTTTGAGGCCAAGTACGTCCAGGGCGGCGCCGTGAACCTCAGCTGCCCGGCGGACATGCCGGAGGCGGACATCGCCCGCGTCCGCGAGCAGGCGGCCCGCGCCTTTGACGCCGTCGAAGCCGAGGGGCTCTCCCGCGTTGACTTCTTTTACACGGCCGACGGCGGGCTGGTCATCAACGAGATCAACACGATGCCCGGCTTTACCCCGAGTTCCATGTACCCGCAAATGTGGGCCGCCTCGGGGCTGTCCTACCCGGAGCTGATCGACGAACTGCTGCAGCTGGCCCTGACCCGGAAGACCGGCCTGCGCTGAGCCCGGTGCCCGGAGACTGAGCCGGCCGAAGTCCGGGCCCGCCGAAATCGGGGCCTGCCGAAATCGGGCGTCTCGAAATCCGGGTGCGTCGAGACCCATCCCAGCCAGCCAACCCCAGGAGCGCCCCACAGCATGAGCACCGAACCGACAGCCGCCGCCCACGCCACGGTCACGTGGACGCGGGACGGCGCGGAGCACACCGCGCTGTGGCACTCGGCCAACGGTGCCAAGGCGCCAAGGACCGTAGTGGCCGTTGATGACGCCCTGACCGCCGACGACGCCTACCGCCTCGCTGCCCAGGGCACGGCCATGCTGTGGACCGGCGACTACCACAACGCCCGCCAGCTGCTCTCCGCCCTGGCCCGCCGGCTGCCGGACGGCACCAGGAAGCACAAGCACCGCGGCGAAACCGTGGCCGAAGCGTTCTACCGCTACCGCCAGTCCCGCTCCCAGCGGGCCCGGGTGCTCGGCCTGCTGCTGGTGCCGCTGGAGGCGGGCCCCGCCGTCGCACTGCGCCGCGCCCCGGACATTGCCGGGGCCTGGCTGGCCGCCGCCGGCCCCGTCACCGGGCCGGCGGTGGTGCCGTTGCAGGACGTGCTCGGGGCCATCGGGGCCTGGGAATGGCGCCGGAACGGGTTGTTTGTCGAAGCCCTGGATGCCGTGATTTATCCGCACTATGGGACGTTTGCCCCCATCCGCAGCGAATACCTGGATTTGGTGGCGCAGGCCGGGCTGCCGTCGCGGGAGCTGGCGTTCGACATTGGCACGGGCACCGGCGTCCTGGCTGCCATCCTGGCCCGGCGGGGCGTTGCAAGGGTCATTGCCACGGACAGCGAGCCGCGGGCCATCGCGTGCGCTGCGGAAAACCTGGAACTGCTGGGGCTGGCGGGCCGGGTGGAGCCGCTGCTGGCCGACATGTTCCCCGCCGGCCGGGCGCCCTTGATTGTCTGCAATCCGCCGTGGCTGCCGGGGACGCCCCACACTTTGTTGGACAACGCCGTCTATGATCCCAAGAGCCGCATGCTCAAGGCCTTCCTGAACGGCCTGGCGGACCACCTGGAACCCGGGGGCGAGGGCTGGCTGGTCATCTCCGACCTCGCCGAACTCCTGGGCCTGCGCTCCCGCGACGAGCTCCTGGACTGGATCGAGGCGGCCGGGCTCGTCATCAGGGACAGGCTGGACACGCCGGCGAAACACCCGCGCTCCATGGACCGCAACGATCCCTTCTTCGACGCCCGCTCACGCGAGACCACCTCATTGTGGAAACTTGGCGCGGCCCGGACGCAGGCCTTCTAGCCCGCCTTCGCGCTGGGGAGGTTCTCCACATCGGCCGGGCCCACGCACGCGCGCACCTTCGGCAGCTTGTCGGCTGCGTTGGAGAGTTCGGCCAGCACGGAGCTGGAAGCGATCTTGTTCGGGTCGATGGTCACCTCGGCGGCGGGGTTGCGCCCGTAGGTCGTCATGGTCCAGTCCGGGTCACCTTCCTTGATGATCCAGTCGACGCCGTTGACCCCGACGCACCTGGCGGTGGTGGGCCCGGGAACTTCGACGCCACACCGCAAGATGACCAGCGACGGGTTGCCCCAGGCGGCGGTGGCCTGGCTGGTGGTGGTGCGGCGCTGGGCGCCTGCCAGGGTGTCCGGCAGGGAAACCATCATGGGGGCACAGGCAGGGTTGTTGGAATCCGTGGCGGCAGCCACGCCCACGGACGGCGCACAACCGGTCAGGACCAGGAGGGCGGCGGCTGCACAGGGCACAGCGGACCGCCAGGACGGGGATTTCAAACGCATGGATCAAGCCTAGCCCGGGAAACTGGGAACCCCCGCCGGAGACTGTACGGTGCCCGTAAAAGGCGCGGATAATGAAACCATGGGCAGGGTCGAGGACGCGGCGGCGCGGCGGGGGCGCGGGTTGCGCCGGGGTGCCTTCCTTGCGGTCATGCTGCTGCTGGCGCAGTACCTGCTGGGGATGGTGGTGAACCTCTTCGTGCATGTCCCCAAGGTGCATCCCGGTGCCAACGCCGTCGAATACTTTGGCGGCGTGACGGCAGGCGTCGCCTGGGCCCTGGCCCATGGCGGAGTGTGGCTCGCCCTGCACGCCGGGCTGGGGGTGGTCCTGGTGCTGACCGCCATCGGCCTGGTCGTCCAGGCGGCCCGAGCTGGGCGGCGCAGCCATCTGGCACTCACCATTGTGGCCGGCGTCCTGGTCCTCGGCGCCGGATTCAATGGCGGCAGCTTCCTCAACTACGGGGAGGATGTCAGCTCCCTCATCATGGCGACGTTGTGGGCCCTGGCGACGGCATGCTACGTGACACTGCTGAGGTTGCCGGCCGTGGCCCGGTCGGGCGGGTAGCGCCGGCCGCATTCGCGCCGGAAATGTCACGGGCGGGCAACAACGGGGCGGCATCCATCCACATTGACGGCACGTTCGCCACCTTGCGGTGGGATGATGCTGCCATGAGCGAACACATGGCTGCGCCGGTCCCTGCCCGGCACCGACGCAAAACCGGACGCAACGTGCTGCTGTTCCTCCTGGCCCTCCTGGTGGCGGCCGCGGTGGTTGCCGGCCTGTTCGTGTTCAACCTGGCCCACAGCTATGACACCAAGACGCAAAAGATCGCGCAGGCGTTCCCCAGCGGGACGTCCCGGCCGGTCAAGCCCACGGAGGGCCCGGCGTCGAACGCCATGAACATCCTGATCTTGGGCAGCGACACCCGCGCCGCCCCGCTTCAACAGTCCGAGGAGGGCCAGCCTTCGGACCAGCGCTCGGACACCATGATGTGGGTGCACATCCCGGCGGACCGCAAGCACGTCTACCTGATGTCGATCCTGCGGGACACATGGGTGGACATTCCCGGGCACGGGCAGGCCAAGATCAACGCGGCCATGTCCTACGGGGGAGTGCCGCTGGTGGTGCAGACGCTCGAGGGGCTGTTCAGGAACCGGATCGACCATGTGGCGATCGTGGACTTTCAGGGCTTCAAGGCGATCACCGATGCCTTGGGCGGGGTGGAGGTCAACGTGCCCGTCGGCTTCAAGGCCTACACGACGGGCATGACGTTCAAGGCGGGACCGCAAAAGCTCAACGGGGACCAGGCACTTGCGTTCGTGCGGGAGCGCCATGCCTTTGCCGACGGCGACTACCAGCGCGTCAAGGACCAGCAGATCTTCCTCAAGGCCGTCATGAACACCATCCTGGCCCCGGCAACCCTGGCCAACCCGGTCAAGGCCACGCGCCTGGTGGACCAGGCCTCCCCGTACCTCAGCGTGGACAAGGGTCTGGATTCGGCCACCGTGGGCGCGCTGGCCCTGGGCCTGTACGCGGTGCGCGGCCCGGACGTGGTGTCCTTCACCCTCCCCACGCTGGGCACCGGGACCAGCCCGGACGGCCAGTCAATCGTCCTGAAGGACGACGCCGCCATCTCGGCCATTGCGAAGGCCCTCACCGACGATTCACTCGGGTCATACCTGGCGGCGGCCAAGCTCGGCGGTTGAGTCCCCGCTGGCCGGGCGCGTCGAGACCCGGTGCCTTAGCGGCCCGTGCGCACGGGTCCGGAAAGCCATCGGTCAACCATGCCGTTGTGCTGGCCCAGGGTGGGTGCGGGCGAAGGCGCCACGGAACCCTTCAGGCGCAGGGGGGACGCCAGTGTCCGGAAGCCGTCGGACTCCGTGGCGACGGCGCCGCGGTGGGCCGCGTGCTCACTTTCGAGGGCTTCGTTGACCGTGTGCACCTTCGAGACCGGAACGTGGTGGGCGGAGAGCAGCTCGATGGCCTCCTCGGCGGTGTATGACTGCAGCGCACCTTCGAGGGCGGCCCGGAACTCACCGGGGAATCCGTTGCGGCGGGTCTGCTCGCTGAACCGTTCGTCCGCCAGCCACTCCGGGCGGTCCAGGGCCGCCGTCAGGCGCGGGAACAGCCGGTCGCCCGCGATGGCAATGGCAATGGAACCGCGCCCGGTCGCATAGGTGCTGAACGGCGTGGACATGGCGTGGTCGTTGCCGCACGCCACCGGCCTCCCGCCGTGGAGTGCGCGCATGCCCACGGATTCCAGGACCGAGACGAGGCTGTCCAGCATGGCCACGTCGATGTGCTGGCCGCGGCCGGTGTGGTGACGTTCGTTGATGGCGGCCAGTGCCGCGATGGCACCGTAAAGGCCCGGGATGACGTCGCCAATGCTGATGCCCACACGGGTGGGATCCCCGCCCCGAAGGCCCGTGATGGACATGAGTCCGCTCATGGCCTGGGCGATCAGGTCGTAGGCGGGTGCCTTTTGCAGCGGCCCGTCCTGGCCGAAACCGGTGATGCTGACGATCACCAGCCGCGGGTTTTCCGCCATGAGGTGTTCGGCGGACAGCCCGAGCCGGTCCATGACGCCCGGGCGGAAGTTCTCGATGAGGACGTCGGAGCGCCGTGCCAGCTCCAGCAGTCGGCCGCGCCCTCCGTCGTCCTTAAGGTCCATGGTGACCCCGTACTTGCTGCGGTTGAACAGGCGGTAGTAGGCGGATTCGCCGTTGTACCAGGGGCCGAAATGGCGGGAGTCGTCGCCGTCGGGGCTTTCCACCTTGATCACCTCCGCGCCGAGGTCGGCCAGGATCATGGCGCAGAACGGGCCGGCCAGCACCCGGGAGAGGTCCAGGACGCGCAGGCCCTCAAGGGAGCCTGGGTGCCCGGGCCCGGCGGCGGGGGAGCGGTTCTCTGTGGCGGTCATGGCTGGCACTGTCCTTTGCAACGGTGGTTCGGCGCGCGGGCCGGAAGTCTGTCCTCCCCATCCGACCATCGAAAGGCGGCCCGGAACACGGTGGTGCCGGTCAATGCGTCTGTGATCACAGACGGCGCTACCATGGTGGGATGAACGCCCCACAGCCCGCGGCGCAGGTGCCTGCCGCCAAGAACGTCCTCTCCGTGCTGCGTTACGTTGCCTCCCAGGGCGGCCCTGTGGGCGCTGCGGCCATTGCGCGCGATGTGGAACTGCCCCGCTCCACGACCTACCACCTGCTGGCGGCCCTCGTGGACGACGGCTTTGTGGTGCACCTGCCGGAGGAGCGCAAGTATGCGCTCGGCGTGACCGCCCACGAGCTCGGCACCGGCTACTCGCGCCAGGCGCCGCTGCAGCGCATCGCCCGGTTCCCGATCGCCCAGCTCGTGGCCCGCACCCGGCGCACCGCGCACCTGGCCGTCATGCACGGGCGCGAGGTCATCTACGTGATTGAGGAACGGGCCAAGCGGCAGCGTGAGCTGGTCACGGACGCCGGCGTCCGCCTCCCCGCCCACCTGACGGCCAGTGGCCGGGCCATGCTCGCGTCCATGTCCGCCGCCCAGCTGGCCGCGCTGTACCCGGGACCGGAGGCGTTTCCCACCCGCTACGAGAACGGCGTCCACTCCGTGGAGGCGCTCAACGAGATCCTCGAACGCATCCGCGAGCGCGGATTCTCCTGGGAACAGGACGAGGTCACCGACGGCTTCTCCAGCCTGGCCGTGGCCGTGGTGGACCGCAGCGGCTATGCCGTGGCCAGCGTGACGCTCACCGTGGCCAACCGGCCGGCGTTGTCCCCTGCCGCGGCCGCGCGCAATGCCGCGGAAGGCGTTGTGCCGGAGCGGACCGTGCAGCTGGAGGACCTGGCCGACCAGTGGCTGCCGGACGTCAAGCGCTGCGCGGCGGAAATCTCGCGGCGGCTGCGGCCCAGCGGCTGACGCCGCCCCGGGGCAGCGAAAAAACACCGGGCACCCCGGTGTTGCGGCCGGCCCAGTGGCCGCGGACGCTCACAGTTCGGCGATGATGATTTTCTTCATGTCCAGCATCCGCTGGTAGGCGCCGGGTTTTTGCATCAGCTCGCCCATGTTGTCCGGCACGATCTGCCAGCTCACGCCAAACCGGTCCACCGACCAGCCGCATTGCTCGGCCTCGGGCACGGCGGAGAGCACCTCCCACAAGGCGTCGATCTCCTCCTGTCCTGCGCAGTTGACCTCCAGTGAAAGCCCCGGGGTGAACGTGAAGTCGTGGGCCGTGCCGCCATCCATGGCGGAGAACCATTGGCCGGCCAGTCGGAACTCGGCAAACATGACGGCGTCCGGATCTGCCGGTTGGGGCACAAGCATGCCGGTGCCCGAATCCGGGAGAAGGCCGGTATAGAGGTCGATCGCCTGCCGGGCCTGGGCGGCGGGGCCGGTAAAAAGGAACTGTGGCATGAGCATCGGCCGCCGCTCTGCCCCCGGGTCGGCCAGCATGAGCTGCCAGTTGACCCCGAATCGGTCCTCGACCCAGCCGTACAGTTTGCTGAACGGGTACGCGCCCAGGGGCATGCGCACCTCGCCGCCGTCGGCCAAGGCGTCCTAGATGCTGTGGATGCGGGTGCGTGCCTGGTCCCCGCCGCCGTCGACGAGCCGTGGATCCACGTTCAGGATGAAGGACAGCGCAGGTGTTGGGCGGAATTCGTTTCCGGCGTTGATGAGGCGGATCTGGTAGCTGCCCACTGTCACATCCACAATGAGGGGCCGGCCGGCATAGCCGCGTTGGAAGTCGGGCAGGTCGTCCATCGGGTAGCTCATGGTGACCGCCGACGACGTTTCCGGCAGCACCGCGGAGTAGAACGCGCCGGCTTCCGCCGCGTTGCCCTGGCACCATACGTTGGGCACGATCCGTTGCATGATTCCTCCTCGTGGAAAACTCCAGCATGGCACGGCCGCAGCGTCCCTTCAAGGATGTTTTTCGGACCAAGGGGGTCGCTGCCTGGCCGCCGGGAAATCGGACCGGTGCGAACATTCTGCGCGGACGCGGCAGCGGCCGTCACCGTGGTGGCGGCCGCTGCGATGGCGCCGGGGTCGTGCCCCCGGGCCGGTGCCTTGGTGCTACGCGGAGGTCACTGCCACCGGGTCGGCGTCGAGGTCCTCCGGGTACACCATGGCCGCCGGCGGGCGCTGGAACCTGCGGGCCACCGGGTAGTAGACGGCGGCGGTGACCACCAGGCCCACGAGCCAGGAGATGTCGGCGCCGCCCAGCAGCGGGGTGATGGGGCCGGTGTACATGGTCTGGGCCAGGAACGGGATCTGGACCGCCACGCCGAGCAGGTAGGTCAGCAGTGCCGGGACGTTCCAGGCGCCGTAGCGGCCCTTGGGGTCGTACAGGGCCGGGACGTCGACCTTTTCCTTGGAGACCAGCCAGAAGTCCACCAGGTTGATGGAGCTCCACGGGATGAAGACCATGAGCAGCAGCAGGACGAAGTTCTTGAAGTTGTCGATGAAGTCCGCCGAGGCGGCAATGGCGATGATGACCGAGACGGTGATGAAGCCGATCACGTAGGCAAAGCGCACCCACGGGGCGAAGCGCAGCTGGCGGGTGAACGCGCTCACGGACGTCAGGATCGTCATGTATCCGCCGTAGGCATTGAGCGTGTTGACGGTCAGCTTGCCCACCACGATCACGATGTACATCAGGATGGCGATGGCCCCGCCGCCGGACAGCTCGCCCACGAAGGCCACCTGCCCGTCCAGGAACCCATGGCCCTTGGGCATGGCAATGGCGGCAAACAGGGCGCCGAGCGTCATGGACCACTGGGAGCCCAGCACGGCGCCGGCGAAGCAGGAGAAGAACGTCTTGCCGGCGTTGGTCTTGGCCGGCAGGTAGCGGGAGTAGTCGGCCACGTAGGGGCCGTAGGTCAGCTGCCAGCCGGCGCTGAGGGAAATGGCCAGGAGGAACGTGGGGAAGGCGAAGCTGCCCACCCCCATGACGGCGCCGACGTCGTGCTTGGTGAACAGCATGACGGCCAGGTAGGTGAAGCCGAGGACGCCCACAATGGTGGAGAGGCGGCCGAGCATGTGGATGTACTTGTAGCCCAGCGTGGCCACGAGCACCGTCAGCGCGCCGAAGATGACGACGCCGACGGCGGGGTGCCCGGTGGGGATGACCTCCGACACCGCCTGCCCGGCCAGGACGGCGCCGGTGGCCGCGAAGCCGAGGTACATGACGATGACCAGGACCAGGGGGATGACTGCGCCGAAAACGCCGAACTGGGCGCGGCTGGAGATCATCTGCGGCATGCCCAGCTTGGGCCCCTGGGCGGCGTGCAGGGCCATGACCGTGCCGCCGAGCAGGTTGCCGATGAACAGGCCGATGATGCCCCAGAAGGCGTCGGCGCCGAAGATCACCGAGAGGGCGCCGGTGACGATGGCGGTGATCTGCATGTTGGCGCCGAACCACAGCGTGAACTGGCCAAACGGCCGGCCGTGGCGTTCGCTGTGCGGGACGAAGTCGATGGAGCGGCGCTCCACCACCGGTCCCGACTTTTTCACTGTTTCAATCCTTGACATGGCGTTCCTCTGTTGGGAGCTGGGAAGTACGTGGCGGGATGTTGAATTGCCCTGCTTAATCTGAGCACGGCCCGGGCCCGGGCCGAGATGGGCTTCACGAATCACGTCTGTGATCACAGACAAAGAAGTGGTTTCTGTGATCCGCGCCATCCGCGTCCCGGCCGTGCGGCTATGTTCGAAAAAGACACCCCAACCAACCTTTCGGAGGAACAGACCCATGAGTTCGCCAGCCGAGCTGCCCTACGCCGACGCCGACTTCCTTTACTTTGAACGCCTGCTCCCCGCCCATGAGCTGGCCCGCCTGAACACCATCCGTGACTGGATGGAGGCCAACGTGCGCCCCATTGCCCGCGAGTACTGGGGCCGCAGCGAATTCCCCGTCCACCTCATTCCGGGCGTTGCGGAGCTGGACATGGTCAGCCCCGTCCGCCGCCAGGGCCATTCGCACCTTTTGGCCGGCATGGTCACGGCCGCCATCCACCGGGTGGATGCGTCCTTCGGCACCTTCTTCAGCGGCCATGACGGGCTGTTCACCGGGTCCATCGAACTGCTGGCCTCCGAGGAACAAAAGGCCGCCTGGCTGCCGGACATCTACGCGCTGCGGAAGACCGGCGTCTTTGCCATCACCGAGCCGTTGGCGGGCTCCGATGTAGCCGGCGGCACCACCACGACCGCCGTCCGCGACGGGGACCATTGGATCCTCAACGGGGAAAAGCGCTGGATCGGCAACTCCACCTTCTCCGACTACGTGCTGGTGTGGGCGAAGGACACCGCCGACGGCCAGGTCAAGGGCTTTCTGGTGGAGACCTCCTCGCCCGGCTTCAGCGCCACCGTGATCGAGAACCGCATTGCCCTGCGCGCGGTCCAGAATGCCGACATTGTCCTGGCGGACGTCGTCGTGCCCCACTTCAACAAGCTGGCGGGCGCCAACAGCTTCCGCGACACCAACAAGGTGCTCAAGACGACCCGTGCCACGGTGGGCTGGCAGGTCGTGGGCATGCAGCTGGCCGCCTTCGACGTGGCCCGCAAGTACGCCGTGGAGCGCCGGCAGTTCGGCAGGCCCATTGCCGGCTTCCAGCTCATCCAGGAGCAGCTGGTCACGATGCTCTCCAACGCGCAGGCCTCGATGGGGATGATGGTGCGGCTGGCGCAGCTGGAGGATGCAGGCACCACGCGCAACGAACATTCCGCGCTGGCCAAGGCCTTCGTCACCAAGTGCATGCGCGAGACCGTTGCGCTGGGGCGCGGGATCCTGGGCGGGAACGGCATTTCAGTGGACTACGAGATGGCCAAGGTCTTTTGCGACGCCGAGGCGATCTACACCTACGAGGGCACCTATGAGATCAACACGCTCGTGGCGGGCCGGGCGATAACGGGGATTGCCGCCTTCGTGTAGGGCCTCCGCCCGGGGCGCCCGCACTGTCTTGGATCACAGACACCTGGCCTGTCGAAAGCCTAGGATCGCAGGGCCGTCGGGGGTTGGATGGAACTAAGGGAAATCCCACACGGAATTTTGAACCAACAGCTAAGGAAACCATCATGGCAACGATGCATGACCCCTCCCGCACCATCCGCGCAGCCCGCGGCACCGAGCTCTCGGCCAAGTCGTGGCAGACCGAGGCGCCGCTGCGCATGCTCATGAACAACCTGGACCCCGAGGTTGCCGAGCGCCCCGAGGACCTGGTGGTCTACGGCGGGACCGGCCGCGCCGCCCGATCCTGGGAGGCCTATGACGCCATCGTCGCCACGCTGAAGACGCTCGACGACGACGAAACCCTCCTCGTGCAGTCCGGCAAGCCCGTCGGTGTTTTCCGCACCAACGTCTGGGCCCCGCGCGTGCTGCTGGCCAACTCCAACCTGGTGGGGGACTGGGCCACCTGGCCCGAATTCCGCAAGCTCGAGGCCGAAGGCCTGATGATGTACGGCCAGATGACGGCCGGCTCCTGGATCTACATCGGCACCCAGGGCATCCTGCAGGGCACCTTTGAGACCTTTGCCGCGATCGGCGAGAAGCGCTTCGGCGGAACCCTGGCCGGCACGCTGACCCTGACCGGCGGCTGCGGCGGCATGGGCGGGGCCCAGCCGCTGGCCGTCACCCTGAACGGCGGCGCGTGCCTGATCGTGGACGTGTCCGAGGAGCGCCTGCAGCGCCGCGTGGGCAAGCGTTACCTGGACGAGGTGGCTCCCTCGCTGGATGCCGCACTGGAGAAGGTGCTGGCCGCCAAGGAAGCCAGGACCCCGCTGTCCGTGGGTGTTGTGGGCAATGCCGCCGAAGTGTTCCCGGAGATCCTGCGCCGCCACAAGGCCGGGGAATTCACGGTGGACATTGTCACCGACCAGACCAGCGCGCACGATCCGCTCTCCTACCTGCCCACCGAATACACGGTGGCGGAATGGGCTGCCGAGGCCGAGGCAGACCCGGAGGGATTCACCAAGAAGTCCCAGAACGCGATGGCCCGCCACGTCCAGGCCATGGTGGAATTCCAGGATGCCGGCGCCGAGGTGTTCGACTACGGCAACTCAATCCGCGACGAGGCGCGCAAGGGCGGGTATGAGCGGGCCTTTGAATTCCCCGGCTTTGTCCCGGCCTACATCCGCCCCCTGTTCTGCGAGGGCCTGGGCCCGTTCCGCTGGGTGGCACTCTCCGGCGACCCGGAGGACATCCGCGTCACCGACGAGGCGCTGAAGGAGCTGTTCCCCGAGAACGCCCACCTGCACCGCTGGCTCGACGCCGCCGCCGAGCACGTTGAGTTCGAGGGCCTGCCGGCACGCATCTGCTGGCTGGGCTACGGCGAACGTGCCAAGGCCGGCGTGCTGTTCAACGAGCTGGTGGCCTCCGGCAAGGTCAAGGCCCCGATCGTCATTGGCCGCGACCACCTGGACTCCGGCTCCGTCGCCTCGCCCTACCGCGAAACCGAAGCCATGAAGGACGGCTCCGACGCGATCGCCGACTGGCCGCTGCTCAACGCCCTGCTCAACACCTCCTCGGGCGCCACCTGGGTCTCCATCCACCACGGCGGCGGCGTTGGGATCGGCCGCTCCATCCACGCCGGCCAGGTGTCCGTCGCCGACGGCTCCGCCCTGGCCGCGGAAAAGCTCTCGCGGCTGCTGACCAACGACCCCGGCATGGGCGTGATCCGCCACGTCGACGCCGGCTACGAACGCGCCGTCGAGGTGGCCGCCGAGCGCGGCGTCCGCATCCCGATGCAGGAGCAGTAGCCCCTCACCAGGTAGGTCGCAGTTGTTACCGTTTTCGGCGGGTTTTCACCGCAAAAACTGTAACAACTGCGACCTACCTGCTTAATCACACGGCTACGGGCGGCAGCTGCCCACCAATGTAAACAACGGTGCTGCGCTTGAAGATGTCCACGTAGAGCGAGGAAGTGAACCGTTGCACGCCGTCGAGTGCGCCGAACTCCGCGATGACGTCCTTGAGGTGGCCAAGGGTGGGCACGGCCGTCTGCACCAGGAGCCGGTCGCCCACGGAGGCGGCCCAGCGCGTTGTCGGGTGGCCGGCCACGTGCCGTCCCACGGCCGGCAGCTGTGCCGCCGTGCACGCCATTTCCAGCAGGGCTTCGACGGGGTATCCGAGCATGGCCGCGTCCAGGACAGCGCGGATGGTCACGGCCCCGGAGGCGATGAGTGCTTCAACCCGCCGGCCGGCCGTGGCCTTGGAGATTGACAGTGCTGTGGCCAGCTCTTCATTCGTGGACCGCCCGTTCGCGCGCAGCAGGTCGATGATGGCGCGGTTGGTGTCGTCGATCCGGGCACGGTCGGTGGCGGCGAACCGCGTGATGAGCTGGGGCTGCTCGGCTGCGTATAGGGCGTCATATTGATCAACGGTGAGCAGGTCGGGGGCCCAGCCGGAGACGGTGCGGTGGTACTCCAGGACCGGTTCAAGCGAGAAGTCCCGCACCCCGTCGCGTGCGGCCACTTCGCCATACAGTATTTGCCCCAGGTCCCCGGGCCGGGCAAACATTTCCACGATGCACTCACTGGATCCGGCCAGGCCGGAGACCCAGTGCGTGTCGGGGCGGCCGGCCAGCCAGGCGCCGATGGACCGCAGTGCCGCCGGTTCAACCCGGACGCGGAGCATGTACAGGTCCACGTTGTCGAGGGCGAGCGGGTTGGGGAATGACTGGACCCGGACGTTCCCCGAGGCCAGCAGCCGGTTGCCGCGCCGGGCCACGGTCCGTTCCTGCTGCCCCAGCACGTCCGCAATGAGCCGCCAGGGCGCCCTGCCGTTGCGGAGCAGGGCCGCCGTGATCTGCCGGTCGAGTTCGTCTAATTCCATGGATGCATCATTCCATGCGGGGTCGGCCGGCGGCGGCACGGGGCCGCTGGCGGCCCCGGCGGCTACTTGCCGAGGTGGTCGAGCAGCACGGCAAGTGCGGCGCCCGTGCCGTTCGTGACCGCAAGCCCGGCGTCGGGGGCGAAGTGCGGGGAGTGGTTGCCCGCCGGTGCGGCGCCATTGGCGAACGCCTCCCGGGGGAAGGCGCCGAAGGCCCAGAAAACGACCGGGACGTCGATGGCGTCGCCCAGCCATCCAGCATCTTCCGAACCCATGCCCAGGGCGCTGTCGATGACGGCGTCGGGGCCGAATGCGGCCGTGAGCGCGCGCGTGGCACGGGCGGTGTTTTCGGCGTCGTTGAACAGGCGCGGGAAGCTGTTGATTTCTGTGATCTCCGGCTCGGCAATGCCGGAGGCCGCGGCCTCCGCTGAGATGATCCGGCGGACGGCGGCAATGACGGTGTTGCGGACCTCCTGCTCCGGCGTGCGGATGTTCAGGGTGAATTCGGCCGTCTTGGGGATGATGTTTTCCTTCAGGCCGGCGTGGAAGGTGCCGACCGTGACCACGGCCGGCGTCATCGGCGCGACTTCGCGGGAGACGACGGTCTGCAGCCGCATGACCATGGCCGCGGCGGCGACAATCGGGTCCCGGGACTTCTCCGGCTGTGAACCGTGCGCCTGGCGGCCCCGGACGGTGACCCGCAGCGAATCTCCGAGGCTGGCCATGTTGCCGGCGCGCAGCCAGAACGTGCCGCCTGCGGCCGGCATGACGTGCTGGGCCAGCACCACGTCGGGGCGCGGCGCACGGTCCCACAACCCGTCGTCGACCATGGCCCTGGCCCCGCTGGCGGTTTCCTCGCCGGGCTGGAAGAGGAACACCACCGTTCCCGCCCACGTCTCGCGCGCGTCCACCAGGTACGCGGCGGCAGCGAGTGCGGCGGTGATGTGGGTGTCGTGGCCGCAGCCGTGCATGGTGGGGGCGTTGGAACCGTCCGGCAAGGTTCCCGTTGAGCGGCTGGCGTAGTCGAGGCCGGTCTCCTCGGCGATGGGGAGCCCGTCGGTGTCGGCGCGGAATCCGATGACCGGGCCCTCACCGTTCCTGAGCAGGCCGACGACGCCGGTGCCGCCGCAGCGGAAGTGCTCGATGCCGAGTTCACTCAGGCGTGCCTCAATGGTTTCCGCGGTCCGCTGTTCGCAGGAGGAGAGCTCGGGCGTGCGGTGGAAGGCCTTGTACATCTCGATGTGTTCGGTGAGGAAACTGTCCGGGACATTGATGCCCGTGGCGAGGGCGACGGTGGTTGCGGTACCTGGCATGGTGGATTCTCCTGTTGGCTGTGCTGGGTTGGGGGTGCTAGTGGCCGACGGACACCGGGGCCGGCGGCTGGACGGTGTCGCGCTTGCGGGCAAACCAGGCGATGAGGATCGCGCAGACCACCGAAATAGCCGTCGCATAGTTGGTGAGCTGCGGAGCGGCGTGGACGGCGCCGAACACCACGACGGCGGCGACAAGGCCGGCGATGATGGTGGTGCGCAGGGTCTTCATTGCAATGATGGTCTGGACGGTCACGGCGCCAAACACCGCAGCAAGGATGTAGAGGCGGGCGACGCTGATCAGTCCCGGCGGCAGCAGCCCGAGGAGCCAGGTGCCGAGGATGCCGACGAACACCACCAGCGACAGCAGGTGCACGAACGCGGCCCCGATGATGGCCGCGCCGGCGATGAGCTCGGCGCGGCGGGTGCCCGGCTTCTCGCCGAGGTCGCTCTGGGCGATGATCGCCGACGGCAGCAGCTTGTTGGCGATGTTGCCGATCATGAACGCCTGGTACATCGCGGAACGCCCCAGGATCGGGTAGTACGAGATGGGTTCGACAATGGCGATGATGCCGAACGTTGCAAAGACGATGCTGAAGGCGTTCCACACCTCAGCGGCCGTGATGCCAAGTCCTGTGCCGAAGGCGACGAAAAGGGCGGCCCCGAGGGAGATGAGGAATCCGAGCCCGAGCGTGATCGGGCCCCAGATGGAGGTGGTGCGGTCGAACTGGGCGAGCCCGCCGAGGGTGCTGGTCTGGGAAGACATGGGGTTTCTCTTTCGGTTCTGCTACTTGGCGGTGAGGAAGTAGGCGACGGCCAGGGAGACGAGGATGGCGATGCCCAGACCCCATTCACGCAGCCAGGGCTTCTTGAAGTATTTCGCCGCGGCCAGGCACAGGCCCATCACGGCCGCCGAGGCGAGCACCGTGACGATGTGGGTGCCGGACTTGGTGGTCTCGGCGAAGGCGAGGGTGAAGAACGCCGCGAGGATGGCCGCGCCCGGCACCACGGTCATGACGGCGGGGTTGACGTTGCGCAGCCGCTTGTCGCCCTTGGCGAGGATCGGGGTGAGAATGAGCGCCGTGACCATCCAGACCAGGCCGCCAAGGGTCATGGCCGCGAAGCCGATCGCGAAGACCTTTTGCGTGTAGCTCGGACCGCCCAGCCCGGCGCCCTGTGACTGGGCGGCGAGGCCGGCGGCGGCGACGTCGAAGGCCGCTGAGCCGACCAGGCCGATGCGGGTCAGCACGGCCGGAGTGCTGAACAGCGGCAGCAGGGAAATGGCCACGAGCGCCACGGCGAGTGAAGGGCCGATGGCCGCGATGCCGCCGCGGCGGACCGAGCTGGTGACCTGGCCGTCCGTGAGGTTGGCGGCGGGCGCGGCCTTGCGGATGGCCCGAAGGTAAATCAGGGACTGCAGGATGATGACGGCAAAGACGGCCGCAGCAGCGATCCAGAGCACCGGGTGGAACGATATGGGGGTGATGTCTGTCGACCCCGGGTTGACGGCAGAAAATGGCATGGCAGCTCCTTCGCTCCAGGTGACCAAATAGTTCAAACGTGACGAGGGTCACTGCTATTTATTGCATCAGAATGACAGTTCTGTCCAAAAGAGTCAAATTGTGGCGGACTTTTGTCCACATGTCATAACGGCGGGCAGGATTCCCGCCCGCGCGGTGCCCCAGCCTTCGTTTC
>NZ_JAAMFN010000119.1 GCF_013376095.1 Arthrobacter sp. SDTb3-6 | reverse complement strand
GCCATCACCGACGCCTATGCCTCCCCCACCGTCGAGGCGGACGCGAACCGCTACGCGGCCGACAACGGCGACCAGCCGTTCGCCAAGGGGCAGTTCACCCAGAGCCTGCCGCTGGCCTTCACCCAGGTCAACAGCAACAACTCCCCGAAGCAGTGCGGCGCGTCCGGCTGGTATGGCGAGGAAACGCTCGACGTCCAGGCCGTGCACGCCATGGCGCCCGCCGCCAACATCCGATACTACGCGGGCGCCAGCTGCCAGGACCGCGACCTGCTAGACACCTTCAGCCGCATCAACGATGAGGGAGTGGCAACCATCGTCACGAACTCATGGGGCGGACTCGGCGACGTCGTGAAGCCGGCATTGCTCCAGGCCTACGAGACGGCCTTCCTGCAGGGTGCAGTTGAAGGCATCAGCTACGTCTTCTCCTCGGGCGACGGGGGCGACGAAGCAGCCGCCCTGGGCACGCCGCAGACCGACTACCCGGCCTCCGACCCCTACGTCACCGGCGTTGGCGGCACCTCGACCGCCATTGAACCGACCGGCATCACGGGCGAGACCGGCTGGCAGACGACCAAGTACGGCCTCGCCAGCGGAGCCTGGGCACCGACCGTACCGTTCCTGTACGGCGGCGGTGGCGGCTATTCCTCCAACATCGCCGAGCCCGACTACCAGGTCGCGGCCGGGATCCACAGCCCGAACGGCGGGCGCGCGCTGCCCGATGTGTCCATGGACGCCGACCCGACCACCGGCATGCTCGTGGGGCAGACGCAGGACTTCGGCGGCACCGCGTTGTACGACACGTACCGCATTGGCGGGACCAGCCTGGCTTCGCCGTTGTTTGCGGGCATGACGGCGCTGAAGATCCAGGCCAGCGGGCACGGCCTGGGCCTGCTCAATCCGGCGATTTACGCCAATCCCGCCGGGTTCCACGACGTGACCGGTGCCGGCATTGATGCGGGCAACATCCGCGTCGACTTCGTGAACGGCGTCGACGCGTCCAACGGGTACACCTACTCGGTGCGTTCCTTCAACACGGCGAACACCACCTTGAAGGTCGGCACCGGCTGGGACAGCGAGACCGGCTGGGGCAGCGCCCGCGCCGGCTGGCTCACGCCCGCTCCGTAGCCTGCC
>NZ_JAAMFN010000118.1 GCF_013376095.1 Arthrobacter sp. SDTb3-6 | reverse complement strand
CCACCTTCGTTTCATGCATGAAGATGACAACAGAACGGCACCCCTCCTACGCCTGTTCAGGCGTAGGAGGGGTGCCGTTCTGTTGTCATCCAAGGAACGTCGAGGAAGCGTTTCCTGCCGCCTCAAGGCGCGTCCCCTCTCCTGGCAACCGTCGGTCGGAGAGCGTCAGCGCGCTTAGCATGTCACCGTCTTGAGGGGACCATCTTCCCTGTCAGGCGAACCATGGTCCCGGATTCGGTGCGCGTTCGGGCCTCACTCACTTCTTGGTCGGCTGGGACTTGGGTCCATGCTTCGGTGCGGTTGTGGTTGGACTCGTCGTCGCAGGAGGGTTCGGGACAGCCTGCGTGCTCGGCTGGGGCTGGGGTTGCGCAGTGGAGGTGCCACTATCCGGCTGCTGGACCGGCACACCGCTCCCCGCCATGGGGTCGTTGGTTCCCGCAATCAACGGTGCAGTCTGGCTCAGCATGCTCGCCGGCGGCTTCGTCAACGGGTTGACCTGGTAGGCCGGGTTGCCTGCTGCAGCGTTCATGACCGCGGCCCAGTTCGAGCCTGCCAGCTGGTTGCCGTCGATACCCGGGTAGTAGACACCGTTGATGGTGATGTCCTGGTTCACCCATTGCGGCCCGTTGCCCTGGTAGCTGCCGAACCAGGCTGCCGTGGCGATACCTGAGTTTGCACCCACGGTCCAGGTTTCGACGTTGCCGTCCGTCGTTCCGGTCTTGGCGAATGCTGTGGCCTTGTCGTTGAGCGGAATGGCGTAGCCGGAACCGTGCACCAGCATGTACTGCAGGGCGTACGTGACACCTGCAGCAACTTCCTTGGACATGGTCCGCTGGCAGTTCGCCGAGGGCACCGGATAGCTCTTGCCCGTGGAGTCCGTAACTGAGGTCAGGGCGATCGGCTCGCACCGGATGCCGCCCGCGGCAAAGGTGGCATAGGCCGTGGCCAGGTCAATTGGCGCCACGTTGTCCGAGCCAATCAAGTTGGAAATGTTCGACACGTTATAGGGCTTGTTGGTGGAACCCTCCTTCAAGCCGGCGGCCGTCGCCATTTTTTGGATGTTGCAAAAGTCCAGCTGGGTGGCCGTCTGGAAGGTGATCGTGTTGATCGAGATGGCGAGCCCAAGGTAGGCGGTCATCGGGTAGTAGTGGTTCGGGTCA
>NZ_JAAMFN010000117.1 GCF_013376095.1 Arthrobacter sp. SDTb3-6 | reverse complement strand
CGGTTGCAACCGGGGGTGTTTTCCCCGGCCGTCGGTTGCAACCGGGGGTGTTTTTTCGTTCCCTCCCGCGCGACCGGGCCTGTGTTTTCGTCCACGTCTGGTTGCAACGGTTGGGAGGGCTTCGTCGGGGGTCGTGCCAGGTGAGGTGTACCGGGCACGGGCCGGTCCGTGCGCAGGGCCGCCGGTACACCCCGAAAGGGTCGCAGGAACAACCCAGAAGGGCTGCCGGAGCACCCGCCCCACCAAAGAAAAAGAACACATCTACCAACATCTATGATAGTTAGCGTAGGTAGTATCCATAACGGGTGTATGGACGAGCCGGTTGGTGACCCCGGCAACGGGGGATCCCCCGCCACGGACGAGGCGGCGGCACTCATTGCCGCCCTCACCCTGCCCTCCGTTGAACCGTTCGGCCCGGACGTGCCGGAACCGGCACCTGGCCGCGGCCGCGGTCGAATCCGCGGCCGTGGGCCTGGACGGGTGGCAGGCGGGTGTGGCGGAGTCCTTGCGCGATCGCGGAGGTCGCGGTGACGTTGTGCCTCCCGGAAACCACCGCGAAAGCCCTGGCCGCCCAGGCCCGGGACCTGGTGGGCGCCCGCCCGCAGGTGATGGCGGCACTGCGGGCCGGGACATTGTCGTGGCGGCATGCGTTCACGATCCCGGATGAAACCGGCACCCTGGCCGGCACCCAGGACATCATGGCCGCGGACGTGGACGCGTTTGAAGCGGCCTTGCTTGCGGTGGCCCCGGGCACGACCGGGGCCCGGTTCGCGGCCAAGGCACGCCGGCTGCGGGAAGGAACCCACCCGGAATCACTGACCGTGCGCACCCGGGAGGCAATCAGCAAGAGGTCCCTCGGGGTCGAGGCCGGACGGGACGGGATGGCCTGGCTGACCCTGCACATCCCGGCCCCGGCAGCCCAGGGCGCACTCGTGTACTGCACCGGGCAGGCCCGCGCCCTGCAAGGCCCCGGCGAATACCGCACCCCGGCCCAACTCCGCGCCGACACCGCCACCCTCCTCCTGGGCCAACCCCTCCCCACCCCCACCAGCACCGGCACCGGCAACAGCAGTGCCGGCAGCGCCGGCCAGGACACCACCGGCACCACCCGCATCGGCAATAACAGCAACAGCGGCGGTGGCGGTGACAATGCCGCAGGGAGCGGTGGCGGTGACAATGC
>NZ_JAAMFN010000116.1 GCF_013376095.1 Arthrobacter sp. SDTb3-6 | reverse complement strand
AGCGTTTATTCGCCTGGGCGGGACCCTGTCTCCTGGCGGACAAACCGGCCCGCCGCCAAAACGGCGGCCAGGGCAAGCGCCGAGCAGGCCGCCATCGAGACGGCCATCGGCACGGCGCTGTGCTGCCCGGCGATCCCCGTTAGCGGACTCACCAACCCGCCGAAAAGGAACTGGATGGTTCCCAGGACGGCCGAGCCTGCCCCGGCCCGCCCCGGGACCCGGCCCTGGGCCAGTGCCACGGAGTTGCCCATGATGAAGCCGAGGCAGGCCTGGTTGACGAACAGGTGCACCAGAGTGGGCCAGCCAGTAAGGCCGCCCAAGACCAGGCCGAGCCCCACCAGGTTGACGACGCACGCCGTCGTGATCGCCGTGCGGAGGATCGTGGCGGGAGCCACCTTGTCCACCAGCCTGGTATTGATCAGTGCGCCCACAATTGCACCTCCCGCGTTCACCGCGAAAACCACGGAGTAGCCCAGCGCCGAGAAGCCCAGCACGTTCTGGAAGACGAAGGATGAAGCTGAAATGTAGGAGAACAACGCGCCGAAAGTGAAACCGAATGTCATCACGTAGGCCATGTATGAATGCGTGCGCATGACTGCCAAGGCGTTGCCCACGACGCCGCCCAGCCCACCCCGGTGCCGCTTTTCCACCGGCAAAGTCTCCGGAACCACTAACACCGAACCAGCCAGCATCAGCAGCCCAAATACTGCGAGCGCCCAAAATACTGCCTGCCACGGTGCGACGCTGGCGATGACCCCGCCGAAGAGGGGTGCTACCACCGGGGCCAGGGAGGTGATGGTCGCCAGCACCGAGAAAAGCTTCGCCGCCTGGCCGTCTGAGGCGATGTCCGAGACCACGGCGCGCGCAATCACCACCCCCGCCGCACCGGACACGCCCTGGACCGCGCGCAGGCCAATGACCGCGCCAATGCTGGGTGCAAACACGATGGCAATGCAGGTGGCCAGGAACAACACATTGCCCGCGACCATCAACCGGTGCCGGCCAACCATGTCGGAAACCGGACCCAGCAGGAACTGCCCGACTGCCATGCCCACCATGTAGGTGGTCAGGGTCAGCTGGACCGCCGATGCCGAGGTTTGGAAAAACTCCGTGACCCGTGGCATCGAGGCCAGATACATGTCCGTGGCCATCGGACTGACGGCGCTGAGGATGCCGAGGGCCATCACGAGCAAAACC
>NZ_JAAMFN010000115.1 GCF_013376095.1 Arthrobacter sp. SDTb3-6 | reverse complement strand
TGTGCCCGGAAGACCTTTGCCGACCTGGCCCCGCCGGCGCCCCGTTTCGCACGGTGCACGGCCATGCGTCCCAGACGTGGAGACGGAACAAACATCCCAGGTGTCGCGGTCGGGACTGTGGCACTGTGGGGAGGGTTCATCGCGGCGCGTCCAGCTGGAATCCGCAGTGGCACTTGAGCAGGCGGGTTCGAAGCGAAATCGTGGCAGGCAGGCCGCTTTCGCTGCCCCAGGGGTCGTTGAGGCATGAGAGTCCCTCCCCGGTTTCCTCCATCGGTTCACCGCAATGGATGAAGTAGCGGCCGAAATGCAGGACTCCCGGTGCCGTGGCGCCTGCGTTGAGGAGGGCGGCCACCTGCCGGACGCTGGCGTCATGGCCGTAGAAGGAGCCGCAAGACATACATGAGTACTCGAGGGAGACCTGGCCAGGGAGCGCGGGACTGGTGGCTTCGATGGCCTCGATGACCAGGTCGTTGCTGGTACCACATCGGGTGCAGGTTAACGCCGGCACCCCGGCGTCGGCGATTCCCCCGGACAGATTCCCGGCTGGCAACGTGGTCATGAAGATCCTCCCGAAAGACGTCCACGAGGGCGGTGCTTAATTGTCAACTTTCCACTACACCAGGCAGCGGCAGCCTCCCGTCAGGCGGGTCGACCGGGCTGCCGTGCTTGGGTGGGATCAGCGTGTTCCACTCTGAGGGCAGGTTTCAAAGGGGTGGTCGCGCAACGGGCCGGCCCGGAAGGGCAGGCCGCCATTACCGGCAAGGGGACGGCGCTCACAACGGGTGGACGTTCTCGGCCTGGGGGCGCTTGGGACCCTGGCCGGGATTGAACTGCACTTTTTGGTTCTCCTCCAGGGAATGGTAGCCGCCGGTGTCGATGGCGCTGTAATGGACGAAAGCGTCTGCCGACCCGTCGTCGGGGGCAATGAAGCCAAAGCCCTTCTCAGCGTTGAACCATTTGACTGTGCCTGTGGCCATGGCTGTGTTCCTTCGTGGGACCTTCACTGGCCGTCAGCGCAGTGACGGCCACGGACGCCGTCGTCCGTGTTCCCTTAATGTACGGGGCCGCGAAGCAGTGTTCAAGGGAGAGGGCGGCCCTGTTGGAGGCCCGGCCTCCCACACAGGGAGCCATGATATAACGCGCTGCACCACCGTTTGACCGCCGGTCAAAGACCGGGACGGACGAGGAAATCGAGTCCTCGGAGTGCGGACG
>NZ_JAAMFN010000114.1 GCF_013376095.1 Arthrobacter sp. SDTb3-6 | reverse complement strand
GGGCGTGGTGGTGCCGTTATTGCTGGTGGTGTGAGCGGTGGTAGGTGGTTGGGCCCAGGCCGGGGCGGGGCCCTGGTCCGGGGGCCAGGAACCTCCAGCACCGGTACCGCGGGCATTGGAGCCGCCAGGGCCTGCCACGCCCGGGACCGGCATGCCCGGGATGGTGCCGGCCGGGTCCGCCCCGTCCGGGATGGTGCCGGCCGGGCCTGCCGTGTCCGGGGCGGTCATGTCGGGGCCGGGGCCGTGCGGGCCCCCGGGGGTGGCTGGTGTGCCGGGGGTGGCGTGGAGTAGTTCGAGCAGGGTGGTTTGGCCCGGCAGCACCCCGGCACCGAGACCGGTACCGTCCGCGCCGGTGCTGCCATTGCCGGTGCCGGGGCTGGTGCCGGTGCTGTCCTCATCGGGGTTCTTGGTGTTCGCGCTGTCTGTGGTTCCGGTGTGGTTGGTGTCGGGGTGGATGGTGTTGATGTCTTTGTGGGGGCCGGGGTGGGTGGCGTGGCCGATGGTGGCCATGATTTTTTCGTATTGGGGGATGGTGGTGTAGCCGCTGATCCTGATCATCCCGCGGTAGGCGCGGTGGAAGCGGATGCCTTGCCTGGCGGTCAGTTCCCCGGTGGTGGGGGTGTCCCCGTCGGGGTCGATGTGGGTGATCGCGCGGGTGCCCAGCCGGCGCAGGAAGTCCGGGTTCTGTTCCTGGGCGTGGGTGGTCATAGTGCCTTCCAGCTCCCGGGCCAGTTCCGCGGTGGTGCGCCCGGCACGGGTGAGGTGGGCGGCGTCGGCGGTGTAGTGCGAGGCGACCAGGGCCTGCTCGATGCTGGTCGTGCCGGCAAAGAACGCCCCGGCCAGGACCGGCTGGTCCGGCTCCGTGGCCACGGTGGTGAGCGCGTCCGTGGCGGGCAGGAAATGCCCGGCCAGGCCCAGCCGGCGCCCGGCCTCGGCACGGCTGAGATGGAGCACATCACTGAGCACGTCCATGCCCGTGGCCTGCCCGTCACACAGGTAGCGGCCCTCCCTCGCCCGGGAGTCCAGTTCCCCGGCCGCCTGGACCTGCAGGGCCTGCACCCACCGGGAAAGCTGCTCGACACTGCGCGCCCACTCCAACACACCCCCATCACTAAGGGCAACCAACTCCACCCCCAACGGCGCCGCCACCACCGGGGACCCCTCCCACGCCCCCGCCCCGGCACCCGCCCCACCCGGACCACCCGGACCACCCGGACCAGCAACCCCGGCAACAGGACCAGCAGCCCCGCCGCCAGCGCCGCC
>NZ_JAAMFN010000113.1 GCF_013376095.1 Arthrobacter sp. SDTb3-6 | reverse complement strand
GAACAGCGCCGCGAGCACCCATACCCGCGGCAGGCGGGCGACCTTCCAGAGCGAAAGGCGGTCATCCGCTGGATTGGCGTCGTCCTCGGCCTTTAGCGTCGAGACCAGCCATTCGCGCTGGTCAGAGGCAAGCCATCGGGCCCGTGCAGGCGATTCCGGGAGAACGAAAAGGAGCACAACCCCGAGGATGACCGCAGGGGCTGCCTCAAGCAGGAACATCCATTGCCAACCGACGAGCCCGAAGAGCTGCGGCGGCGAGGTGAGGAGGAACCCTGACAACGGGGCACCGACAACTGAGGCCACCGCGGTGGCGGATACGACGCCGGAGTTGGCCCGTGAACGGTGTGCGAGCGGGAACCAGGCTGAGAGGTAGAAGATGATGCCGGGCATGAATCCGCCCTCGGCCACGCCGAGCAGGAATCGTAGGATGATGAACCACTGCTCACTCTGCACAAATGCCATCGCGCCGGAGATGATGCCCCAGCTGATCATGATTCGGGCCAGCCAGATGCGTGCGCCTACGCGTTGCAGGATGATGTTGCTGGGGACTTCAAACAGGGCGTAGCCGATGAAGAAGACGCTGGCGCCGAAGCCGAAGGCTGTTGCGCTTAGTCGGAGATCGGCGTTCATGTGCAAGGCGGCGAAGCCGATGTTGACCCGGTCGAGATAGTTGACAAGCAAAAGCAGAAAGAGAAAGGGGACCAGGCGCAAGGTCAGGTGCTTGATCGTTGTTCTTTCAAGAATTGTGTGCTGCACGGATTCCTCCTTGAATCGGTAGTTCAGCGTCCGTTCCCGAGCGGCTCTGCCAGGGATCGGTTGGACAATGGTCGAACGGCTCAGTTGGTGAGGTAGCCCGCGCGCTGCAGCTGGTGGTAGCCGTTGGCGAGGCGCGCTTCTTCCAGTGATGCGCCGCCACGAACGGCGTCAATGATGCGGTCCTCGGCGGCCTGCAGTCGCTGGGCGACCTCGAGAACCTCAGCCTCGTGAGGGCGCGGGACGACGACAACCCCGTCGTCGTCGCCGATCAGCAGGTCTCCCGGCAGGACGCGCAAGTCCCCGAGTGAGACAGGACCTCCCGTTTCCGGCACTTCCACGCGGTCCTTGCCTGTGCGCATGAACCGGCCGCGGGTAAAGAGCGGGTAGTCAAGCTCGCGGCTGGTGGCGACGTCGCGGCACACGCCGTTGATGACGGTTCCGGCAAGGGCCCGGCGGGATGCGACTTCGGTCAGGATCCCTCCCCATACCGTGCAATCGGTGCGGGCAGCGTTGTCGATGACGACAACGGC
>NZ_JAAMFN010000112.1 GCF_013376095.1 Arthrobacter sp. SDTb3-6 | reverse complement strand
CGGTGGTTGGTTCGAAGTCGAGGAAGACGGTTTCGTTTTCGCCTTGGAGGCGGATGTCCCAGGACAGGGCGCCGTCGGGCCCACGGACCGCGAGGAGCGTGTTGCGCCGGTCCGCGGGCAGGGCCGACAACAACGCATCCCCGGCCAGGGCCGCCTCGTCCCCGGGCAGGTACACCCGGGTGAACAAACGGTTCGTCAACCCGCGGGCAAAAACCACCACGGCAATGAACGCCGCCGCACCCGCAGACACCGGCCCGGGCTCAACAGTGGTAAAACTGTACGCCCCGGTCCGGTCCGTGGCCGCCCGGCCCCACCCGGTAAACGTGTACCCGTCCCGCGCCCGGGACCCCGACTCCGCCACCACCCGGCCCTGCGCATCCGGCTGCCAGATCTCCACCATCGCATCCGGCACCGGCTCCCCGGCCCCGTCCCGGACCGTCCCGTGCAACCGCACACTGCCCGCCACCCCCGGCAGCACCAGTTCACTGTCCCTGTCAAAGGGCAACGCATAAGCAAAAAACGGGCCCACCGTCTGCCCGGGCGTGGGCACCAACTCACTCATGGTCATCTCCCTCCGGGCCAAAGGCCTCATTTTCCGTCCAGGTCCGCCTGGACCCCGTCAACACAATGTCCCACCGATACCCCAACGCCCACTCCGGGGACGTCAACCCATGGTCATACGTGGCCACCAACCGCTCCCGCGCGTCCGCATCCACCACCGACTGGTAAATCGGATCCAACGCAAACAACTGGTCCCCCGGAAAATACATCTGCGTAATGATCCGCTGCGTGAACTCACTGCCAAACAACGAAAAATGAATATGCGCCGGCCGCCACGCATTCAGATGGTTCTTCCACGGATACGCCCCCGGCTTGATCGTGGTAAACGCATACGACCCGTCCGGACCCGTCAAACACCGCCCCACCCCGGTAAAATTCGGATCAATCGGCGCCGGATGCTGGTCCCGCTTATGCACATACCGCCCCGCCGCGTTCGCCTGCCAAATCTCCACCAACTGACCCGCCACCGCACGCCCGTCACCATCCAGGACCCGCCCGGCCACCCTGATCCGCTCACCCTGCGGCTCACCACCATGGACAATCGTCAAATCCGCTTCCAGCGGATCCACATCCCGATGCCCAAACGCCGGCGAAAACAACTCAATCGTCTCCGGATCCACATGCTGCAAACCCTTCGTCGGATGCCGCAACACACTGCTGCGATACGGCGCATAATCCAACCTCGGCTGCGTCAACACCACCCCGCCACCCGCCACCGACTCCCGATACGCGCCCCCAAGCGCCCCCATCTCCAAACTCAACTCCCGCTGCGTCTCC
>NZ_JAAMFN010000111.1 GCF_013376095.1 Arthrobacter sp. SDTb3-6 | reverse complement strand
GGGACTGTACGGTCAACGGTGTAACTCCGATCAAGGAGATATGCGATGACTATTGTGGAGGAGCGGGCCGCGGCAGCGCCCGAGATGGAGGAGACCGTGGCGACGACGGTAGTGGAGCCGGCACCGGTGGTGGACAAGGGGCTGGTCGCGCAGCTGGTGGGTGATGCCCGCGCGGCCGGTGTCGTGATCGATGGTGAGGGTGGGCTCCTGTCGCAGCTGACCAAGCTCGTGGTCGAGGCGGCACTGGAGGGCGAGATGACCGCCCACCTGGGTTACGAGAAGCACGAACGCGTCGGTGAAGCGGTTCCCAACGCGCGAAACGGGACGCGGAGCAAGACGGTACTGACCAAGGCCGGCCCGGTGGAGATCCAGGTGCCCAGAGACCGGGCGGCCACGTTCACCCCGGTGACCGTGGCGAAGCGGCAGCGGCGGCTGGGCTCGATCGAGGATGTGGTGCTGTCCCTGTCGGCGCGTGGGATGACGCACGGGGACATCGCCGCGCACCTGGCCGACGTGTATGGCAGCCAGGTGTCCAAGACGACGATCTCTACGATCACCGACACGGTGCTCGAGGGCATGCAGGAGTGGCAGGGCAGGCCCCTGGACCCGGTGTATCCGGTCGTGTTCATCGACGCGATACACGTGAAAGTGCGTGACGGGCAGGTCGCGAACCGGCCGATCTACGTCGCCCTCGCAGTGACGGCCGAGGGCAATCGGGACATTCTGGGCTTGTGGGCCGGGGACGGTGGCGAAGGCGCGAAATACTGGCTCCAGGTCCTCACCGAGATCAAGAACCGGGGGGCCGAGGATGTCCTGATGATCGTGTGCGACGGTCTGAAGGGCCTGCCCGATTCGGTCGCGGCCGTGTGGCCGGAGACGATCGTGCAGACCTGTATTGTGCACCTGATGCGCAACAGCTTCAAGTACGCGTCGCGGAAGGACTGGGATGCTATCTCCCGGGCCCTGAAGCCGGTCTACCAGGCCGCGACCGTTGACGAGGCCGAGACCCGGTTCCTCGAATTCAGCGAGGCCTGGGGCGGAAAGTACCCGGCGATCGTGCGGTTGTGGGAGAACGCGTGGGCGGAGTTCGTCCCATTCCTGCAATTCGACCGGGAGATCCGACGCATCGTGTGCACTACGAACGCGATCGAGTCCGTCAATGCACGCATCCGCAAGGCCGTCAAAGCCCGCGGTCACTTCCCCAACGAGCAAGCCGCCCTTAAATGCGTCTACCTCGCCGTGATGGCCCTGGACCCCACAGGCAAGGGCAGAGCCCGCTGGACCCAACGATGGAAAGGCGCCCTGAACGCGTTCGACATCACCTTCAACGGGCGCCTCTCCG
>NZ_JAAMFN010000110.1 GCF_013376095.1 Arthrobacter sp. SDTb3-6 | reverse complement strand
GCGGCGGGTGGCCGCCGCAGCTGGTGGGTGTTAGGGGTTGATGATGTTGTTGTTGGGGCCGTAGCCGAATTTGGTGATGTTTTCGGCGGTGGTGTCGCCGACGACGAGGATGTCGTGTTCGCGGTAGCCGCCGGCTCCGGGTTGGCCGTCGGGGACGGTGATCATGGGTTCCATGGAGACGACCATGCCGGGTTCGAGGACGGTGTCGATGTCTTCGCGCAGTTCCAGGCCTGCTTCGCGGCCGTAGTAGTGGGAGAGGACGCCGAAGGAGTGTCCGTAGCCGAAGGTGCGGTTGGGGAGGAGGTTGTGGCTGATGTAGATTTCGTTGAGTTCGGCGGCGATGTCCTTGCAGACGGCGCCGGGCTTGATGAGTTCGAGGCCGCGTTCGTGGACTTCGACGTTGATGTTCCACAGTTCCAGGGAGCGGGCGTCGGGTTCGCCGAGGAAGAGGGTGCGTTCCAGGGCGGTGTAGTAGCCGCTGGTCATGGGGAAGCAGTTCAGGGAGAGGATGTCTCCTTGTTGGAGTTTGCGGGTGGTGGCCCAGTTGTGGGCGCCGTCGGTGTTGATGCCGGATTGGAACCAGACCCAGGTGTCGCGGACTTCCTGGTCGGGGAAGGTGCGGGCGATTTCGTGGACCATGGTTTCGGTGCCGATGAGGGCGACTTCGTATTCGCTGATGCCTTCGCGGATGGCGGCCTTGATGGCTTCGCCGCCGAGGTCGCCGATGCGGGCGCCGTGTTTGATGACTTCGATTTCTTCGGCGGACTTGATCATGCGTTGGCGCATGGCGGCCTGGGAGACGTCGGTGAGGGTGGCGTTGGGGAAGGCGGCCTGGAGTTTGTCGCGGAGCAGGACGGGGAGGGTGTCGTCTTCGACGCCGAGGCGGGTGGCCTTGATGCCGCGGCGGTTGAGGGCTTCCTGGATGCCGAAGTAGAAGTTGTCGCGGCGCCAGTCGGTGTAGACGATGTTGTCGCCGTAGCTGGTGCGCCAGGGCATGCCGGCGTCGATGTTGGCGGTGATGGAGACCGAGTCGTTGGGGGTGACGACGAGGGCGTAGGAGCGGCCGAAGTAGGTGAAGAGGTAGTCGGAGTAGTACTTGATGTTGTGGTAGCTGGTCAGGACGACGGCGTCGAGGTTTTTTTCGGCCATGATGGTGCGCAGTCCGGTCAGGCGGCGTTCGAATTCGGCGTCGGTGAAGGTCAGGGGCGCCTTGGTGCCGTTGTGCAGGGTCTTGAGGCGCTCGAGCTCGGTGACGGACGTCGCGGCCGGGGAGGTGGTGATGGTCATCGGGGTGTTCCTTTGCTTATTTTTTTGATGTGTTGATTGACGGGAAGGATTTGGG
>NZ_JAAMFN010000011.1 GCF_013376095.1 Arthrobacter sp. SDTb3-6 | reverse complement strand
TCATGAGTCTCGTCGGGCTATTCAGTTAAACCCCCGGCGAGGGTAGCCTCAAGCCATGGTGCTTATTGCTGTGGCCGGCGGGACCGGGCATGCAGGCAGGGCCGTGGCGGCCGACGCTGCCGGCCGCGGTCTCAAGGTCCGGTCGGTGAGCCGGCACGTTCCAGAAACGGCGGGCCCCGGGCGCGTGGCCGGCGTCGAGCATGTGGCGGCCGATTTCCGAACCGGTGACGGCGTCGCGGAGGCGCTGGCCGGCGTCGACCTTCTCGTGGAAACCCTTGACGCGCGCACCGGGCCGTCCCTGAAGGCGCTTCCTGCAACCACGGTGGCTGTCCTGGCGGCGGCGCAGAGGGCCCAGGTGTCGCGCTGTGTGCTGCTCACAATAGTCAACGCGGCGCAGTCGTCCATGGGCTATTACCAGGTCCAGGCAGCCAGGGCACGTAGTTACGAGGCGTCGGGAATGCCGACCACGGTGGTCTACGCGACGCAGTTCCACGATCTCGTGGCAGGCATCTTTTCGGCAGGTTCCCGTGTGGGGATCATCCCGACATTTTCAGGTGTGTCGTTCCAATCGATAGCGACGGCGGACGTGGCGCGAGTGCTCGTGGACGAGGCCGTGGCCGGCCTGGGGACGGGCGCGGAGGTGCACCGCTCCATTAAGGCCGGGGGACCGTCAGTGTGGCCCATGAAAAGCATGGGCGAGCAATGGAAATCAGCGACGGGTCGCCGCGGCGTGGTGGCATCCATGCCGCTGCCGGGTTCGTTCGGCACGTTTTTGAGGGCGGGCAAAAACCTGGTGCCGGATGCCGCCGTCGGACGCCTTGAGTTCAACGACTGGCTGGCCGCCGGTCCCCGTGGTTGAACCTCTTGAAACCCGTGGTTGGACCCTAAGCCGTTTTCGCCGCAAACAGTTCCAGGGCGATGTTGTCCGGGTCGCGGAATTCGACGATGAGGCCGCTACCGATGTCCTTGATGCCGCCATGCCCGACGCCGATTCCGTCCAGCAACGTGACGGACGCTTCAAGGGCCGCAGGGGAGTCCACGGCAAGGCTGAGATGGTCCAAGCCGGTTCGGTCTTCGCTGAACACATCGCTCGCCACCGGCCGGAGCCCGAGGAGTGTGTAGCCGAGGTTGTAAATGACACCGCCGTAGAGGAAACCATACTTTGCCTGTTCCTCGGATGGAGTGCCGGCCGGCATTTCAATGGCGACGGGCCAATTGAATATTCCTTCATAGAATCTACGGGACCGCTCAATGTCGGTGACCGTCAGGCGGATGTGGTTGACGGAGCTGGTATGTATGGGCATGTCTGCATCGTCCCACCGCGGCGCGATTCCCACCAGACGCAATGTTGAAGCGCGGGCACCTTTGGGGATTGCGACGGACGCGACCCGCTTGAGGCGCCGCGGTTTGGATTCTGCGACGGTGAGGGCTTAACCTAGAAACGCTGACGGTTCTACAGCCGTCACGGGGCTATGGCGCAGTTGGTAGCGCGCCTCGTTCGCATCGAGGAGGTCAGGAGTTCGAATCTCCTTAGCTCCACCCCGAAAGCCCCCTGACCTGCGGAAACGCTGGGTTGGGGGGCTTTGCTTTTGGTGAAAATGGCTCCAACCCGACGTTTACCCGACGATTTGAACGCAAACTACTGTGAATCTTTGACTACTGTCATATTTGTCGAACACGGTCTTTTGCGCATGAGAGGGTCCCCGCCGGTAAGCGAAACTGCGGTTCCAAATCGTCGCCGAAGAGTTGCTTGCACTCATGTGGTCGGCCGGATTGACGGGTGCCTATTCCTCGCCGAATTGTTCCAGGGCATCTGTGACGTCGGGTGTTTCGGATGCCTTGGCGATGTAGTGCTTTTCCGTTATGCCCGGCCCGGAATGTCCAAGTTGGGCGGCCGCCTGTTTGGAGCTGTATTCACGGTCAATCAGCGTGGCGACGGATTTCCGGAAAACGTGCGGGGTGACCCATTCAAAGCCGGACCCCGAGCGCGCATCCCGCCATTGTCTTCGAAAGTTGTGGGGGCTGCGGACGGTGCCGGTGGAGGAGGGGAAAAGCATATCTTCGGGCTTGGGATGCTCCGAGCCTTGTTTGCGGAGAAGTGTCTTGGTCGCAAAGGGTGGGAGCTTGACTGTCCTGAAGCCGGCCTTGGTTTTCGGGTGGTCCTGGCGGTAGGTGCCGCGTCCTTTCTCCATGACTACGGTCCCTGAGATGGTGATGGTTGGGGGCTTCGCGTCGAGGTCGATGTCCTGCCAGCGGATTGCCAGGACTTCGCCGATGCGCGCACCCGTGGCCAGGAAGATGTCTAGTACGTCGATGAGGTCGGATGCCCGTGGGCGGCCTTGGTGGTCGGGGTCGTCCTGCCATTTGCGGACGATTGCTCTTAGCTTCTTGACCTCGATGGGCGACAGTGCCCTAACGTCTTTAGTGGCGAGCTTGATCGCGCCCACATCACGAATGGGATTGCTGCGGAGGGCATCCTGCCGAACGGCGAGCCCCAGAATGCCGGTCAGCACGATTTTGGCATGTCGGGCGGTCGTTGCATGATCGAGCGCAACATTCTTCAGGAAACGGTCCAGTCGGCCCGTTGTCATTTCGTTGAGACGAACGCCTGCCAAAGCGGGCGCAATGGCGCGGTTGTAGGTGTCTTTGTATCCGTCGATCGTGCGTCGACCTGCGCGGCCGTTATTTTCGATTTCGTCGAACCACAGGGTACTGAGTTCGGACAGTCGCATGCTGGGAGTTATGTCGGACTCCACATGGGCCTGCCGGTCCTTGAGCATTGTAATGAGGGCACGCTCCGCAGCAGCGCCTGTATCGCCCCAGGCCTCAACTGCACGCGTTTTGCCGTCGGTGTCCCTGTAGCGGGCAGTTGCATGCCACCTACCGCTCTTCACGCGTTGGCGGCGGATTCTCCCCCAGGAGCCCAGTGGCAAGGGTGGCCGCGGCGACATTATGCCTCCAGGTGCTCGGCGATCCAGGTCTCAAAGTCGCTGCGAATGACGCGCACATGCCTGCCGACTTTGTGGGCCCGGGGGCCTTGGTGGTTGACGCGCCACTGGTAGAAAGTCTGCTCCGGGATGTGCAGAATATTGCAAATGTCCCGTGGGGACAACCATTCCTCGGCGGTTGGGTCCTGGGACTGATCGGGGACTGTATTGGCTAACATGCTTCCCCTCAGTGTTCTGGGGAACCGAAGGTGTGGCCGGCTTCAACGTGGGACTGCAGCCATTCATCGAAGTCGCGGCGATCAATGCGCAAGTGCCTGCCAAAGCGGTAGGCGCGTGGTCCAATTCCCTTGACCCGCCACTGGTAGAACGTTTGCAGCGGAATCTGCAGTTCATGGCAGATGTCGGTTGGTGACAGCCATCGGTTAGTTTCGGAATCGATGCGGTTCTCTGGATCAGTGTAGATCGTCATCGGGGTGCCTTTCCTATGGGGCTGCCGACTGATTGACGGTGGCCAATTGTGTTCGTACCACTCTCATAGTTAGGGAAGCGGTGAACAATATGACTGAAAACCAGTCAGGATGGAAGGCTGCTCAAAACTTAAGTCCAAGGAATTGGTACGCCCGTGCCATTTCCTGGAAAATCTCGGGGACGCCCGCAGCAAAGTGCGGATCAATGCGCCCGTGGGTGGGCACAATACGCGTTACGACGCCACGGTCAACAAGGAACGTGATCTCGCGGAGAGTGACCCTCTTGGACAGGCCCAGGGCGGAGGCGATGTGCGCCACCGAGCATGGACCCTCGGTCACCAGCATGTGTAGAATTCGGCTCCGCGTGAGATTCATTAAGATTGAGGGCTCCATGGGTAACACTCCTGCGCCGCGCAGGCGGGTCAAATTGGACCCGTCCATTCTGAACAATTTACTCTCATCAGTCCATGGTGTAAACGGCCATAAACAACATGACTAAATGCAAGTTGGCATGGCAAAGTGACTTGCGGTTCGCCAACTTGCGGAAGGGGAGCGACTTCTTGCGGTGCTGAAAGCTGGCGACAATACTGGAGGGAACGCGACGGAGCCGGGGAATCTGGATCCGTCCAAACTTGGATTGTGAGGAGCCGGGCATGACCGCTGGACCTAGTGGGACGCCGGAGCCGCTGTCGCCCCAGGTGGCCCTGGCCAGGCGCCTGAACCTGCTGTTGGACGCGGCGGCTGAAAAGCGCGGCGAGGCGGTCACTTTCCGTGAGGTCAAGGAAAAGCTTGCCGAGCACGGGGTCGGTATGTCCCGGGCCCGGTGGTTCTACATGAAGGATGGCACCGGTGCGCTGGTTCGGGACAAAAAGGTTCTGATCGCACTTTGCGAAATGTTTGACGTCGACCCGTCATTTCTGCTCGACATGGACTCAGATGAACTTCCCGAGAGCATCCAGGCCCGCCTCGATTTTGTGAAGGCATTGCGGGCCTCGCGGGTTCAGGCCTTTGTGGCACGCACGCTGGCGGATGTTTCCCCGGACACCCTGCATGCCATTACTGAGTTCTTGAACCGCGACATCGCCGCGCATGCTGATGTGCCTAACGCTCCGTCAAGTAGCGAAGATGGGCTTCCATAAGGGCCTTGATCCCTTCGGGGTTCGCTGAATACCGCGGCGCCCGGCCGTGTCGGCGACCGGGTTCAACGTCGACCACCACGGCACCAGCGTCCTCCAGAAGTACCAGGTGCTTGGCAACGCTCGCCTCGCTGGCACCCACGTTGGCAACGATGTCGCCACGTGCGGAGGGTCCGTGTTCAAGCAGGTAGCGGATGATTTCAGTGCGCGCCAAGTTGCCGAAGGTGAACACGGCCACTTCGATTTCTTTGGGCCAATCCTTGGCCACTGGACGCGTTATTCGAGGCATGCCCTCATTCTGCCTCATAGGTATCAACAAGGTAAGATTGATCCCTTGACAATATATCTTTGATGCTTGCAAACTAGTCTTACGACACTTTGAGCAGGGTTGCGAATAGTCATTGATCGAGCCCGGCCTGCTAATTCCGGTTCCGGCCGGAACGATTCTGCCGCCATCCCGGTGGCTCCAGGACCGCCAGCACGACATCCGCAAACGATGCCGCGCATACTATCCAATCAACGCGCGAAGCGGTGATCATGATGGGTCCACGGACCAGTGAAGAAGTTGAAGCATTTGCAAGGGGGACGCTTGACAGGTCCCTGACCCGGCCTCCGGTGCCGGACATTCCCGTTGACCAGCTGATGCGGGCCGTCGAGGGGGTTCGCGCCTACGTCGGCTCCCACTTGTCACGTTACGGCCTGTTCCAGGACCTGGAGGATGTCCTGCAGGACATCCGGGTCGCGGCGTGGGAAGGAACGGTGCGGGGGAGCTATCAGGCCATTCCCGACGTGAAATTTGATGCCTGGGTGCAGGGGATTGCCTGCAACCTGTGTGCCGACCACCTCCGGAGGAGCATTGCCAAGTCGACAGTTCCCTTCGTCGACTACCCCGAGCGCGGAGTCCACGACGTGGCAGACCTGGGACTGACGCGCCGCCCGGATCCGGTATCAGAGGAGGCCACCGGCGGTGTTTGGGCAGCCGACATCCTGAACATCGTCAAGGCACACGTGTCCGACGGTATTTGGGACCTGGCGATGGAAAACGTGTTGCGCCCGTCGCGGTATGGAGATCCGGACAACGTTCGTGTCGCTGACAGCAAGCACTGGCATGCCCTGACCGTGGTACGCCAGATGGCCGTGGCCGTGAAAAACGCCATGGACGTCGATCCCAGGACGGTGGAGGATCTGCCATCACTCCGGGAAGCGTCCGTCGAGTCGCTGCCGACGCCTCTGCTCCAACTCATTGCCAAGCGGGTTGTCGTGCCGGGCTTCAAGGGCAAGGAGCGTACGGCGGCAGCCGCCGCCGTCGGCCAAGAGTCGGGCGTCAGTGCGAGGTATGCCGAAGTCCAGATTGGCCTTGTCCGCGACATGATTCACGCAGTGGACGACGTCCTGCGCTCCGGCACCGGCATCGAGGGTCCCGTCATCCAAAGCAGGGACAAGCGCCCGCGCGCCGCCGACGCGAAGGGCCTGGGCCACCCGATGACGAACCACAGTCATGTTCCAGAAGTCGCTACATCATAGGGGTTCAGCCGGCCGGGTCCGACGGTGGGTACTGCTGTTCATCGCTGCGGCGGCCATCGCCGGAATCGCCGCGGTGCTGTCGATCAGGACACCCAATTCTGCAACCGGAACCACGGCTCTGGCGCCGCCGAGCTCGGCACGGGCCACGCCTCCGCCAACCTCTGCAGGTGCCACCCAACGTCCGACGGCGGCCAGCCCGCCTCTGGACGCGGCACCAGTCCCAGCTGGGGAACCATCCACCCTCGACTTCCGCCATCTCGCCGCCGCGGCGGCCCGCGCTGTCTACACCTGGGACACGCGCACCGCCACCTACTCCCAGACGTACGGAAGGCTGCGCAACTGGTGGCACGTGCTCCCGGACGGCTCGAACCCATTGACAGTCTTCGCCACGCAGTTCGAGGCCACCGGGACCAACGCCGCGGCCTACGCATCCCTGACCGGTTCACAGGGCTACCGCACCGCCCGCCTCCTGAACTCCTCCTGTGACAGCCAGCTGGCCCAATACGTCCAACACCCGCCACCCTGGGCCGGGATGCACGTGTGCACCGAGACCCTGGCCGTGACCGAGCACGCCACCTCCGGCACCAACAACTACACCGCACCCGTCAGCGTCGTCGTCAACTGCCCGCCGGCAGCGACTGCCCCCGCCAACCGTTGTGACATGGTGGCTTTCTACGCCGCCGCCGACCGGATCGTGTACTGATGCCCGCCCCGGCACTACTCCTGGGCGCAGTCAAGAAGCGCGCCGTACTCAAGCTCGCTGGAACGGCCCTGAGCGCCCTGGTGCTGTGCTGCATCATGGCTTTTTGCGGGTCCATGGCCCTGATGGCCGTTGCAGCCCACGGCTCGACGGCGGCGTGCACTGTTGCTGCCGGCGGACCGGGGACGGTGATGACCATCACCGTGCCCGGTGGCAGATCTGTCGGACTGAACGCTGCACAGGTGGCCGTGGCCCGGACCTACATCGCCGTCGGCCTGGCCCGCTCAGTGCCCGACGACGGCATCGTCATCGCCCTGATGATGGCGCTGCAAGAATCCAACCTGCAAATGCTGGCCAACCCTTCCGTGCCTGAGTCCCTGAACTATCCCCACGACGGCGTCGGCAGCGACCACGATTCCATCGGCAGCGCCCAGCAACGTCCCTCCGCAGGCTGGGGGAGCGTCGCCCAGCTCATGCAGCCCGCCTACAACGCCGAGGCGTTCTACGGCGGACCCCAAGGACCCAACCACGGCTCCCCACCAGGACTACTGGACGTCCCGGGCTGGCAACAGATGGACAAGGGTGCAGCAGCCCAGGCCGTGCAGGGATCGGCATTCCCGGAACGGTACGCCCAATGGCAGCCGGCGGCCGAGCAAATTCTCAGGGCGCTGGCCACCTCCACAGGTCCGGCTGCGTGCAGCACGACCCAGCAAAGGCCCGGCCAGCCGACGCTTCCCGCCAACCTGAGCCAGCTCAGGCGCACCATCCTTGCTTACGCCCAGCAAGGTGTCGGCGGCGCCTACGTCTGGGGAGGAACTGCCTTCAAGGCGTGGGACTGCTCCGGCTACGTGAAATGGGTTTTCGGCCAGGCCGGAATCACCCTGCCGCGGACGGAGCAGTGGACCTTCGGGACGCGGACAACCAACCCACAAGCGGGCGACCTCGTCGTCCAGAACCCCGACGGACCAACCCACTGGGGCCATATTGGCATCTACGCAGGCAACGGCATGATGTACAGCGCCCTCAACCCGGAGGTTGGGACGCTTCTGCACCCTGTTGCTTGGAACACTGGGACGGCGTACTTTCATGTGAGTGCACTCATGGATCGTGTTCCTTAGGGCCTTGAAACCGGGGGCCATGCCAGCTGGCGCCAGGCTTTTGGTCCCTGCCTCGGGCGACAATTGACGGGAATATATCCAAATTGCTGAAATGGATCCTCGACGTCAGTTCAGCAGGCTTTGGGTTTGTGGACCTTATGACTTGAACTGGTCCGATCGAACACGACTGAATTCAGTGAAGGCGCGGCGTGGGTTGTTGGTTTACTCAGTCCGCCGTAATTCGTTCACCTTTTCGGGAACAAGAGAGTTGAGCGCTAGCTCGGTCCAGGAGACGGGTGGAAGGACGATGGAGACAGATGTGCCGGCATGGCGGAGTGTTGGGTTTTCAGTCAAGTTGACACGGTTTTGGTCGTCGATGGTGTTGGCAGCGTTTGGGTCCTCGGAGCTCAGGGTGCGGGCGGTCATGTTGCCAACAGGGAGCCCCCCGATGTCAATGGACACTTCAATTTCTTCGTTCTGGGATCGGTTGACGAGGTACACGGCACCGTGGCCACTAGATTCATCGAATGTGGCGACGGCGTCGATGAGTGGCACCTCACCGTAGGACGACGTCGAGTAGCTTTCGCAATCGATTTGCACTCTCAGTGCCGTGCCGGTGGCGCGGGCCGCGGTGGCGGCAAAGGGGAAGAAAGTGGTCTGGCGCCAGGCTGCGCCGCCGGGTTCCGTCATGATGGGGGCAATGACATTGACCAGCTGGGCCATTGACGCGCTGGTCACCCTGTCTGCGTGATTCAGCAGGGAGATGAGGAGGCTGCCGAAGACGACGGCGTCCGTGACGGTGTAGCAGTCTTCGAGCAGCCGAGGAGCGACTGGCCAGTTGTCCACACCCTGGATCTTGTCGACCTTCTCGAATCGTTCGTTGTACCAAATGTTCCACTCGTCGAATGAAATGTTGATCGTCTTGTCACTGCCTCGCACGGCTTTGACGTGGTCAGCGGTTGCAGCGACCGATTCGATGAAGCGGTCCATGTTGACACCGGAGGCGAGGAAGTTTCCGGGGTCTCCGCTTTCTTCGTAGTAGGCGTGGCAGGAGATGTAGTCGACTTCGTCGTAGGCGTGGGTCAGGACGCTTCGCTCCCATTCGCCAAAGGTCGGCATGGAGGCGCTGGAGGAACCGCAGAGGACCAGTTCGAGGCTCGGATCGAATGAGCGCATGGCTCGGGCGGTTTGGGCGGCCAGTTTTCCATAATCTTCGGCGGAGCGGTGCCCCAGTTGCCATGGGCCGTCCATCTCGTTGCCCAGACACCACATCCGCACGTTGTATGGTTCTGGATGTCCGTCCGCGATTCGCTTTTCGGACAGGGCCGTGCCGCTGCCCAGGTTGGCATACTCGAGAAGGTCCAGTGCTTCCTGCATGCCTCTGGTGCCTAAGTTTATGGCGAGCATCAACTCGCTGCCGGCCTTCTCGAGCCAGCTCGAGAATTCACTCAGGCCAACTTCGTTGGATTCTGTGGAGTGCCAGGCCAGGTCGAGGCGGCGGGGTCGCTGATCTCGTGGTCCGACGCTGTCTTCCCAGCGGAATCCGGAGACAAAGTTGCCGCCTGGGTACCTGATTGTGGTGACACCGAGTTCTCGGACAAGATCGAGTACGTCTGTTCGGAACCCCTCATCGTCGGCTAGGTTGTGGCCGGGTTCATAGATGCCGTCATAGACAGAACGGCCAAGGTGTTCGACGAAGGAACCGAAGAGGCGCCGGTTGATGGGTCCGATGACGGATTTGGAGTCGACGGTGAGTCGGGCTTGATGCATTGGAGTCACTTTCGGGCGAGGGAGGATTGGGCGACGGCTGCCGTGGCATGTTGGCGGAACCGATCGGCCACCGGATTCCGGCGCCGATGGAGTGGACCTTCGGGGTTTTCGACGAGATCGAAAAGTCCCATTGAGAGCAGGTGGTCTGCGCGTGGGTTGGTGCTGTGTCGGTAGGTCCACTCGTACATGTCAAACAGTGGCCACCACGTATATCCGACGATCGGGAGGCCGGCGGAGCGGAGTCCATGCACGGTGGCAACCGATTCGTCCATCCAGGCCAAGCGTTCAGCGACGCTCCCGGTGACGCACGTCTCCGTCAGCATGACCGGGGCGCCGTAGCGATCGGCGTAGCTGGTCAGGACCTCCCGGAGTCCTTCGGTTCCTGCGTCGAAATGTGGCCGCGGGTCTGCGAACCCGCCGGAATGATGAACTCCGGTCTCAAAGATCTCTGTGGAATGCCGGGGATAGTAATTGACGCCCATGACGTCGGGCTTGACGGCGTTTTCCGCGAACCAGGAGAGTTGGCGGTCCGTCACACCGCCGAGGCGCAATTGGCTCAGTAGGGGGTGTGAATCGCCAACGTTTCCGGTGACGAGGTCCTCGACGAGGAATGACTGGTGGCGGAGTCTGGCGACTGTATCGCGGTGCTCCGGGGCGTCTACATCGCCGACGTAGCGCATCCCTGCGTCGACATGGACGAATGTCGCCCTGTCACCGAGTGTGGCCGCAATGGCCTGCTGGGTCAGGACGAAGCCCTCCGCAAGCGACGCCGCGATGGACACCAGGCCGGACGGGCCCTCCAAGTACGGAGGCCAATAGGCATATTCGCCGGAGAACAGGGCATGGATCATGGGTTCGTTGACTGGCGTATAGTCTGTGGCCACGTGTGCGTATCGCTCGGCGAACCGGGCCCCGAATTCAGCCATGTGCTTGGGATAGTCCGGATTGGCGAACTGATTCTCAAGCCACAAGGGTGTGCCGTAGTGCAAAAGGTCCACCACAGGTCGAAGGCCGAGCCCTTCGAAGCTTGCCATCGCTCGGTCCACCCACGACCATTCCCACTGACCGGACGACGGCGCCACCCGGTACCACGGGACCCCCCACCGCACCATCTCGGCACCGACTTCCTTGGCCAGGCCCAGGTCGGAATCGACCTGCTCGTAATGGTCGGTCAGCTCATATTCGTCGATGGGGCGCTCGCCTGGACGGCTTTGTGGGACAAACGTGTCTTCTATACCGAGGGCGAAGTGGAGGTCTCCGTCGTTGAACCATTTCATGCGTTCTTTGTCCGTTCCATGTTGCGGAGGTAGGTGGGTTTGGGGTCGGCTGTGCCGCATGGCTGCGTTACTTGAGTCCTGTGCTGGCGACGCTTTCGATGAACCGGCGTTGCACGAGCAGGAACATGATCGCCAAGGGGAGGATCGCGATCAGGGCCCCGGCCATCATGATGCCTTGGGGGATGATGCCGCCGGGACCGGTCAGGAGGGTCAGGCCGGACGTGATCGTGCCCATTTTCTGGTCAGTCGTGAATACGAGGGGCCAGAGAAGATCGTTCCAGTTGTTCACGAAGGTGAAAATGCCCAAAGTCATCAGGGCCGGAACGGCGTTGGGCAGGATGATGCTGCGGAAGATGCGCCATTCGGACGCGCCGTCGATCCGTGCTGCATTGTCGAGGTCTCGGGGGAGCGAGATGAAGAATTGTCGCAGAAAGAAGATGCCAAACGCATCGGCTGCCCGGGGCGCGATGAGGCCGGCGAATGTGTTGACCCAGCCGAGGTCGGACACGATCTTGTAGATCGGTATCAGGGTGGCCTGGAAAGGGATCATGAGGCTGGCGATGATGACGATCAGCAAGATTTTGGACCCGCGAAAATCGAGGCGGGCAAGTGCATAGGCTGCGAGCGAATCAAACATGAGGGCGAATAGAGTCACACCTCCGGCGAAACCGAAGCTGTTGGCAATGAGGCGGCCAAACGGCAGGGCTGAGAAGATGGCCTTGAAGTTGGCAAACGTCCACTGGTGCGGGAAGAGCGACGGCGGAAAGGCGTTGACCTCGGAGGCTGGCTTGAACGCGGTGAGCACGATAATGATGACGGGCAGCATCAAGGCCACAGTTACCACCAGAAATGCTGCAAAGTAGAGCCAGCGAACTGGATCTCGTGTCCTCTTCGAACGAGTGTTGGTTGCCGGAATCGTGCGGGGTTGGGTGAGCGCGGTCATGACGTGGTGTCCTCCCCTCGGCGGCCGAAGAACAGAAATTGCACGAGGCTCAGGAGCAGGGTGACAATCAGCAGAACGTACGACAAGGCGGAAGCGAATCCGAGGTCGAGGTCTTTGAAGCCGGACTGGTAGATCTGCATCACGATTGTTTCCGTGCTGCGGTAGGGCCCGCCGCCTGTCAACACATATATCTGGTCGAAGGCCTGAAGCGCTGCAATCAGGGCAACAATGACCACGAACGTCATTGTGTTGCTGAGCATGGGGAAAGTGACGTGGACGAATCGTTTCCAACCGTTGGCGCCATCGAGCTGGGCGGCCTCGTAGAGGCTCTTTGGGATGTCCTGGAGGCCTGCGAGGAAAATGACCATGTAGAACCCGAAGCTCTTCCACACGGCAACCAGCACAACGGTTGGCATGGCAAGGACTGGATCCTGCAGGACGTTGCCGATCCGGATGCCCGCCGTCTGGAGCCAATAGTTCAACAGACCGATCTGGGGGTCGAGCAGGTAGGACCATGCGAAGGCGGCTACAGCGAGTGAGACGATGAACGGCAGAAAGAGCGAGGACCGGAAGAAGCCGCGAAATGGCAGCCTGTCACTATTAAGCATTAGGGCTAGGACCAGGGCAACGATGATCGCGACAGGAGTGAACAACACTGCGTAAAGGGCTGTGTTGCCCATCGCCCGCACGATATTCGGGTTGGTGAAAATCCGGACATAGTTGTCGAATCCAACGAATCGGGGAGTCCCGAATCCGCTGGCATCGGTAAAGGAGAGCTGTAGCGCCGAGATCATCGGCCAGCCGACGAAGGCCGCGAGGACGATGAGGGCCGGGGCGAGGAAGCCGACAATGGTGGCGCGCCGCTTGAAGGTTCCATTTAGGGGAGTCCGCCCGCCGAGCTGGCCAGGGGGCCGGTAGGGGCGTCGTCGTTGGAGTTGCTGCTGGGTGGTCATGATGTCTCCGCTGTCCGTGGGGCCCCGGAGGGCCCCACCAGTTGGCTTGGTGCTGCGGCCTATTTGGCCAGGGCCGACGTAATGTTTGTCTGCGCCTGGTCCAGCAGTTGCTTGGGGTCTCCGCCCGCTACCGTTTTCTGTGTGGCGGTGTCGATCGCGGTCAACACGTCCGTGCTGTTGACAACGCCCGGCAACAATGCGCGCGTGTTCGGGGATATTGCCGTCAGTTTCGCGACGGTCGCGTTCGAGCTGACGTCGGCCACCGTCACGTCGGTCCGCAGGGGCGGCCAGCCGGACCCCAGAGACCACTTCGTGGACGTCGCCTTGTCATTGAAGTAGGCAAGGAATTGCTCTGCGGCCTTCTGCTTGTTCGAATCTGCCTGTGCCGTTATTGCCAGGGAGATGCCGATCGCTGAAGCTGCTTGGCTCTTCGGGCCTGCCGGTATGGCGGCGATGCCGTAATCAATTTTCGAAGCGGTCGCGACGCCAGCCATCCAAGGCCCTCCGACCTCCATTGCCGTTTTTCCTGCGGTGAATAATTTGTCCGCGGCGATGCCGTCCAGGCCTGTTGGTGAAATTTTGTCGTTGCGGATGGCTTTGGCCCAGTAGGTCAGCGTGTCGACATTGGCTTGTGAGTTAATGGTTGCTTCGGTGCCGGCATCGTTCGTGATCGAACCGCCGTTTCCTTCGAAAAGGCTGGGCCAGATGCCGTTGCCGACGGTGGCGTGGTCTGGAAGTGCAAGCCCGTACTGCTCTGGCGTCCCGTCGCGGTTCGCGTCGATGGTCAGCTTCTTCGCATCCGCCACCCATTGATCCCAGGTGGTGGGGAATGTTGAAATGCCAGCTTTAGCAAACATGGTCTTGTTGTAAATGACGGACAGTGGAACAAATCCACTGGGAACTCCATACTTCTTCCCGTCAACAGTTTCCATGGCCACGGCCTCGGGCTTCAAAGAAGCGGTGTTGCTTGAGGCCTGGGAGTAGAACTCGTCGAGGCTGGTCAAGGCATGCTTCTTTGCATAGACCGGCAGCCGGTCGGAGGTCATCGCCACGAGGTCCGGCCCATTTTTCGATGACAATGCCGGCAACAATGTGTCGTCAATGACGGCCCACGTCTTCGTCTGGGTTGTGATGGTGATTTTGTCTTGCGAGGCATTGAAGTCCTTGACGATTTGGTCTAGGACCCCGCCGTCAGCTTCCGTGTAACCGTGCCAGAAGGTCAGTGCGACCTTCCCGGTCGAGGACTGGGAGCCGGAAGAACCGGAGCAGCCGGATAGCCCGACGGCCAAGACCGCCGCCGCTGCAATGACACTGGCCAGTTTTTTCACTGAGCACCTACTATCCGCTCCCAACACCATTGCTTGGAAGACTTTTGAGGGATGGACACCAAATTTACATCGATGTAAATTTGACTGTAGGCGACATCACAATGACTGTCAATGGGTGTTGGAGGATTTCTTGGGGTGGTCTACAAAGTTGCGATGTCGGTCGAGGATTCGCGAACCACCAGGGCATAACTGGTCTCGATCTGCTGCGGTGCCGCATTCTCGGCCCGACCTTCAATCCGCTCAATGAGGAGGGAGACAGCAGTAAGGGCGATCTCGTCGCGTTGGGGCGAGACAGTGGTGAGCGACGGCGTCGAATAGGCGGCGTCCTCAATGTCGTCGAATCCGACGACGGCGACATCACCTGGGATTCCCCTGCCGTGCCGATGAAGCGATCTCATCGCACCGAGGGCAAGGGCATCATTGAAGCAGACGACGGCGTCAAAGTCGACACCACTGGCGAGGAGCCGGTCCATGGCCGCGACTCCATCGGTCCGGTGCCACAGCGCTGCGGTCATCACCAGGGCGGGGTCAACGGCTATTCCGTAGTCGGCGAGCGCGTCGGCATAGCCGCGCAATCGTGAAGCCCCTGTCGCGACTGGACCTTCAGGCTGGGCGCCGATAACGGCGACACGGCGCCGGCCCGAGGAAAGGACATGGGTGGTGGCGGCTTTCATCGCCGCCACGTTTGATATCGTGACGTGATCGGCACGGCTGCCCTCGATCCCTTCGCCCAACACGACGAGCGGGAATTCTACGTCGAACTGGTTTACGTCGTTGGCCCGGAGTGCCAACGGACTGTAGATCAGCCCATCGATGGAGTGCTTGCGCATTGCGGCAACAGCACCGACTTCATTCCCGCTGTCAGAAATCGTTTGCTCGATTAACACCGTGTAGCCCCGTGCCCCCGCAGCGCGGATGACTGAATCGGCAAGCTCAGCGAAGTACGCCTGACTCAACTCTGGAACGGCAAGACCGAGGACTCGAGTGCGCCCAACACGAAGGTTGCGTGCGGAGACATTGATCTCATAGTGAAGTTCATCGACCGCGCGCATGACTCGGTCACGCATCTTCACCGAGACGTGCTCGTAACCCGACAACACGTTGGAGACCGTCTTGCGTGAGACCCCCGCCAGAATTGCGACATCGTCCATCGTCGCGACTGTTCGTGCAGTCTGAGCCATCGCAACCTCCGAGTGTCGTCGGCATCCCGTGACGATGCCGATCTTCCAGTCATCTTATGCACAAACCATTTCTATCGAACGAAAGCGGTGCACAGGCCAAGAAGTCAAGGCACAGCCAGGGGAGCAGGCCAACAATTGCTTGTTCGTATGGCTTGGCCCCAGCATGCAGCTGCCGTTAGGTTCGCATCCACCTATCACAGTGGTTCAGAGTGGGGGATTCCGAGTTGTATCCAGATTTGCGCCTGATCATATAGTTTCGCCACCCGCCAACCATGAAGCAAGTGAACATACTGTCCACGCACGTGGACAGACACCGAATGGAGTTCACGATGTTGTACATGGCAGCGGTGGATCCGGGGATCACCCCGAACACCAACTTTCCGTTTCTCGAGTCGCTCAAGCAGATCGGCGGGGGCATCCTCGTCGGCGCATTCATTGTGATCGCCATCGTGGCGATCATCGGCGCCGCCATGCTTCTGGCCGGCAAGCTGAGCCAGTCCTCGCGGCTGGCTTCGGGCGGCGGCATGATCCTGCTCTGGACCGGACCCGTGGCGGCGATCTTGGGCGGCATCAACGGCTACATCCTGTGGTCGCAGAACGCGTTCAATCTCGGTTTCTAGGTTGCGGCCATGCTACCGATGGTCAAATGTGGGGCCGACGGCTGGTGGCCGCCCGGCTGCGGCATCGTGTCTCAGGCCAATGACGACTTCGCCTCGTCCGTCACGGCCTACATCGCCGGCATCCTGGAGAGCATGGCTTCGTGGATGTGGTCATTCATCTCCGGAGCCTTCGGCGTCTCCAACATCGACACCTCCGAATGGGCCATTGTCAGCGGCCTGACGAACTGGTGGATTGTCGTCATGATGACACCCCTGGTCGTCGTCATGATCGTGCAGCTGATCGCCGGACTGGTCAGCCAGCAGCCCCGCCGCATCGGACGCGCACTCCTCGGCGGTGCCCTGGCTGTTCCGCTGGTGTTCGTGGCCACGGGGCTCATGGGCAAGCTCTCCAGCTTCACCGACTCGGCATCGACGGCGCTGCTTCAGACCCTCGGTACGGACCCCTACGTCGTGTTCATGCGGCTCTTCGGCTTCCAACGTGCACCCGTCGGCTCCGGCCGGGCCTGGGACGTGGTCTCACTCAGCACCGGAACGGCAGCCGGACCGGTCGGCGGGGTTGTCGTGACCGCGATCGCTGTGCTGGTCGTATGGATCCTGTCCTTCATCCTCATGTGCTCCATGATCTTCCGCTCCTTCGCTCTGATCGTCCTCGCTGCGGTGGCCCCGGTGGCGCTCATGCTGCTGCCGTGGGAGCGCACCAAATCGTGGACCCGACTCTGGTGTGAAACGGTCGTCGCCCTGCTGATTGCCAAACCGCTGGCCGCCACTGTGCTGGCGGTGGCCGTGAAGCTGTTCGCCAATTCGACGTCGTTCAGCGGGCTGGCGTCCGGCGCCGTCGGCATGGTCCTCGCCTGCGGCGCACCCTTGATGGCCCTGAAACTTGTCAGCTTCGCCGGAGGCGAGATAGCCGGGGCGGCGCAGATGGCAGGCGGCGGCCACGTTGCCAGCCGGGCCGGCTCCTTCACCGGACGCCAACTTGGCCGCCAGTTCGGCGGGAAGTTGCACATGTCCGGGGTGGGTGCCCATGGGCCGACTCCGGTTGCATCGACACACGCGACCAGCCACCTACCGCCCAAGGAGGGCTGGACAAGGATTCCCAACCAGTCAGGTGCGACGGGCCCGACGACGTCGAGTAGTTCGTCTGCGGGCACGGCGCCGAAGCAGGCATCGAAGCCGGCAGCGTGGCCCATGCCAGGTCCGGCGCCCAAGGATGAATCCCCGTCGGGGCAAGGGAGCGGGCACGCAGAAGCGCCACAGCCTGCGCAGGCAAAAAGTCCCACGACGTCACGCTATCCGGGCCGGCCAAGAACGACGGCGGCCAGCCCGCCACCGCCTTCGCCGGCAGCGACGGTGAAACCGCCGGACGTGCCAGGACGGCACGCAACACCCCCTCCGAACTTCCCGCCACGAACGGAACACGGAAACGCACCAAGAACTGGAGATGGCAGCCATGACTGAAGACACCCGCACCCTGCAAGCGGTCCGCTTCCCGCGCTATGAGCGCCACGGCTTGTTCATGGGCCTGCAGTGGTACCAGCTCACGCTCATCGCTGCCGGCACGCTGGTCGCCGTCGTCGCTTCAGCCACGGGCGGGCCGCCAGCGTTCCTCATGACAGCGCCATTCTGGCTGGCCATCATCTTGTTCGGGATCCTCCACTATGCCCGCATTCCCTACCCCGTGTGGGCCTACACGGCTTCCTTGTTCTTCCTCCGCAGCGTCCTCAATGAATCCCGCTACCTCGCACGGCCTGAGCAGGCACGAAAAACAGGGACCATGGAACTTCCCGGCGGCCTGGGCAGCCTGGAACTCCGCCGCACATCAAAGGGTGAGGCCTTCATGGTGGACCACACGGGCCACGAGGCCATCGTCGCCCTGCGGTGCACCACCAACTCGTTCGCCCTCATGGACGGTGATGACAAGGCCTACGCAGTCCAGGCGTGGTCGCGGGTGCAGGCGGCCATGGCCCGCCGCCCGGCCGTTGCCAGGATCGCCATCCAGGACTACACAGTGCCGTACCCGTCGAGCGCCCTGCGCGCCTACTACGAGCGGGCGGTCCCGCCGGAACGCATTGCAGACGCGCAGTGGGGAGACCAGTCCTATCTGGACCTGATCGAGGCCGCGGGGTCCTCCATGAGCCATGAGATCATCATGGCAATCGTGCTGGACACCGCGAAGGGGCGCCGCCGGATCAAGGACGCCGGCGGAGGCATGGCGGGACTGGAGTCAGTCCTCCGCTCGGAAGTGGAATCCTTCACCACAGGGCTGAAGACGCACGGCGTCCTGGTGACGGAGTGGCTTTCCGACGCGGCCGTGACCGCCGTCGTGCGGGGTTCCTTTGACCCGGAAGCGGTCGCCAAATGGGCCTCGGCCACGGGCAGGGAACTGCCGAAAGTGTCGGCCGGCCCCATGGCGGCCGAGGAACACTGGTCCTACCTGCGCACGGATTCCGGCTTCCACCAAACGTTTTGGGTGGCGGAGTGGCCGCGCCAGCAGGTCTTCCCCGGATTCCTGCATCCGCTGATCTACGTGGGCGACTTCCGGCACACCGTCACCCAGGTCATCCGGGCCGTGCCCACGGACCAGGCCCTGCGGGACATCCGCTCCGCACAGGAGGCCCATGACACCCGGCGCCGCATCAATGCCCGCCTGGACCGGCCCCTGACCCGTGAACAGCGCGCCGAGGAGGAGGAAGTCGCCCAGCGCGAGGAGGAAATTGTCGCCGGTCATGGAGATGTGCGCCCCGCCGCCTATGTAACTATCACCGCGGACACCCTGGATGGGTTGTCCCGGTGCCGGCAGGAACTCGAGTCCGCGGCCGCCGGCGCGTTCGTCGAGCTGCGGCTGATGGCCGGACAGCAGTGGCCGGCCTTCATCGCCGGGGCGCTGCCGCTGGGAAGGGGATTGAAATGAGCAAGCACGTGGGAACCGTGGGCTTCGCACCGGCCGGGGAGACCCTTGGTCAGCGGCAGGCACGACGGCGGCGCGAACGTTCCCTGGCCGCCTCACCCAAGTTGTCCCTGCGAGAGCTGAGGGCCCAGCGGGCCGCTGACAAGGGCGAGGCCGGTTCGGCAGGTGATTGGGGCGACCGGGACGGCGCCACGATGTGGGGCCCGCACCGGGCCCAGCCGGCACCGCACCGGGCCTCGACCCTGACCATGGCCGCAGCCTATCCTTTCCTGACCGAATCCGGGCTGGGCCCCGAGGGCACCTACATCGGCACGGATCTGTTCGGTTCCGGCGCGTTCTGCTACGACCCCTGGGTCATGTACGACAAGGGCTTCATCAGCGGCCCCTCCATCGTCGTCATCGGCACCGTCGGCACCGGCAAGTCCATGTGCGGCAAGTCCCTCGTCACCCGCTCCATCACCCTGGGCCGGAAGGCTGCCGTGGCGTCCGACCCGAAGGGGGAGTGGGTTCCCGTCGCCAACGCCATCCCCGGCGGGAAGGTCATCTCCGTCGGCCCGGGCCGTGTGGCCAGGGTCAACCCGCTCGACGCCGGCCCGCGCTCCAGCGCCCTCACCGACGCCCAATGGCAGGCCGTCGTCCGGCAGCGCCGGCGCCACCTCCTCGTCGCGCTGGTGTCGCTGATGCGCCCCGGCGTCCCGCTGACCCCGGTGGAACACACCGCCCTGGACATGGCCCTCTCGGACGCCGTCGCCGCCAACACCACACCCACCCTGCCCATGGTCCTCGAGTACCTGCTCAACCCAACGCCCGCGACAGCCGCACTCGTCGGACCAAACGGTGGGACCGGCGTCGGGCATTCACTGCGGCGCACAGTTTCCGGCGACTTGGAGGGCATGTTTGACGCACCCTCCACGGTCGCGTTCGACGCCGACGCCCCCATCATGGTCCTGGACACCTCGGCCCTGATCGGCGCCTCGGAGCAGGCCCTGTCCCTGGCCACGGTGTGCGGCGCCACCTGGCTGGAGGCAGCCGTGACCAACCCCGGCGGCGCCAAGCGACTCGTGGTGTACGACGAGGGCTGGCGCATGCTCGCGGACCCCTACATGCTGGCAAAAATGAGCGAGCAATGGCGCCTGGCCCGCAGCTACGGCATCGCGAACCTGCTCATCATGCACAAAATCGCCGACCTCAACGAGATCGGCGACAGCACCAGCGGCCTACGGCAAAAAGCCCTCGGCCTGCTCACCGAGGCCGACACCCGGGTCATCTACCGGCAAAAACACGACGCCATGCGCCTGACCAAGGAAGCCCTCGGCCTCACCGAAGCCGAATGCGGACACGTGGAAAACCTGCCCAAGGGCGTGGGCCTGTGGAAGGTCGGCAACCGCTCCTTCATCGTCGCCAACCAGGTCACCACCGACGAACTCGCCGTCTTCGGCACCGATGAAAGGATGCTCTGATGCCGCGCCGCCTCGACGACGGCAACCCGCTGGTCTCCATCGGGCTCGCCGCCACCGCCGGCTATGTGGTCCTCGACCTCCTCGTGGAGGCCGCCGCCCACCTCGCCTACGCTTCCCACTGCGGCACCAACGCCCCTTGGGACTTCAACCCCACTGCACCGCTACTACTCCTATCGGGGCGGATGCAGTGGGCCCAACCAGGCGGGGGAGCCTGCAGCATCGGGGCCGGGCAGGTGTGGCTCATCATCGCACCCGCCCTGCTTTTCATGGCCCTGGCAGCGATCGCAGGCACCCTCGCCTGGCACTCCTGGCGCCAATCCGGCGCCTGGCTGCGGCAGGACATTCTCAAGCGCGACGGCGTGGCCCGGCGCGCGGAGATCGCCCGGGAGTTCGGTGCCCGGGCCGCGCTCAAACGCGGCCGCTACACCCGCCCCGGCGCGAAGGACCCCAAGGTGGAGGAAGTCTCCTGGACGATAGGGAAGTCCCGCGGCGTCACAGTCCACGTCTCCACGGAGGAATCCCTTGTCATCCAGGGCGCGCCCCGTTCCGGCAAGGGCCTCTATGTCATCATCAATGCCATCCTGGACGCCCCCGGCGCAGTGGTCACCACCTCCACCCGCGCCGACAATCTCGTCGTCACCATGAAGGCCCGCGCCACGAACGGCCGCCCCGTCACCGTGTTCGACCCGCAAGGCATGTCCGGACTGCCGTCCACACTGCGCTGGTCGCCCGTTCGCGGATGCCAGGACCCCGACGTTGCAACGCGGCGTGCCCTGGTCATCTCGGCCGACGCGGCACTCAAGGGGGAGAATGCCGCCTGGCAGAAGCGCTCCCAGATTGTCCTGCAATGCCTGCTCCACGCCGCAGCCTTGGAGGGGGAGGGTGTGGCATCGTTCCGGCGCTGGGCCTCCAACCCCGTCCTGGCCCGGGAGGCTTTGGACATCTTGGGCTGTCCCGAGGCTGCCTTGGGCTGGCAGGCGGACCTGATGGGGATCCTCCACGACGACCCCCGCAACACCTCCAACTCCTGGATCGGCGTGACCGCCGCCGTGGCGCCCCTGTCGTCGCCCAAGGTCCTGGCCGCCCTGAACCCCCTGGGGGCCGGCGAGCAGTTTGACCCCAAGGACTTCATTGAGCAACGCGGCACCCTGTACCTGATCGGGACCAAGAGCGGCGCATCTGCCGCCGGGCCCTATCTGTCGGCGCTGATCGATGACATCGACAACGCCGCCCGTGAAATGGCCTTCGTCGCTCCCGGTGGCCGGCTCGACCCGCCCCTCTCACTGATCCTCGATGAGATCGCGAACCTCTCACCGTGGCCTGGGCTGCCCGTGGTGCTTTCCGACGGCGGCGGAATCGGCATCTCCACCATCGTGGTGCTGCAGTCCCTCTCCCAGGCACGGTCCGGCTGGTCCATGGACGAAGCCGCCACCATCTGGGACGCCGCCATCATCAAGGTCATCTTCGGCGGCGGCTCCGACGAACGCGACCTCCGCGCCCTGGCCGGCCTCATCGGGGAACGGACCCTGACGTTCAACACCCGGTCCTGGTCCGCCCAAGGCAGGCAGGACGGTGAACAAATCCGCGAGTCGCCCGTGATTCCGCTTCACGAGATCCGCCGCCTCCCCGCCGGGACGGCCATCATGCTCGGACGCCGCAGCCGGCCCATCCTGCTGGATCTGCGCGAATGGCACAAACGCAAGGACGCCGCCCAACTCGGACGGTCCAAGGAACAAACCGAGCTTGAACTGCTCACCGGACACCTCAAACGACAACACGACCAACAAGCGGCCATCACCGCAGACAACCAGGAGGCATGACCATGGACGACGAGGACGAATCCTTTGAATACGACGTCGCAAACGGCGCTGAAGACAACTTCGCGGAGCTGCTCTTCGGCTCCACGAAGGGACTGCGCTCCGAACGGGTGCCCATGACGTACCGTTGGCGGGACATGGATCCCCGCACGGCCAGCCACGTCTGGGACCACCTGGGCAAGTGGGTGCAGTGGCTGGTGGCAACTTACCACCTGACAAGTTCCGTGGTCCCGGACTGCTGGTGGCGGCACTCGGAGATCGTTGCCGAGCTCTACGCGCTCCAGCGGGCCGAGCAGGCGTCCTACACCGAGGACGATGGCGGCTTCGGCCCCTTGGGTTTCCACGAACGGCTCGAACACTGCATCGCCCGGCTGCGGGAGGAAACCAGGACGGCCGGCTGCGTCAGCCTGCAACACCACCGGGAACCGCCACAGCGCAGGCTGCCCAGCGACGGACCCGGAGGAACAACGCCACTCTTTGGCGGATCCGGGAACGGACTGCCGACCCCGAACGAACCGGAAAAGGAAGGCGGCCAGGAACCGGATCGTTCCGATTCCTGACCCCAGCGGAGGCACAAAGTCATGGATCCCAACCCAAAACCGGCAAGTCGCCACCTTACAGTCGTTGACCCCAACGGGGCAGCTCCGGTGGCCTCGCACCCAGGACCCGAGCAACGCGTCGCCGAGCTCACTGAGGGGCTCTACGCTTTGCTGGCAGAAGCTGTCGACGATCCGCGGCAGTGGCACCGCCTGCTCGACGCCTCAGCAACCTTGTGGCGCTACTCCGGCGGCAACGTGGCCCTGTTGATGATGCAAATGGCCCAGCGAGGCACAGTACAGCCAACGCTTGTTGCCGGCTACAAGGAATGGGAACGCCACGGCCGCTACGTCCTCAAGGGCGAACACGCCTTGTTCGTCATCGCACCACGCACGGCCCGGATCACCGAGGCGGACCCGGCACCGCCGAGTTCAGGCTTCGGAGACCAGCCGCTGACGGAGCCCGGCGACGGCAAGAGCAGGTCACGAATCGTAGGCTGGCGGGGACAAGCCGTCTTCGATGTCTCCCAAACAGAAGGCGAGCCATTGCTCGTTCCCACATCCCGACCTGACGAGCTGCCACTGGATCCCCGAGCTCGCGAACAACTCTGGGAATCACTAACGGCCGTGGTGAGACAGGCACGCTACAAACTCGTGGTTTCCGACTCACAGGCCGGGCTCGCGGACGGGTTCACCGACCACGCGCGCCGGCTGATCAGCGTCGGGTCGTGGCTGGACCTGGATGACCGCGTCGCCACCCTGGCCCACGAGCTCGCCCACGCCTCACTTCACGTCCCGGGTGACGCCATCGGTGCGCTCTATGGCAACAGCGCCGAGCACCGAGGCCTCGCCGAAATCGAAGCAGAATCTGTGGCGTATGTGGTCCTACGCGCGCACGGCATCGACCGGGGACCACAAGCGGCAGCCTATTTGGCAGGTTGGGCGGATGCCATCCTGGAAGCCGAAGCCGACTCCATCTTGCGCGGCTCAAGGCAACGGAAACCATTGTCCCGGGTCGACATCGCCAAATCCACGCTGGGCCGGGTAACCTCCGTGGCGAAGACCATTATGGAAACGACCAATCCGTCGGGTTTCGGCGGGAGGTTGGGAGTCGCAGGTCCGTCTCCCCATCAAGGCCGAACGGCGAACGCGCCAGGTGTTCACGATTCATGGAATTTGCACGGCTCGAATACCGATGTCCTTGGTCCGTCGGCTGCGGGGTGACTGCAGTGGACTTGGAGCAAATGCCGATATTTCGCAACAGGTGGCCACCGCCGATGTGGACTGGCCACCTGCCACGGAAAATAGGGCCATCGATGCTATTCGCTGAAGATGTGTCCCCGTTGAGGACCGCGCTTTCGAGTCCAGGCCTCCGGTCATGGTGGTGGGGTCGCTTTTGGTGTCCGTTGATTTTTCGGGGTTTATTGTGGGTCGGGGCCTGTTAATTTTGTCCGGTCTGCGATAAAATGGAGTTACTGTTTTGATGCTTCGCGGAGGGTGGAATGATGGCTGTTATGACTGCCCAGCCGCCTCTTCCCCTGTCAATGGTTCCTGCGGCGGTGCCGGTGGGCTTGGCCGTGTCCCTGGTTGAAGGCGACCGGGGCGGGGAGGTCTATATTCGTGGTCAGCTCTGTGATGTTTGGGATGTCGGGGATGGTGCCGCCCGTCGTTGGGCGGCCGTGAAATTGGTGCGCCTGCATGCGGCGTCGGCCGCTGAAATCGCGAAGGCTTTCAAGGTTTCCACGGTGGCGTTGTGGAAGTGGGGCCAACTGGCCGATGCTGGTGGAGTGGCGGCCCTGGTGGCGGAGAAGAAGGGGCCCAAGCGTCCCTCGGTGCTGGTGGCTGCAACGATCGAACGGATTGTTGCCCTGCGCGGGCAACACCGCTCCCTGCGTTCCATTGCAGCGGCGGTCGGCGTCTCGGAATTCAGTGTCCGGCGTGCCTTGAAAATCGTTGATGAACAGGGAGTCCGGGAATCCGCAGCAGCGCCGGTAATTACCGCTGCCGGCGAAGACGAACCACAGCCGCCGCTGCCGGTGCTGCCGGTACCTCTCGCCCGTGGCGGGGAGCGGGCCGCGGCACGGGCCGGGCTCCTGAAGCAGGCGGAACCACGGTTTGCCCCGGCTGCCCGGGTGCGGCATGCCGGATTGTTCCTGGCCGTCCCGGCACTGGAAACCACAGGCCTGCTGGCATGCGCGAAAGCCACCTACGGTTCCTTGCCTGACGGGTTTTACGGGCTGGAAACCGTCCTGGTCGATGCCGTGCTCCGGGCCCTGGCCGGGGAAGCCCGTGCCGAGGGAGCCACCCGCTTCGACCCCCAGGAGCTTGGCCGGGTGTTGGGGCTGGACCGCGCCCCGGACGTAAAAACGATCCGCCGGCGGATCAGTCAGCTCGCGCAGGCCGGCAAGGCCGAAGACCTGATCGCGGCCCTGGCCAAACACCACCTCACATCCACCGGTCCGGGCGGGGCGGACCTGGCCGCAGTTCTTTACGTTGACGGGCATGTGCGCGCTTACCAGGGAACAAAGAAGATCGGGAAGATCTACTCGACCCGGTTGAAGTTCCCCGTCCCGGCGACCGAGGAAACCTGGGTCACCGACGCCCAGGGTTCCCCGGTCCTTGTGGTCATGGCCGCACCCGCCGCGTCCCTGGCCTCAGAGTTGCGCCGCATCCTGCCCGAACTCCGGAGAGCCGTCGGGGACTCCAGGCGCGTCCTCGTTGGTTTCGATAGGGGCGGCTGGTCGCCGGATTTGTTCCAGCACATGTCGGAAAACGGGTTCGATGTGCTGACCTGGCGCAAGGGCGCCAGCGAAGACATTCAGCAAGATCTCTTCAAAAAGGTCTCCCACACTGACGAGCACGGGCAGGAACGCAAATGGTCGGTCGCTGACACGGTCGTTGAGCTGTCCCTGGCCACGACGAAGACGACCGGGGAAGTCTTCCCGATCCGACAGCTCAGCCGCATCGTTCCGGCGACCGGTGGCGGCACACGGCAAATCCACATTCTCACCACCGACCGCACCATGAGTGCCGGGGAGGCGGTGTACCGGATGGGAGCCAGGTGGCGGCAGGAAAACCAGTTCCGCCAATCCCTCCTGCACTCGGGCATGATTCCTTTGGACAGCTACGCCGGCACCGGTGACGATGAAGACAGGAAAGTGACAAACCCGGCCAAGAAACAGGCCTACCAACTCGTTGTCGCAGCCCGTGCCCGGCACGCGGAAGCCGCCGCCGTGGCGGATGTGAACCTGCTGGCCCTGAAATCCCCGGCAGAAGGTGCCGGCGAGGTCACGGTGACCAGCACCATGCACAACCACGCCATGGCACCGCTCTGGGAAGCCGAAAATGCTTTGATCGCCGCTGAGAAGACCCACAAAGCCATTCCTGCCAAGCTCCGCCTCGGGGACCTGAACCCGGGCCAGCAAGTCCTGGACACCGAGACGAAACTGATCCACCACGGCATCCGCATGGCCGCCTACAACACCGCCATGACGATCGCACGGGAGATACGCACCAACACCGGCTACAAACGCGCCGCCCAGGAAGCCCACGCCCTCGCACGCCAGGCCCTCAACCAAACCGGCGACATCGACACCACCCGGACCGGCTACCTGACCATCACCCTCGATCCACTACCGACCAAGGCGAAAACCGCGGCCATCAAAGAGCTCTGCGACCACCTCACCGCCACCGAAACCCGCTACCCCGGCACCGACCTCACCCTCCGCTACGCCATCAGACAATCAGGACCGGGATAACAACATTAAATCGCCATGACCAGAGGCCTGGAGTCCGAGCCCATGGCGGCGCCAATCCAGACGAGGAGGCCGGTGAAGCTAGACGTGGCTGCGGCTACCGTGTCGGACCACCAAATAGTGCTCGTAGAAGGTTGCGAGGTTATTGCAAGGCTGTCGGCTGAACCATGGGCTCCGTCTTACCGGTGTCAATCAACCGATCGAGAACGCGATCACACTCGGATCGTGAATTTCGCACCTCAATTCACTTTGAGCCAGGGACGGCCAAGTCCCCAGACCCGCCGGCCGTAGGCTCTGCGGAAACCGGTCTGCAGACGGGCTGGCCACGATGAAATTCGAATGTGGCCGATCAGCGTTGTTATGAGAGTTCCGATATGTGCCTAGAGATGAACGACAATGTTGGAGCACACGATCGCGCCTCGCCATTTTACGATGCTGATTACTGACCAATGGTAAGGTTTTCGAAAGCTGGACCCAGCAAGATACTGGACCTCTCTTTATCGGCAGATCTCCAAACTCAAGTACCAACCCGATGCGCTTCCAAATCCACCACGCTAGATGTCCACGAGCCCAGCCTCCACCTCACCGTCCTCCAAAACGACGGGAACCGCACCATCCCCAATTGACCTTAGCTGCCCCTCGAGGCGCCGCCTAACTGCCTGAATCTCGGGGTCTCCATTGATCCGTTCAAAGTCAAGGAGCGCGTCTATGGCATCATCTATGGCAGAGAAATCGCCGTATTTACTGGCCAGGGCCAGACCGATCTCACCAAGCGTTCTGTAGCTATAGAGGTCTGATTCATATTGGCTAATGCACCGCCGGATAATGCCCTCGGCATCGAGCAGCATCGCCTTTCTATCGTTTTCTTCGATGCCTGGGGTGACCTCTGACTTCCTCAGGGTGAGCACTGCCTTATGTCGCATAATTACGGGATCATTGCCGATTGATCGTTCTGCCATGGCGATTGCGTTGTCAGCATCGTTCAAGCGGTCATTCTTGATATACAAACGAACCAAGCGCCTCCGTGGCGTTCGGTGCGCAGGGATCGTGTCGATGAGTCGGTGAAAGAGGACGATCTGACGCGATAAGTCCGTGAGGCGGGCGATGCCCCCGTCATTTGTAGCGATTGCAATCGCCGTCTCCATCTCTATCCTTTCAGATGGGTTCAATCCATCGATGAGATTTTCCAAGAGTTCGAACAGTTCGTCTTGGTCAGAGAATTTCCATTTGGCGATAACTTCCGCAATCACATCGTGGCGCGTACACCAGCCAAAGATGCCTTTTCGATCGTCGATGGTGTATTCATTAACAATTCCATCTAGCTGGCCCAACAATGCATCCAGGCCAGTTCCGCTGATCCCCTGAATGCGCATAATTAGCTGTCGGTGAACGAAGCCCCCGAGGGATTGAATGGCGGCAACGTAGCGGTACACATCCTTAGCTTCGCTGCTAAGTTCGGCGTACTCTTGAAGCAGAATGTTATCAAGGTTATCGTTCGCGAAAATATTCTTCAGGCATACGAACATGTCTGCGCTGCACTTGTCGCGGAGTCGCTTGATCTGGTCAAGCCTGCCGAGTACCAGAAATTGTTGTTCAACTAAGGCCCGTATTCGCGGCCTAGTTTCGACCAAATTAACAAGAGCTTCGATATCCGTCCTCTCCAAGAGCGAGAGACTAATCAAGGTACCGCGGGAGAAAAAACCCTGGGACTTCGGAGAAACCCTCCATTTTGCTGATTCGACTGTCGCCATAACCCTAAGGTAGGGACGATCCAAGGCGGAGAGTTTGTCCACGAGTTTGTTCAAAGACCGCAAATGCCTCGAGCAATCATCGACAAACAGGAACGCCTCTCTCCCCGTCCGACGCAGTCGTGTCTCGACGGCAAGCCAAGAGTTGACGTCGAGCGGATGATCGCCGAGGTGCTCCCAAGCCAAAATATCTTGCTTGGTCTTATCCAGCATAAACGATCGGGCCAAGGTGGTTTTTCCTACACCTCGTGCGCCACTCACTACTAAAAAGAATCCACGAACTCCACGCTGCGCTTCTTGCAGTCGAGCCTGGGCCACCCGGGTGATTGTGTTCCCCTGACAGATGTCGGCGTAAGTCGCTGGAGTTCCATTGAAAAGCCGGACTGGATCTGACAATAACTGAGATGCATGAGCTACATCCCGCGTTGTGAGTACAAGGTCTGGTGATAGAATTTCATTCGTTGAAGTAGTAGTCGAATATGCTGCTTCTTGAGATGATTTACCTTCAGTCATCAATGCAAGCAAAAGGTCTTCCAGGTCGCCTGAGATTACTTCGACGCCTAAGCGGGTGAAGAGTCCTGCCCGATCCTCATCGTAGGTGTGGACCATCAGGAAAACCCTGCCTTGGACACCTTCGCTGCGAAGGCCGACTACTTTTTTAACCAACTCCTTTAAGTGTCTATCATTCAAAGACTGCCCTACTATGACTGTGTCGGCAGTGAACATGTCAGCAGTCAAGGCGTTGAAAAGAGTCTGGCGATATTTGTCAAAGTCGTCGTAGTCGCTCTCCGTGATTAACATACGACTGTAGTGGCCACCGGAAGAATCCTGAGTTACGCAGCCATGGATCTTATAGAGTGGCGTGGTGGTAGTTCTTGGCTTCGAAACATCGAAATTTGAACGATACACGTCCAGATTTCGACCTGCTGCGCGATAAGAATCTTCAATCAAAGTGTCAAAGTTCGTCGAGTAGATAGATAGCCAATTGAAATTGGGCAATGTTAGAAGGCCTGCCGTCGGCTTAAGGCCTGCCAAAGATTCACGCACGATCTTTATTAATTCTGCTCGGCCTCGCTTGTTCTCGAAAATCTGGGCAATTTCGGCGAGGTCGTCACCTTGAGCCCGTCCAAGTCGATTGGCCAAGACGTTTGCTAACGCTGCGCCACTAGGTGCGCCAGAGGTCATTGACGCCCCAGCTCCGAACAGAAGAGTGGTCCTTGATGGCTGGATTGCCGCAGCGAGCTCTTGGATTTTCACGGATCCCCCATCTGTCGTCTGCCCTCTTACGGAGGCTCCGATAGCCTCAACAAAGTGACATGGCGCACGGTACGCCCGTGTTCCAGCATAGCTGTTGGCGGTCATCTCGGGTTCGTCGACAAGGCCGTGAGGGCTCGACCAGCCTGTAGGCAATCCTCGGGTACAGACCAAAGAGACTACTTGCACTCCCGTCTGTGGCCGCCACGGAAGTCATCGTTGAAGGTTACCCGTCTCAGGCTTGTACGGAGCGATAGCAATGAATGATTCACGCAATTGCTGCGCGTTGACTTTCTGGAAAGTCTGGACCGTCTGATGTCCACTGGGTCGTGAGACGTCGTATGTTTTCGTAGGTGAGCTCCAGCGTACCGTTCGGAACTGCCACAGCGAACCAGTGCCCAGCGCCGTACAGTCGCACCTGAATGAGGACACAAGGCTCCGAGACGAAGCCCCGGTCCAATACAACTAGCCGGAATGCGGCAAGATGATTGCATGGGATCTGCAACATTCGAGGACGTGCTGGACCGGCTCTATTTCACTGCCATTGACCAGAAGGACAAAGGCAGCAAGTTTGAGCGGCTGGTCAAGCGGTATCTGCAGCTGGAGCCGAAGTATGCAGACCAGTTTTCGGATGTCTGGATGTGGCAGGAGTACCCCGGCCGGGACGGCAAGGTGGACACCGGCATAGACCTGGTCGCCAGGGACCGGTACACCGGAGAACTGACGGCCATACAGTGCAAGTTCTATGACCCGATGTCCACGCTGCAGAAAGCGCAGATCGACTCGTTCTTCACTGCTGCCGGCAAGACCGACTTCTCCTACGGAATGGTGGTCTCCACCACGGACCACTGGTCCAAGCACGCGGAGGATGCACTCGAGGGCCAGTCGAAGGAAATGACCAGGCTGCGCTTGAAGGACTTGGCCGAGTCAACGATTGACTGGTCAGAGTTCGACGTCGACGTCCCCGAGCAGATGCGCAAGCTGGACCGCAAGGAACCCCGCAAATACCAGCGTGAAGCAATCGACGATGTCAAAGCCGGGTTCCAAACCAGCGATCGCGGGAAGCTGATCATGGCCTGCGGTACTGGCAAGACCTACACATCCCTGAAGGTAGTGGAAGAACAGGTTCCCATTGGCGGAACCGTGCTCTTCCTCGTCCCCTCAATCGCGTTGCTGCAGCAGACACTGAACGAATGGACCGCCCAGGCCACCGTCCCTCTCCGGGCGCTCGCAGTCTGCTCCGACACCAAGGTCGGCCGCAAGGAAAACGAGGACGTCAGCATCCATGACCTGGCATTTCCGGCCACCACGGACCCCGTCAAGTTGCTAAACCGCGTCCGCATCAGCACCGGCCAGGAGGCCGTGACGGTCGTCTTCTCCACATACCAGTCCATCGATGTCATTGCCCAGGCCCAGCAGCAGGGCCTCGCCGATTTTGACATGATCCTCTGCGACGAAGCCCACCGAACCACGGGCATCACGGAAGCAGACCATGATGATTCATCCTTTGTCCGCGTCCACGATGAGACGTACCTGAAGGCGGCAAAGCGACTGTACATGACAGCAACGCCCCGCATCTACGTCCAGGAATCCAAGGCGAAGGCCGCCGAGGACAACGTGGCGGTCTATTCCATGGACGATGAGGCAGTGTTCGGCCCCGAGTTCCACCACTTGGGCTTCGGCAGGGCCGTCGAGATGGGCCATCTGGCCGACTACAAAGTCCTTGTCCTGGCAGTCGATGAAGAAGCGGTGTCGCGCTCTTTCCAAGGCATGTTTGAGGAGAACGGTGATCTGAAGCTCGACGACGTTGCGCGCATCGTGGGTTGCTGGAACGGCCTTTCCAAACGGGGCGTCAACGGCCAACGCCTGGACATCGCTGACGACTCGCCCATGCGCCGGGCCGTGGCCTTCGCCCGCAACATCAAGGAATCGAAGAAGCTTGCCGAGGAATTCGAGCTCATAGGCAAGCAACTCTTGGTCAACGCCGCTGACGCTGAGGCAGAAGAGGCATTGAAGCTTGAGGCCGGTCATGTGGATGGCACCTTTAACGTCCTGGAACGTTCCGCGAAACTTGACTGGCTCAAGGAACCGGCGGACGGCAACGTCTGTCGCATTCTCTCCAACGTCAAATGCCTTTCCGAGGGCGTGGACGTGCCGTCCCTGGACGCAGTGCTGTTCCTGAACCCACGGAACTCGCAGGTCGACGTTGTTCAGTCCGTAGGCCGTGTGATGCGCAAGGCTGAGGGCAAGGAATACGGGTACATCATCCTGCCCATCGCAGTGCCGGCGTCCCAGGACCCGGAGACCGCCTTGAACGACAACAAGAAGTACAAGGTTGTCTGGGACGTTCTGCAGGCCCTGCGTGCCCACGATGACCGCTTCGAGTCCATGATCAACAAGCTGGACCTGAACCGCAACGCCAACGATGTCATCGACATTATCGCGGTCTCCAACCCGTTTAATGAGGACGACGGCGGTGCCCCGGCCGGGGAGAGGAACGGCACCGACAATGCAGGCACCCAGGAGACACTGTTCGCCCTCGCCAGGGCAGATGAATGGCGGAATGCGATCTTCGCCCGCATGGTTCGCAAGGTCGGCGACCGGCGGTACTGGGAATCCTGGGCCACGGACGTCAAGGAAATCGCGGACCGCCACGTCATTCGCATCCGCACCATCCTGGACGGTCCTGATCCAAGGGCACGCGAAGAATTCGCCGTGTTCCTGGAAGGGCTCCGCGGCAACCTCAATGACGGCATCAGCGAATCCGACGCGATCGACATGCTCTCCCAGCACTTGATCACCAAGCCCGTGTTCGAGGCCCTGTTTGACGGCTACTCATTTGCCGCCCACAACCCGGTGTCCCAGGTCATGGATTCCATGATCGCGGTTCTCGAGCAGTACAACCTTGACTCCGAGGTGCAGAACCTGGAGGACTTCTACCGCTCCGTGCGGATTCGCGCCGAAGGCGTAACCAATGCCGAGGGCAAACAGAAGATCGTCACGGAACTGTACGAACGGTTCTTTAAGCTCGCATTTCCGCGTACGGCCGAGTCCCTTGGCATTGTCTACACCCCGGTGGAGGTGGTCGACTTCATCATCCGCGCCGTCGACGATGTCCTCGCGAAGGACTTTGACTCGTCCCTGTCGGCACCCGGCGTGCACGTCCTTGACCCCTTCGCCGGAACCGGCACCTTCACTGTGAGGCTGCTGCAGTCTGGCCGCATCAAGCCGGAGGACTTGTTGCGGAAGTACACACAGGAACTCCACGCCAACGAGATCCTGCTTATGGCTTATTACATTGCCGCCATCAACATCGAGGCAACGCTGCATGGAATCCTGGAAGACCAGGCTGCAACCGCGGGAGGGGATCCCGCCGAGGTGGAGTATGTGCCGTTCGACGGCATGGTACTCACCGATACGTTCCAGATGTCCGAGGACGGCGACACCCTCGATGAGCATGTCTTCACATCGAATAATGACCGTGTGGTTGCCCAAAACAAACTCGACATCCGAGTAATTATTGGCAATCCACCCTATTCTGTGGGCCAGTCCAGCGGCAACGACAACAACACCAATCTTAAGTATCCGACCCTCGATGGATCTATAGAGTCTTCGTATGCTCGTCGTTCATCCGCGTCGCTGAAAAGGAATCTCTACGACTCCTATATTCGCGCCATTCGGTGGGCGTCTAACCGAGTCCTCAACTCTGTGAACGGGGGAATTGTAGGTTTTGTTACAAACGGCGGGTACATAGATGCTGCCAATGCGGATGGACTGCGTAAGACCATCGCAGATGAATTTCATGACATTTACGTTTACAACCTCCGTGGGAATGCTCGCACTGCGGGAGAGCAACGCAAGAAGGAAAAGGACAACGTCTTTGAATCGGGTAGCCGAAACACAGTGGCCATCTTGATCCTCGTCAAAAAGCCGGGAGTTGCAAAAGGAGCAGTGCTCCACTATAAGGATATCGGTGACTACCTCGATCGCCAGGAGAAGCTTGCCATCATTGACTCGGGCAGCCTTGGCAGTGTGGCCTGGGACACCATTAGCGTCAATAGTGAGGGCGACTGGATCAATCAACGCAACAAAGCGTTTGACGTGTTCCAGCCGGTGGCAGATCGGTCCGCAGGGGGCGCTGTCTTCGATTCGCATACCATTGGCCTTAGTACGAGTCGAGATGCCTGGGTATACAACTCTTCCTCAACCGACTTGCTGAAGAATGTTCGCGCAACCGCGTCGACTTTCAATCAGATGGTGTCTGCCAAGAAGCGTGAGGATTTGGACGATGGGAGCCTTGATAGAAATCCAAAGCGAATTAGTTGGTCAGCGGGCCTGATGTCTCGTCTTAGACGGGAGAGAGAAATCGTTGTTTCGCCAAACCACGTACGGGTGGGCGCGTATCGGCCCTTTGATAAAAGGTATGTCTACCTCGACGAAGCACTTAACGAGCGTCAAGGTCGGCTCCTTGGAGTCTTCCCGACAAATCAAGTAGAGAATTTCGGGTTCTACGTTGTGGGGACTGGCTCGGCTGTTCCGTTTTCTGCATTAGCAACGGACCTGATTCCCAATTTGCACCTTACGGGAGCAGGAAGTGGAGGCCAGTTCTTCCCAAGGTATACTTTTACAGCCCAGGGGAAAGGTGACGATTTATTCTCTCTGCCGGGTGCAACGTTGCCCCCGGAACGAGTGGACAACGTCACCGATGCCACGCTGGCAAACTATCGCGCAGCTTATGGCACCTCGGTCAGCAAGGACGACATCTTCTTCTACGTCTACGGGCTGCTGCATTCTCCCGAGTACCGCAGTGAATTCGTAGCGGATTTGAAGAAGATGCTTCCGCGCATCCCCAAGGTGCCCGGGGCAGAGAAATTCATGGCGTTCTCGCAAGCGGGCCGGGAACTGTCCGCCCTGCACATTGGTTACGATCAGCAAGAGCCGTACCCGCTCACAGAGGTGGAGACCGCCGTCGTGCCTGCCGAGGATGAGTACGCAAAGTACGCCGTGAAGAAGATGAAGTATGGCGGCAAGGCCGGTGCGTGGGACAAGACCCGCATCGTGTATAACAGCCACATCACCCTCGAAGGCGTGCCAGTGGAGGCACAGCGCTACATGCTGGGCGCCAGGTCCGGCCTTGACTGGATTCTAGAGCGGTACCAGGTGAAGACGGACAAGGCCTCGGGGATTGTAAATGACCCCAATGACTGGTGTCGCGAGCACGGCCAGCCGCGCTACATCATTGACCTGATCGGGCGGATCGTTGCGGTGAGCCTGGAGACGAACCGGATCGTGGATAGTCTGCCAACGCTAGATCTGGAAGGTGTCACTGCGTGACAATTCCCAAATGGTACGAGTTCATATTGCCTGCCCTTCAGGTGTTGGAAGATGGTCAGGATCACACGCTGAGATCGATTCGCTCGGGCGTCTTGGGCCGAGTTGATTTGACCCCTGAAGAGAGAGTCGAGCAGATTCCCTCAGGGCAGGAACGTTGGTACAACCGGCTACTGTGGGCCTTGACGCACTCCTATAATGCGGGACTCGTCTCGCGCCCGTCGCGGGGAATCTATCGGGTAAGCGACGAGGGGCAGGTACTCGCTGCAAAAGGATTGCCCGTCACGGCGGCGATGCTGCGTGAATATCCGTCATATCTCGAGTTCATGAACAGATCGGGTAGATCGGCCGAGGCCTCCGGACCTTCCGTACCCACTGACGAAGACGCTGCCGCTGAGACGCCAACCGACGCACTTGATGCCGCGTTGGCCGCACTTAATAGAAGCCTTGTTGCGGAGGTATATAGCTATCTGGCCCATTTATCTCCAGACGCCTTCGAACGGTTAATAAGGATCTTCGTTGTCCAGTTGGGCTACGGCGCCAACCGCACGAACGAAGCCACAGCGCGCCTGACGGCCGCCGATAAGGGGATTGATGGAATTGTCTGGCAGGATGCCCTAGGGCTGGACCGCGTGTATCTCCAGGCCAAACGCTACGGTGTCGAAAACAAAGTTGGTGGGCGTGAAGTTCGTGGGTTCAGCGGAGCTCTCGACCAGCACCGAGCAACAAAGGGCATCTTTATCACCACGTCGTCGTTTACCTCAGACGCATTGCTGGTTCCTAAGGAAGTGGTTCACAAAACGCTGCTTCTCATCGATGGCCAACGACTTGCGGAACTCATGGTTCAGTACGGTGTCGGCGTGCAAGCGGAACAGACGATCACGGTCAAAAAACTCGATTTAGACTTCTTTGAAAATATTTAAGTTTCTGGACCAGGGAGGCGCCATGGCAGGAGACAGTTGAGCCAAGTCGAGCCTTGGCATCCGACTGGCGCTGTTTCAATTAGTCGCCCTGGCCGCGGCTAGACGGGCTGGTGCGATGGCCAGGCAAGCGCTCGAGCTGACGTGGTAGGTGGCCGGCCAAGGCGCGCCGACATGTATTTGGTTTGGATCTGGGCGGATCAGCAGGACTGTATCGGGCCAGATGGAAAACATGCACGGCTCGATCCAGGCGGTCTGAACGTATCCGAATTTCTCCCATCGGATCGTTGCCCATGAACCGGTCGGCTGGACTTCTTGGAATCCGAGGACTGTTATCACCGCCGTTGTGCTGTTTTCACTTTGTGTTCGGGTCAAGTACTCCCATTGCCTGTCGGAGAAACGCTGCCATTCGGTTTTCTTGTGGATGAGGGTAGTCCATCGACGTGTTAGGAGGGCGGCGGCGATGACTACGACGGCCAGGGCAATCCAGGCCCCGATTTTCGGAGGCCACGCCAAAACGATAATGGCTGCAACGCAAACGAGGATGACGGCAGCGATGGTTGTCATCACCACCATGGGGGTGGTGGCGATGTGCGGTTTGACCATTGGGTTGGTGTCCACGGGCTTTCCCTCCGCCTTCATTCTAAATTTCCCATCCGACATTGGTAAGGCCGGTTTCAATTGAAACTGTTGGGGTTGTCGGACCGTCCCCATCCGGGGTGCCGTTCTGGAGCAGCGTGATTTGGGCTTCGAGTTTCTGGCGGTCCCGGCCGCGGTCCCATTCGTAGTCGGCCGGGGGAGGGCCCAATGGGTCTTGGGCATCGCCGATCAGCCAGCGGTCCCTGTAGACGGCGATGCTCTCCACCAAGTGATTGCGCTCCGCGGTGGGAGTGGATTCCGGGAGTGTCGCTGTCACTTGCTGGACCCAAGGTTCTGTGCCAGAGAGTGCCGTCAACCTCAGCTGTTGGATCCTGCGGTTTGCAAGCTCACGTACTTGCTCGATCATGGCCACCAGGTCGGCGCGCTCGCCGGGGACAGTCTCACAAAGCCATCCGTCGATGCCGGGGGAGTTGTTCCCACCGGTTGGTCGGAGGCGGGCGTGGATGACGGCCATCAGGTCCTTCGCGTCTCCGGGGCGCCGGATGGCTTGTTCCAGCGTGGCGGTTGCCACGCGGGGCTCGGCTGCAGTGGCGCGTCGCCAGGCGGCGACACTTGCACCCCATGACGGCGAGCCCTCAAGTTCTGCCGCCAAACCTGGCTGCAGGCGTTCGACGGCGGAACGCAGGTTCTCGGCTGCGGCGATCTGGGCGAGGTAGTCGTACTCGGCGGCAAGCTGATGAAGGGAGTTGGCGCTCTCCCTTTCCTCATCTCCCACTTCGTGCGCTGTCCGCTCGGCACCTTGGGCGGCAAGGACTTCGCCGATGATTTCCAGCCACGTGGTTGTATCGATTTCGTGCAGTTCCTCGTCGGGGGCGGGATCGGTTTCGCAGATGTACGCAGTGTTGGCTTCCCTGCCACGGGTCATGCCTACATAGAAGAGCTCCCTGGTGAGGCACCCTTGCGTGAGGAGGGTGTGGCTGGTGTCGACGGTGATTCCCTGGGAGCGGTGCGCCGTCGTCGCATACCCCAATTCCACGGACTCGGCGAGGTACTCACTCGTAAGCTTGATGCGCTCGCCCGTGTCAAGGCGCGTGCCAGTGATTGACCCGTCATGGCCCGGCCTATCGGTGAGTTTGATCAGGGTGCCGTTGCGGATGAAGTCCCCGGAATCGTCGGTAAGCCGCCGGTCGTTCTTGCGGGCGATCACCGTATCCCCGCAGCCGGCGCTGAGCCCGTCACTCAGGCGCACCGCCCGCCGGGCGTCGACCAGGCCCCGGTCCACCAGCTCCGCATGGGCACGCTCGTTGAGGACCGTGACGGTGTCGTTGTCCGGTGCAATCAGAATGGACGCGCGGCCGGCATGGATGTCCTCGATCCACCGCCCGTACGCTTGGTCAATCATCTCCGTATAGTCGCCGTGGCGGAGGCGTCCATGCGCCTCATACTGCTGCACCGCCGTGAAGTCGCCCGCCCGCAACAGCAGCGACGCCGGCCCCTCCCACTCGCGGAGGAATCGCCGCACACTCGTAAGCTCGATCGCCTTGCCCTGCCGGTCCAGCCAACCTAGGATCCCGCCAGCATCGATCGCGTCCAACTGGGCAGGATCGCCAACCATCACGATCTTGGCCCCGGCATCCCGAGCCTGGTGCACCAGGGCCGCCAGTTGCGCCGTGGAAACCATTGACGCCTCGTCCACAATTACTAGCTGATTGAGCCTAAAACTCCACTGCTCCTGTCGCAGCGCCAAGTCGGCCATCCGCTGCGACCGTCGCAGCCGCTGCCAAAATGTCCCCGGACGGGACGCTTCAAGGTCGCGGAACCGCTCCGCACGCCCCGCAGCGCCCTGCCCGACAGACTCATACAGCCACTTGGACACATTCTCAGCCACCAGCCCCAGCTTCCGGCCCAGCACGTCAGCGCTTGCTGCTGCCGGGGCAAGTCCGACGACGCTTCCCGCACCATAGGCCTGTTCCCAACCGTCGCGGATGGCAGCCATGGTGGTCGTCTTGCCCGAGCCTGCCGGGCCGACGACGGCGTCGAGGTACCTGCCGCTGGACAGCACCTCGTGAACGGCGGCGAGTTGGTCCGGCGCCAGCTCCGTCCGGTCCGGGGCCTGCCCCGCATGGGTGAGGAACGTGTCGGCGAGGTGGGGCGCGATGGCGGGGCCGCCGTCGTCGTTCCTGGTGTTCATGACCAGCTGCTCATTGGCGAGGATGCCGGCGTCGGTGTAGAGGCGGGCGCCGGGGAATTCGAAGACGGAGTGGCCGGCGAAGGCGACGTCGCTGCCGGCGTCCACGGGGACCGTGTAGCGGTAGGGGTTGAGCGCGACGCATTGGGACTCGGCCGCGGTAGCGACCGAATCGATCCAGGTGCGGCGGTCGGCTGCGGTGGCACAGCGGATGTCGGCGCAGACCCGTTCCGCCTCGGCCAGCAAGTTCCACCGGTTCCAGGTGGCGCGGCGCCCTGCCACCTCCTCGCGTGCGGCGGCAGCTGCGGCGGCGACCCATGGCCCGGTGAGGTCGGCGGCGGTAACGGGGCGTTCGTGGGAGCGGTTGATGGTCTGGCGAATCACGGTGGCCGCTTCGAAGCCAAGCTGTTGGGCGCGGACCCGCCACCCTGCGGCAAGGTCGCTGAGGGGTGTGGGGTCCTTGTCCTTGGCCTGGCGGGTGGACAGTGTGGCCTGCTGGCGGAACTTGGTCACGGTGGTCCTGGACGGCCGGCTGCCGTGGGTTTTCTCCCAGGCCTGGATGAGCCGGTCCGTTTCCGCGTTGATGAGGTGGGAGCGGCTGGAGAATTCCTGAATCAGCTGGTCGTCGACGCCGACCAGCTCGTGGCGCGGGTTGCGTTCGCGGATGGCGGGTGGGCGGAAGCCGGGGACTGCGCCGAGGCGTTCCTGGAGGCGGTCGAAGAGCAGGCCGTTGTAGTGCACGCTGGCGGAGATGGTGGCCTTGTAGAGGGTGCGTGAATCCAGGCTGGACCAGGCGCCGTCCGTGGCGCGCTGGACCCGGTTGGCGATGACCACGTGTGTGTGGAGTTGGGGGTCGCGGGCGCGGGATTCCCAATGGTCGAAGGCTGCGGCGACTGCGCCCTTGGCCCCGACGTGGGCGGCACCGCCGCGGCCGGTTCGTGTGTGGATGGCTTGGGTTTCGAGCCAGGCAAGGACTTCGTTGACGGCTTCGTGGTGGGATTCGAGGATGAGCTTTTGGATGTTCTTGGGGGCGAGGGCCCAGAGCACGGATACGGATTTGGGGACGCTGAAGGTCAGGTCGAAGCCGGCGACGGCGGCGCGCTTGGTTTCCTCGCCGTTGCGGTGGGCGACGGTGGTTTGGCCGTGGGGGCGGCCGAGTGGCTGGTGGGTGTCCGGGTGCTCGGCGTTACTGAAGATGGAGGTGGCGTCGGCGTTGGTCACCTGGTCCAGGGGATGGCGGCTGATGCCGTCGAGCCCCTTCCCGAGCCAGCGGCCCGGGGGAGTGCCGGCCTTCATGTAGTAGCCGGTGGCGTCGCCCGGGGTGAGGGGGACGTCGTCGCGCATGGTGGTCTTCAACAAATACTTCACGCCTGCGTGCGCGGTGAGGCGGGCGATGGAGACGGTCATCGCGCACGCGCCGGCATGCTGGTGGGCCAGCCGCGGCGGCGGTAGATTTCCGCGGTGGGCCGGTCGAGGGGGATGCCGAGGTGGTCCGAGAGCTGCAGCAGGCGTGCCGCGAGCCGCATGAGGTCCTGCGCGTCGCCCCGCTGGCTGTGGAGGACCCGGGCGATTTCCAGGCGCAGCTCGGTGGTTTGTGCCTTCGCCTCGGCCAGTTCCCCGCAGAGGTCCAGATTGACCGCGGCAAGGTGCCGCAGCTGGGTGAGCTGCTGGTCGATGGTCTTGTCGCGTTCCAGGACGGCGTGGTGGAACCTGTCCTCCGCCGACGTCGTTTCTCGCCGGAGCCGGCGCTGGTAGTCGGTTTCTGCCTGCAGGAGCCTTTCCTGGGCATTGGCGCGTTCGACGGCGACCAGGGTTTGCCGTGTTGCACGGCTGGTGGCGCGGCGCTTCTCGGCCCGCCGCCGGTCGCGGCTGGCCCTGGAGCACGACGGCGAACAGTACAACTGGGTTGGCCTGCCCGATTCAAAGGCGGCCAGGCATTCCCGACACTTCTGCGTAGACATGCATACTCATGGTGTTTGGGGCCGGAAACTCCATGACTGCCCGCGACAATTCCCGCCGCGGGCAGGGCCTTGGATGCCAGACGTGTGAAGGCTTTTTTGGTTGCGGCAGCGGCATGGCGGATTGGGATGAATCTGCTGTGAGGGCTGGCTTACAGATGGTGACTGGGCGGCAGTGGTGGGTACATGAAATGTGGAATGGAAGACGGTGGTGGTGACGTAAGGGGAGTGCCGCATGAGGTCTTCATGCGGCAATGGATTTCTTGTTCGTGTTGCCGGTCATTGGATGGCGGGTTGCAGCCCTTCGATTTCGGTGGAGTTGACTCCTGAACCAACAAGTTGGGACACTTAGCCATCGCATTGACTACCTGCTTGACGACCTGATGGCCGAACGCCGTGGACTCAGCTAGCGAACGGTCTTTCCCCTGCTGGATGTTTCTGGGGTTTCTGCGTTCGGGGCCACGCGGTCGCCCAACAGCTGGGCCGCATACAGTCCATCGGCGAGCACGTCGGGGGCCGCGCTGTCCGCGAACCACTCCGATCAGCGTTACGTTTCCGCTCTTGGTGTGCCGCTCGTACGGGACTATGAACCAGCCACCGGCTGCGTGGGTGTTTGGACGGTGGGGGTGATGTGTTCCCGGCCCTGTGGCGGCGGCTGTCACCTGGGGTGTCGCATTTCAGACGCGGATGGTTGCAACTCGAAGCGGCCGGAGCGGCAGTCCTCGATCACGTCCGGTTGGTCTCTGCTCAGGTTAGTCTGGCAATGGTCCGGCGGGTTGGTCGAGGCACGGTTCCGTCAGAGAAGAGACCGGGACTGGTCGCTTGGATGCGCTTGATATCTTCGAAAACGTCTCGGAGGTGGATTCGCAGGGAAATGTCGGCGCCTTGAGGATCATTGGCCTCCAGCGCGTCCACAATTGCCGTATGTTGTTCAATCAGCGTTAACACGGGCCTGGTGTCTATGAGGCTTAGGCGCCGCGCGCGGTCCAGGTGGGCCTTGGCTGAGTTCACGGTGTTCCAAGCGGTTTCATGTTCGGCCAGGCGAAGCAGCTCATGGTGGAAGTCCTCATCCAGGCGGAAGAATTCCTCGATGTTGCCGGCGGACTCGGCATCCCATTGATTCTTGAGTATCTGCCGCAGCCCGGCGATGCCGGCGGCATCGGGTGCCGCGTCCGCCAGCGATGCGCATTCGATGGCTTCCCGGATGAACTGGGCTTCAAAGACCCTGCCCAGATCCACGAGTGAGACGAAGGAACCGATCTGGGGAAAGACGTGGACGAGGCCTTCCTCGCGGAGCAGAATCAGGCTTTCCCTCACCGGTGTCCGGCTGACTCCGAGCTCCTGGGCCAGTTCGTTTTCAGACAACGGCTCGCCGGGTGCCAGCTCGAGCGAAATGATGCGTCGGCGCAGGGTTTCCAGCGTCTGGTCACGCACTGAAAGCCGGGTAGCGGCTGGCGTTGAAGGATTTTTGGTTGCCATACTAACAGTGTACCCACCATTGACAAACTAGAATGGTAGTGCTTGTATGGTAGTCATTACACGCCGCTGACTGCCGCTCTGCAAGGGCATTCATACGGCAAGCGCAGACCCAGATTGCCGAACTTTTCATCTTCCCTGATTCATCGCCTGCAAAGGAGCAACTGATGGCTAAGAGCACTACCCTCCCGTCCTATGATATGAAGATGGTGCGCCGAACTGTGGCCGCCTCCTTCATTGGAACGATGGCCGAGTACTATGATTTCTTCATCTACGGAACTGCCTCGGCCTTGGTCTTCAACAAGATTTTCTTCCCGGAAATTGACCCACTACTGGGAACCCTCGCCGCTTTTTCGACCTACGCTGTGGGGTTCTTTGCCCGCCCGCTTGGAGGCATCGTCTGGGGTCACATCGGCGACAAAATTGGCCGCAAGAAAGCCCTCGTGTTCACCCTCCTCATAACTGGCCTAGGAACCTTCGCCATTGGCCTCATGCCGACCTACCAAACGATCGGGCTCTGGGCGGCGGTCATCTTGGTTTTTGTGCGCCTGATCCAGGGGTTTGGGGTTGGCGGCGAACAAGGCGGTGCCGTCTTGTTGACAGCGGAGGCCTCACCTCCGAACCGCCGGGGCTTCATCTCCAGCTTTGTCCAGATGGGCTCACCTGCCGCCTACCTGGTGCCATCGGCACTCTTTGCCATTCTGACCACCCAGCTTTCCCAGGAACAGTTCCTGCAGTGGGGTTGGCGCGTACCGTTCCTACTCAGTATCGTTGTCGTCGCTATCGGGCTGTACATCCGGCTGCGCGTTGACGAATCGGAGACGTTTAAGGCCGTCAAGGAAAACAGCGCCGCCCAGCAGGCTCCCGTGAAGACGATCCTGACAAAGAACCGCCGAGAAGTGTTCCTGGGCATGGGGTCCAAATTCGTCGAGGCCGCCGTGTTCCCGTTCTACACGGTCTTCCTCGTCGCCTATTCCAAGAACCTGGGCAACGACTCATCCTTCGTGCTCGAGGCCATCATCATCGCCATCGTTGCCGAACTCATCATGCTTCCTGTCTGGGGCCACCTCACGGATCGGATCGGCCGCAAGAAAGTCTTCCTCGGCGCCGCAATCCTCAACCTCATTCTTATTTGGCCTGCCTTCACCGCCATCGCCAACGGTGACACCCTCCCCATCGTCGCGATCCTCGTAGCGGGGCTGGCTCTGGGCCACGCAGGGACATATGCCCCCCAAGCCTCCTACTACCCGGAGCTCTTCCCCGTCCGAGGACGGTACACCGGCGTCTCTATCGTCTGGCAGTTCGGGGCTATGATCGCCAGCGGGCCATTCACCGTCATCGCTACAGCCCTCCTCATCGCCGGCGGAGGATCCATCACAGGAGTGGCAATCTACGTTTCAGCCCTGATCCTGGTCAGTGTCGTCTGCTTGATCCTGCTGCCCGAAACGGCCCCCGGCCTGCGCGAAGGCAAGGAATATGCAGAGTGGACCGTCCACCCCGCCACCTCGGCTGGGACCGGCATCAACTCCAGCCACACCTCCCGAAAGTAGAAGGACCACGCAGTGAAGATCACCGACGCTAGGGTAGTCGTCTCCTCGCCAGGGCGAAATTACGTCACGCTTGTCATTGAAACCGAGGACGGGCTGACTGGCATCGGCGACGCCACCCTCAATGGCCGCGAACTCGCAGTTGCCGCTTACCTGACCGAGCATCTGTGTCCGCTGCTGATTGGCCGCGATGCCCGCCGGATAGAGGACACATGGCAGTACTTCTACAAGGGAGCGTACTGGCGCCGCGGCCCGGTGACCATGACGGCGATCGCCGCGATCGATGTCGCGCTGTGGGACATCAAGGGCAAAGCCGCCGGCATGCCGGTCTATGAGCTCTTGGGTGGTGCCGCCCGTGATGGTGTGATGGTCTATGGGCACGCCAGTGGCTCCACGCTGGAGGACCTCAGCATCGATTTTCAACGCCATCTTGACTTGGGATACAAGGCGATCCGGGCCCAGGCATCGGTCCCGGGGCTGGAGAAGACCTATGGGATTGCCCCGGTGGACGGCAGACTCTATGAACCGGCAAGCGGCAACATCCCGCAGGAAGATCTCTGGGAGACGACGGCCTACCTGGACTTCGCGCCGAAAATGATGGCCCATGTGCGGGAGGAGTTCGGCTACGGCGTGCACGTGCTCCACGATGTGCACCACCGCCTGACGCCCATTGAAGCCGGAAGGCTGGGTGCCTCGCTGGAGCCCTACCGGCCGTTCTGGATCGAGGATCCGACACCGGCCGAAGACCAGTCGGCATTTCGGCTCATCAGGCAGCACACCACTACCCCGATCGCGGTTGGCGAGGTGTTCAACTCGATCTGGGATTGTCAGCAGTTGATCACCGAACGCCTGATCGATTACATCCGCACCTCCGTCTCGCATGCCGGCGGCATCACCCACCTGCGCCGGATCTTCTCCCTCGCGGACCTCTATGGCGTTCGGTCCGGCTCCCACGGGGCGGGTGACCTCTCCCCAGTCTCATTCGCCGCAGCCCTGCACGTGGATATGAGTATCCCCAACTTCGGCGTCCAGGAATACATGGGCCACCGCGACCCCGCCGGCGAGCTCTTCAAAACAAGCTACACGTTCACCGACGGCTACATGCATCCCGGGAACGCCGCGGGCCTGGGCGTGGAATTCAACGAGGAAGCGGCGGCCGCGTACCCGTTTGAACCCAAATACCTGCCCATCAACCGCCGGCTCGACGGAACGGTGCACGACTGGTGAACACCCTGGCTGAACCCTCAACACCACAGGATTTCGACGTCGTCGTGATGGGCGAAATACTCCTCGAAGTGGCCACCGACGTCCCGTTTGGCCACGGCATCCCAGCCCAGCTGGGGATCTCCGGGGACGCCCTGAACGTGGCCGCATCCGCCGCCGCGGCCGGCGCTCACGTCGGATTGCTGGCCGTACTCACTGATGACGACCTAGGACAGGCAATTGCCCGCCGCGTTGCGGAACTGGGAATAGCGACCGGGCTGCTCAAATTCCGGTCAGGGCAGCAAGGCGTCTACCTGGTGCACTGCGACCCGGACGGCCAGCGCGAGTTCTCCTACGCCCGCAGCGGCAGCGTAGGGTCCACACTCTGCCCGGACGACGTCGATCCGGCCGTATTCTCCACGGCCGGGGCAGTCGTGGCCGGAGGAATCGCCTGCGCCATCTCCCTAAGCTCGCGTGCCGCCGTAATGAAAGCGGCCCGGGTCTCCGGCCGCTTCGTCTACGATCCCAATTTCCGTCCCCGGCTCACCAGCCCCCAGGATGCCGCCGCCGCGCTGGAAGAACTCGCCCCGAACGCCTTCCTGGTCACGCCATCGTTTCCGGGCGAAACCTCGGCACTTCTCGGGTGTGCTGCGCCCGCTGAGGCAGCAGCGAAACTCCGCTCCCTGGGTGCGGCAAACGTGGCCGTCACCTGCGGGGCCGACGGCATCCAGCTGGAGACCGACACCGGCTCGTCCTGGATCGACTCAATCCCCGCGCCCGCCGTTGTGGACCAGACCGGAGCCGGTGATGCCTTCGTCGGCACGATGACGGCGCGGCTCGTACTGGGGAACAGCCTCCCCGACGCTGCCAGATACGGGGCCGCCGCCGCCTCCCTCGTCGTCGGAGGCAAGGGCGGCACAGGCCTGGTTCCCACCTTCGAGCAGACTACCGCGCACGCGCAATCTGCGCACGAAGGAGAACTGCCATCACACGCCTAAACAACACCACCCTGGCAGCGTCCGGAAAGTCCCCGGCGTTCTCGCGGGACAATCTGCGAATCGGGATTGTGCATCTCGGCCTCGGGGCCTTCGCCCGCGCGCACACGGCAGTGTTCACCGAAAACGCCATGTTGAAAAGTGGTGACCACAGCTGGGGCATCGCCGGCGTCACCCAACGCTCCCGCACCGTAGCACGGCAGCTCGCACCCCAGGACGGACTCTTCACCGTATCCGAACGGGGAGCCGGAGCGGCACCCCTCCGCGTCGTCTCCAGCATCACCGAAGCCATCTCCGGCACGGACGACCCCGACGCAGTGGTGGAGCGCATCAGCGCCTCGACCACGGCCCTTGTCACCCTCACGATCACCGAAAAGGGATACCGGATCAACCCCCGCACCGGCGGCCTTGACACCACGGACACGCAGATCGAGGCGGACCTTACCGGCCAACCACCCCAAACCGCCATCGGACAGACAGTAAGGGGGCTGCAGCGGCGGTCGGCCCGCGACGCGGGACCAGTCACTGTGCTTTCCTGCGACAACCTGCCCGCCAACGGCGAACTGACCCACAGGCTGGTCCAAGAGTTCGCCGCGGCGCTGCCCCGCCCAGAGGCCGATCCACTGTGCCGCTGGATTGAAGCCAATGTCACCTTCCCGAACACCATGGTTGACCGAATGGTTCCGGCCACCACTCCGGCCGACCTGGACGCCGTCGAAGATGAGCTCGGCCTCCGGGACGAAGGCGCCGTGGTGGCCGAACCGTTCCTTCAATGGGTCATCGAGGACCACTTCGCCGCCCGTCGGCCCCGCTGGGAAGACGCCGGAGCGGTGTTCACCCAGGACGTTGCCCCTTGGGAAGCTGCGAAGCTGCAGCTCCTCAACGCCAGCCACTCCATGCTCGCCTACCTCGGGATGGCCGCAGGCAAGGCCACCATCAGCGAATCGGTGGCCGAAGATGCTTTCCTGGCCGCCTGTCGACGCATGATGGCCGAAGAGGTCCTGACAACCATCTCTACCCCCGACCAACTAGACGCCGACGCGTACTGCGCCCAGATCCTGAGCCGCTTCGCGAACCCGGCCTTGGGCCACACCACGGCCAAGGTGGGCAGCGACGGATCACAGAAAATAGGCCCGCGGCTCCTCAGCACCGTCCGGGACAATCTCGCCGCAGGCCGCGAGCCCCGATGGGCGGCCCTGGCAGTCGCCGCCTGGATGCAACACGTGGCATCCACCCCCGCCCCACAGCTGGATGACCCTCTCGCCACCACACTTCACGAGATCCTTCCCGCAAACCGCACCGCCACCACGGTGATCCCTGCACTGCTGGGATGCCGGACTATTTTTGACGAACAGCTCGCAACCCAGCCGGTGTTTACAGCCCTCCTCACTCACTGGTACTCCATCATCGACACCCATGGGCTGGAAGGCCTGAGAAACGAGATTAACCATGGCTGACATCACCAATATTCTGCAGATTTCCCCCGTCATCCCGGTGGTAACCATCGATGATCCTCAACACGCAGTCTCCATCGCTCGGGCCCTAGCTGACGGCGGGGTCCGCATCATTGAACTCACCCTGCGCACGGGCAGCGCCCTCACCTCTCTCGAGCTCATCGCCCGCGAGGTGCCCGACATCCTGATTGGTGCCGGCACTATCCTCACCCCCGCCCAGGCAGACGCAGCCCTGGCAGCCGGAGCACAGTTCCTGGTCAGCCCCGGCACCACTCCTGCCCTGCTCAACCACATGCTCACCCTGGACGTCCCGATCCTGCCCGGCGTCGCAACCGTTGGGGAAGCCATGGCAGTCATGGACCAGGGACTGGAAACCATGAAATTCTTCCCGGCCGGACCCGCGGGAGGCCCCGACTACCTGGCCGCGATCGCGGCGCCAATGCTCCACGTGCAATTCTGCCCAACCGGGGGCATCAGCCTCCGAACAGCACCCGACTACCTCAAACTACCCAACGTCTCCTGCGTCGGCGGGAGCTGGCTCACACCCCGAGACGCAATAGACAGCCAAGACTGGCCGCGGCTCACCGAACTGGCGAAACAGGCCGCAACCCTGCGGGGATGAGAGCCCGAGGCGTAGCTGCACCGCAAGAAGTCTAAAGAGAAGCGAGCTTTGGCTTGCTGGGCTGCATCGGTTGGAACGCCTCGAATTGAGAAGTCGGGGCGTTCGGTAACGAACGTTGGCGAGACACTTCAATCTTTGGACTATGAGGATCATCGGCATGCTGGAGACCATTGAAACCGGCGCGATCGAGCAGACGGAGTCATAGTGTCATACCGGCAGGGATTCGACGCCATGCGCCGGCTGCTGCTCGACGGTGTGCGGTTGCTCAGCGCCCGCAGCGAAAGGTAAACCTTCCAGCAAACTGAGGTCATTGGAGGCTTCGGGGAACCACCTGGCTGCCCTGTTGCGAGCCTGGCTCACGCTATCTCGGATAGCATCCTCGCACGACAGTGCGCGACGTGACTGTCCGCAGCAGCGGAAAGCGCCTGGAATCGGGCCTGATTCATCAACTCTTGGAGCAAAAGGATGACCATGTCGAGTTCCTGATTGCCATTGAAGGCTCTGATGCTGACTCTCGGGCTCTACGCCATCCCCATGCCACCGATTTCGGGTCCGCGGGTGTGTGGCGGCTGGTAGGCGGTTTGTTTGTCGGTGGCCCAGTCGGAGAGGATGCCGTCGCGGACGAGGTGGTCAGTGAGCTGAGCGAGTCGGTAATCGGGGTCCGCTTCAAGGGCGCGTTGGAAGCATTGGTGGGCTTTGCTTCCGTGGCCTTCCCACCATTGGATGACGCCCAGGCTCGTCAGCACGGGTGCGGCGTCGGCGCCGTCGGTGCGCATGTAGAGCTGCAGCAGCACTTCGGAGGCGCGGTCGACGCGCTTCCAATGGGGGCTTTGCTTGGTCTGGCCCAGGAGTAGGTCGCGCATGCTGTCCTCGATGCCGGGGATGTCGGCGAGGAGTCGGTCCCGGACGCTAATGAACTTGAGGTTCGCGATGAGCTCCGCGGCTTCGTCGTCGGTAGGCTCGCCACCGCCGTCGAGCATTTTGTTCCAGAGTGTCCTAGCCCGTTCAGTGGCAGCCCTCGGGGTCATCGCCTCGATTCGGAAGCAGTGCCGCATGACTTCGGTGCTGAGGGCCGGGCGGGCCATGACAGGGATGTGGAATCCGGGGGATGGTTCAATGCTGGATCCGCGGAAGACGAGTTCGGCGTTGAGTTCGCTGGAGAGGATCCGCTCCAGCGGATGGCTGGGTGCGGCGTCGTCGCCCATGCGCAGGTAGTTGGTGAACGTCGTTTCCCCAACGAGCCAACCGTCACGGACGATGACGCCTTGTTGGCTTAGCCTGCCCGTCAGCTCTTCCATGACGTCCTCGTGCGGACGAATGTCCCCAGGGTTCACGGATGCGTGGGTAAAGATGCCGAACACGACGGCGGTTGCCTCCCTGTCAGTGGCGACGTAGCGCAGGATCTGCTCGACGAAATGGGCAGTGTCAGCGCCTGGCGACGGGAGGTCGACCCTGAGGGTGGATCCGATGCGGCGCCGGTCCAAGATAACGCAGACCAGGCTTTCCTGCGGCCAAAAGCCCAGGCTATGGCCCATTAGGGCGATGAAGTCGTCAGGGGTTTTGATGCTGAGCTTTTCCATGATGCCTCCACATGGCGGTGCGGCTGGCTGATGCCGGCAACACATGTTCATGGTGGGGAGGCGCGCTAACTACATGACCAAGGTCTGCTGATGCTGCTTCAGTGCCCTTGGAGGAGCTGTTCGGCTCGGTTGACGAGGACGCGGTCGCGGGGCAGGAGCGTCATGCCGCGCAGCTGGCAGTCGCGGATCTCGATTACACGGCGGTGCAGATGCGCCGTTGTGTGGCCCGTGACCGGGTCGAGAAGGGGTGTCCAGCGGTTGCGGAGCAGGTATTTTCGCTCCGTGCTGCTGTGACGCCACACCGGTGTCAGCAGAACCAAGAGCCAGCGTGAGCGGAGATTGCGCCGCAGGAGTTCCGGCGATTCGCGGAAACGCGGCAGCATCAGTCCGATGCTGACGAGAAGCACGGCCAGCGTTTCAAAGATGGTGAACGACCAGTTCAGCGCACCGAGCAAGGGGCTGCTATGACCGGGGGATTCCTCGAGCATGCCGAGTGTCAGCCGGTTTCCCAGCGCCAGGGCCATGAAGGCGCAGCCGGCGCCGAAGCAGCCGAATCCCGACTTGAACGTTCCGCTCTTCATCCGGGGGAGGAACCGCAGGCACGTCAGCGCCGCGTCGGCGCAGACCCAGATGATGAACGCCGAGCCCATCCACAGGAACAACTGCATGCCTGGTTGGTTGCCGTAGGCCAGCGGCAGGTTCTGGTTAGTTACGTCCACGTGGCTGGCGGAGAAGCCGGCGACGACGCATGTGCCGGCCACGGCGATGGCCACACGGCCGCGCACGAGGTGGCGCCGCCGTCGTCCTTGGTTACTTACGGCGGCCAGCACCGTGGCGGTGTGGAATTGCCAGAAACTGGCCATGATGGCGATGACCAGGACCAGGCCGATGTGGTTGCGGCCGCCGAGGAGCGGATCTGCCGAGTTGTAGACGGCGGGGATGAACAGGGTGCAGGCGAGGGCGGCGAAGAACGTGGCGCGCAGGACGGAGGCGCGTTCCTTGTCCCGGGCGGTGGGGATCCGGACGAGGGTGAGCAGCCACAGCATCGCGGCCGGCACGTACTCCATTAGCCAAAGACCTGGTCGAAGCCGGCAGGGTCGCCGGTGGCATCCGGCGTGTGGCGTGCGATGCGGGCTGTCAGGAGGTCTGCCAGGTATTCTGCGGTGGCTTCGGCGTCGTCGACATAGCTGCTGCGGCCCAGCGTCATGAGCGGCGGTTCCGGGAAGCCGGGCAGGTGCATCAGTTCAAGGGATGTCGCGGTGAACTGGTGGCCCAGAATCAGGTGAGCGAATTCGTGGAGGATGATTTGCTGCAGGTGCCATGTTGAGCGGACAAGGGCATGGACGACGACGTTGATTCCTTCGTAGAGAACCCACCATCCGCAGAGGTCGTCTCCGCGCAGGGTGGCGAGTTCCATGACGATGATGGGACGGCCACATTTTGCTTCGATCCAGGACTGGAGGGCGTGCAGGCTTGGGTTGGGTCCAAGGTCCAGCCCGCGATTGGCTTTCCGGGCCTCGTGGCGGATCTTCCAGCTACTCACCGCAGGGCCTTTGGTTCGACGCCGCGCCCGGCCGCCATCTTGATCATAAGAGCGCTTGGCCGGTGGGGCGCCGGGTTTGGGGCATGCGCCAATGAGTTCTGCGTGGCGGCCGCCGGAGTGCTTGTTTTGGCGACGGACTTCACTGGGTGGTGCTGGCAGAGATTCATGCGTGAGACCCATCGACTTGCCTTCAGCGGTTGTCGAACATCGCTGTGTAATTCATGCTAAGTCTGCTCGATGCGGCTGGCCAGAGTTTTTGGGCAGCTCTACTCGCTGTTGTTTTCGTTCCGCTTAGCCAAATACGCTTTGAGGCCCGCCTCGCCGCGGCGCATCAGGGCGGCATGGGCATACGTGAATGCGGGTGCTGCGACGGGGCTGAGGATTGTCATCCAGCGGCTGGTGGGGCGCACCCGCCATTCAATGTCCATCCGGGTGTGGCCGTTGTCGATGGTTGAGAGGACCACGCGACCTTCGCCTTCCAAGTCACCGCCCGCGTCAAAGACGACTTCACGCGGGCTGTCGACAACGGTTGGGTGGTACGACACCGACAGCGTGTAGCCCAGCGACGCCTTGAATTTCAACGTGGCTGTCGTTGCCAAGAGCAGGTCTTCATTGGACGTGCCGGAGTGTGGCGATCGCTCCAGCGGCTTGGCGTAGGTGCACCCCGGCCACCAGTCCGGCCAGGCCATGTCCGGATCGGCGATGACTTTCCAGACCTCCTGCTGGCTGTTGGGGAACGTCCATGAGGATGAAAGGTCGTAGAGTCGCGCTGTCATGGGGAAATTGTTGCACGATGCTTCGAAGAGTGGCCATTTGTGATTGATGCCGTCAACGAAGTTCTAAGCGATCACATCGTCAACTACCGGATCGGCACACACGCGCTACCAAGGCGCCGTCAACGCAGACCCCCGCTACCACCCGAGGCTATGCGCCAGTTTTTGGGCGGCTGCTTCGAGGAGCATTGACATGGGGGTTTGGGACTGGTGGGGGTCAGGCTGGGTTGATGTCGTCAACGCTTCGTCGTGTGGTTTTGGGGCCGAGTAGTCCTATGGTGATGCAGATGATTAGCAGAGCCCCTCCGACCATGCTGAACATGGGCAGGGCTCCGAATGCATCCAGAATGGGCAGCAGAATGAAGGGTAGTGCGCCGCTGGAGAGACGTGATAGGGAGTAGGTCCATCCGACTGCCGTTGCTCGTACAGCGGTCGGGAAGATTTCGGCTTGGTAGATGTGGTAGACGTTGGAGAAGATGTTGCTGATCAGGGTGGTGATGAATCCGAAGGCAATGATGGCTAGGGGGGCCGTTGATGTTGCGAATGCTAGTCCGGAGGCGGCTAGGGCGATGAGTGATCCCATGAGGAGGTATTTGCGCTCGAAGCGAATGATCAGAGGCGTCGAAAGGAGCGAGCCGATGGGGTATCCGAGGAACGAGAGCGCAACGAAGAGCAGCGAGGATGTAACACTGTACCCTCGTGCAACTAGAACAAGGGCGGCGAGGGTGCCAAATCCGTAGTAGCCGAAGGTCTGAAATACATGGAAGATCGCCAGCATCGCCAGACGCTTGTTGTAAGGAGCTTTGCGGAGAATTTCCAGGCTCGATTTTGTCTGTGTGTTGGTGGGGGAGGGGTCGTCGCAGATTTGGGTGACTTCGACTCCTGAGCCCGCGGCGAAGGCCTCGAGGGCGGTTTGCGCTTCTTTCGACCGGCCCTTCGTGAGCAGCCACCGCGGGGATTCGGGGAGCCCTCGGCGCAGAAATAGGACGACTAGGGCCCCGAGTGCACCGAATGCCATCAGCCAACGCCATCCGGAAATGTCCATCGGTCGGGATTGATTGAGCCACAATGCCATGAATCCGACGACGGGGATGGCGACGTAGGAGCAGGTATAGGCCCATGAAGCCATTCGTCCGCGCTTGTCTTTGGGCATGGTGTCTGAGAGGTATGCGTCGGCCACTGGATATTCCGCTCCGACTCCGATGCCGGCCATGAAGCGTGCGATGACGAGAAACCACACATTGGGTGAAAATGCTCCGATGAGGGACCAAGCTGAATACCAGAGCAAATTGAACAGGAAGGCCTTCCGGCGACCAAACCGGTCAGCCAGACTGCCCAGGAAGGCTGCTCCAAAGAACATTCCGACGAAAGCTGATGCCAGCAACAACTTCAGCTGCAGTCCTGAAACAGAGAAATCTTTCAGTGCTGCGCCCATGGAGCCGGATAGAAAAACTTCGTACATGTCAAAGAAGAGTCCGAGGCCGACGGCGATGACAACTTTCCGGTGCAGGCGGCCGATGGGTAGCCGATCCATTTGGGCGGGTAGGCCATTTCGCGAGGTAAGTTCCGTGGGTTTGGAGGCAGTCATTAGATTCCTTGGTCGAGGGTCGGGGACACTCCCATTCACGGCTTCGAGGACTGGGTCGTGTCGGCGCAGGGCGGACGTGTCCGGGATCCACTTTATGAGCTGAAACTCATATTGTGATTTTCTCTACACTATTTTGCGGACCATCGCGGCCAAAAGTCAAGACTTGAGGGTTGGTCCTTCGGATGGGCGACTTCGGCATGGTTGCGGCCGTCCGCCAAGGCTGTACCTGACTTTCGGAAAAACAGGCGACGGGGGAGGGGGCTTGGACGGTTGTCCCAAGCGGTGCGAGCGGTTGCGTGTGAAGCCAGTGAGGCGGCCACCCCTGAGCCGGTTTCGTGGACCCATTTACAATATGGGTTTCATCTCATATTATGAGTTCTGGATAGTTCATTGCACCACCCGCATTCCGTCCTTCACCGTAGAAGTCAACCGATGGGATCCTCGATATGTCAGTCGTCGCCGCCTCTACCGCTTTAGCTTCCGCGGTCACCGCTGCGTTAGGGCTAATCGCGCTCTCGAAAATTGCCGCAGCAAGACGCCTGTCTCCCGTCCTCACGCATATCGGAGTGGAGCCCAGCGTCCTGCCCTTGGAGGTTGGTGTTGAGGCGGTATTCGGGTTCCCGCCCCAAACAACACGTCCTGGCTCCTGCCATCACTGTGCGGCAAAGCCGTGGCAGGTGATCGGATTTTGAGGTACGGGATCTGTCGATCCTGGTGATCCTGTCCATGGGGCTGAGGTTTTGCCCGAATGCCACCACCAAGAACTAAGGTACGAAAGAAGGATGATTTTGATACGGAATCGTGTTGCTCCGCTTGAAGGTGTTCGCGTCCTTGAGCTGGGAAACTACATTGCCGCACCCACCGCTGGTCGGATGCTCGCTGATTTCGGTGCCGAGGTGATCAAGGTGGAGCGGCCAGGGACTGGTGATGAGCTGCGAAACTGGCGCCTGCACAAGGGCGACACGTCCATGTTGTACCGCACGATCAACCGCAATAAGAAGTCTGTGGTGTTGGATCTTCGCACTGAAGCGGGGAGGCAGGCGGTACTGAAGTTAGTCGCCAAGTCGGACATTCTTTTGGAAAATTTTCGTCCGGGGACGCTAGAGAAATGGGGTCTCGGCCCGAACGCGCTCAATGAAGCCAACCCGGAACTGATCATCACCCGCATCTCTGCCTTTGGGCAGACCGGTCCGCTGTCGGCGCGTCCGGGGTTTGCCGCCGTCGCCGAGGCCTACGGGGGATTCCGCAACCTGGTGGGTGACTCGGACCGTCCTCCGGTCCGGGTGGGCGTATCAATCGGCGACTCCATCGCCGGATTGTATGCCGCCTTCGGGGCGATGATGAGCCTTTATCAGCGCGAGGCCGGCCGCCGTGAGGCGGGCAGCGTCATACCACTTCAGGAGCGGATCATTGATGTGGCACTCAATGAAGCCATGTTCTCCATGATGGAATCACTTATCCCGGACTACCAGGCCTATGGCGTGGAAAGGCAGCGCGTGGGCGGCCGCATGGAAGGGATTGCCCCATCGAACGCTTATTTCTGCAGGGACGGCTCGAGCATCGTCGTGGCCGGCAACGGGGACTCTATCTTCCAGCGTTACATGGTCACCATTGGGCGCCCTGATCTGGCAGCTGACCCGACACTGCAGAGCAATGCCGACCGCTGGGCCCGACGCGAGGAACTTGACCACTCCATCGGTGCGTGGGCCGCCGGCCTTGACTCCGCAGACGCGCTGGCTGCACTTGATGCCGCCGGTGTTCCTGCCGGGCCCATATTCACGGCGGCGGATATCAGCACGGACAGCCAATACGCTGCCCGGAACATGATTCAGAAATTTGACGTTTCCACCGGCGAGGAGATACTGACCGGTGTCGGGTTCCCCGGAATTGTTCCGGTCATCGGCGGCCAATCGCTGCCCATCCGCAGCCTGGGCCCCGATCTGGGCGAAAACACGGTAGAAATTCTCTCCGGACTCCTTGAAATGGACGACGAAGAGATTAATGCGGCATCTGGCCGCGAGGAGGCACTCCAGCCATGAACCATCGACCAGCCCGGCACGATTTCGCCCCAGCTGCGGATCGTGGCCAGACAATTCTTAGAGACGTCACCCTGCGCGACGGGCTGCAGCTCACGGGAAAGCTGCTCTCGACGGAACAGAAGCTGGAGACAGTTCGGGAGCTTCTGCACCTGGGCGTGACAGACATTGAATTGGGCTCCATGGCCCGACCAGATCTTGTCCCGCCCATGGCCAATACTCTGGAGGTGGTTCAGGCGCTCACCCCCGGGGAACTGGAAAAGTGCTGGATCTGGGTGGCCACCCCCGGGCACGTTGCCAAGGCTGCGGCGGCCGGTGCCCGGAATTTTCAGTACTGCCTCTCGGCATCAGACTCGCACAACAAAGCGAATATCGGCCGCACCACGGATGAAAGCCTTGCTGCGCTGCCCGAAGCGGTGAAATATGCCAAGGCCGTCAACGGGACGATCCAGCTGTGCATCGCGACCTCGTTTACGTGTCCCTTCGAAGGCATGGTCCCCGAGGAACGCGTCCTCTCCATCGCTAACGATGCCCGTGCCGAGGGAACGGCTGACATCGTCTTGTGCGACACTCTAGGCCAGGCCATCCCCGCCCAAGTTGCCGGGTTGATCACCCGCATCCGCGAGGAATCACCGGCTCGCCGGATCGTCTATCACGGGCACGACACCTGGGGGCTCGGCGTCGCCAACACCCTTGCCGCCATCCAGGCCGGTGCCGATATGGTCGACGGCGCGCTGGGAGGCCTTGGCGGGTGCCCCTTCGCCCCTGGAGCCAGCGGAAACACGTCGAGTGAGGACATTCTGTTTGCGACCCGCCCCGGCTGGCTGACCACAGAGAGGTTCGCCGGATTGGTGGTTTTGTCCGAGAAGCTCCTCGCGGAATTAGGTGAACCCAACCGATCCAAGGCGGCACAGGGTGCCCGATCCAACGCGGCGGCCTTCGCATGGGTCATCCCCACCGCAAAAATGACTTCAGACGGCACCGCCTGCAGCGCTCGAGTGGTCTAACCATGCACCCCCAATTCCGTGTCACCACCGCCGTGCCGGGACTGAAACTACTTAAGGCAGCCACCCAAGTCACCGTTCTATTTGAAACCTCAACCACAAAACACTCACCGCACTATGCGCCTCAGGCAACGACGTCGGCATTGCTCGTCCAATGCACAGTGTCAGAACGAAGGAGTAATAAGTGAAAATTGAACGACTCGACCATCTTGTCCTGACAGTTAGCTCGATCGAGGGAACCTGTGCCTTCTACAAGGACCTTTTCGGGATGGAGATCGTTACCTTCGGTCAAGGGCGACGAGCCTTAGTGTTCGGCAACCAAAAGATCAACTTGCATCAGGTTGGAAGGGAATTCCTCCCGAAGGCGGAAGTGCCGACCGCCGGCAGTGCAGACCTCTGCCTGATCACTGAAACGCCCCTTGAAGAAGTGATTGGGCACGCTAAGTCTCTCAACATCGAAATCGAAGAAGGACCCGTTAGCAGAACGGGCGCCAGGGGCCCCATCCTTTCGGTTTACATTCGCGATCCTGACAAGAATCTCATTGAAATAGCCAACTATCCCCGCTCGACGCAGCCGCAAGCACGGCCTGCCAACGATGACCTGCACTTCGATAAGTTCCATAGCGAAGTCCGTCCTGCCCAAGAAACGACAAGCATCACAGGGGAACCGCTCGGACTCGAGTACATCGATCATGTTGTAATTACCTGCAAGGACTTGCTTGAGTCGCGAGATTTCTACGGAGAACGGCTCGGAATGAGAATCATCGAACTTGCAGATGGTCGTGTTGAGGCACATTTCGGCAGGTCGAAAGTCAATCTGCAACCGGCGGGACAGACGTATGGCCCCGTCACCAATCAAGGGCTTCATTGGAACCTGAATATTTGTTTGGTGTCGAGCCAACGGATCGACACTGTCGAAGAAATTCTCACCGGCGCTGGAATTCTCATTGAAGACGGGCCGGTCGAGAGGCTCGGCGCCTCCGGAAAAATGCAATCGGTTTACTTCCGGGACCCTGACGGTAACCTCATCGAAATCAGCAGCTACATTGACTCCTAAGCTGTCATCCACAGATCCAAGGTGGGACACTGGTGAATTCTCAATTCTGTTGAATGTGGGAATTTGGGCGGAATTCGGTGACCGGCCTCGCTGCTCGTTCTGTTCCAGCTTTTAGTTTTCGGGTTGCGAATCCTGGGCTGGGTTGATGGATCTGCTAGTCGAGGTGACCAGGGACGGTGACGAATCCCGCTCAAGGGATCTGCCATGGTTAGGAGCGATGTAGTTGATGAACGGGGCGCTGGAAGAGATGCGGGCGGGGAAGTTGATGACTTTGTGTCGGATAGTCCGGCGACGCCAGAGTCGGCCCAGCCAAAATATTCGGTCCAATGACGCAAGTATCGGAATGATCTTGAACTTTTGGCGATGGCCTGTGACGCCATCTCATTTCCATGGTCCTTGGTGGCGCATAGTCTCGGGTGATAGAGGCTTCCCGGACCTCGCCTACCATGAGCGGAGCCTAAGTACCCGCGTCACCCGCGCGAACTCATGAGTGCACGGAAATGGGAAACCGCCAGTACCCGTTCCTTATCTGGGGCCGGTAAAAAATGATGCAGTTCTTTCAGTCAGCAGCGGGACATTCGGAGGGTGCGCCACAACGCGGCGCCAAACCTCGACTTATCCACGAAGTAGAACCGAGCAATTCAAATTTTTTGAACAGATTCAAGGTAAAGGAACACATCATGATCACACGGAAAAGCCTTATCCGAGATGACGAGGATCTCAGGCGGATGGCAACCACGATTCGCAAGGACATCATCTCCATGCTGGCTGCTGCAAAGAGCGGACACAGTGCCGGACCCTTAGGAATGGCAGAACTGCTAACCGTTCTATATTTCCACAGCATGCTTCACGATCCCAAGAACCCGGACTGGGAAAAACGGGATGTGTTCTACCTCAGCAACGGGCACACCGCACCAGTACTTTACGCAGCCATGGCTCGTTCCGGGTACTTTCCGGTCGAAGAACTAAAGACCCTGCGGCAACTGGGCTCACGCCTACAGGGCCACCCGGAACGCCGCGCGCTAGCGGGGCTGGAGAGTACGAGCGGCCCGCTGGGATCTGGGTTATCGCAAGCCGCTGGCTATGCCTACGTCCTACAGGAGATCGACCAGATCAACCAACGCTGGGTTTACGCAATCATGGGCGACGGCGAGATCAACGAAGGCAACGTTTGGGAGGCAGCAATGTTCGCGGGCAAGTATGCTCTGGGCAACCTGATCGCTTTCATCGACCGCAACAACATCCAGATTGACGGGTCCACCGAAGATGTAATGCCTCTTGGGGACCTGCATGCCAAATGGAGAGCTTTCGACTGGCACGTATTAGAAATTGATGGGAACAACGTTCGTAGCATTATCGACGCCATTGACCTGGGCAAAGCAGTCACTACAAAACCCACCATGATCATCGCCAACACCGTTCCAGGGAAAGGCGTCCCTTTCATGGAGTACAACCACCGCTGGCACGGGATGCCTCCCACATCGGAACAAGCCGATACCGCCTTACTCGCACTCGAAGGAGTAACTGCCTCATGACCGGTTTTCACTTGGACCCCAGGGCCCTTACCGATGATGTCATTTCGGAACCCATCCGCGCCGGGTTCGGCAGGGGACTTCTCGCGGCCGGCGAAGCGGACGAACGTGTAGTCGCCTTATGCGCTGATCTCACTGACAGCACACAAATGCATCTTTTCAAAGATCGATTTCCACGCCGGTTCATACAAGTGGGCGTCGCCGAGCAAAATCTGGTCACCGTCGCCAGCGGGATGGCCCGCGCGGGGAAAATTCCATTCACCTCCAGCTATGCCGCCTTCAGCCCCGGCCGCAACTGGGAGCAGTTCAAAACAACCGCGGCCCTAAATGACCAGCCCGTGACCATCGTAGGATCCCACGCCGGAATCAACGTCGGTCCAGACGGGGCAACGCATCAGATGCTTGAAGACATCGCCCTTATGCGGGTTCTGCCAAATACCCGGCTCATCGCCCCTGCCGACAGCATCGAGGCCGAAAAGGCCACACGAGCACTAGCCGCAGAGCCTGCCCCCGGATACTTGCGCCTCGCCCGAGATGCAACCCCAGTTTTCACCACAACTGAGTCCCCGTTTGAAATCGGAAAAGCATACGTGCTGCGTCCGGGCACCGACGTTTCGATAATCACGACCGGAACCATGACTTACCAAGGTCTTCTTGCCGCCGACATATTGGCGAAACTCGGGTTGCAAGCCGAGGTGGTGCACGTCCCGACTATCAAACCGCTTGATGAGGAAACTGTTCTCAGCAGCATTAGGAAGACCGGATACGCCGCCACCATCGAAGAAGCCCAGATCACCGGCGGCCTCGGTTCAGTCATTGCAGAACTAGCCACCCTACGTTTTCCGATTCCCATCGACCGCTTTGGCATGAGAGACCGCTTCGGCGAAAGTGGCTCGCCGAAGGACCTTCTGGAAGCGTTCCGCCTCACTGGCCCCCTGCTGGCGGAGGATATCGGGCAATGCTTTCGCTCAAGATTTCCTGATCGAAGCTTGAATGCAAATTCTGAAGTCATGTCCATTCCACTCACATCGTAGAGACTCATGACCACCCGGCGCGCTGACCGGTTTCGTTCAGGACATCCCGCCCTGAACGTTCGGGGCCGCTATGTTGCTTCGCATTCCGTTCGAGGCGTTCAGGTGGCGTACTCGACAAAACAGTGGGACCGGAGCGAGAGCACCACGAGGAGCAATTTGCTCAACGCCAAGAAGAACAACCCGACGTGATGGCCACTCGATAGCCACGTGCACAGCTGCCGGCGCCACGGTGCCGGTAGCTGTGTACAAAGTAGTGAGACCCGGTGTCCACGAAGAGGTGAGATTCACTGTCCACGATGTAGCGAGATTACACACCCGATCAACCCACACGTGCTACCAAAAGCCTCGTCTAAACAGGTAAGCCGCCCAAAACCAGTTCTGGAGCGGCAGATGGGTCTTGTGCAACACTGTCCCGGCCGTGAGTGAAGTCTGGCGGTGGCAGTCAGCACATTCCCAAAGAATCCGCGTTGCAAGGGGCCAGCCCTTTCGCCCCTGGCATTGTGGGCAAACGAAGCCTTCCGGCCATCGGCAGGCAAACAAGTATTTCAAGCAGGACGACTCGTCACCGAACCTTGCCTGGAACTCCAGGATCGACCGAGGAAAGTCCGGACGTGCCATGGACCCAACTTACACCTGAGCTAACCGGATACGCCCTACCGGTTTTTACCCTTCTGTTCGAGTTGTGGCAAATACGGCTTCAGGGTACCGCCAGTCCGGGTAGATGGTACCGCTCGTTTCGGCTAGGCGGTACCGCTGTGGTCCTCTTGGAATACCGGCGGCACATTCGGTGACGCCGCGTTGATGGAGAGGGCCCTTGATGGCTGATTACAGCGCGATCATGGCGTTGGTGTTGGAGCGCCGAAGCTACCGCGAGATTGTTCAGATGGTGGGTTGTTCACGCCGGGAGGTTTCCCTGGTGAGTAAGACTGTCAAGGCCCGTGGAATCACGGCGGCACAGGCGGGCTCGATGAGCCGGGATGAACTGGCGGAGCTGTTCCCTGATGGCAGGAAGAACGTCTCGGCCGGCTTCGTGCAGCCGGACTTCGCCGGGATTGTGAATTCGATGAAATTCAACCGGCATTACACCCTGCAGCAGGCCTGGCACCGGTACGTCCAGGCGCCTGCGGTGCAGGGAAGGAAGTACGGCTATACGCAGTTCTGTCAGTTGTTCAACGACTACGCGGCGGTTCACGAGGTCGTGGCCACTTTGCACCACGAACCTGGCCGGGCGATGTTGGTGGATTGGGCCGGGGACACACTGCCTCTCATCGACGCCGTGACCGGCGAGGTGACCAAGGCGTACCTGTTCGTGGCGGTGCTGCCGTATTCGGGCATGGTCTTTTGCACGGCGTTTACCGATATGAAGCAGGAGGCATGGAACAGCGCCCACGTTCAGGCTTTTGAGTTCTATGGCGGCGTCACCCCGATCGTGGTGCCAGACAATGCTGCGACCGCCACCAACCGGCACAGCAAGGGCGATAGCACCCGGGTCGTCAACGCCAAGTACCAGCAACTGGCCGACCACTACGGCACGGCGATCGTGCCGGCCAGATCGAACCGGCCCCGCGACAAGGCGGCCGCAGAATCTGCGGTCAACGTCGCCAACAAGCGGGTCATCGGGTACCTGGCCGAGGAACTCTGGAGCACTCTGGCGGAATTGAACACGGCCATCGAGGAGCGGGTCGATGAGATCAACGGCCAGATCAGGCGGGTGGATGGCACGACCAGGGCCGAGCAGTTCACCGAAGAGGAAGCGCCGCTGCTGCAGCCCTTGCCGGCGGAACGGTTTGAATCCGTGGAATGGAAGCAGCTGAAAGTCGGGCGGAATTACCACCTGTTGACTGAACAGCCTGCCGGGTTTGGGCATGTCGCAGAGGGACGGGTCAGCTGGGGACATAGCGTCTTGGATCATGGTCGAAGAATCTGATTGTTCCAGGGAGTTGGAATATCTGCGTGTGCCTGCGGGCGGTTCGCTGGAGGCAACCGGGTCGCGGTGGGAGCCGTATCGGCTGGTGGGCGCGGACGGCGGAACAGTCCATGCCGTCGAGGCGTTTTTCGCTGATCTGCTGGCGGCCGGGCGCAGCGAGGCAACCGTCCGCTCGTATGGCATGGATCTACTACGCTGGTTCCGTTTCTTGTGGGCGATTGGCGTGGCCTGGGATCGGGCGACCCGGATCGAGGCGCGGGATTTCTGCCGCTGGCTGGCAGTGGTGGCCCGGGAGGGCCGCGGGTATTCAATTTCAGCCCGGCTCCACAGCGAGACGGTGCTGCGGGGCTTCTACGATTTCCACCGCGATGTCGGATCGGGCCCGTTGGTCAATCCGTTCCCGCTTGCTCGGTCCCGACGCGCCGGACGGGCGAACGCCCATCACAATCCTATGGATCCCTACCGGCTGGAAAAGTCGGGCTTGTACCGGCCCAAGCCGCAGCGCCGGATTCCACGGAGCATCCCTGATCGGGTTTTCGACGACATCTTCGCGAAGTTGCGCTCGAACAGGGACCGCGCCATGGTGGCCTTCTACGTGTCTACCGGTGCGCGCGCCTCGGAGTTGTTATCGGCCACTCAGGGAGGCGTGGACCCCGGAAGGCAACTGATAACGGTGGTGCGCAAGGGAACCCGGGAAGTGCAGGAATTGCCGGCGTCACCAGACGCGTTTGTGTGGCTACGTTTGTACCAGGTCGAGATGAAAGATGCGATCGGGCAGGGCCCCCTGCAGCCGTTGTGGTGGACGCTGGACCGGCCGGCGCGGCCGTTGACCTACCACGCCGCACATCGCATGTTTGAGCGTGCCGGCCAGGCGGCCGGCCAAGAAGCAACGCTACACGCGCTTCGGCACACCGCTGCCTACCGGATGGCCGAGGACCCCTCGATGCCGCTCACAGACGTGCAATACGTCCTTGGCCATGCCCGGCTGACAACCACCCAGATTTACATCACGCCGCGAAAAGAGGACGTGATCGCCCGCGTGTTGGCGCACCACTCCGCCCGTGACCGCGTCGAACAGCCGCCGCCGCCGGCGCCGGGCTACTCGCCAGAAACCCTCGCCGTGCTCTTTGGAAAGGCCACACCATGAGCATCAGCGCCGTTATGGCCCCGGCAGAACAAAGCAAAGACACCAACGGCGACTGGCCACCACAGTCGGATGACACCAGGGACGTGGCCGCATGGCGGGCACGGTTTCCCCCGAGGCCCACCGTCGATCGGTGGCCGGCCACCGGCGTCGACAGGCAGACCTTGGATCAACAGGCGTCGGAAGCGCTGTGTGCCCCGGTATCGAAATCGATGCGACTGCTGGGCCTTCGCGGATTGTTGATGCTCCTGGACTGGTTGTCAGAGCACCCGGGCGACACCTGGCAGGAACGATGGCTGGCCAGCGGAGCGGACGCGGCGGGCGACGACTGGGCCGAGCTGCCCGCCCGGTGGCTACGTGAGCACGGCGACTACTCGCCCTCCCGGCTGGAGGTGATGACCAGTTCCTTCCTGATCGCCGTCGGACTCGATGTGGTTCGCCCGTCCTTGCGGTGGCTGCTGACCGGAGGAAAGAAACGCAAGCTGGTCCGTCACCTGACCCGTACCCGCGACGGTGAAGGATTCGCCCGGTTGGGAGACCACTGCGACCGTGACGAGACAGTCGGCACCGACGTGGGCAAGCACGTCCTGTTTCGTTGCGCCGTGATCGTCGCCGCAAAAGGCGGCACGGTCGAGGACATCACCGTCGGTGATGTCCTCGAGGTCATCGACCTGGAGAAGGAGCTTCGCGGCAAAGCACCCTCGGCCGGGGCGAGCATCCGCGTCCTGCGGCAAGCCGGGATCATTACAGCAGACGTACCGAGCCTCAAACAGATCCACAGCATCGGGCAACGCACCGTCGAACAACTCGTCGACCGCTACAACATTGCCTGCACCCCAATACGCGAACTGCTCGTCGACTACCTACGTGAGCGGCAGCCGTCCGTCGACTACTCCACACTGCTGTCGCTGGCCTACGCGCTGGTCCGCTGCTTCTGGGCCGACCTGGAACGCCACCACCAGGGCATCGAATCGTTGAACCTACCCCGCAATATTGCCGGCGCGTGGAAGCGACGACTAAGCACCAAAACCCGCACCATTGTCCGCGACGGCAAGGAAATCCAGATCGAGACCGAGCGACTGTCGCACCTGGATATTCTGGCAGCGGTCCGGGCGTTCTACCTCGACCTGTCCCAGTGGGCACTGGAAGACCCCAGTCGATGGGCCCCATGGGTGGCACCGTGTCCTATCAGCCAGGACGATCTGTCACGCCGGAAAATGGTGCGGCACCGCAAGGCGCGCATGGACAGCCGCACCCGCTCCCGATTGCCGGTAATGCCCGTATTGACCAACTCCACTAACACATGGCGCCGTCAAACGGCGGCGCTCCTCGCCGCCGGGCTACGCGCCGCGCCCGGCGAACCGTTCACCTCCGACGGCATCACCATGACCAGGATTAAACGTCCGCACGGCACGCAGGCCAACGTCTGGGTCACCAACCCGGACACCGCCAAAAAAACCCTGCTCAACCGCGATGAAGACCATGCATTTTGGGCGTGGGCGGTCATCGAGGTGCTGCGGCACACCGGCGTCCGCATCGAGGAACTGCTTGAGATCAGCCACCACAGCCTGATCCAATACCGGCTGCCGGACAGTGGGGAACTCGTTCCGCTCTTGCAGATCGCCCCATCTAAAACCGACACCGAACGGTTGCTGGTGGTCAGCCCCGAACTGGCCGAGGTGCTTTCCACGATCATCAGCCGCCACCGCAAACCCGAGGGCACCATCCCCCTGGTCAGCGCGAGAGACGAGCACGAACTGGTTTGGCGCCGACCTGCCCCGCTCCTGTTCCAACACCTCGTCAACGGCGAACACCGCGCCATCACCGCACGATTTGTCTCCACCCTGCTCGACGAAGCGCTGGCACGCACCGGCCTGACAGGCCCTGATGACGGGCAGCCGCTCCGGTTCACCCCGCATGATTTCCGCAGGATCTTCATCACCGATGCAATCATGAACGGGCTTCCGCCGCACATCGCGCAGGTCATCGCCGGTCACCAGGACATCGGCGTCACCATGGGATACAAGGCCGTCTATCCAGAGGAAACGATCACCGCCCACCGGGCGTTTATCGCCCGGCGCCGCACCCTGCGACCGAGCGAGGAATACCGCGAGCCCACCGACGACGAGTGGCAGCAATTCCTTGGCCATTTCCAACGCCGCAAGGTATCCGTCGGGACCTGCGGCCGCGCGTTCGGCAGCAACTGCATCCACGAACACGCCTGCATCCGCTGCTCCCTGCTCTGGCCCGATCCGAACCAGCAGACCCGCCTACTCGAGATCCGCGACAACCTCAAAGCCCGCGTCGTCGAAGCCCATGAGCAAGGCTGGCTCGGTGAAGTCGAAGGCCTCGAAGTCAGTCTCGCCGGCGCCGAAGACAAACTGGCCCAAGTACAACGGCGCACCAACACATCCGTCGCCCTCGGCATCCCGACCATCGGCCACCAGCCCGCTGGCTGACGCCGGCGATTCGCGATGATATATATGACTCATTCGAGTTCAGAGAACATGTCACCGCCGATTACCAGCACTACTCGGTGCCCTACAAGCTGACGGGTCGGATCTTGAAGGTCCGGCTGACCGGCGTGAAGGTAACCATCTTTGACGGCGACGCTGTGGCTTGTGAGCATCCGCGCAAGCACGGGCGCAAGGGCCAGTACTCAACCATGGTCGAACACGTGCCCAAGCAGCATCAGGACGTGCACGGCCTCTGGTCCCGGAAATGGTTCCTTGACCGCGCCCGAAGCTTCGGCCCCGCCACGATCAAGGTGATCGAGATGGTCCTTGACCGGCCAAAAATCCAGGCTCAGGCCTTTTTGGACTGCCAGAACATCCTGGAGGGCCTGGGCAAGAACAACAGGCAACGCCTGGAAGCGACGTGCCAGCAGATCCTGAACCAGCACGGCTATCCGACCTACACCACGCTCAAGCGGCTGATGGCCTCGATGAACAGTGACAGCCAACAAGCGGCGCCGCCACTGCCGGCGGCCCCGAACACGAAGAAGGCACCGGCCGCAACCGACACAGCGGAACGCAGCGACGTGTATGTCCGCGGCGCAGACTACTACCAGGAAGGCCGGTAGCAGGGTATGTTCACCAGTGTTGATTACGAGAAATTCCGGGCGCTGCGCATCACCCAGGTCGCCCTCCAACTCGAGGAACTGCTCAAGGACGATGGCAACGACCTCAAAACCCCGGAGGAGCTCTTCCTCACCGCAGTGGATGAAGCCCTGGAGGTCCGGCGCTCAAACCGCATCGACAAGCTCATAGGCAAGGCCCGGTTCCCCATCCCGCACGCCTCGATCGAAGAGATACGGTACCTGCCCGCGCGCGGGGTCTCCTCGGTGCGAATGCAACGCTACGCCGCCCATGACTGGCGGGCGGACCCGACGAACCTGCTGCTGATTTCCCCCACGGGCGCCGGGAAAACCTACATCGCCTGCGCGATAGGGATCGCCGCGTGCCATGCGGAGCACTCGGTCCACTACACCCGGATGGACGAGCTGGCACTGGAACTGGTCATCGCCCGCGGCGACAGGATCGCCCACCAAAACCTGCTCAACAAGCTCAGCGACGTTGACCTGCTCATCATCGACGACTTATGCGAAGCTTCGCATAAGTCATCTCATGTGAAGCAAAAGATTATGCGAAGTTCGCTTGGTCTGGCCCGTCGCCTGTGTTCCGGCAGCGAGTTTAACTTCGCATAACTCACACCCTTATCCTCCGCAGTTTGCCTTGGCATGATGTCAATCCCTTGACATTTGGAGGCAATGGTATGAGTAAGAACATTGACGAGCTGGCTTCTCAGGCAGGCCAGATGCTCGCTGAACTCGGGTACATGCCCGGTACGATCCAGCATTACAAAAGTTCGTGGAACAAGGCCAGGCGATGGTGCTCCGAGCGAGACATCAAATGCTTCGATAGGGAGCAGGAAGAGCAGTTCATCGTGGACATGGGGCTGAACGGGAATGTTCTTTCCCGTGTCAATCGCAAGATGCTCAGGCAGGTGCGGACCCTACTTTCCCTGGACAATGACGGGTGTCTGCCGCCTTATTCGAGGGCACTGTCTGAGGATGTACCTGATCGATTTCGGCACGTCTTTGACGCATATGTGTCCGTTCTTGAGCAGCGCAGCCTTGCACGTTCCTCAATCCGTGGCCAGAGCTGCCTGATCAGAAAGTTCATGGTCGGGTTGAGGATCAATGATTTTACTGATCTCTCCATGGAGGATGTCACCGCCCACCTCGAAGCGTGTTCCTGGATGACCGCGCAGTCACGGGCCGGGATCCTTTATGCCATCCGCGCATTCACGGCGTGGGCGGCCGGCGAGGAATTGTGTAGTCCGGCCGTCGCGGCTGCGATGCCGGTCATTCCAGGGCATAAGCATGCTGCGTTGCCGTCGGCATACGCAGTCACTGAGGTTGCCGCGATGGTCGCTGCAACGGGAGCGGGGTGCCCCAGACGTGATCGGGCAATGCTGCTCCTGGCATCTGTCCTCGGGATGCGCGCGGGCGATATTAGAGCGTTGCGTTTGGGGAGTCTGGATTGGCGTGCCCGCGAGGTCCGGTTCACGCAGGCCAAGACCGGTAACCCTGTCAGGCTGCCCCTGCCGGAGGAAGTGATGCTTGCCCTGGCCGACTACCTGCGCAACGAGCGACCCAAGAACCCAAATGAGCACGTATTTTTGCACCATCGTGCACCCCATGACAGCTTCGAGGACGCCGTGAACGCGTTCCACTACGTCGCCACCGGTGCCTACGTGCGGGCATCCGTGAACACCATGGGTAAGCATCACGGGATGCATTCGCTGCGCCACTCGGCAGCAACCAACATGCTCTCGGGGCACACTGGGTACCCGGTGATTTCGGGAATATTGGGGCATTCGAACGCCAACACCACGCGCAAGTACATGGCCATCGACGTTGAAAGGCTGCGTGTTCTGTCGTTGGAGGTGCCCCGTGGATGACATCATCGTCTTCCCAGGCCCGCACGGCGAACTGTTCACCGGCTATGTGCGCTACAAACGCTCGCTGGGCTACTCCATCGCCACGGGCTACCAATACGTGCTGCGGGAGATCGCACGATTCATCGCCGACTACCCGGTCGACTCCGGCATTGTTTCCCGGGTTGCCATGGAAAAACTGACCGGCAGGAAACCAGGCGAAGCGGTATCGAACCAGTGCAAACGCATCGCGATTTTGCGTCAGTTCTGTCTGTGGCTTGCGAGCAAGGGCTACACGCCGGCGATTCCGCCCGCGGGGCTCGTACGCGGCACGACCGATTTTGTGCCGAGGATCGTGACCGCACCCGAGATGGCCCACATCCTGGCCACTGCGGACCGCACCGTATCCGAGGCGCGTCGATTGCTGCTGCGGCTGCTGTGGTGTTGTGGCATCCGCATCGGTGAAGCCTGCGCGCTGGCAGTGTCTGACCTGGACATCAGTGCGGGCACGATCCTGATCAGACATGCCAAGGGTGACAGGACCAGGCTGCTCCCGATGTCGGCATCACTGTGGGAGTACGCCGCGGGTTATTTGGATCGGTGCGGCCTCTCCGGTGCCAGTGGCACGTCACCGTTGATGCCAACGGCGCGCGGCAATGTCCCCAAAGGCAACCACGCGGGTGTCGCGCTCCGCAGCGTTTTCGCCCGGGCCGGCGTTCTCACAGACAAGGGCAAGCCCATTCGCCCTCATGATCTCAGGCATTCGTATGCGGTTCACGCGCTTGAAAAGATGGTCGACAGCAGGATGGATGTCTATGTCGCACTGCCCCTTCTCGCCACCTACATGGGCCATGCCGACATCACCAGCACCGAGTATTACCTCAGGTTCACCCAGGACACGTTGCTGCGGATCATTGACGCGCAAGAGCCAGTGTCACAACGCGTGTTCGGTGGTGCGTCATGAGGGAGTTTCAGTCGCTGCTGCAGTCCTTCCTCATCGACTACCTGCCGAAAAGACGAGGGCTCAGCGCCCACACCATCGCCTCATACCGTGATGGGTTTGTGCTGCTGCTCAAGTGGATGGACAGCAGCGAAGCTGTGCCACCAGACAAGGTCACCATGGCACACCTCGACCCTGACCATATCGGCCGATTCAGTGGTTGGCTTCGCGAGGAACGCCAATGCGCCGCTTCCACCTCAAACGCACGCATCGCCGCCATCAGATCATTTGCAAAGTTCGTGCAGGCTGAGGCTCCCGAACACATCGAGATTTGTCGCCGTCTCCTCGAGATACCATCCGTGAAGACACCAAAAACCGAGGAGATCGAATTTCTCAGCGTACGAGCCGTGCAACTCGTCGTCGGCACCGCATCCGCCAACTTGCGGGACCTAACGATCGTGTCCCTGCTCTACGACTCGGGCGCCAGAGTCAGTGAGCTATGCGGCTTGGCGGTCGGTGACCTAACGCTTTCACGCCCCCACACTGCCAAAGTCGTCGGGAAGGGGAGGAAAGCACGCGTGATTCCTCTCTCCAACCAAGTCGGTGAAATGTTGGTGCGCTACATCGCTTCAGTTCGTCCCAACGGAGAGCTGACGGATCCGCTGTTCGTGAACCATAGCGGAAACCGGCTTGGCAGGGCCGGTGTCGCATATGTGCTGCAAAAGAGCGTCGCCGCCGCCCACTGCGCCCACCCTGCGGAAGTTCCCTCGAGTTCGCATCCCCACATCATGCGGCATTCGAAAGCCATGCATCTCCTCGACGCCGGTGTGAACCTGGTCTACATCCGCGATTTCCTTGGACACGAGAGTGTCACCACCACGGAAATCTACGCCCGGGCAAGCACCGAAACCAAACGCCGCGCCATCGAAGCAGCCGAACAAAACATAGTTCCCCACAGCCCCTACGGGAAGGAGCAACGAGCAGACCTGCACACATGGCTGCGCAATCTGCTCTAACGACCAAGAATTATGCGAAGCGACCGACACCACCGAGGCTGACAGCCTGGGCCAGACGACATGAACTTCGCATAATCTTTTGCTTCACATGAGACGACTTCCTCACCATCGGCATCGATGAGACCGCAGCCAACGACCTATTCACCGTCCTGGTCAACAGGGACCAGCGGCTGCCCACCATGATCGCCAGTCAATCCGGACCAAGATACTGGATCGAAAGCCTGCCGGAGAAAGTCGCCGCCGATTCCATCGTGAACCGGCTCGCAAGCCGGGCCCGCACGATCAACCTCGGCGACGTCGACATGCGCCGGCTGCATGCCCAAGAAGCCCGCGACGCCACCGACCACTGGGAATAACCGCCACACTCCGGCAACGCACCAGCGCACTCCCGGCGGCGGTCAACCCTGGTGCTGGCCAGAAACCGAGTTCCGCGGTTCCTGGTCGGTACCGGGTCGCCGAAATCAGCGGTACCACCTACCCGGACTGCCCGTACCATCAGGCCGTATTTGCCAAGTTGATGGCACTGGTGATGGTGTCGTGTCCCAGGGCGGCGGGATCGTCCTGACGGAGATGCTGAAGGCATCCGGGCTCACGGCTGGGTTGTCCGAGGGGTTGGGGCCGTGGCGCAAGCCGTTCGCCATCCACAATCCGGGCAAGATCCTCACCGATCTTGCGCTGTCGCTGGCCACGGGCGGGGACTTCGTCTCGGACATTGACCGGCTCCGCAACCAGCCCGAAGTTTATGGTTTGAACGCCTCGGATCCCACGATCAGCCGCCTGTTCAAGGTCCTGGCCACCGTGCGGCCGGAGAGGGCGTTGGTGGCGATCAACAAGGCCCGGGCCGCGGCCAGGGCGCATGTGTGGGAGCAGGCCGGGGAAGACTCGCCCCTGCACGGTGCCAGCAAGGACAAGCCCCTGATCATTGACCTTGACGCTTCGTTGGTGAATTCCCATTCGGAAAAGGATGACGCCCGCCCGACGTGGAAGAAGGGCTTCGGCTTCCACCCCTTGTGTTCCTACCTTGACCATGGCCAGTTGGGCACCGGGGAGCCCTTGGTGACGTTGTTGCGGCCCGGCAACGCCGGCTCCAACACCATCGCCGATCACATCCAGGTGGTGAAAGACTCCCTGAAGTAGTTGCCGGCCGGGTGGCGGCCAGGGCGGAAGATCATGATCCGCACGGACTCCGCCGGTGGCACGCATGGGTTCCTGGACTGGCTCACCGCAAAGGGGCGCAACTTCTCCTACTCCGTCGGGTTCACGATCACCGATGCCGTCGCGAAGATGCTGCCGCTGATCCCGAAGAACGGCTGGTCCCGGGCCTATGACAGTGACGGCACCGAACGGGACGGCGCCTGGGTGGCCGACATCACCGGGATACTCGATCTGTCCTCGTGGCCAAAGGGGATGCGCATCATCGTGCGGAAGGAAGTCCCGCACGTGGGTGCGCAGTTGCGGATCACCGATATCGACGGGCACCGGTACACGGCGATCGCCACGAACCAGGAAAAGGGTCAGCTGGCCGACCTGGAAGTCCGCCACCGCCTCCGGGCCCGGTGCGAGGACCGTATCCGCAACGCCAAGGACACCGGTTTCGCGAACCTGCCGTTTAAGTCCTTCACCGCCAACGAGCTGTGGTGCCATGTCGTCATGATGGCCACGGAAATCATGGCCTGGACCCAGATGATCGGGTTCAAAGACACCAAAGCCAGACGCTGGGAGCCGAAGAAGCTCCGGGCCAGGCTCTTTGAAATCGGCGGGAAACTCGCCACGCACGCCCGCCAAACCACCCTGCACCTGGCCTCCACGGCACCAGAGGTCCAACTGCTGCTTCAGGGAGTGAAACGGATCGCCGCGCTCAGCCCACCATAAACGGCAAGCAGCCGACCATCCGACACTCACCAGAAAGCCAAGAACCAGCACCACCGTGACCGGCGTGGAACCCGTCACCGACAACCGCCCCACAGGTCAGCGGCCAGAATGTCACACCCAAATGCCACAATAGGAACCACCAGGCAGACGGTCAGCCCTGATCCGCCAGAAACCCCGCCTCATGAAAGTTCGAGGCTAGACAGGGGCAAGACACCATGCCGAGGCTGGCCGGCCGACAGTCCCCATGATCCTCTTTTTAGGGACTATCAAAAAGATAACGGGGCGGGTGCCCGCCCCGTGGCGTCGCGGAGCATTTCGATTTCTGCGCGGAGATCGGGTTGGGTGTAGAGGAAGACCCGAGTTACCCCGACGTGGCGGGCGACGGCTTCGAATGAGGCAGGGGCGCCGGACTTGTCGAGTTTCCGTAGGGTTCGGATCGTTTTGGATCGGGCCAGTTCGTGGCGGCGGCGGGCGCTGGCGGCCAGGTGCCCGGAGTTTTCAGCGGGCATCGGCTGTCCCGTCGGACTGGAGGGCGTCGACCTCGAGGGTGCCGATGATGGTGTCGAGGTTTTCGGCGACCTGCCGGTTCATCTCGGCCAGCCCGGTCTGGCCCCCGGCTTGAAGCGGACCTATCGGCTTCCCGGGCGATAGCACGGACAGGGTGCCGTCAGTTACCGGTCGTACTGACGTGCTTCAGTCGGAGAACAGCTTTGGGCCTGGTGTCAAATCTCCAGAAAAGTCCATGGAAATTCTAGTTGCTTATGGCTTGATCAAGTCTTACCGGGATGATCACCGGTGTTTCACAAAACACACTGGTTGTTCGTATGTAAAAGCTCGGGACTCAGGAGTCCAGACACCCGTCGCCTGAGCGCGGCTGGACCACGCACCAATACCTGCCGGCCATGATGACAATTCGGGGGAGTAGCGCCGCGGGAAGATTCGTGGATCCGTTGTGGATGGCAAACTCGTGGATCTCGGTTACACCCGTTCCATCTGCGCGACCCGCCACGTGGTGTCCGTGCTGACGACGAATTACCTGGCACAAAATTTGAGTGTTCACCCGTCCTGGGTCGCAACCGACGGTGGCTATTATGGAGAACTCTTTATAATAGCCTTTATAATAGCCACCGGTCAGTTTAAAGTTGCAGTCGAATAATCTTAAGTAGTAGCCGACAAGAATCAGTTGGGTCAGATGAGTCATTTTGAGGAAATTCTAGACATCACGGAACCCCTCGTAGACCGTCGTCCCCGGAGTGCTGACTGTGGCCTCTGGGGATGTTGCGCCTCCACAGGGCTCAGGGCTCTAGACATGGCGATTTAATAGATGCAAGCTCACCGTGCCGATTTGCCGATTTCAAGGGGCGCGAACCGCGAGATGTAGAGGATCTTCGCACCCAGTGGGATACATGACCTTGCATCAATTATATCGAGAATGGACGCCGGAGTGCCGCGCTCCGGCGTCCAAAAGCCCTAAGATTCACCGAACTGAGTCTGCAGTCACCTGAGCGTGTCCAGAGTCCTGGGGCTTGGGCGGGATACCCACCCCTCGCGTGTCAATAGCCGGAACGGCGCCAGTTGAGGGCCCAGGGGAAGCATTTCGGCATAGTTGAAGCCATGCTCATGCATTTTTTATTTTCCTGGTTCCATGTCAGGTTCTACCTGGTGCTCAATCAGGAATGGGAAGGGGATGCCGAGGAGACAGTAGGGGCGGCTTGTTCTGCGTCGATGGACTTCCCGGTCCTGCTCGCACCGAAGGCGAAGACGGCAATGGCTCCGGCTACCCAGGCTGCTGAAACCATGAAGAACACAGGAACATAGCCGGCGGCACCGAAGACCATAGCTACTATGAGCGGGAAAGCGACGTTGCTCAGGCGGCCGAATGCGTTGGAGAGTGCCGTGCCGGCCATCCGCTGGCGGGTGGGGAACTGTTCCGGGGTGTAGGCGAAGAGTATGGCCATAGTAGTCTGACTGAAGAAGGTCACCGCAAGTCCAAGAAGCATAATGGATACATCGTTGCGGGCAAGTCCGTAAAAGACTCCGCAGCAGGCAACCAAGAGGCAGAAGATCCCCAGCAGCTTGCGGCGGGAGAAACGGTCAATCAGCACGGCTGAGAAGAGGGCGCCGGGGAAACTGCCGATCGACATGATGGACGTGAAGAGTAAGCTTTTGGTGACCGAGTGACCATTGGAGGACAGCAGCGTCGGGACCCACGAGGAGAAGCCGTAGAACCCGGCGAACAGCAGAACCCATGCAAGGAGAAGTCCGATGGTCCGGCGAGCCAAGCCATTGCGGAAAAGACTCACATAGGTGGCCAATGAGCCATTGCCCACACTGGAGGCGTGAAAGGGCTCCAGTGAAACGTGTCCAGCACTTAGTTCGCGACCGATGATTGACGATGTCGACTCCAACGCCCGTTCGGTTTGTCCGCGCAGTAGCAGCCACCTAGGGGACTCTGGTAGCCGCATGAGGAAGGGAATCAGGAGTATGCCGAGGGCGCCGAAAACGAAGATTCCGCGCCAGCTCTCGCCTGGCAGGCCAACTAGGAATCGCGCGACAAATGCGGCGACAGGGATGCCGACCATTCCCGTGGCGAATGAAATTGACTGCATCCGTCCTCGGGAGGCCGCAGGCGCGACCTCGGCGACGTAAGTTAGTGCGATGGCAGTCATGGCGCCTAGGCCAAGCCCTGTGAGGAATCGCGTGAGGCCCATTTCCCAGACCTGCGTAACTGTGGCGTTGGCTAGCGAACCGACCGAGAACAAGGCCACGGAGACTATGAGGCCTTTGCGGCGACCAACAAGGTTGGCGAACCAACCCGCGGCGATGGATCCAATTGCCATGGCGAGGAAGGATGCGGAAGTGACACCCGCAATGTCACCTATCGTGTAATGATAACCAACCTTGAGCACGGGCGCGGCATAGGCAAAGGTGTTCAGGTCTGCGAGATCGAAGAAGAATATGGCACTGATGACAATCAGAATGAAGCGATGGGTCCGTCGGAATGGGCTGGCCTCGAGTTCCGACAATACGTGGGGTGAAGACATTGTTACCTCCTTTGGGGAATTTGTTTGTAGTAGGCGCTCGCCATCTCGGGGAAGCGCCCGTGATCACGGCGAACGTTTGTGACAGCTGACATGAAAACTTGCAACATATTTTGTAATTACTAGAAAAGCCTTTCGGTATGTTCCAGCAAAACCATCCAAGTGCAGAGCCGTATCTAGTTCGTGGATGCAAAATACCGCCGGGGCAACCTGGAGCAAGAGGCTCCCTCGGACGTTTCGCTCGGCGACGTACTCATCGTTAGTTGGGACGGCAAATCTTGCATGAGAGCAGCGGATCCTATGCGCATGCAGACGTCGGCCGTCAGCAACTTCATGCCCTGGTTATCACGGATACGGCGGTAGAACTCCAGATGTTCGTACGCATACCGGGCGGCTTTATCAGCGAATAGTTGGTGGTCACCAGCCTCCCTGGCGTCAGCGGGCGTGGAGGCGCGCGGGCCAGGGCAGGAGATCTTGGAGTTCCACAATTGGACACGGAACAGGCTCTCGCAACGCGAATTGTTTGCATCGCTTTCGGCGGCCCTTGGCGCCGGCACGACTCGTCCACCTCCGTTCGGGCAGAGACTGCGAATACGCAAAAATGATCACGAAAACCACGACGAGGCTGGCTGGTTGAACAAGCAATTGGAAAATTTGACAGGTCCATCATGTTCTCCTCGCTAGGGGCGGCGCCATTGCCGCCCGATGATGGTTGTCTTCAGATAACATGACGTTCACGCAGGTCCGACATTTCGACTTCGGTTAAGCCGAGCAGACCGCAAAGGATCTCCTCGTTGTCGGCGCCGACCGAGCGTCCCAAATGACGCACGACACCGGGCGTACGCGACATCCGTGCGACGGGGGCCTGGACCCGGACGGAGTTGAGTTCCTCGTCCGCCACACTCAGGAACGTGCCGCGGGCCATGACGTGCGGGTCGTTCATGAGCTGCTTCGCGTTGTAGACCGGGCCCGAGGCAACACCGCTGGCATCGAACTCGTCCAGCACAGTCTGCAGCGGGCGGGCACCGATCCAGTCGGCGATGAGCTGGTCCACGACATCGCGGTTGGCGATGCGTCGCAGCGGATCGGCGTACTCGGGGTCCTCGCGCAGCTCGGGCCTGCCGATGGCGTCGTAGACACGCAAGGCGATCGTTTGTGCGCTGCCCGAGACGGCCAGCCACTGGTTGTCTGAAGTCTTGTAGGTATTGCGGGGGACGCTGATGGACCACTTGTTGCCCACACGAGCCGGGATTTCCCCGAGCTGGTCGTAAACCAGGGTGGCTTGTTCGGCGAAGCGGGCCAGCGGCTCGAGCAGGCTCAGGTCGATCAGCTGCCCCTCGCCGGTGCGCTCACGGTGCAGCAGCGCGGCGCTGATCGCAAACGCCCCGTGCACGGCGGCGACACAGTCGGCCAGCATGAAGCCGGGCAACGTTGGCGGCCCGTCGGGTTCTCCCGTGAGGTGGGAGAACCCGCTCATGGCCTCGCTTATGGTGCCGAAGCCGGGCTTGTCGCTGTAGGGGCCGGTTCCGCCGTAGCCGGTCACGTGGACCATGATGAGCCCCGGCTGGATCGCGGAAAGCTCCTCCCACGTCAGTCCCCAGCGCTTGAGTGTGCTGGGACGGGTGTTGAGGACCACGACGTCGGCGTCGGCCACGAGGTGTCGGAATATGCCTTGGCCCTCCTCAACGCGCAGGTTGAGCGAGACGGTGCGCTTGTTGCGGCCCAAGCTCTTCCACATCAGGTTGACGCCGTCCTTGTTGGCACCCCATTGTCGAATTGGATCGCCAGTTCCGGGCTGTTCAACCTTGATGACGTCTGCCCCGTATTCGGCGAGGTATGTGGCCATCATCGGGCCAGCCACCAGGGACGCCGCGTCCAGGACCCTTATTCCGGCGAATGCGCTGGCGTTCACAGGGCTCCCTCCAGGATGCGGCGCGCGCGTGCAACTACTGGGTAGTCGACGAGTCTGCCATCGACGACTATGGCTGCCTTGCCCAGCCGGTCGGCTTCTGTGAAGGCTCGGACAATGTTCTTGGCCTGCTCGACCTCCTCCGGGTCCGGCGCGAACCCCTCTCTGGCGGGCCCCACCTGGGACGGGTGGATGAGCATCTTTCCCGCATAGCCCATGCGGCGAGCCTGTCGGCACTGCGCGAGCAACGCTTCCGGGGTGCGGATGCCCAGGAAGGGTCCGTCCAGCGGCGGTTGGATTCCGGCGACGCGGCACGCCATAACGACGGCGGAGCGTGCGTAGAGTAGCTCATCGGCGTCGGGAGTGTGGTCGATCGAGTGGATCCCTACGTCGAGCATGTAGTCGACGAATCCGAAGATGGCCGTCCGTACGCGGGACGACGCAGACAGGATGTCGACGGCGCGGTGCACGCCGGCTGCGGTTTCGAGCAGCGGGATAATGCCGATGCTGCCGATCGGGATGCCGGCGGCACGTTCAGCCCGGGCCAGCGCGGCATCAGCCAGGTCGATATCCGCTGGAGACGACGCCTTGGAGAGGACAATCCCGTCCAGGTGCGGATGCACAACACCGGCAATATCGTCCTCAGTGAGGCCCGTGCTGGTGTCGTTGATGCGAACGAATACGGGGAAATTCCGAAACGCGGAAGAAGTGATGCTCTCGAGCGCGATGGCTCGTGCCGCCACTTTGTGGGTCGTGTTGACGGCGTCCTCAAGGTCGATCGCCGCGGAGTCGGCGCCGGTCGAGGGGATCTTTGCGACTTTGTCCGGCGCAGTTGCGGGACAGAAGAGCAGGGTGCTGATGGGGGTGGACATGGGGTCCTTTCAAATCGTGGGCCGCATGAATTGGCCGTGTGGGGGCGTTCGGTTCGAGCAGTGCGGCCAGAGGAAGGGCGGTGCTGACAGCTATGTGGCCCACGTCTTGAGTGGGGCCAGGCTTTGGTGGTGCTGTCTCCCGTTCGGTGCCAATGCGTCATATCGTTACCAAACTGGCTTTTGGATCCAAAATCCATTGATAGCGTAACTGAGAGTGACGTGAGGCACAACCCCGGGGCATGAAGTTCTTTCCAGCTGCCTTTAAGCAACTAATATGGCTGGCATGTCACCCACCTATGAGTTCTCTGGAAAGTCCCCCGTCACTCCGGCATCCGTTTTCGTGGCACCAACCGCGTCGATCATCGGAGACGCCCATTTTGGCGAGGGGGCGAGCGTGTTTTATGGCGCGACCGTGCGCGCCGACACAGCTAGGATTGAAGTGGGCGAGGGTAGCAACCTGCAGGACAACGTTGTAGTTCACGCCGACCCCGGGTTTCCGTGCACCCTTGGGGCGGGAGTCAGCGTGGGGCACGGGGCGGTGGTGCACGGCTGTACGGTCGAGGACGGTAGTTTGATCGGCATGGGTGCCACGGTGATGAATGGCGCAGTGATTGGCGCGGGGTCACTTGTGGCGGCTGGCGCGGTCGTGCTGGAGGGTACGGTCGTTCCACCTCGTTCGCTGGTGGCCGGGGTGCCGGCGAAAGTCAGGAGGCCGCTGACAGACGCCGAGGTCGAACGTGTCGGCGCGACGGCCATCCGCTATGTTCCGCGCGCGGCGGCACACCGTGAGCTCCACGCGCGTTACTGAGCCGCTCCGCAACACATTGCTCACAGACAGGCGGACGAGAGGTCCCGCCGTCGTGCCGGATGGTGAGCCGATCAGCGGAACGTAAGTGACGCCGTCGCGCTTGCCGGCCGCCGCCCTGCGGCGAAGAGTTGGACATCGACCCCCGTGGGCGTGTCTCTGGAACTCAGCGACAGCTCATCGCCCAGGTGGGCAGGTCGGAGCAGTCGGTAGTTGGCAGACGCGAGCGAGGAGGGTGCGCGACCCGACAGACCCTCGCGCATCATCAGCAGGATCTGCAGTGGCCCATGGATGACCAGCCGCTCATAGCGCTCCTTCTCACGTGCGTAGTCCGCGTCGTAGTGGATGCGATGTGCGTTGCCGGTCAGCGCGCTGAAGCGGAACAGTGTCGTCGCTTCAGGGGTAAACGCGCTGGCCGCTGGCGCCACCCCCGCAACGCCGCCGGCAGGCCCTGCGGGGGTGATCGCGGCGGGCGGTGATCCGCGGTGGACTGGTCCCGAGCGGTACACAATATCCTGCTCTTCCACTACGCACAGTTCACCCAGCTGATGAAACTCGTGGCGAAGTACAACAAAAAGCATCTCCCCGGAGCGCCCGTTCTTCACCTGTGTCCGGATCACCGTGGCCGAGCGTTCGGTGTCCATGCCGGTCCGCAGCGGTTTGAGCTGCTTATAACGTCCGCCGGCGAACATTCGCGTTCGTAGGCGAAGCGGTGGCAGGAAATCTCCGGCCGTCGGGTGCCCGTCGTTCCCAAGCTCTGCTGCCGGGGTCCAGTCCAGGAAATAAAGCCAGTGCCACAGTGGCGGGACGTTTGTGGACGCCGGCGGTTCGATCCCGAGCGTGGCAGCAAGTGCACCGAGCGGCCAAGGGTCTAACCACTGGTTCCGCGTCAACGGTTTGGGTGACCACCCGGAAAGCTGTGGGGTGATCGCATATTCGTTGGCTGTAGCCGGTTCGGTGGCTTCGGTGCTATGTTTTGTTGTCATGCCCGCTCCTTCGCGGTCGTGATGGATTGAGGCCCGACCCCGGCGCGGAAGTCAGACGCCGATGCCGTATTTTTCGCACATAGCCAGCAGCTGCGAATCGAGCTCGGCCTCAGGGTGCAGGACTTCTATCTGGTCCTTGATCGCCAGCCAGTTGTGCCGGGCGACCAGCCGCTCAACGGTTTCGGAGTCCCGTTCGAGCCATGCCGCAGTGATGTCCAGGTGGGCAGCCTCCGAACGGTTGACATGGACCGTGCTGCGCCAATAGTACAAGCGGTACCGAGAAAACAGTTCCCAGTGCCGACGAATCGTTCGGCCCAGGTCGGTCTCCTTGGCATGCGGTCCGATCCCCGAGATTTCAAAGTGGAAATCCCTGTTGGAATCGAAGAAGGCGTGTGTGTCCATCGGATCGATTTGCGCCAACGTCATGTCGCGCAAACGCCCGGCAGCCGCATCGTCGTGGACGCGTGCCGCCAGCCCCGCCGAAACGGGCTCGAGCATCATTCGGGCCACCGCGATGTCCGTGATCTCGTCGATCGTCATCTCGTTGACGACGATTCCCTGACGCGCATGGTTGGCAAACCAACCCTCGCCCTGAAGTCGGCGGAAGGCCTCGCGCAGGGGAGTGCGGCTCACCCCGAGTTCCGCCGCAATCTCCTCCTGTCGCAGCCGCGATCCCGGCTTGAGCCTGCCGTCGATGACCTGTGCGCGGAGTTCGTCGGTTATTCGCTCCACTAGCGGGCGTGTATCCAAGGCTGTCATATTCTTCAGTTTAGGCGACGGGGGCTCCTTTCGGGACTCTCGGATCCCAAAACCAAATCAGTTCTGGTTTTTGGATCCAGAAATAGGATAATGTGATTGTGTCCCCGCGCACAAGCGCCCCGGCAGTGCAAAGATTGGAGCATCCAATGCCCTTAGGAACCACGACTTACCGCGTTGAGGACGGCGTTGCCGTGATCGAACTGGTCAATCTTCCGCTGAACCTCGTTTCCCTCCCATTGACAGCAGACCTGAACGAACATCTCAAGGCCGCCGCCGACGATCATCAGGTACACGCCATTGTCCTGACGGGGGCCGGAGAGAAGGCATTCTGCGCTGGTTCGGATATCGACGAGTTCGATGAATTCATGCAGAGCGGACGCGTTGTGCCTGGAAAGCTGCGTTTCCAGAACGAGGTTTTCAGCCGGTTGGAGCAACTTCCCAAGCCGACTGTTGCTGCGCTGAACGGACTCGCCTACGGTGGCGGACTGGAAATTGCCCTCTGCTGCGACGTGATCGTGGCCGATGAGACAGCCAAGCTGGCACTGCCAGAGATTCGTCTGGGCGTGTTTCCCAGCAGTGGAGGTCCCGTCAGACTGAGTCGGCGAATCGGACCCGGCCGTGCGAAGAGGATGATTTTTACCGCCGAATCAGTCGACGCCCGGCAGGCCGAACAAATGGGATTGGTTGATGAACTTGTGCCTCAAGGCACCGCGCTGGTTGCCGCCCTGCGGCTGGCCACCGAGATGGGTCGTGGGCCGGCACTTGGGCTCGCTGCGGCAAAGGACCTCATCGACCGGAGCCACGTCGACGACTGGGTGACGTTGCGGGAGGTGTCCTTCCAATGGAGCGACGAAGCCTTCAGCTCGTTCGATTGCACAGAGGGGGTCCGTGCATTCCGGGCCAAAGAGGAGCCGAACTTCAGACAAGCAATCCAGGGTTCGGCCACGGCATCGGCCGAGGGTGCTCGTTGAGCCCGCTGGGACCGCTCGCCGGACTGCGCGTCGTCGAGATATCCGCCTTTATCGCTGCGCCATTTGCCGGATTGAACCTGGCCCAACTCGGTGCCGACGTGATTCGCATCGACCCGATCGCCGGTAACGTCGACTTCGGGCGCTGGCCGCTGGCACCCTCGGGAAAGAGCATCTACTGGGCCAGTCTAAACAAGTCTAAACGCTCCGTTTCCTTGGACCTGAAGTCGGAGGAAGGGCAAGCCCTGGCCACAGCGATCATTCGCGACGCCGGCATTCTTGTAACCAATTTACCTGCCCGCGGCTGGATGGACTATGAGCGGCTGCGCGCGGAGCGCGACGACCTTGTCTTCGTGGAGCTCACGGGGAACTTCGACGGCACGCCGGCGGTCGACTACACCGTCAATCCTCCCAGCGGATTTCCAACGGCCACCGGAGTTGGGACCGCGCCCGTGAATCACGTGCTCCCTGCCTGGGATATAGCGGCGGGCCTTTATCTGGGCATGGCCGTCCTGGCCGCTGATCGCGCGCGAGGAATAACAGGGGAGAGTCAGAAGGTCAGTTTGGCACTCTCCGATGTCATGCTCTCGGTCGTCGCCAATCTGGGATACGTTGCCGACGTCCAGGTCAACAACCACTCCCGCGAGCCTGAGGGTAACTACATCTATGGTGCCTTTGGCTGTGACTTCGAGACCGCCGATGGACGGCGCGTCATGATTGCCGCCATGACCCTACGCCAATGGGCTGCAATTGCAACGGCGAGTGGTGCAGGCACGGAGCTCGACGCCATGGCCGCTCGGCTCGGCGTTGATTTGGGCACCGACGGCGGACGCTATGCGGCCCGGGAAGAGATCGCGGCGATTATCGAACCGTGGTTTGCTGCCCGCAGCTTGTTCGACGTCGAATCTGGTCTGGCGAAGGCCGGAGCGATGTATGGCGTCTATCGTGACTTTAGGCAGCTCGTCACCGAGGATTATCGGTGCTCGGAGAAGAATCCGATGTTTTCGACCATCGAGCAGAGGGGACTGGGATTTATTTTGGCGCCGCGCAGCCCGCTTGCCTTTGGGGAAAGCGGTTCAGCAAGCCCATCGGTTGAACCCGCTCCGGAGTTGGGGCAGAACACAGCTGGAGTGCTCAGCTCAGTGTTGAACCTTTCCGGCAGTGAGCTGCAGGACCTTGCAGACGCGGGTTTTGTGAATCTCGGTTCGGCGCCTCCGTTCGACGCTCTGGCTGGAGCGACAGTGCAAATACAGATTAGTTAATCGAACGCCATTCCCAGCCATGTCGTTCCGCGATGACCGCGTCGGGCGTCTATGCCGAAGGAAGCCTCGGGTACCGTAAACTCGCGGGTCAGAGGCAATTTGACGTTTGTCCTGTTCCAGCGGTGCTCCGATGTGTTCGCGTGGAATGACTTTGCATGCACCCTGCTGGTCGTCCCGTGGCTGACTTAGCCGTTTTGCCTTGGCCGTTCCTCCGTGGTCGCCGTCGGCTGTTTCTTCTTGCACTTGTACATGGTGCTCTGGATTCATGACGACGTGAGAATTTACGGTCAGCCGGGTCTTGAACATCAAGCGGCCCTGGTCGGGCGGCACCTTCTCAGTTTGGTGGTGAGTATTCGGGCCCATAGTTGCCATGGTCGACGGGCCGTGGCCCGCATACGATCTCGCGGGTGGAGCTGGCTACCAGCTACCCGGCCAGAAATGACAGTACTTCTGCTGAAGCCTCGTCGATTTGCTCCTCGAAGTATGCATGCCGGGCACCGTCGAACACGCGGACGGTGGCGCCGGGGATCAGGTCGGCCAGCAGGTGCCCGTTGGCGGTCGGCACGACGGCGTCGTCCGTTCCGTGGAGCACCAGCGTGGGTGCCGTAATACTGGCTGCGAGGGCGGACGTGTCATGCGTTTTGCTCGCGCGTCGGTGTCCGATCCGGGCAAGCTGGGTGGCCGGGGCCGCAACCACCGCGGCGTTCGGTTCATGGGAGGCAAGCCAGTTGTCCGTGTACATCAGGGGCAGTCGGGCGCGGTTTCCTTCCGGCCCCGATTGTCCGAATTGTTCGGCCGTGGCAGGGTCCATCAGGACGGCGGGCGGCCCTCCGGTAGAGGTGCAGCCGAGCACCAGTTTGATGACCCGCTCCGGATGGTCCAGCGCGATCCACTGTGCCACTTTGCCGCCCATCGACGTGCCGTACACATGAGCCGCCGCAATGCCCAGGGCATCCAGGACGGCAATGGCGTCGCCGGCAAACCGGCGGGTGGAGTACTCCGCCTTTGGTGCGGCAATGCTGGCGCCCGTGCCGATGTAGTCGGCGCGGATGACCGTGTGGCGCCCCGCCAGCGACGGAACAACACGGTCCCACCACCGCCGGTCCGTGCCCTGGCCGGACGGCAGTAGCAGCGCAGGTCCGACACCGTCGACGCTGAAGGCAATGGTGGAGCCGTCGTCTGCGGTGGTAGTGCTGGAGGTCGTCATGGTCAGTATGACCGGGGCAGGCCGAGGACCTTGGTGCCGATGAAGGCCTTGATCATGTTGTTGTTTACCGGTGCAACCTGGTACATGCGGGTTTCGCGGAACTTGCGTTCAATGTCGTATTGGTCCACAAAGCCGTAGCCTCCGTAGGTGTTCAGTGCCGCATTGGCGGCGTCCCAGCTGGCCTCGGAGCTGAGGTGCTTGGCCATGTTCGCCTCGGCGCCGCAGGGCTCGCCGGCGTCGAAGAGCCGGGCGGCCTCGAAGCGCATCATGTCCGCGGCGCGGATCTTCATGTACGCGTCGACGATCGGGAACTGGACGCCCTGGTTGGAGCCGATTTTGCGGCCAAAGACCTCGCGGCTGTTGGCCCAGTCCGTGGCGCGCTGCGTAAACCAGTAGCCATCGCCCACGGCCTCGGAGGCGAGCAGGATCCGCTCGGCGTTCCAGCCGTCGAGCACGTAGCGGAAGCCGTTGTCTACCTGGCCAATGACGGCTGAGGCCGGCACCCGCATGCCATGGTAGTGGACTTGGTTGGTGGCGTAGTTGAACATGGTCCGCACCTTCACCACGTTCAGGGTTTCCGGCTGCTGGGCGCGCACCTGGCGCAGGTCGACCAGGAACAGGGTCAGGCCGCGGGTGCGTTCGGCGCCCTTCGGGGAGGTGCGGGCGAGGACGAAGGCCAGGTCTGATTCATCGATGCGACTGGTCCAGCTCTTGTGCCCGGTGATGACGAAGTCGTCACCGTCGCGGACCGCTGCTGTTTCAATGCTTGTGGTGTCCGAGCCGGCCTTGTCCTCCGTGATGGAAAACGCCTGAAGGCGTAGCCGTCCGGCCGCGATTTCGGGCAGGTACGCGTCTTTCTGCGCCTCGCTGCCGTGGCGGAGCAGGGCGCCCATGGTGTACATCTGCGCGTGGCAGGCGGCGGAGTGCCCGCCGGAGCGGTTGATTTCCTCCATGATGATGCTCGCCTCGGTCAGGCCGTAGCCCAGCCCGCCGTACTCCGTGGGGATGAGTGCTGCCAGCAGCCCTGAGTTGGTCAGGGTGTTCACAAATTCCTGGGGGTAGCTGCGTTGCTGGTCTGATTCGCGCCAGTACTCATCGCCAAATCCCTTGCAGAGGTCGCGTACTGTCTGGCGCAGCTCCTCGGTGGTGGGCTTGGCGGTCGCGCTCACGTCTGTGGTTTGGGGGCCCATGGCTACTTCCTTGTAGGGCCGGGCCGATGTCCGGCGGACTGTTCTGACGTCACTCTACATAATATATTGGAAAGCGGCAAGAGGGATGTTTGTGAATCATAGCCCCTACTACCCTTGACATCACAGGCATTTATGGAAAGATTCTCTGGAGAACATAATATATTGATGGATTCGAAGATGATCCCGCGTCGGAAGGAACAAGATGGCACGCAGCACTGAAGTCAAGGATTCACGGATCGTCCAGGGGTGGACAGGCCGGCTCTTTGAGGACTTTGCCGTCGGCGACATTTATTACCACCCGTTCGGCAAGACGGTGACCCAAGCCGACAATCAGCAGTTCACGCTTATGACGCAGAATGTGGCCAAGACACACGTCGACGCCAACTTCGCCAAGTCGACCGAATTCGGCCTGCCGCTGGTCAACTCCACTTTCACCCTTGCGCTCGTCACGGGCCAGTCCACGATTGACCTGTCCATGAATGTCTTTGCCAACATGGGCTGGGACGAGGTCCGCATGCCGCACCCGGTCTATGAGGGCGACACCATCTACTCCCGTTCCAAGGTCCTCTCCGTCCGCGGCTCGGCGTCACGCCCGCACCTGGGCCTTGTCACCGTCGCCACTGAGGGCTTCAACCAGGATGGTGCCATCGTGATCAGCTACCGGCGCACGTTCATGGTCTACCGCCAGGGACACCTGCCCAGCACCGCCTCATCCCGCCCCGACGAGTCCTCGCTGCCGGCCGTTGAGGTCCAGGCATGAGTGCCCTCGCCGCCGTTGACCCGCGGACGACGCCGGAGGTGGACTTGGCAGCGTTTGTCACCGTTTTGTTCGTCCCCGGCGACCGCCCCGAGCGTTTCGCCAAGGCCTGTGCCACGGCTGCCGACGCCGTCATCATTGACCTGGAAGACGCGGTCGCGCCCGGCGACAAAGTAGAGGCCCGGCGCAATGCCGTCGCGGCACTCTCAGCGGCAGCCGACGGCCGGCTCCGAGCGCTGGTGCGCGTCAATGCCCCCGGCAGCGACTGGTTTGCCGCGGACCTGGCCGCGCTGGGCGAACTCGCAAGCACGCCGGGCCATGGGCTGCGCGGCATCGTGCTGCCCAAGGCCGAACACCCCGGCCATATCGCCATGGTGACGGCAGCCGTGGGGGTGGGGACAGGCGTCGTGCCCTTGGTGGAATCGGCGCTCGGTGTGGTCAACGCCCTGGAGCTCGCGCGCACCCCGGGCGTCGCCCGGCTGGCTTTCGGTGCCGTGGACTATGCACTGGACATTGGTGCCACCGACGATCCCCGGGCGCTGGAATACGCCCGCGGCGCGCTCGTCGTCGCTTCCCGTGCAGCCGGCATTGCTGCCCCGTTGGACTCGCCCTCAACCGCCATCAAGGACCTGGCGCAGGTTGCCACCGGTGCGGAGTTGGCCCGCGTTCTGGGCTTTGGCGGAAAGTTGTGCATCCACCCCGCCCAGCTCGCCGCCGTCCAGACGGCGTTTGCGCCCAGCCGGGCCGAGATCGCCTGGGCCGCCGAGGTGCTGGCCGTCGTCGACGCCGGCGCAGCACAGGTCAACGGCGAGATGATCGACCGTCCGGTCGTGGAACGTGCCCGGCGCATCGCAGCCACGGCTGAGGCCACCCGCAGCGGGAAGGACGAGTCATGAGCATGTTGCCGCTGGAGGGCCTGACCGTTGTCTCGCTGGAGCAGGCCGTTGCCGCACCGTTTGCCACGCGCCAGCTGGCGGACCTGGGCGCACGGGTGATCAAGATCGAACGGGACACGGGTGATTTTGCCCGTGGATATGATGAAAGTGTCCACGGCATGGCCAGCTATTTCGTCTGGTTGAACCGGGGGAAGGAATCAGTTGTCCTGGACTTGAAGTCAGAGGACGGGATCGCCGCCCTCAAGGCGCTGGTAGCCAAGGCTGACATCCTCGTTCAGAACCTGGCCCCTGGTGCCATCGAGCGGATGGGTCTGGGGCCGGACGAGGCCCTCGCGCTGAACCCTCGACTGATCCACGTGTCCATTTCCGGCTATGGGCGGGGCGGCAGCTATGAAAGTAAGAAAGCCTACGACCTCTTGGTGCAGTGTGAGGCGGGGCTGCTCAGCGTCACTGGCACACCGGCTGAACCTGCCAAGGTGGGCATTTCCATCGCCGACATCTGCTCGGGCAGCTATGCCTACTCCGGCGTTCTCACTGCCCTTTATCAGCGGCGGGGGACCGGACGCGGCGACGTGCTGGAAATTTCCATGCTCGAAGCGTTGGCCGAATGGATGGGACAGCCATATTTCTACGCCCAGTACGGCGGCAAGCAGCAACCCCGCACGGGCGCCCAACACGCCACCATCGCACCCTACGGCCCCTTCGCGGCCACCGACGGGACGGTGTTCTTCAGCATCCAAAACGAACGTGAGTGGACCAACTTCTGCGAGGTGGTCCTGGGACAGGCCGATCTGGCTGCGGACGCACGTTTTCGCACCAACACGCTGCGGGTCGCCAACCGGGACGACCTCCACGCCACCATTGACGCCGTGCTCGGAACAATCCCGGTGGCCGATGCCCTGGCCCGGCTTGACGGGGCAGGCATCGCCAATGCACAAATGCGGAACATGGAAGAACTGGCAAAACACCCGCAGCTGCAGGATCGAGACCGCTGGCGCGACGTCGACTCGCCCGTGGGGCCCCTGCGAAGCCTCCTCCCACCCGTCACATCACGCGAGACAGGGGTGCGCATGGGGCCGGTCCCCGCGTTGGGCGAACACACCGAGAAGGTTTTGGCGGAGCTTGCCGTCGATGCCGCAGATGGGGAGCCGTCTGTTCGCTAAGCTGGGAACTTCGGCGGAAGGAATAATGGGCGGACCATGACGGAAACTCAGCAAGGAGGGCGGCGCCCGCAACTCAGCGACGAGGCGGCCGCCTACACACGGGCGCTGATCATGTCCGGGGAGTTGCGGCCAGGAACGCAAGTGCGCCCGGAAACGATCGGCGAGCGACTGGGCATTTCCACCACGCCGGCCCGGGAGGCGTTGCAACTGCTGCGCGTGGAAGGGTTTCTGGAATTGGTTCCCCGCCGCGGCTTCCAAGTGGCGCCGCTGACCGGAGGGGACATTCGGGACCTGTTCCGGGCACAGGCGCTCTTGGGCGGCGAGTTGGCCGGACGCGCTGCCGGCCGCGTCGGCCCCGGCGATCTGGCGGAACTCTCCGCGCTCCACCATGAACTCATGGCGGCCGCCGCGCGGAACGACACCGGGCTTCTGGAGGAAAAGAACCACGCCTTTCACCGGATCATCAACCACCTGGCAGACTCCCGTAAGATCCTTTGGGTGCTCGGGCTGACGGTGCGGTACGTCCCCCGGATGTTTTATGCTTCCATCCCGGGGTGGCAGCAGGCCACCGTGGAAGACCATGGAAAGGTCCTGGACGCCCTTTCCGCTGGAGATGCCAACGCGGCCCGCCGGGCCATGGAAGATCACCTCACCCATGCGGGCGAACTGCTGGCGGACAACTTTGACGCGCGGATCCAAGGAGAAGGCCAGCGCACCCCCGCCTGACGCCCCCTTGCGGCGTCTTAGCCGTGCCACCGGCGGTAGGCGGCAGCAGCCCCTGGATGCAGGGGGACCCCGGCAGTGGTAATGAGCGCGCGCGGGTCCAAAAACTGCGTCCCCAGCGTTTCCGGCGGCACCAGGTCCGCGGACCGTGAAACCAAAATGTCCACCAAAGATCCAGCGACCCCATCAGCCAGGTCGGCCCGGGCCAACAGCAGGCTGGCGACACCCACCGTCCGGGTCTCCCCGGAATTGCCGTAGACACCCGCCGGGATGCGGGTGGACTGGTAAACGGGCCCGTACTCTTGTTGGAGCCGGAGGGCTTCGACGCCCAGGTCGATAAGACGGATCCTGTTGCCGGCCGGACCTGCCACTATTGGCAGGGGAACCCCGCCGGCGAACAGGGCAGCGTCCACGGCACCCTTGACCAAGGCGGATCCAGTGTCGCCGATCCCGATAGGGCTTTCGGTGAAATCGCTGGTGCCCACACCGGCGGCCGCCAGAATGCGCAGTGCCGTGAAGCGTGTTCCGGACTGTGCCGGCCCCAAGCTGACGGTGCGCCCAGCCAGGTCGGCAACGGATTTTATGGGCGAGCCGAGGGGAACGGCGAGTTGCCAATAGGTTTGGTAGACGCGCCCGATGGCGGCCAGGCCTGCCACGTCCGTGCCAAGCGCGTCGGCCAGGACCAGCCCAATCCCTGCGCGGCCCGCCCGCATGAGCTGAAGGTTTTGGAGGGTTCCGGGCGTCTCCAGGGGCGCGATCCTGAATGCAGGTTCGGATGCCGCTGCGGTGGCAAGGAGCTGGGTAAATTGGGCAAAGAAGCCACCTGCTTGTCCGCCGGCCATCGCTATTTTGGCCGGTTCCTGCCGGTCGCAACCGGCCAAGGCTGCAGCCATTGCGGCGCCTGCAGCGGCCAGGAGCGCACGGCGGGTCGGTGGGCGGCCGGTGAAATGGTGTGGTGTCACGATACGCTTCCTTCCTGCACCGATTCCGGGTTTGCAGGGTTGGGGAGACCCGGAAGTTCCACTGCTGCCGTCAATCCGCCCCCGGGCGTCGGCGAGAGGTGAAGGGTCCCGCCCATGTTTTCCGCCAGCGCCGTGCCTATGGCCAGTCCCAAGCCGGTGCCAGGCGGATTCGAGGCACCGCGGTCGGCTGAAATGCCGCCGCGGAAGAACCTTTCACTCAGGCGCCCCAAGTCTGAGGCGGGAACGCCCGGACCGGAATCGGCAACCGTCACAACCACGGTGTTGCGCCGTCCTGCGGTGACGCTGACTACTACCTTCTCGCCCGGAGCATACTTGCAGGCATTGTCCAGCAAAACGTCCAGTAACTGCTGCACGAGATGCTCCTGTGCCAAGACCCGGTGTGTGGTGTCGGACTTGACCAAGGTCAGTGGGGTGCCTGCTTCCAGGGCCGCCACTGACCAGAAGTTGACCCGTTCGGCGGCCATGGACCAGGCATCGCAGCTTTCGTTTACTGGGGGACGGGGTGTTTCAGCCCGGGCAAGGGCCAGCAGGTCGCGCAGGATCGCGTTCAGGCGTTCAGCCTCGGCGCCGGCGCGCTGCACTCTTGGGCGGTTGGCTGCATCCACTTGGCCTTCGAGTGTGTCCAGGCGCAGCTGCAAAGCCGCCAGGGGGTTGCGCAACTGGTGTGCGGTGTCAGCCACCAAGCGCTGCTGGGCCGCCGTTGACGCGGTGACGGCACTGGCCATCGCATCGAAGGAGCCGGCCAGCTCGCGCAGTTCGGGCGGCCCGCCGGCCCGTGGGGATGGCTGCGGCCGGCCCGGGCGGACAGGGATGAATGGCAATCCGGCGGCCAGCTCCCGCACGCGCAGGCGGAGCCGGCCCAAAGGGCGGAGCACCCAACGGCTGACGGCGTGGGCGATGACTCCAAAGATGAGCAGTGCCGCCGCCACCGCGGCCAGCGCCAGGAGCCACGCGCGTTCAATGTCGGCCCTGGCACCCTCGGTTGAAGCGGCCAGAATGATGGCACCGGACACTTGGACGTCACTGCCGATGGGCTGGGCGAACAGGACGGTGGGCGGAGACCAGGGAGTCAGGGCTGCCGGGACCGGGGCCGGTTGGTTGCGGATCGCGCGGGCCAGCGACTCGCGAACGCCGAGGGCGTTGCTGGCCAGGCCGGTGGACAGAGGTTTGATGCCCAGGGTTGAGGTCACAAGCAGGGGCTCGCCATAAAGTGCCGTATACGCTTCCATTTCCGCCGGAAGTGTCCCGGCCTTGCCTGTGGTGACGTATTCCTCGGCAAGCCCAGCGAGCCGCTGGACATCAGCGTCACGGCTGAGCACAAATTCGCGGGTTCGGGACTCGGAGGTGACCAGGGACAGGGGGACAGCGAAGCCGGCCGCCGTGACGGCGGCCAGGATGGCAAGGACCAGCAACAGCCGGGCGCGCATGCGTCAACGCGTCCATCTGTAGCCGAAGCCGCGGATGGTCTCGATCAGGCCGGGCCGGCCCAACTTGCCACGCAGGGCGTTCATGTGGACGTCCAGGGTGCGGGAGACGGCCAGGAACGCGTCTCCCCAAACTTTGTCCATGAGCTGTTCTCGGCTGACGGCTGTTCCCGGGTCCGTGACGAGTGCGGCTAGCAGCTCGAATTCCTTGGTGGTGAGCACAATTTCCTCATCGGCAACCCAAACGGTCCGGGAGGCGAAGTCCACGGTGATGTCGTTGAAGGTGTCTTTGACGGGGGGTGCCCCGGGCGACCTGGCGGCGCGTCGGGCCACGGCCTCCAGCCTGGCAAGCAGCTCGACCATGCGAGGGGGCTTGACGAGATAGTCGTCGGCGCCGGACCGCAGGGCACGGATAAGTGAGCGCTCATCGTCACGGGCCGTGAGCACCACGACCGGGACGAGGCTCACTTGGCGCAACTGTCGAAGGATGTCGATCCCGTCCGCATCCGGCAGACCCAGGTCGAGGATGACGGCATCGAATTGGGCATGGCGCATCAGGAGCTCGGAGCCACGGGACATCCTGAACGACGGGATCCGGTGGACCGCAAGTCCGTCCTTGAGCGCGTCAGCCACGCCGTCGTCGTCTTCGACAATCCCTATGCGCATGTACTGCTTTCCTTCTTTGTTCCGACACCGGTGAGCGGCATCGTCAATGATGCCGCCCACCGACCGTCTTTGGGGTAACTCTAGCGCCCTGGGCGGGTGCCTGCCCCACTGCTAAACCGCTGCGGGTGCCTTGTCCGCGGCCGCTCCACCGTCACCAGCTTCGTGAGCCACAGGTTCCGGCAGGGGCTGGGCCTGCAGTCCTTCCAGCTTTGAGTTCTTCGAGGGCTCCGTGACCATCAGCGCGGCGATCAGCGTCACGGCGATGCAGCCGGTGACGTACCAGAAGAACATCGATTCAACTCCGGCCTGTTTGAGGGCCAGGGCCACGGGCTCAGCAGTTCCACCAAACAGCGCCGCGACGATGGCGTGGGGCAGGCCGACACCGAGGGCCCTGACCCCGGTGGGGAACATTTCGGCCTTGATGATGGCGCTCAATGAGGTGTAGCCGGTGACGAAGACCAGTCCGGTCATCATCAGGCCGAACGCGAGGAACACGTTGTTGGTGTGGGACAGGGCCGTCAGAAGCGGGACGGTGGCGATGGTGCCGCCGATGGAGAAGAACAGCATGACCTTGCGGCGGCCGATCTTATCTGACAGGGCGCCGGCAACGGGCTGGAGGCACATGAAGATGAACAGTGCCACGAAGCTGATGACGGCGGCGTCTTCCTTGGAAATGCCGGAGGTGTTGACCATGTATTTCTGCATGTAACTGGTGAAGACGTAGAAGGCGACGGTGCCGCCGAGGGCCAGACCGAAGACGGCAGCCAGCTGCTTCGGGTATTTGGACAGCGCGCGCAGGCCTGTGGTCTTGCGGCCGTCGGCTTGGGCGGCTTTTTCCTTTTCATAGTGGGCGGATTCGTCCATGCCGCGCCGGAGCAGCATGACGGCAAATCCTGCAAGGGCGCCGACGACGAACGGGACCCGCCAGCCCCAGGCATACATCTGCGCGTCGCTGAGGAGGTTTTGCAGCACGATCATGAGGAGCAGCGCCAGGAGCTGGCCCATGATGATGGAGACGTACTGGAAGCTGGAGTAGAAGCCGCGGCGGCCGGGGGTTGCGATTTCGGAGAGGTAGGTGGCGCTGGAGCCAAACTCACCGCCAACGCTCAGACCCTGAAGGAGCCGGGCAACCAGTAGAAGAATTGGTGCGGCGACTCCGATGGCGGTGTAGGACGGGGTCAGTGCGATGGTGAGGGAACCGGCGCCCATCAGCAGTACCGAGACGGCGAGTGCATTGCGCCGACCGAAGCGGTCAGCGTACATGCCCAATATCCAGCCGCCCAAGGGCCGCATGAGGAACCCGACTGCAAAGATCGAGGCCGCGGCCAGCAGCTGTGCGGTCAGGCTTTCGGCCGGGAAGAAGGACTTGGCAAAGTAGATGCTGAAGGAAGCATAGACGAACCAGTCGAACCATTCGATCAGGTTGCCGAGGCAGCCCTTAATGACATTGCTGACCACCCTCCTGGTTGGGTGGGTGCCTGTTGCTGCTGTGGTGCTCATGGGAATCTCCTGTGTGGTGTGTCACTGGGTATGGGAACACAGTGGCACGGGTCACATCCCCGCTGCCAGCGATCCGCTCGTTTCTTAACCGCCGCTTAAGAATGGGTGGGCGCAGGGAGCCCAACCACACGGATGGACCAGATGCGAACGCGCGGAAGGCCGGCTGGAACCTCAGTTCCAACCGGCCTTCCGTGGAGTGCGCGGGGTTAGTCCGTTCGTGCGCCGTCGGAGACGCTGATGCCGCGTTGGGAACCGCCGTCGTCCGGTTCCACGTCGATGGTGTTGCGCGTGAAGGATCCCTTCATCATGATCAGGGCGATGAGCGTCAGTGCCGCGAAACCGGTCACGTACCAGCCGAAGAGGCCTTCATGGCCGGCGGCCTTAAGCCCCAGGGCCACTGATTCCGTGGTCCCGCCCAGGACTGCGCCGACAATTGCGTAGGGCAGGCCGACGCCGACAGCTCGGACATGGGTGGGGAACATTTCCGCTTTGACGATGGCGCCGCAGGCGGTGTACCCGCTGAGGATCGCCAAGGCGGCCACCATGAGCAGAAAGGCTGCCCAGGGGTTTCGTGTGTGGCCCATTGCCGCCAAGATGGGGACGGTGAACAGCACGGCTCCAATGGCGAAGGCCAGCAGCGCGCGACGCCTGCCGATCCGGTCCGAGAGCGCACCCATGGCCGGTTGCATGAAGAGGAACACCAGGAGGGCGAAGAAGTTGATCATCGCGGCGTCGGGTTTGGAGATTCCGGCGGTGTTGACCATGTATTTCAGTGCGTAGGTGGTGAATGTGTAAAACGCGATGGTGCCGCCGGCGGTCAGGAGCATGACGGCAACCAGCTGGCGCGGGTGGTTCCGGATGAGCGCCCGCAACCCGGTCGCCTCGCCCTCCGGAGGTCGTGTCCGGCCGGCCTGGAAGTGGGCCGACTCGTCCATGGAACGGCGCAACCACAGGACGACGAGGCCGAGGACAGCGCCGACCAAAAACGGGACGCGCCACCCCCAGGCATGCAGCTGCTCGGCGGTGAGCGCCGACTGCAGGCCGATCAGTGTGAGCAGGGCCAGCAGTTGGCCGACGATGATCGAGGAGTACTGGAAACTGGAGTAGAAGCCGCGGCGTCCCGGCGTCGCAATCTCCGACAGGTAGGTGGCACTTGAGCCGTACTCACCGCCAACGGAGAGTCCTTGGAGCAGGCGGGCGGCCAACAGCAGGGCCGGGGCGCCAAGTCCGATCACGTCGTAGCCGGGAATGAGAGCGACAATCAGCGAGCCGACGCTCATAAGGGTCACGGACAGGGTGAGCCCGGCCCGGCGACCCCGCCGGTCCGTGTATAGCCCGAGTATCCAGCTGCCCAGGGGCCGCATCAGGAATCCGACGGCGAACACCGCCGTCGTGGAAAGCAGCTGTACCGTCGCGTCACCCTTCGGGAAGAAGACGCTGGCAAAGTAGAGGCTGAAGGAGGCGTAGACGAACCAGTCGTACCATTCGACCAGATTGCCAATGGAGCCCTTGATGACGTTTGAAACAACTCGCCGCCGCGGGGGCATGAGTGGGAGAGCCATGTTTTTCACCAATCTTTTGAAGGGAGCGGCCGGCGCGCCGGACAGGCTGCCGGCCGCTGGCATTTGACGGGTCTTCAGCCCAGGACGAAGGGATCCCGGTTCGGGGCCCCGGTGTTGATCCACACGGTTTTGGTCTCGAGATAGTCGCTGATGGCCTCGCTGCCATTTTCCCGGCCGACGCCGGAGTCCTTCATGCCGCCGAAGGGTGCCATGAAGCTGACCGTTCGGTAGGCATTGACCCACACCATGCCGCTGTCCACGGCCTCGCTCATGCGGAAGGCCCGCTCGATGTTGCTCGTCCAAATGCCGGCACCAAGCCCGAACCGCGTACTGTTGGCCAGGCGAACTGCCTCGGACTCGTCACGGAACGGGATCACGGCCAGGACGGGTCCGAAAACTTCCTCCTGCGCGATGTCCATCTCAGGTATCACATCCGTGAAAATGGTTGGTTCCACAAACCAGCCGCCGCTGGGCGGCGTATTCGGCACCTGGCCGCCAAGCGCCGTCGTCGCCCCCGCCGCGACCGCCTGGTCGATGTGCCCCAGGATCTTCGCCAATTGCTGCCTGGTCGTCACCGGTCCCACTTGCGTCCCGGGCGACATGGGGTCGCCGATGCGTGCCCGGCGGGCGAGGCGTACAAGCCTGTCCACGAAATCGTCGTGGATGGATTCCTCGACCAGCAGCCTGGACCCTGCAATGCAGGTCTGGCCGGTGGCGGCGAATATCCCGGAAACGACACCGTTGACGGCAGCGTCAAGGTCGGCGTCGGCAAAGACGATGTTGGGCGATTTGCCCCCAAGTTCCAGGGTGCACCGCTTCAGCCCGGCCGCGGCCTGGGCCCCGATGAGCCTGCCGGTTGCATCCGATCCGGTGAAACCGATCTTGCGCACCAAGGGGTGGTCAACGAGCCGGGCCCCGACGTCGTGTCCGAAACCGGTCACGACGTTCACGACGCCCGCCGGTACACCCGCCTCCTCAAGAATCCGGACAAATTCCACGGTGGAGGCCGAGGTGAATTCAGAGGGCTTGATGACGACCGTGCAGCCGGCCGCCAGGGCGGGGGCCAGCTTCCAGGCCAGCAGCAGCAGCGGCGAGTTCCAGGGCGTGATAATTCCCACCACCCCGACCGGCTGCTTGCGGGTGAAGGCGAAGTAACCCTTCTTGTCCAGTGGCAGGACCGAACCTTCGACCTTGTCCGCCAGACCGCCGTAGTAGCGGAACCACTCGGGAATGTAGTCCATTTGGCCGCGCATCTCGGCTAGCAGCTTGCCATTGTCACGCACCTCAATTTCGGCGAGCCGTCCGGCTTGGGCGGCCAGGGCATCGGCTGCGCTCACCAAGACCTTCCCGCGCTCGGTGGGCGTCATGCCCGCCCAAGGACCGGTGGTGAAGGCCCGGTGGGCGGCGGTCGCGGCAAGGTCGACGTCGGCCTCATCGCCACGCGCGATCCTGGCCCAGGCCTGGCCCGTCCACGGATTCTCGGAATCAAACCACGTCCCCGTCGTATGTGGGCGGCCGTCAATGTGCATCGGGTAGGAAACAAGTTCGAAGGCTGCATCATTGGTCGTGGCGGACGACTGGGAAAGCCTCACAGCGGTGCCAAGCCGAGGTGGGCGCGGAAAGAATTCTTTGCGGCAGCCCCGTCACGCCCGGGCATGGCGCGCGGCTGCTCGCCCGTGGCGATGACGGCATGGGCGAACACTGGCCCGGACTGGCACCGTATGTGTTTGGCGAGGTCGTCGACGTCGTCCGGTTCGTTGATGCGCAGGACCACGCCGATGCCAAATCCGGAGGCGATCTCGGCCAGGTTGGCGCCGAGGGAGGTATGGCTTTGCTGCATGCCGGTCTCCCCAAAATGGCCATTATCCAACACCACGATGCTCAGATTGGCGGGTCTGCTGGCTGCGACGGTGCCGAGGGATCCGATGCCCATGAGCATTTCGCCGTCTCCGGTGATGACGATGACCTGCTTCTCCGGCTGGGCCAGGGCGAGTCCGAGACCCAGGGGGACTGCCCCTCCCATGGCACCCCAGAGGTGGAAGATGCCCGCGCGGTCCGGGGCGGTTGCATGGACGTCATAGGTGGGGGAGCCGAGGCCCGTGACGACGAGCGCCTCAGGCACGGCGGCCAGGAGCGCCGCCACGAGTTCCCGGCGGTCGAGCTTGCTGGATGCGGTATTCACTTGTTGTCCTTCTTCCAGATCTTGCGTCCAATGAGCCGCTGGCCGATGAGCACGGCAACGCGCTCTCCAGCCAGGAATGCCGCATCAGCGGCTGCCGAAACCGTCTCGGCAACGTCGTCCGGGGTGTCGACCCGCAGGACGGTGATTCCCATGAGTTGGAGGGCCTCTTCGGTGGCCCGGCCCATGGGCCCCTGCCACGGGTTGAACTCTGCGTATTCGCCGCGCATGGTGACCAGCGTCAGGAACGGGAAGCGGCAGGAATCCAGGAGGGAGAACATGTTGATGCAGTTTCCGACGCCGCTGCTTTGCATCAGCAGGGCTGCGCGCTGACCGCCAAGCCACGCCCCGGCAACGACGCCGACTCCTTCCTCCTCCGTCGTCAGGACGATGTCGGTGATGTCCGGGGTGGCGATCGCCTCGCGGATGGCGTGGCTGTGGCCGGCGTCGGGCACGTAGGCAACTTGCTGGACGCCACTGGCACGTAGGGCGTCCCAGACGTCGTGCTGCCAAATGGGTGTTTCTACGGTGGGCACTGTCTCTCCTTTGATGTGATGCATGTCATCTATTATTTGAATTGATTTCACATCAAATCAAATAGTATTTACTGATATCACTATCAAGGCACGGAATGGCCGCGGGGAATCGATGCAGTGGTTATGTGGCTGTCGCTATGCGGAGGGCAGGCGTCCCGAGGGCCAGTCCCCGGCCTTCACGAGGTCGCTGGCGAGGGCGGCCACTATGTCACTTACCGCCTTGACAGCCTGTCGAGTGAGGGCGTCCCGGGCAGTGACAAGGATGATGGAACGCTCGATGACGGGCGCTTCCAGAGGGGCTGCTTCGACCCGGCCCTCTGCCAGGTCGGAGACCAGGCAGCATGCAGGGAGTGCTGACCAGAAGCCGCCGGACATGGCGAGGCGCTTTTGAACATCCATGGAGTCCGTTTCGACGGCGGGCTCCAGTTCCAGGTTTTCAGCGGCAGCCGCGAGGTTGAGGAGCGTGCGGATGCCTTGGCCGGTGGCCGGCAGGGCCAATGCATGACGGGTGAGCTCGGCCAGCGGGACCGAGTCCCGGGTGGCCAGACCCGAACCCTTGGCGGCGACGGCCCAGAGTTTTTCTGAAAGCAGCGGGCGGGTATTTAGCGTTGGGCCGCCCTGGGCTTCATAAAGCAGTGCTGCATCGACTTCACCACGGTCAAGGTGCTGTTGCAGGTCTCCCGAATAGCCCACCCGCAGCCGCAACTTGATGCCGGGATATTGGGCCGCGACCGCCTCGACGAGCGGGACGGCCAAAAGCTCCGTGGTGCTCGGCAACAGGCCCATTGCCACCAGTCCACGGACAGATCCGAGGCTTGGACCGACCTCTGCCTTGGCGCGCGCCACGTCGTGAAGGACCCTGCGGGCGTGTTTTACCATTGCCTCGCCGGCGTCGGTCGGCTGCATGCCGTGCCGATTGCGTTCGAACAGTGTGACGCCCAGCTCCTGCTCGAGGAGGCGGATCTGCCGGGTGACGGCGGGCTGGACCAGGTGGAGGATTTCCGCCGCGCGGGTCACGCTGCGGGTCTCGGATACCGTCACGATCGCCAGAAGCTGCTTGAGGTCCATCAGGTCCTGTCCTCGGGTGTAGGGCTTCATCAAATACTATGGGGCAAACCACGCCGTCATGGGGCTGGGCCGTTGTCCCACTTGTTCCCCGTGTCCGCGGTGCCCGGCGCAGGCTCACGGTTACGGTTACGGTTACGGACACAGATATACAGTGGAAAGTGTCGGAAAGTAAGGACAATGACCATGCCCACACGTGTTAGCTTTGCCAATCTTGAGACTTTCCTGGCGGTTGTCCGCAGCCCGACGATCAGTCAGGCCGCCGAGAAGCTGAATATCGCGCAGCCCGCGCTCAGCCAGCAGCTTCGACTGCTCGAACGCCGCCTGGGCGTGGGGCTTTTCGAACGCGACGCGCGCCCGTACCGGCTCACGGAGGCCGGGATGCTGCTCAGGGACGAGGCGGAACGACTACTGTCCGACTTCGAGGACCTGGTCGACCGGCTGCAGGGCCTCGCTGAGGGGAAGCGTGGGCGTCTTCGGATCGGCTTCACCCGCTCCGCCATCTACGGAGTCATGCCGCCGGCGATCAAGGCATTTACGGCGTTGTACCCGGATGCCGAGCTGCAACTTCATGAGATTCTCACGGAGGACCAGCCGGAGGCCCTGCGGACGGGCATCATTGACTTGGGGATCGCCCGGGATCCGGCC
>NZ_JAAMFN010000109.1 GCF_013376095.1 Arthrobacter sp. SDTb3-6 | reverse complement strand
CGGGACAAGCTCGCGGCTGGGTGACGGCTCGCGTCAGCCGGGCCCGCTGAATCCAGGAATCATTGCCTCTCGGCGCATCTCGCTGCAAACTTGAAGTCGTGGCCACCAAAACCAGGACAGTCGAGGAACTTCTGGCCGAACTCCAACGCTTGGCAAGGGTCAAGACCAGTGCCGAGGACGACCATTCGATGAGTTTCCGCCTTCCGCTTGATCTCGTTCGTCCAGAATCAAAAATGCTGGCTGTGACTCAAGCTGTCGTCGATGCGATGAACGGGTTAGAGGAAGCACTCGAGCGGGATCCGAGCTTCGAGCACATGGACAAGTCGACCGACACGCTCCAGGATTTCATCGCCCGGGCCTGGGCTGACCCCGAGACCGATCAGGTTCAGCAGTACATCACGAAGCACTCCCGCGAACTGCTCGAGCTCGTCTGCTTCCTCCCAATCGAATATCTGGCCATCGATACCCCCGCTACGTTGCTCGGGCTGCAACTCCTGCCCGTCACCGACTCAAGCATTCCAACCACAACCGCGCCGTGGTTCGATCTCGCGCCGCCCATCGGCTGCGTGGCCGCGATCCCCGTCACGGGCACCAACCTCGGAAAAATGGCCGAGAGAGCACAGACTCTCCTAGCGCATGCCCTCCGTGTCGCGCGCGTTGGGCTGCGTGACCACAACGGGATCAACGACCGCCAGCTCAGATTTCGACCTGCCGTCGCCTACGCCTTCAGCAACAATTTGTCCGGATGGCGATCCCGCGGCGATATCGCGTACGAACTTACACTGGGGCCGTCCAGCCTCGACAGCATAAGCAACGGGCCAGTCTGGACGATGTCAGCGACCCCCGTGACAGACATCCACAAGAAGGCCGATCTGGCACTTCGCTGGATGGAACGCGCTCGGTTCGCCGACGAACCACTCATCGCGCTCCTTTACCTCTTCTTTGCCCTCGAAGCACTACTTGGCGACACGTCCGAGGGGCTCAAGGCAGACATGCTGGCCTTCCGGCAGCTCGTCCTGAGCCACGTCGTGTCCGGCGGATTCCGGGAACCGAACGCCACCTGGTTCCTGTACTCTCGTGTGCGCTCCGCCGCAGTGCACGGCGAAGAACCTCCGCCCGTAGACGATGCGATTGTCGACAGTTTCGAATGGGCCGTCCGAGACACGCTCAACGAGTACTTGACCTTCGCAAGCACCCAAAACATCGGCAGGAGGGGAAAGCTCATCAAAGCACTCACCTCGCATCCGGACGTCCCAAAGCTCGTGGATTGGATCCGCACGAACGCCGGAAACGACTGGGAGGCCTACCTCGAGAAGGCGCTACTGATCGCAGAACACCCGACTGAACAACTTCACGATTGACCG
>NZ_JAAMFN010000108.1 GCF_013376095.1 Arthrobacter sp. SDTb3-6 | reverse complement strand
GGTTGCGTGTTTCCGAGATCACCGGACTGAACTGCAGCGACGTCAGCCTGGGTCCCGGCGCCAACGTACGGTGCGAAGGCAAGGGGCGCAAGCAACGCGCTGTTCCGCTCAACAACATCGTCGAGGCAATGCTGAAGGTTTGGCTGAAAGAACGAGCCGGCCAGCCCCAAGAACCACTCTTCCCCACCCGCCACGGACGCCGTCTCAGCCGCGATGCCCTCGCACTGCGCGCCACCACCCACGCCAAAACTGCCGCCCAGCAATGCGCATCACTGGCAGGCAAGACAATTCATCCCCACGTATTCAGGCATACCTGTGCCATGAATTTGCTCCAAGCCGGCGTTGACACCTCAGTGATCGCATTGTGGCTCGGCCACGCTGGAGTTCGATCCACTGACGCCTACATCCATGCAGACCTCGCCATCAAGGAAAAAGCACTCGCTCTCGTGACTCCTGCAGCAGCGACTCCAGGACGATACCGGCCGACCGATAAGACACTGGCGTTCCTCGAAAGCCTGTAACTATGCCGATATGAGGACAACCAAATCGGGTCAGCATCCCTACAACGAGGCCTCCCTCAACGCCCTCGGCGATGCGGGCTCGGCATAGTTACCAGCTCGGCATAGATCAACCTATGCGGACATCCGCATAGGTTGATGAAGTAGGCTACATTCCGTTCGACCAAGACTCAGCGAACCTGTTCTTCCAGCTCGTCTCCTCCCGCTACGAACGGGCCTCGCTGATCCCGACCAGCAACCTCGCGTTCAGCCGCTGGGCCGAAGTTTTCGGCGACGCCACGATCGCCTCCGCCATGATCGACAGAATCGTCCACCACGCCGAAGTCATCAACCTCACCGGCAACAGCTACCGACTCCAAGGCCGCATCAAGCCACAAACTCTGGCACAATAAAACCACACACCGTGGCCCTGTTTTCAAATGGCAAAAGTGGCCCTATTTTCGGTTGGCGTTGACAGCTGTAGGGGGCGACTGAAAACAGTCCCGCAGGGGGTTCCCCCTACGGGACATCGAAGCCGTTGTGATCCATTGACCATTATGGCCAACTCGGAAAGCGGGCCAAACCCAGTCCCGATCGACGTTGACACCACCCCAATCTCGATGCACACGACCGATTGAAATTCTACACAGAAATCTGTATAGTTTTCGTATGACCACCATGACCATCACAGAAGCCTCCCGTGCCGGCCTATCCTCGCTGGTTGCCTCGGCTGAAGCGGGAAACGATGTTCCCCTGTCCCGACATGGCAGAGTCGTCGCCGAGGTGGTCTCCGCTGAGGAAATTTCCAGCCTACGGCGTGACCGTGACACTCTGCGCGATGCAGCGCTCGTCATGGCTCGTTTCGCCACCGAT
>NZ_JAAMFN010000107.1 GCF_013376095.1 Arthrobacter sp. SDTb3-6 | reverse complement strand
GTGCCGGTGCGTGGGCGCAGCATCGTTGAGGTCGCAGCCACCCGGGATGGCTTGTGGGAACTGCACGCCCGCGTCCGCGCCGCTTTAAGCGTCTAGGTCGCAGTTGTTGCCGTTTTTCGGGTGGAATTCCTGGAATAACGGCAACAACTGCGACCCAGTTGCGGGGGGCGGGGGGTTAGAGGACGCGGGAGAGGAATTCCTGGGTCCGGTGGTGTTGGGGGTTGGCGATGATTTCGCGGGGGTTGCCGGATTCGACGACGACGCCGCCGTCCATGAAGGTCAGGGTGTCGCCGACTTCGCGGGCGAAGCCGATTTCGTGGGTGACGACGATCATGGTCATGCCGGACTTGGCGAGGTTTTTCATGACTTCCAGGACGTCCCCGACGAGTTCGGGGTCCAGGGCGGAGGTGGGTTCGTCGAAGAGCATGAGTTCTGGTTCCATGGCCAGGGCGCGGGCGATGGCTACGCGTTGTTGCTGGCCGCCGGAGAGTTGGGAGGGGTAGAAGTTGGCCCGGTCGCCCAGCCCCACGGTTTCGAGCAGTTCCAGGGCCTTGAGCCGGGCTGCGGCCTTGGATTGGCGCTTGACCTGGGTGGGTGCCTCGATGACGTTTTGCAGCGCGGTCTTGTGGGGGAAGAGGTTGAAGCGTTGGAAGACCATGCCGATTTCCCGGCGTTGGGCTGCGATCTGTTTGGCGTTCAAGTCGTGCAGGCGGCCGTTGGCCTCGCGGTAGCCGATCAGGTCATCGCCGACGTAGATCCGTCCGGCGCTGATGGTCTCGAGGAGGTTCACGCAGCGCAGCAGGGTGGATTTTCCGGAGCCGGAGGGGCCGATGATGACGGCGACCTCCCCGTGCCGGACGGTCATGTCGATGCCCTTGAGGACGTGGTGGTGGCCGAAGAGCTTGTGCACGCCCTCGATGCGCACCAGGGGGGCGCCGGTGAGGGCGGGCCTGGTGTCGGTCTGCCCGGTGGCGGGTTGGCTGGTCGTTTCAGGCATCATTTGCCCCCTTCGTTCTCGCCGTTGCGGGCGCGGTGCCCGGCTGCGGGCGGTTCGTGGTGGGCGGCGGCCGTTGCGGCGGTGGCCTTCACGGGGGCCATGGTGACGTTGTCCACGCCCTTGCCGTAGTGGCGTTCGACGAAGTGTTGGCCGACCATGAGCAGGGAGGTGATGACCAGGTACCAGAACGCGGCCACGATCAGCAGCGGGATGGGCAGGTAGATGCGGTTGGCGATGGCGCTGGTCACGAACGTCAAGTCCAGGGTGAAGGGGACGGCGAGGACCAGGGAGGTGGTCTTGAGCATGCCGATGGTCTCGTTGCCGGTCGGGGGGACGATCACGCGCATGGCCTGGGGCAGGATGATCCGCCACATGACCTTGCTCTTGCGCATGCCCAGTGCCTCGGCGGCTTCCATCTGGCCGTTGTCCACGGATTTCAGC
>NZ_JAAMFN010000106.1 GCF_013376095.1 Arthrobacter sp. SDTb3-6 | reverse complement strand
CTGCTTGTCCGTGGAGCGCTTCGCGGTGCTGATCAGTCTGCTTGCCATCAGGATCTCGAAGAGGTCCAGTGCATCATCGATCGCCTTGGCCTCCAGATGGCGCATCACCGCGGTGAGTATCGCCGTGCGTTTGGGCTCCGCGGTCCGCTCCAACTTCGGGGCCTTGGTGCCCAGCCCGTACCGAGCCAGCACCGAGAGCCTGTTCGGCGGTATCTGTTCCAGCTTCAGCCGGCCCAACCCGAAGGCGGCTATGTCCTCAACCCGCTGCAACGCACTCTTCATCGCGGCGCCGGTGGTCCGTGTTGGCGGTCGACGCATCCGCTCCAGTTCCGAATACCGGGTGCCCTCCGGTGTCTTCAGCGTGGCAACGAAGTCCCCGGGCAGCGCAGGGTCCGCCCGCAGGGCGGCCCTGGCAACAGTGGCGTGCAGCCGTTTCTCGGCGATGGTGCGGACCACGGAAACCTGCCGGGCCAGCACGTTCACCCCGGGTAGCAGCACCCGGTGCCGACGCAGCCAACCCGCCGCGTGGTTGAACAACGCGACCGGTCCCTCGGCGTGCGTCCATGCCCGCCCGTGCAGGAACGCCCTGAACTTCCGGCCGTGTGCGGGGTCCTCGTACTGGTGATAGCCGTACGCATCGCGGATCTCCCACGCGTGCTCGTACGCCGTCTTTGGCCGCTCGGTGTACTCCTTGAGGCAGGAGGGATCCTCGATTTCCAGCTGTGCCGCCAGATGTTCAACGACCGACCACGGCACAGCCAGGGGATCTTCCAGGAACAGTCCGATGTACCGGACCGTGCACATCTGCAGGGCGAAGCCCAGGCGATTGTGGTCACCGCGCCGCTTCGAGATCAGGTTCCGGTCCTCGTCGTCGAGGAAGAAGAAGCGCTCCAGCTCGGGCCTCGTCGGTTCCTCGGCGAAGCTTCCATAGGCCTGCGCCTGCTCATCAGTCAGAAATTCCACGGGCATGAGACTGACAATAGTCGCCCCACCAGTGATCGAGATCCTTCCGACGAAACCCCGCGCAACGTGGATCGCCTGCGTTAGACGATCATGATCAAGTGCTTAGCGCCAGCCGCTGTACCGATAGTCCCCAAGGCCGTACATGGTTGACGCCCAAACCGGTGAGGTCGATTCGAAACATCGTGGCGTAGTGGGGCCGTTTGGTCCCCAGGATTGAGGTGGTCAGCCCCGGATAGGCGGTCAGCGAGGACAGTTCCAACGTGACAACAAGGAGGACCAGGGGCAGAGAAAGCTTCTTGAGCGAGCGGAGCGTTGCAGCCGCTTCACCGTATTGCGGCACGATGACCCACCAAATCACGGCAGCCAGAAATCCAGTCGACACCAAGGCGAGCAGCCTCCTCGGGACACGCCGCGGCCTGCCGTCCGCCCGCCGGGCCGGACGGGTGTGCGTGGCGGTGGCGTCAATCATCTTCCAATGCACATAGGAGGACTATGCGAAATGGGAATCCCGGCGCGCGTTCCGCGGTACAAGC
>NZ_JAAMFN010000105.1 GCF_013376095.1 Arthrobacter sp. SDTb3-6 | reverse complement strand
CGTTGAGGGCGTGTTGGCGGGTTCTGTCGGCGTTGGCCTGGGTGTAGCGTCGGATGGGTGGTTCGTCGTAGCAGACGCCGTTCGCGAGCATGTTCCAGACGGCGGTGATGATGGTGTGTTCGGTGGCGACGATGGCGCGGGGCTTGCCGCGGCGGTTGGCTATCCTCTTGTAGCGTGCACTGAGGAAGTTGTCCTTTTGCTTGGCGATGTTCAGCGCGGCTGTTCCGAGCCCGCCCTTGAGGTAGGTGTTGCCTTTCCGGGTCGCGGCGGGCTTGTGGCGGCCGGCGGATTCGTTGTTGCCGGGCGCGACGCCGGCCCAGGCGGCGAGTTGGGCGGCGGTGGGAAACGCGGCCATGTCCGCGCCCGTTTCGGCAATGATGACCTGTGCGGTGAGTTCCTTCACGCCCGGGATCGTGGAGAGCAGTTCGATCTCGGGGCGAAAGGACGCAAACGCCTCGGTGATCTGCGCGTCGAGGGCGGCCAGTCGTGCGTCCTGGGCATCGAGCTCGTCGAGGTGGAAGGCGACCATGAACGCGTCGTGGCCGGTGAAGCGGAGCCCGGTCAGGGCCTGCTCCAGTTCCTTGGCCTTGTTCTTCAGCCGGCCCTTGGCGAGGGCGGCCAGCACCTTGGGGTCACGTTCGCCGTTGGCCAGGGCGTGCAGGATCAGCTTGGAGCTGACCCCGTTCAGGTCCGAGACGACGGCGGAGAGCTTGGTTCCGGTGTTCTCCAGGTACTTCTCCAGCCGCTGCAGCACGGACGCCCGGTAGTGGGTGAGGGTGGAACGGGCCCGGGTCAAATCCCGCAGCTCCCGCACCGGTGGGGGCGGGACGAACAAGGGTGCCAGCATCCCCCACGAGGCAGTCTTGGCCAGCCAGGCCGCGTCGGAGACGTCCGTCTTGCGGCCCGGCAGGTTCTTCGCCTGGCGGGCGTTGACCAGCTGCACCGGCACGGTGTCCTCGAGCAGGTAGAAAAAGGGCTTCCAGTAGTCGCTGGTGGATTCCATCACCACCAGCTGGAGATGCTCACGCTCAAGGTAGGCCTTCAGTTCCAAAATCTCCGGGACCGTTGAGCCCCAGGTGGTGACGATCGAGCGGAAGGTGTTCCGCCGCTTCAAGGGCACCCTGACACACACTTTCGCGTCCCGCTTGGACACATCGATCCCGGCCACGCGCGGGTAAATCACGTCATTCGCTTCCATCTCACACACCCGAACCATCCTGAAGGGACACACCCCGGGAAGGGGCGTGGGTCTGTGAAGGGGAGGGCGGGATAAAACTAAGGAATCTGATACGCGTGCTCGAAGCAACAGTCCACGGCGCCCATGGAAACCCTCCGCGCCAAGCTGGGTCACAAGCTCTAAGGCATCACAGATCTACCGGCGTCGACGATCACAGACACCACCATCATCAGCCCCAACCACGCCACCAGGCAAGGACCCGCGGCACCACGGAAACGCACGAATTTTCGACACCCACTGGCGCGGCGCAGCCGCCCACACGCTG
>NZ_JAAMFN010000104.1 GCF_013376095.1 Arthrobacter sp. SDTb3-6 | reverse complement strand
CGGGCGCGTCAGGCCTGCAGCGGGTCCTTGGACGTTTCCTTGGCGCACAGCACGGCCACCAGGGAGATCAGGGCCGCGGCCATCAGGTACCAGCCGGGCGCAAGCTTCGAGCCGGACGTGGCGATGAGCAGCGTTGCCACGAACGGTGCGGTGCCGCCGAACAGGGCGTTGGACAGGTTGAAGCTGACGGCGAAGCCGCTGTAGCGGACGCGTGTGGGGAACAGCTCGGCCAGGAAGCTGGGCAGGGTGCCGTCGTTGAGTGTCAGCATGCCGCCGAGCAGGATCTGCACCAGCAGGATCACCAGGAAGTTCCGGGTGTCCAGCAGCATGAAGGCTGGCACCGTCAGCAGGATGAACAGCACGGAAGCGGTGATCAGCACGCGCTTGCGCCCAAACCTGTCCGACGCCAGGCCGGTGAGGAAGATGAAGCCGATGTAGGTGAGCAGGGCAATGGTGGTGGCCAGGAACGATTCCGCGGCGCCAAAGCCCAGTTCCTCGCTCAGGTACGTGGGCATGTAGCTGAGGATGACGTAAAAGCCGACGGCGTTGAGCAGCACCGCGCCCACCGCCAGCAGCAGGCCCTGCCAGTGGTTTTTGAACAGCGCCGCGACGGGGGCCTTGACGGCGTTGTCCTTCTCCGCCATGGCGCGGAAGGCGGGGGTGTCTTCGAGCTTCGTGCGGATGTACCTGCCGATCAGGCCCATGGGGGCGGCGAGCAGGAACGGCAGGCGCCAGCCCCAGTCGTTCATCTGTCCCGTCGTCAATGTGATGGACAGCAGGGCTGCGATGAGGGAGCCGAGCAGCAGGCCGGCGGCCGTGCTGGCGGGCACCACGGCCGCGTAAATGCCGCGCCGGTTCGGCGGGGCGTACTCGACCAGGAATGCCGAGGCCCCGGCGTACTCGCCGGCGGCGGAGAAGCCCTGGACCACACGCACCACCAACAGCAGGATGGGTGCGGCCAGGCCCACAGTGTTGTAGCCGGGGATCAGGGCGATGGCGAACGTGGCGCCGGACATGATCAGGATGGAGAGCGACAGTGCGTTCTTACGCCCCACCTTGTCACCGATCTGGCCCCAGATGAAGCCGCCGAGCGGGCGGACAAAGAAGGAGATGGCGAAGACGCCAAACGTCAGCAGCAGCCCGGTCTGCTTGTCGGCCGTGGGAAAGAACGCGTGGGCGATTGTGGCTGCCAGGTAGCCGTAGACGGCGTAGTCAAACCATTCAACAAAGTTGCCGATGAAGCTGGCGGTGATGACGCGCCGCCGCGTGCCGGCGTCAAGTCCGTTGCCGCCGCCCGGGCGCAGCTGCCCGCTCATGCTCAATTGCCCGTCGGCGGCCGGCACCGTTGCCGTCCGGCCCGTGCCGGGGTTTTTGTGATTTGTCATGGGTTCCACCAAAAAAGTTTGGGTTGCAATGAGTGCAACGCTGTTGCACTAGATTATGTGTGGGCGGAATCACTGTCAAGGGTTTGGTGAACATCGGAACTGCCGGCGGCAGGGAACTGGGTGCCGCACCGGGAATTTACCCGGTGCGGCGCCGTTGTTGCAAGGTGTGCAATCGAGTTGGCTCCAATGCTTCCCGG
>NZ_JAAMFN010000103.1 GCF_013376095.1 Arthrobacter sp. SDTb3-6 | reverse complement strand
GCATGAGTCTCGTCGACCTATTGTCAACAATGAGACACTGAGCTAATGTGAGGAACGATACATTGCTGCTCAATCAAGGATTGTCATGTCTGAAGCACAACCGCACGGCTGCGGCCCCGCGAACCCAGCTGAAACGTCACTAGTAGGTAAAAAAGTACTGCGTCGCGCTATCGCCGCTTCGGCGATGGGAAATGCCACGGAATGGTTCGACTACGGTGTCTACGCAGTGGCAGCCACCTACATCACGGCGAACTTCTTCCCCGGTGAAGGTGCCTTGGGAACAGTCTGGACGCTGGCCACCTTTGCTCTTTCTTTTCTGGTACGGCCGCTTGGGGGCCTGTTTTGGGGGCCTCTGGGCGACAGGGTCGGTCGTAAGAAGGTCCTAGCCCTAACCATTATCCTGATGGCAGGTTCAACCTTTGCGATCGGGCTGCTGCCAACGCATTCTTTGGCCGGTTGGTTGGCCCCGGCGTTGCTCATCTTGATCCGCATGGTCCAGGGCTTCTCCACAGGCGGTGAATACGGCGGCGCTGCCACGTTTATGGCCGAATACGCTCCGGATAAGAAACGGGGCTTCTACGGAAGCTTCCTGGAATTCGGCACCTTGAGCGGGTTTGCCCTTGGCTCGCTCATTGTTTTGCTCTGCAGTCTCATCCTTGGTAACGAAGCCATGACAGTGTGGGGCTGGAGACTGCCGTTCCTCGTTGCCGGTCCGCTGGGCATCATTGGCATGTACCTGCGGAATCGGCTCGAAGACACTCCGGTTTTCCGCGAACTGGAGGCCAGCGGAGAAGTGGAGCAGCGAGCCGGCTCTACCCTCAAGGACCTCTTTCGCTACTACTGGCGGCCGATGTTGATAGTAGCTGGGCTGGTCATTCCGCTGAATGTTGTTAACTACACATTGCTTTCCTACATGCCAACCTATCTGGAGGGCACAGTGCGGATGGACGCGAACACGGTGCTGACGCTCATGTTCGTGGGGCAACTCGGGATGATGCTCATAATTCCATTGGCCGGCGCCCGTTCGGACAAGATCGGACGGAAGCCGATGTGGTTCATTTCGCTGATTGGCCTATTCTTCATGGCTGTTCCGATGTACATGGTAATGGCCAACGGCTTTTGGTGGGCGATGCTTGGATTCGCTGTTCTGGGTCTGCTGTACCTTCCACAGTTGGCCACCATCTCGGCAACTTTCCCTGCCATGTTCCCCACACACGTGCGCTATGCGGGCTTTGCCATTACATACAACGTCAGCACCGCTTTGTTTGGCGGAACAGCCCCAATGGTCAACCAACTGCTGGTCAGTTCCACCGGGAACGTACTCATGCCGGCGTTTTATATGATGGGTGCTTGCCTCGTGGGCCTATTTGCCGTGTGGAAGATGCCGGAGACGGCCGGATCCTCACTGCGGAACATGAAGATCCCAAGCATTAAGAAGCTCCACCTCCCGGTCCGCTGATAGTAGCCGGCGCCGGCCTTGGAGCTCCTCCGGCACAACCTGCAAAGGGGGACGGCGGGCTCTGAGAGGTCGGCGCCGGCCACCTGGCCCTGGAATGACTGCGCGATGGAAGCGAATTCCTGGAGCGGGCGGCACACGACCACGGCGCAGGCCCCCGGCGGGC
>NZ_JAAMFN010000102.1 GCF_013376095.1 Arthrobacter sp. SDTb3-6 | reverse complement strand
TAGCCTCGAGATTTCATCGCGGGTGTGACTTCGCGGCGTCATTAAAGCCTGAAAGGTGCCTCTGACATGGGAAAATGTAGTTACCACACAACATTTTCTACACAGTTTCAGGAGCACCTTGCAGGTGAACAACATTACCGGTTTTTACCCCTCTGTTCGAGTTGATGCCACCGGGGGCGGGGTTGTGTCCCAGGGCGGCGGGATCGTCCTGACGGAGATGCTGAAGGCATCCGGTCTGACCACCGGACTGGCAGGAGTGCTGGAGCCATGGCGTAAGCCGTTCGCCACACACCACCCTGGCAAGATCCTCACGGACCTGGCGTTGTCGCTGGCAACGGGTGGAGACTTCGTCTCCGATATTGATCGGCTCCGCAACGAGCCCGACGTGTACGGCTTGATCGCCTCTGATCCCACGATCAGCCGGCTCTTCAAGGTCCTGGCCACCGCACAACCGGCGAAGGTGTTGGCGGCGATCAACAAGGCCCGTGCCGCATCGAGGGCGCATGTGTGGGAACAGGCCGGTGAAGCCTCGCCCCTGCATGGTGCCAGCAGGAAGAGTCCGCTGGTCATCGATCTTGATGCTTCCCTGGTGAATTCCCATTCGGAGAAGGATGATGCCCGGCCTACGTGGAAGAAGGGCTTCGGCTTCCACCCGCTGTGTTCTTTCATTGACCACGGCGGCACAGGTACAGGAGAGCCCCTGGCCACCTTGTTGCGGCCCGGCAATGCCGGCTCGAACACGGTCGCCGACCACATCCAGGTCGTGAAGGACTCCATTAAGCAGTTGCCGAAGGGGTGGCGGTCCGGGCGGAAGATCATGATCCGCACGGACTCTGCCGGTGGCACGCACGGGTTCCTAGATTGGCTCACTGCCAAGGGGCGTAATTTCTCTTATTCTGTCGGGTTCACGATCAGCGATGCCGTTGCCAATGTGTTGCCGCTGATTCCGAAGAAGGGGTGGACCCGGGCCTACGACAGCGACGGTACAGAACGAGACGGCGCCTGGGTTGCCGACATCACCGGCATGCTCGACCTTTCCGGCTGGCCGAAGGGGATGCGGATCATTGTCCGCAAGGAAATCCCGCACGTGGGCGCCCAGTTGAGGATCACCGACATCGACGGGCACCGGTACACGGCCATTGCAACGAACCAGGAACACGGCCAACTGGCTGACCTTGACGTCAGCCACCGGCTCCGTGCCCGCTGTGAAGATCGGATCCGCAATGCCAAGGACACCGGTTTCGCGAACCTGCCGTTCAAATCCTTCTCAGCCAACGAACTCTGGTGCCATGTGGTCATGATGGCCACAGAGCTCATGGCCTGGACCCAGATGATCGGCTTCAACGACTCTAAGGCCCGTCGGTGGGAACCGAAGAAGCTCCGGGCCAGGCTCTTTGAAATCGGCGGGAAACTCGCCAAACACGCCCGCCAAACAACCCTTCACCTGGCCTCCAAAGCGCCAGAGGTGCAATTGCTGCTCAAGGCAGTGAAACGGATCGCCGCGCTCAGCCCGCCATAGACGGCAGCCAGCCCGACCATCCGCCACTCATCAGAAGCAAGTACCAGCACCACCGTGACCGGTGTGGAACCGTCACCGACCACCGCCCCACAGGTCAGCGGCCAGAATGTCACACCCAAATGCCAAAATGGGAACCATCAGGCAGACGGTCAGCCCTGATCCACCAGAAACCTCGTGTCATGAAAGTTCGAGG
>NZ_JAAMFN010000101.1 GCF_013376095.1 Arthrobacter sp. SDTb3-6 | reverse complement strand
GTTAGACGATATGAGGTAGGGGGCGGTTGGGTTTCCTGCCCGTCCGGGCGGCCATTGTCGCCGGGCGGTCCCGTGGCGCCGGCCTGGGTCTGGCGGGCTTTCGTTGTCCTGGTGGCGGCGCCGCGGGGCCTGTGACCCGGCGGGAACGGCCTTGTATCCGGACGGTCAAGTGGCCGGGCTGCCTCCGGTGAAGGCCGGGGCCTGTCCTTGTCACAGCATCCGTGGGTTGCCATTGAACAACCTCTTGGCTTGGTGCCTTCATGAGAGTTGCATTGGTAGAGCCACATGTGAATTTTAGGAGGTCCCGGCTATGTACAATCGTACGTTTATTGGGTTGGATGTTCACGCAGTTTCCGTTGTAGGCTGCGCGCTGGTCCCGGATACGGGAGAGCTGGTGAGGATGCAGATGGATTCGGACCCGGCGGTCGTCCTGGACTGGATCCGGCGCTTCGAGCCGCCGGTGAAGGCCGTGTACGAGTCCGGCCCGACCGGGTACGTCCTGGCACGTTTTCTGCGGGAGGCCGGGATTGACTGCGTGGTCGCGGCGTCCTCGAAGCTGCTGCGCGCCCCTGGCGACAGGATTAAGACGGACAAGCGCGACGCCCGGCTGCTGGCTGAGATGCTGGCCCTGGGGCAGGTGACCGAGGTCCGGGTGCCGACGCGGGAGCAGGAGGACTTGAGGGATTTGTCCCGGTTGCGGGCCACGGCGGCGAAGAACCTGGCCCATGCCCGCCAGCACGTGAACGCGGTCCTGCTCCGCCACGGCATCCGCTACCCGAAGGAGACGAAGTGGACGAGGGAGCACGTGCTTTGGCTGCATCGCCAGTGCTTCGACTCCCCGGTGCTGCAGTTCGCCTGGGAGGCCGACGTTGAGCAGGTCGAGCTGCTGGCCGCGCACCTCAAGCGCATCGACCAGCACGTCGAACTGGTTGCCAGGGACTGCGAGTACGCGGAGGTCATCAACGCGCTGATGTGTCTGCGCGGTATCCAGGTCACGACCGGGTTCGGGCTTGCCGTGGAGATTGGCGACTGGACCCGGTTCACCGGCGCCAGCATCGGCTCCTACGTCGGGCTGGTGCCCAGCGAGCAGTCCTCGGGCCAGTCCCGGCACCAGGGCCCGATCACGAAGGCCGGCAACAAGTACACCCGCAAGCTCCTGGTCGAGGCGGCGTGGCAGCACCGGCGCCCCTATGCCCGGCCCGGGATCCGCCTGCTGCGGCAGCTGGAGTTGGCTGGCCCGGCCACCCGGATCCGCGCCTTGGAGGGCAACCGCAGGTTGCACCACAAGTGGGAGGTCTTCGATGCCCGCAAGAAACGCTCCGTCACGGCCAACACCGCGATCGCGCGGGAACTCGCCGGCTGGTGCTGGTCCTTGGCCACACCCCTGCAACAAGGCGAACACGGGCAGGGAGGCCGCATGAACGCGGCCTGACAACGTGCCTTCCGGAGTGTGGCGGCCGTGACGTGGCAGCACTTTGGGGCTAACTCGAGACGCGCCTATGAGCAAGCGGCCCATACCGTTGACGCTCGATGTTAGACAGCGATATGCCCCAGCCGAACAATCGTCATGCGGTAACCCAATCCGCGAATATCAGGCTGACACTGCAGTCGAACACAAGACTAGCCAGCACGGCCACCACACCCGGACGGCACCCAATCCAGCGCCCCCACCAAAGAAGTTGGGAGCCGCTCATCACTGCCTCTTGACAAACCTTCCCACATATCAGGC
>NZ_JAAMFN010000100.1 GCF_013376095.1 Arthrobacter sp. SDTb3-6 | reverse complement strand
CCCAGATTTTGCATGGTGCTTGAGTGGCTGGTCCGCCGGGGGTCTGATTCCGTGTCGGGCCGGTTTCCGTGGTTTGGGCATGCTTGATGGGCCTGTTGTCGCTGGTTGGGCGTCGGTTTCCACGGTTCCGTGGTGTTGTTCTTTCTGGTGGTGGGGCCGGTCCTGGGTTCTCAGGCCGGTAGGGGAAGTCGTTGTCGGCGCTGGTGTGAGAGTTCCTTGATGGCCTTCAGGACGGTGGTGATCGTGCCGGTCTCGGGCGCCGTTTCGGGAATCAACAACCACGTTTTCCTGGCCCGGGTGATGAGTTTCCCGGCGGTGGCGAAGAGCCTGTAGCGCCACCGCTTCACATCCCATCCTCTCGCTGTGTGACCGGTGGGGAGCATGGATAATTGCAGCCAGGAAACAAGATTCATGGCCAAAGTCGCGATGTTCGCCCAGGCCTGATTGGAATGAAAGTCAAAGAACGGCAGCTTGCCCAACCCCATGTTCTTCAGCGTCTTGATCCGATTCTCACACCTACCCCTGGCCCGATGCCTGACATCGAGGGTGGGGCCGTGCCAGCGCGGGGAGTTCGTGAGAAACGCGGTCACCCGATGCCCGTCCTGATCCAAGAGAGTTGCTTGCGCGCCAGGATGAAGAGGCTCGGCACGCAGGTACAGGTTCGTGCCCTCCGGGTAGTCCGTGAGCCCCAGAACGTCCGTGGCGTTCACGACCCACGCGTTCGTGCGTTCTTCGCCGGCCTGGTCAAGGGCGGGTTGCCAGTATTTCTTCTCGTTGATCCATGCCACCATGCGTGCCTTGGCCACCGGCACCGGGTAGGAGACACTGAACTGCACGCCCAGGTTGGCCAGGTAGTGAAGGAATTTCCGGGAAGCTCCGGCACTATCGGTGCGCACCAGCACCTTTTCCCCAATGAGTTTGCCATCTTGGTCGTAGAAGGCATCGGGGAGTTGGGCAATAGCAGCAGTGAAGATCTTGATGTGATCCTCAGCGGAGTTCGCCCCGGCATTGCCAGGACGCAATAAGGTCGCCAGGACCTCGCCACCGCCCTGGCCGGCACCGTAGTCAACACTGGCAACAAAGGGAGCGAACCCGTAGCCGCCCTTGTACGTGCCAACGGCTTGTTCCTTGTCACTGTGCGAGGTAACCAGTGTGGCATCAAGGTCCAGGATGAGCGGGTCCAGGGCCGTCGCTGCCAGGGCGGGGTTGCGGTCGCCAGCGGCTTCCCACACGCGCGAACGCAACTCACGCGCCATGGTGGCGAAGCCATACTCAAAGACCTCAGGGACCGCTGCAGCTTGCTGGAAGAACCGTGACATCGTCGCGTTCGAGGCAACCGCCCCGAACACCCCGGCACTGCCGCGCAGCATATCCAGATCGCTGACGTGTTCACCGCCGCCGGCGAGCATGACCGCCACGGAACCCACAATCCCGCCGGAACGGTGTCGGGCACCAGCGGGAACGAACTGGCTCAAACGGTCCTCACACACGTCCCGGAACCCCAAGGCATCAATGAAGGACGTCACCACGTTCAACCCTGCATGGGAGATCAAAGCCTGACCCGTCGTGGCAACAGGCAGAGAGGGGAAAATTCCGGTATTCTCGGACATCAGAAAGGTGCTTCTTTCAGCCGGTACTAAAGTGCGTCAACAACACTATTTTCCCAGCTCAGAAGCACCTTTCGCCGCTTAAACACACCCCAAAGCGCCACCTTCATGAAATCTCCGGGCTA
>NZ_JAAMFN010000010.1 GCF_013376095.1 Arthrobacter sp. SDTb3-6 | reverse complement strand
GGAGCGGGCCTGCAGGCCCGCTCCACTGGTAAATGCCTTGGTGTTAGGCCGTGGCTGCGACGATGTTCACGACGCGGCGGCCGCGGCGCTGGCCGAACTCGACTGCGCCGGCGTCCAGGGCGAACAGGGTGTCGTCCTTGCCGATGCCCACGCCCGCGCCGGGGTGGAAGTGGGTGCCGCGCTGGCGGACGATGATCTCGCCGGCCTTGACGACCTGGCCGCCGAAGCGCTTCACGCCGAGGAACTGAGCGTTGGAATCACGACCGTTGCGAGTGGAGCTCGCGCCCTTTTTATGTGCCATTTGAAATGCCTACCTTTTGACTAAAAGACTGCTGAAGAGGATCTGTTTCGCTTGCGTAGGGTAATTACGCGATCGAGGTGATCTTGACCTTGGACAGTTCCTGACGGTGGCCCTGGCGCTTCTTGTAGCCGGTCTTGTTCTTGTACTTCTGGATGACGATCTTCGGTCCGCGAAGATCCTCCAGCTTCTCAGCCGTAACCTTCACATTTGCCAGGTCCTTTGCGGCGGTGGTGAGCTTCTCACCATCAACCAGAAGCAAAGCGGGCAGCTCAAGCGTGCTGCCGACTCCACCGGGGACGCGGTTCATGGTCACGTAGTCTCCGACGGAAACCTTTTCTTGACGGCCGCCTGCGCGGACAATCGCGTACACCACTGGGGAACTCACTTCTCTCGACGTTTATTACAAAGAATTAATGTGCCTCAACGCCGTGGACCTCAATGGAGTTCGACCATGGAGTGGTTGCCCTAAGTGTTGGCGTAAGCACCGAAGAACAAGAATACGCTAATTCCTGGCCCGGCCGCAAATGAGACTGGTTCCGCATACCGGCGCGCAGGCAGCCGGGCTGCTGCCCGTCCGCCCCGTCCGTTCAACGGAACCGTGCACCACCACCTTAGCGGACGGGCGGCGTGGAACGGCGTCTTGGCGGGCGTGGCGCGCCGCTTTAATCCGCGGCGGCCCCGTGGCGTTCATCACGCCCACCTCGGCGGGGCCCCTGCCGCACGCCTGGCGGCGGGCCCGTTCAGGCATGGCGGCGGGGTGCGTCAAAAAAGTCAACCTCGTACCGTGCCGAATGCACGAAGGCCTCGCGCATGCGCTCCCGCTCCAGGGCAGATCCGCGCACGGCGGCCGCGTCGACGATGGCGACGGCCCGCGCCGTGGCCTCCGCGAAGGCCTCATCCGCGTAGGTCTCCAGCCACTCACCGTAGGGGTGGGCACCTGCGCCCGTGCCGGCGTCGTCCGCCAGCGTGCGGTCCCGCAGGTAGCCGGCGTGGAGCACGCGGCCCACTTCCGCATACAGCCAGTAGCAGGGCAGCACGGCGGCGGCCAGCTCGGCGTAGCTGCCCGAGAACGCCACGGCCGACAGGTGGTCCACATAGTGCTTGGTTACGGGGCCCCGGGCCACCTCCACGGGGTGGCGGCTGAGCCATTCCCGGTGCAGCGCCAGTTCCACGACCAGGCAGTTCTGCGCGCCGGCGGCCCAAAAACGCTGCTCGTCCTCAGTGGGGGCGAGGGCGCTGGCGCGGGACAGCACGCGCGAGTAGGCGTTGAGGTACTGCGCGTCCTGGGCCAGGTAATAGGCAAAGTGCCGCTCGTCGAGCCCGCCCGAGGCCAGCTCGCGGATGAAGTCCAACGCAAAGATGGCCTCGCGCTCCGGTGCGATCTGCGCCCACAGCGACCGGGTGAATTCGCCGGCGGCCGGAGCCTGCAGGGCCCACAGTTCGTGGAAGTGGTTGAGCGGTCCGTGCCCGTGCCCGATGTCGAGGACCCCGGACGCCTGCAGGCAGCCGGTCAGCCAGTCCTTGGCGCGGCGCATGCTTTCGGCCCAGCTGCCGGTCTGCACCTGCAGGGTGGCCAGCGCCGCGGACAGCGAGCAGCCGGTGCCATGCGTGTTGTCGGTGTCCACGCGCGGGCCGGCAAAGATTTCCACCGAGCCGTCCGGTCCCACCAGCGCATCGGGGCACTGGTCACCCTCCAGGTGACCGCCCTTGACCAGCACGGCTGTCCCGTGGACCGCGGCCAGGGCCTTGCCCTGCTGCAGCGCCGCGTCCCAGCTGGCAGCCTCGGGCTCCCCGCACAGGACTGCCAGTTCGGCCAGGTTGGGCGTGGCCAGGTGGGCCTGGTGCAACAACCGGAGCAGGGACTTGCGCGCGTCCCCGTCCACCAGCGCATCCCCGCTGGTCGCCACCATCACCGGGTCAAGCACGACGACGGGCGGCCGGGTTTCCGCCAGCCACTCCCCCACCGTGTCCATCACCTCGGCGTTGGCCAGCATGCCGATCTTGACCGCGTCAATGGTGATGTCCGCGGAGAGGCTGTCCAGCTGCTGCCGGAGAAAATCCGCAGCCGGGACGTGGACGCCCTGGACACCCTGCGTGTTCTGGGCCGTCAGGGCCGTAATGGCAGCCATGGCGTAGCCGCCGTGGGCCGAGATGGACTTGATGTCCGCCTGGATGCCGGCGCCGCCCGAGGGGTCGGAGCCGGCGATGCTGAGCACGTGCGGCGGCCGCGGTGCGGGACCGGCGGCCGGCTGGTTCGGGGCGGGCTGCGGGTTCGTGGTGGTCCGGGGCGTGGTGTTGTGGGTCAAGCGGACATCCCTTCGCCGGTGCTGGCCGGTCAGGTTCAACGGGTTTGTTCTCAGCCGGCCCTCGTGGCCTGGCACCCCGTGTCGCTCACCACATTAGCGCCCCTGCTTCCGCTTAAGCGAAAACTGGGTGCCAGTAGTTACCGCATCGCAACCGGAAAAGGTTGACAAAACCGTAACTATTGACACCCAGTTGGGCGGGGACGCTACAGCTCGGAAGCGGGCACGCCGACGCCGAGCATGATGATCGGGGCCGCTTCCTTCGCTGCCGCCGGTCCGGCCTGCGCCGTCTCAGCCTGCGCCGAACCCGTCCGCTCCGACCCGGTGTGCGCGGCCGGCTGGGCCGGGCCGCTCGTGTGAGGCGTGCCGCCCTGCCCGGCCGGGACGGCCGAGGTCTCAACGCTCATGTCCGCACCGCCCTGTGCGCTGCGGGCGCTGCGGTTGCGGCGCGGACGGCGGGAGCGCGAGCGTTCCGGGGATCCGTCCCGGCCCTCGGACGCGGCGTCGCCGGCGGCCCGGCCGGTGCCCGGCCCTGCGGCGGTGGGAGCGGCCGCGGGCGCCGCTGCAACGCCATCCGTGGCCTTCGGGCCGGCGAGCTGGTCCAGTGCCTGGGCCAGGCCGGCCAGCGCCGCCGCCTGCTCGGCACGGTGGTCGTCGCCGGCGGGGTGGTGGCCGCGGGGCAGCGCCACGGCCTCACCGCCGAGCGTCACCGTCGCGGTCTCCGCCAGGCTGGTGGGCAGCGTTTCGACCTCGACGGCGGCGACGTCGTCGTCCGCACGGCCCGGCTCGGTGCGGGCGGGCGCGCCGTTGCCGTTCCCGGCATGGCCGTCCTGCGCGGGCTCGTGGTGCGCGGCGGCCGCCGCAGCGGCAATGCTGGCCAGCGCGGCACGTGCCTGGGTGGCCTTTTGCTGCCGCTCGGCCTCGGCTGCCGGGTCCACGACGGCGGCCTCAAGGTGCTCGTGCGCCTCCTGCCCGTCACCCTCGTGCTGCTGGGAACGGTTGCGGTTGCGCTTGCGTTCGCTGCGCGTGGAGCGGTTGGCAGTGCGTTCGACGTCGCGGTGCTCGCTCCGGCCCGGCTGCGGGTGGTGCTGCTCGGCAGCCACCGTGTGGACGCGGCGGTGCTCCACGGGGATCTCGTGGGTGACCATGCCCCGTCCGGCGCAGGCCTCGCACAGCTCCCCGAACACTTCCAGCAGCCCGGTGCCCATGCGCTTGCGCGTCATCTGCACCAGTCCCAGGCTGGTGACCTCGGCCACCTGGTGCTTGGTCCGGTCGCGTCCCAGGCACTCGACCAGGCGGCGGAGCACCAGGTCCCGGTTGGATTCGAGCACCATGTCGATGAAGTCGATGACGATGATGCCGCCGATGTCACGCAGGCGCAGCTGGCGCACCACTTCCTCGGCCGCCTCAAGGTTGTTCTTGGTGACGGTTTCCTCGAGGTTGCCGCCGGAGCCGGTGAACTTTCCGGTGTTGACGTCCACCACGGTCATGGCCTCGGTGCGGTCAATGACCAGCGAGCCGCCGGAGGGCAGGAACACCTTGCGCTCAAGGGCCTTGGAGATTTGCTCGTCGATGCGGTGGGCACCGAAGATGTCCTCGGACTTGGTCCATTTTTCCAGGCGGTCCAGCAGGTCGGGGGCCACGTACGTCACATACGCCTCAATGGTGTCCCAGGCTTCCTCACCGGAGACGATCAACTTCGTGAAGTCCTCGTTGAAGACGTCGCGGACCACCTTGATGGTGAGGTCCGGCTCGGCGTAGAGCATTTCGGGGGCGAGCGTCTTGGACGATGCGGCACGGGTGCTGATGCCCTCCCACTGGGCGCGCAGCCGGTTGATGTCGTTGGTGAGCTCTTCCTCGCTGGCACCCTCTGCCGCGGTGCGCACAATGACGCCCGCATTTTCGGGCAGGTGGTCCTTCAGGACGCGCTTGAGCCGGTTGCGTTCGACGTCGGGCAGCTTGCGGGAAATGCCGGTCATGGACCCGCCCGGCACGTACACCAGGTAGCGGCCCGGGAGGGAGACCTGGCTGGTCAGGCGCGCACCCTTGTGACCGACCGGGTCCTTGGAAACCTGGACCAGGACGGAGTCCCCGGACTTCAGCGCGTTCTCGATGCGGCGCGGCTGGCCGTTGAGCTTGGCGGCATCCCAGTCCACCTCGCCCGCGTACAGGACGGCATTGCGGCCGCGGCCGATGTCCACGAAGGCGGCTTCCATGCTCGGGAGCACATTCTGGACCCTGCCCAGGTAAACGTTGCCGATGAGTGAATCCTGCTGCGTCTTGGACACGAAGTGCTCGGCGAGGATACCGTCCTCCAGGACGCCGATCTGGATCCGGTCATCGTTTTGGCGAACCACCATGACACGGTCCACGGATTCGCGGCGCGCCAGAAACTCCGCTTCCGTGATCACGGTGCGGCGGCGGCCTGAGTCGCGGGAGTCGCGGCGGCGCTGCTTCTTCGCTTCCAGGCGCGTTGAACCGCGCAGGCTCGTCACCCGGTTGGAGGCACTCTGGGAGGATTCGACGGCGGGGCGCGGTGCCCGCACCTTGGTGACGGTGTTGGGCGGGTCCTCGTCGGTGCCGCCGGTCAGTTCCAGGTCCGCGTCCCCGCGGCGGCGGCGCCGCCGGCGGCGGGACGTGACGCCGTCGGAGTCCTCGGCGGCCTCTGCGGCATGGCCGGTGCCGCCGTCCGCGTCGTTGTCCTGTTCGACGTCGGCGGGTCCGCCGTGGTCGGAGGACTTGTTGCGGCGGTTGCGGTTGCGCCCGCGGCCGCGGCGGTGGTCGGCGGAGTCTTCGTCCTCGGCGTCGTGGTCTTCCCCGACAGCCGCGGTGGTGGGCGCGGGGACGGCCAGGCTGAGGTCGGGGGCCAGGAACAGGCCGGAAATTCCGGCTCCCGGGGCCATGAACAGGGAATCCACGGCCGGGGCGGCATCAGTGGCGGAGGACGCGGGAGCCGTGGCCTGCCCGGCGTCCGCGGCGGTCCCGGCAGCGTCGGCTGCGGTGCCGCTTGCTTCAGCGGACGTGCCTGCGCCCGCCTGGGTGGCGTCGGCGGCTGCCGTCGGTTCCCCGGTGTCGGCATCTGCGGTGTCGCCCGCGGCGGGTTCCTGCACGGGCTTCACGGTGGATTTCGCGGCAGCCGGCTTGCGGCGGCTGCGGGTGGCCCTGGCTGGCGCCTCTTCCGTCGTGGCTGCTTCGGCGGCGGGCGCTTCGGCGGCCTCAACGGCAGCGGTCGTTTCGGCGGGCGCTGCTACGGCGGGGGCGGACGCCTTGGCGCGGCTGCGGCGCGCGGGGGCCTTCTTGGCAGGTGCTTCCACCGCTGCCGGCGCTTCGGCGGGGGCAGCAGCAGCCGCCACGCCGTCGCCTGTCTGGCCCAGGGACAGTTCGCCCTGGACGGCCGTGGCAGCCGGGGCGGTGACCGGTGAGGTGGCCCGGCGGCGGGTGGCCCGCTTGGCGGGGGCCTTCCTCGCTTCGGCAGGCGCCGCGGCAGCAGCCTCGGGGGCGGCAGCCCCGGCACCGGCAGTGCCGGCGTCAGCAGCCGGTGCGGTGGAGGTTGGGGCGGTGGGAGCCTGGTCGGCGGTGGCCAGGCCGTCGAGCAGGTCCGGCGTTTCGGCCACGGCCTTCTTGGCCCGGCTGCGGCGCACCGGCGCCTTCTTGGCCGGGGCGGCATTTCCGCCCTCGGAGGCAGGCACGTCGGCCGCAGTTCCGGCGTCGGCACCGGCACGGGCGGCACCCCGGGAAACGGCCGAGGTGTCGGTCACCGTTGCCGTGGCGCGGCGCGGGCGGCGCGCCTTGGCCGGTGCCGCACCGTCGGCGGGACCGCCCACTGCGGCGTTGCCGGCTGCAGCACTGCCTGCAGCTGCTGTGCTTGATTCTGTTGCGGGCTGTTCATTATCCATTTGTGGCGTTACTTTCGCGCCGCTGCCACACCCCCACATCGGGTGCCGCGAACGGCTGATGTGCCGGCACCCGCGGGCGCCGGCGGAAGTCGTCTAATTGCTTCGCGGGCGGCACCACCTTTATACGGGTGCGCAAGCTCGCAGGAAGCCAATGGCGTGCCGCTGCCGCAGTTGCTCTGCGTGGGGCTGCCCGGTGGATGGCTGCCATGGAATGGAGCGTCGTCACCGGCAATCCCGAGGGCCTGCCATTGGACCAAAGGGCGCATGTGGATCGCCGATCAGCCACCCTTATTGTCTCATACGCAGCCGCCGGCAGGGCCTTGGCAGGCACGGCGCGCCAAGTTTGCCACGCTACAATCAGGACAACAATGCTGCCCCGAGGAGAAAAGGCCAAGATGCCGAGCCCCAGTGTTTCCGCGCGCCCAGCCGATGCCGCCCTCGTGGGGGCCCGGCCCTTTGGCTGGTTCCTGGTCATTGCCGGGGCCGTCGCCTGGCTGGCCTCCGCCGCCCTCGTGCTGGACCGCCTCAAGCTGTACGCCAATCCCCACGCGGTCCTGAACTGCGACGTGAACTCCTGGATCTCCTGCGGCGACGTCATGAAGACGCCCCAGGCGGCCATCTTCGGCTTCCCCAACCCGTTCATCGGGATCGTGGCCTTCGCGGTGGTCATCACCACGGGCATGGTGCTGCTCGCCGGCGCCAGGCTCGCGCGCTGGTATTGGATCTGCTTCAATGTGGGCGTCGCACTCGGGCTGGTGCTGGTCTGCTGGTTCTTCACGCAGGCCGTGTATGTGCTGGCCCTTCTGTGCCCTTACTGCATGGTGGTGTGGGCCATGGTGATCCCGGTGTTCGTGTGGGTCACCGTCCGCAACCTCAGGCATGGCGTGATCCCCGCAGCTCCCGCCGTAGCCAGGTTTGCCGCCGACTGGGCCTGGGTCATCACCGCCCTGGCCTACCTGGGCATCATCGCGGCGATCTTCTTCAAGTTCATGCACGTGATCATCCCGTCGAACGCCTGAACCGCCCCGGCGAAAACCTTCCTGCCGGAAAGGCGCGTACGACGACGAAAGGGCACCTCCCGCCGGGAGGTGCCCTTTCGTGTGTGGCCGGTCTTTTAGGCGAACCAGATGCCGATCTCACGTTCGGCGGACTCCACCGAGTCCGAGCCGTGGACCAGGTTCTGCTGGACCTTCAGGCCCCAGTCGCGGCCGAAGTCGCCGCGGATGGTGCCGGGTGCGGCCGTGGTCGGGTCGGTGGTGCCGGCGAGGGCGCGGAAGCCTTCGATGACCCGCTCGCCTTCAAAGATGGCGGCCACGACGGGGCCGGACAGCATGAATTCGACCAGGGGCTCGTAGAACGGCTTGCCGGCGTGCTCTGCGTAGTGCTGCTCGAGCTGTTCGCGGGTGGCGGTGACCTTCTTCAGTTCGGCCAGCGTGTAGCCCTTGGCTTCGATCCGGGCCAGGACGGCACCGGAGAGGTTGCGGGCCACGCCGTCGGGCTTGACCAGGACGAGGGTGCGCTCAATGCTCACAGTTGTTCCACTTTCGGTAATGAGGGGTTTCACAGGCAAGTCTACGGGCCATCCCGCAGCTGCCGAAACGAAAAAGGGCTAGCCTTCCTCGGGGTGGGCGGCTTCCCATTCGGCCTGCTGGCGGGCCCGTGCCCGGTTCTCCCGGTCGATGCGCCCGCCCATGTGCAGGGCGTACCACCAGGCGATGGCGAACAGGACGCCCACCACGAACATGGACGTCTCCCAGAAACCGCCGGCAATCAGCAGCAGCTGCAGGATCCAGCCGTCGGCCGGCCCCCACTTCCTGCCGATGACCGCGCAGGTGGCCACCATCAGCACGGCCAGCACGCCCGCGACCAGGAGGTAGACCGGGTTCTTGCCATGCACCCCGAACAGGCCCAGGCCCAGGAACAGTGCCACGAACGCCTCCAGCACCAGGACGGTGGAGGCAAACATGGCCTTGGTGGAGCGCAGCTTTTTGGGCATCCCGGGGCGCCATTCACGCTGCGCCTTGGTCAGTCTTGCCATGCCTTAGGCACCTTCCTTTTCGCCGGGGCGGCCCAGCAGGATGCGGGCCTCGCCCACCACGGTGATGGAACCGGTGACCAGCACGCCGCCGGCCAGGTCGTTGTTGGATTCGGCGCGTTCCACGGCCCACTCGATGGCGTCGTCGAGATTCTCGGCAATGTGCACGTCCTCCTCGTTCCAGCCCAGGTCCACGGCCATTTCGGCCAGTTCGGCGGCGGGGATGGCGCGGGGCGAACTGGACTGGGTGAGGCACAGTTCCCCGGCCTCGTCCCCGTAGGACTCCTTCAGGGTCCGCAGGATCTCCTCGGCGTCCTTTTCAGCCAGCACGCCCAGCACCACCACCAGCTTGCTGAAGGCGAAGGCCTCCTGCAGGGCTGCGGCGCTGACGGCGATGCCGGCGGGGTTGTGCGCGGCGTCCACGACGATGGTGGGCGAGGTGCGCAGCACCTCCAGGCGGCCGGGCGAGGTGGCGTTGGCGAAGCCCTCCTGGACCAGGTCCAGGTTCAGTTCCTTCCCTCCCCCGCCGAGGAACGCCTCCAGGGCGGCGAGTGCGACGGCGGCGTTCCCGGCTTGGTGCGCGCCGTGCAGCGGCAGCAGGATGTCCGGGTAGCGGCCGGCCAGCCCCTGCAGGGTGACCATTTGCCCGCCCACAGCGATGGTGCGGGACTCCACGCCGAACTCCACGCCTTCAAACTTGAAGGTGGCGTGCATTTCCCGGGCTTTGTCCAGGATCACCTGCGCCGCATCGACGGGCTGGACGGCGCTGATGACGATGGCGCCTTCCTTGATGATTCCGGCCTTTTCCACGGCAATTTCGCCGGTGGTGTCCCCCAGCAGTTCCATGTGGTCCAGGGAGATGGGGGTGATGACGGCAACCTGGCCGTCGCCGACGTTGGTGGCGTCGGTGATGCCGCCCAGGCCCACTTCCAGCACGGCCACGTCCACGGGCTCGTCCGCAAAAACGGCGTAGGCCAGGATGGTCAGGCACTCAAAGTACGTCAGGCGCTGCTCGCCGGCGGACTCCAGCTCGCCGTCGACCATCTGCAGGTACGGGCGGATTTCGTCCCAGATCCGCACGAACGTGGCGTCGGCAACCGGGGCGCCGTCGATGCTGATGCGCTCGGTGACCCGGGTCAGGTGCGGGCTGGTGTACCGGCCGGTGCGCAGTCCGTGGGCCAGCAGCCCCGACTCGATCATGCGGGCCGTGGACGTTTTGCCGTTGGTGCCGGTGATGTGGATGATCGGGAACGCCTTGTTCGGCTCCCCCAGGATGTCCATGGCCCGGAACAGCGGGGCCAGGCGCGGCTCCATCTTGTTTTCCGGGGCGCGGCCCAGCAGCTCGGCGTAAACGCTCTCCACGGAGAATTCGTCGTGTTCGTGGCTCATGGGGCAACAGTCCGTTCAACAGTGATGGTGGTGTCAACGTCGCCGGGAACCAGTTCCAGTTCGAGGGTGAGCGTTTCCTTTTTCACCAGGCCGGCATTGGCGTGGAGGGCGTCCACGACGTCCTGCGGGGCCTGGACGATGGTGCGGATGCGGTCGCTGACGTTTAGTTCGGCGTCCTTGCGGGCCTGCTGGATGGCGCGGACCATGTCCCGGGCGGTGCCCTCGGCCTCCAGCTCGGGGGTGAGGGCGGTGTCCAGCACCACGAATCCGCCGCCGGGCAGCATGGCAACCGCGGTGGAGCCGCCGTCGTGCGCCTCGGAGACCACTGTCTCCAGCGTGTATTCGGACGGTTCCAGGACCAGCCCGCCGGCGGTGACGGTGCCGTCCGTGACCGACCAGTCGCCGGACTTGGCGCCCTTGATGGCCTTTTGGACGTCCTTGCCGAGGCGGGGGCCGGCAGCGCGGGCGTTGACCACCAGCTTTTGGGAGATGCCAAACTCTTCCGGGGACGCGTCGGCCGAGTCCACGAAGCGCACCTCGCGGATGTTCAGTTCGTCGGCCACCGTGCCGGCGCCGCCGTCGAGGGCCGCCGCATTGGGGGCCACCACGGTGAGGCCGGCCAGGGGCAGGCGCACGCGCAGCTTGGCGGCCTTGCGCAGGCTGGAACCGGTGGAGCAGATCTGCTGGACGCGGTCCATCTGCTCCACCAGGGCCGGGTTGGGCAGGAAGAGGTCGGCGTTGGGCCAGTCGGTCAGGTGCACCGAGCGTCCACCCGTGAGGCCGCGCCAGATCTCCTCGGTCACCAGCGGCAGCAGCGGGGCGGCGGTGCGGCAGACGGTTTCCAGGGCGGTGTACAGCGCGTCGAATGCGTCCGTGTTCTCGTCGAAGAAGCGGTTCCGGCTGCGGCGTACGTACCAGTTGGTGAGCATGTCCAGGTAGCTGCGCAGCTCGTCGCAGGCGCCGGAGACGTCGTAGGAGTCGAGTTTGGCGCCCATGCTGTGCACCAGGTCGCCGGTGTTGGCCAACAGGTACTGGTCCATGGGGTCGGGGTAGCCGTCAAAGCGCAGCTGCGCGTCGTGGCCCTTGCCGCCGTTGGCCGTGTTGGCGTACAGGGTGAAGAAGCTATAGACGTTCCACAGCGGCAGGATGACCTGGCGGACGCCGTCGCGGATGCCCTGCTCCGTCACGATCAAGTTGCCGCCGCGCAGGATGGGGCTGGCCATCAGGAACCAGCGCATCGCGTCGGAGCCGTCGCGGTCCAGCACCTCGGAGACGTCCGGGTAGTTGCGCAGCGACTTGGACATCTTCTGTCCGTCCGAGCCGAGCACGATGCCGTGGCTGATGACGTTGCGGAATGCGGGCCGGTCAAAGAGTGCGGTGGAGAGGACGTGCAACATGTAGAACCAGCCGCGCGTCTGCCCGATGTACTCGACGATGAAGTCCGCCGGGTTGTGCGTGTTGAACCAGTCTTCGTTCTCGAACGGGTAGTGCACCTGGCCGTAGGGCATGGAGCCGGAGTCGAACCAGACGTCCAGCACGTCCTCGACGCGGCGCATGGTCGACTGGCCCTGTTCGGGGGTGCGGGGGTCGTCAGGGTTGGGCCGGGTGAGCTCGTCGATGAACGGGCGGTGCAGGTCCACCTCGCCCGCCTTGTTCAGCGGCAGGCGGCCGAAGTCGGCCTGCATGCCGGCCAGCGAGCCGTACACGTCGGTGCGCGGGTACTCGGGGTCGTCGGACTGCCACACCGGGATGGGGCTGCCCCAGTAACGGTTGCGGCTGATGGACCAGTCGCGGGCGTTGGCCAGCCACTTGCCGAACTGGCCGTCCTTGACGTTGCCGGGGATCCAGTTGATCTCCTGGTTCAGTTCGGTCATGCGGTCCTTGAACTTCGTCACCTCCACGTACCAGGAGGAGATGGCGCGGTAGATCAGGGGTGTTCGGCAGCGCCAGCAGTGCGGGTAGCTGTGCACGTAACTGGCCTGGCGCAGCAGCCGCCCGGCATCGCGGACCACGCGGGTGATGGTCTTGTTCGCATCAAAGACCTGCACGCCGGCGATGTCGTGCAGCGGCCCGCCCTCGAACAGGGGCAGGAACTTGGCGCCCTCGTCCACGGAGAGCACCACGGGGATGCCGTTCGCCTCACAGGCCTTCTGGTCCTCCTCGCCGTAGGCGGGTGCCTGGTGGACAATGCCGGTGCCGTCGGTGGTGGTGACGTAGTCCGCCACCAGGAACTGCCAGGACTTGGCCGTGCCGTACTTTTCATCGTCGGCAAAGTAGTTCCACAGGGGCTCGTACTTCAGCCCCTCAAGGTCGGCGCCCGCGTAGCTGGCGGTGACGGCGGCCGTCGCAGCAGCGGCGTCGTCGTACCCCAGGTCCTTGGCGTAGGAACCCACCAGGTCGGCGGCCAGCAGGAAACGCCCGGCGGTGGCGCTGGCGCCGTTCGGCCCGGCGGGCACGACGGCATAGGTCACCGCGGGCCCGACGGCGAGGGCCTGGTTGGTGGGCAGGGTCCAGGGCGTCGTGGTCCAGGCGATCGCGGCAACGCCGGCCAGCTCCCGGGAGATCGCCGAGTTGCCGGGCAGGATCGGGAAGGTGACGGTGACGGTCTGGTCCTGGCGGTCCTTGTAGACGTCGTCGTCCATGCGCAGCTCGTGGTTGGAGAGCGGCGTCTCGTCCTTCCAGCAGTAGGGCAGCACGCGGTAGCCGTTGTAGGTCAGGCCCTTTTCGTGGAGCTGCTTGAACGCCCAGAGCACGGATTCCATGTAGTCGACGTTCAGCGTCTTGTAATCGTTGTCAAAGTCCACCCAGCGGGCCTGGCGGGTGACGTACGCCTGCCATTCGCCGGCATACTTCATGACGGATTCGCGGCAGGCGTCGTTGAACTTGTCGATGCCCATGGCCTCGATCTGCTTCTTGTCCGTCATGCCCAGCTGCTTCATGGCTTCCAGCTCCGCGGGCAGCCCGTGGGTGTCCCAGCCGAAGCGGCGCTCCACGCGGCGGCCGCGCTGGGTCTGGTAGCGGGCCACGAGGTCCTTGACGTAGCCCGTGAGCAGGTGCCCGTAGTGGGGCAGGCCGTTGGCAAAGGGCGGCCCGTCATAGAAGACGAACTCGTTTGACCCGTCCTGCCCGGCTTCCCGCTGGTCAATGCTGGCCTGGAAGGTGCCGTCCTCGGCCCAGTACTTGAGCACCAGTTCCTCCACTTCCGGGAAACGCACGGAGGCGGGGACGTGGTTGGAGTCGGCGTGGAGGCCGGCGGCGGCTGTTGCCTTCGGGAAGTGGGTCATCACATCATCCTGGTCGTGGGCGTTCATTTCAGGATGCAAGGACGGCTTGCGCCGCGGTACCACCTCGCTTGCCGCGCCAGGTTTTCACCGGATGCGGCCGCTTGTTGACTGCTGTGACGGGCTTACCCGTCCGGTTCTACCGGCCACTGTTCGGGGCGTTCTTCCGGAAGCTCACCGGTGATGGCCGGGTCGAAGCTTTGTTGTCCATGATACGGGACATTTTCCCGTCCCGTGGTGCGCGGCGGCCGGAGCGGGCACTGTTGTGCGCAGCGGCCGGAGGGGCCGCCGCGCCCAACAGGGCTGTTACTGCCGGACGAGCTTGTGGTTGGCGGCCTGGGCCACGGGGCGGATGACGATCTGGTCCAGGTTGATGTGGTGCGGAAGCCCGACGGCGTACGCCACCACCTCCGCCACGTCGTCCGCCGTGAGGGGCTTGGACACGCCCTGGTACACCTTGTCCGCCGCGGCCTGGTCGCCGAGGCGGTTGAGCGCGAACTCCTCGGTGTGGACCAGGCCCGGCGCCACCTCGATCACCCGCAGGTTGTGTTCCACTTCTTCCAGCCGCAGCGCGTTCGTGAGGGCGTGCTGGGCAAACTTGGCCGCGTTGTAGCCGGCGCCGCCCTCGTAGGCGGCGAGCCCGGCGGTGGAGGTCAGGTTCAGCACGGTTCCGGCACGGTGTTCGCGCAGGGCCGGCAGGAACGCCCGGACCATCTTCATGGTGCCCATGACGTTGGCTTGGAACATCCATTCCCAGTCCTCGTTCTGCGCCGCTCCTATGCTGTCCGCTCCGCGGGCGCCGCCGGCAACGTTGATGAGCGTGTCCAGCCCGCCGTTTTCGTCGACGAACGCAACCAGGGCGGCGACGTCGTCGTCCTTGGAGACGTCGGCGGCATAGGCCAGGGCGCCGGTTTCCGCGGCGAGCTTCTCGAGCCGGTCGGCGCGGCGGGCCACGGCCACCACCTGCCAGCCGGCGGCACGCAGGGCGCGGACGGTGGCCTCGCCGATGCCGGTGCTGGCGCCGGTGACCACTGCATGTTTGATGGGTGCGTTTTCTCTCATGCCACCAATCTATCGCGCGGTCAGCCCAGTTTTGTGTCCACGCCGTTGAGGAAGTCCAGCAGCACCGTGGCCTGGTTTTCGTGGTGGTCCTTGGCACTGAAGAGCAGCACCACCTTCGGGTGTTCCTGCGCGAGCGCCCGGATCTGGTCCACGGCCGGGTTTGTGGCCAGTTCCGCCCGGTAGTCCTTAACGAAGGTGGCAAAGTTCTCCGGCTGGTGGTTGAAGGCGTTGCGGACCCCGGTGCTGGGTCCGGCCTCCTTCAGCCAAACGTCCACGCGGTCCTTCTTGATCCCGCGCGGCCACAACCGGTCCACCAGGATCCGGAACTCGTCCGGTTCAGGGTCCTCATACACCCGCAAAGTCCGCATTGTGCCCATGACCGCATCATAGCCCCGACCGCACCATAGCCCCGGGGCCCTGATGCCGGGTTCCGGGCACCCCTGCGTCGCTTATGCGCCGGACCCGCACCCGCTTCGGCGCATCTTGTCCACTGGCGCCAAACCCACGGCGGGTTCGGCGCATAGGGAACGTGGCCGGCTCCGAAGCGGCGCCGCGTCCCCGTCCACCGGCAGCTTCGCACGCGGAAATCCTGTTCCGGCACGAACTCATGAAAGAATTGGCCCATGGCTGAAAACACTCCGGGCACAGACACGCCCGCAACCCCCGCAAGCAACGTTCCCGACAAGCCCGCACTGGAAGGGCTGGAAGCGGCGCTGACCCGGCGTTGGCTCGAGGAGGGAACGTACCGGTTCAACCGTGAGACCACGCGGGAGCAGGTGTACTCCATCGACACCCCCCCGCCCACCGCCTCCGGTTCACTGCACGTGGGGCACATGTTTTCCTACACCCAGACCGACGTCCTGGCCCGCTTCCAGCGCATGAACGGCAAGAACGTGTTCTACCCGATGGGCTGGGACGACAACGGCCTGCCCACCGAGCGCCGCGTCCAAAACTACTTCGGCGTCCGCTGCGATCCGAAGACCCCGTACGACGCCGGCTACCGCCCTCCCGCGTCCCCCGCCAAGAACCAGCGTGATTTCGACGTCGTCTCGCGCCGGAACTTCATCGAGCTCTGCGAAGAGCTGGCCGTCGAGGATGAGAAGGTCTTTGAAAACCTGTTCCAGACCCTGGGCCTTTCCGTCGATTGGAACCTGAGCTACCGCACCATCGACAACCACTCGCGCGCGGTGTCCCAACGCGCCTTCCTGGACAACCTGGCCGCCGGCGATGCCTACATGGCCGAGGCCCCCACGCTTTGGGACGTCACGTTCCGCACCGCCGTGGCCCAGGCCGAGCTCGAGGACCGCGACGTGGCCGGCGCCTACTACCGCTACCCCTTCTTCGCCGAGGACGGCACGAAGGTCTTCATCGAGACCACTCGCCCCGAACTGCTGGCCGCCTGCGCGGCGCTCGTTGCCAACCCGGACGACGAACGCTACCAGCCGCTGTTCGGCAAGAAGGTCACCTCGCCGCTGTTCGGCGTCGAGGTTGAGGTCCGCGCCCATCCGCTGGCCAAGGCGGACAAGGGCTCCGGCATCGCCATGGTCTGCACCTTCGGCGACCTGACCGACGTCACCTGGTGGCGCGAACTGCAGCTGCCCACGCGGGCCATCGTGGGCCGCGACGGCCGGATCCTCGGCGACACCCCCGAATGGATCACCACGGAGGAGGGCCGCGAAAGCTACACCAAAATTGCCGGGAAGACCGTCTTCAGCGCCAAGGAAGGCGTGGTGGCGATGCTCGCCGAAATCGGGCTGCTCGACGGCGAGCCGAAGAAGATCATGCACCCCGTGAACTTCTTTGAAAAGGGGGACAAACCCCTGGAAGTTGTCACCTCCCGCCAGTGGTACATCCGCAACGGCGGCCGCGATGAGGACCGCCGCGAACGCCTCATCAGCCGCGGCAAGGAGATCGAATTCCACCCCGCCTTCATGCGCTCTCGCTACGACAACTGGATTTCCGGGCTGAACGGCGACTGGCTCGTTTCCCGCCAGCGTTTCTTTGGCGTGCCGGTCCCGGTCTGGTACCCGCTGGATGCGGACGCGAACCCGGACTACGACCACCCCATCCTGCCCACGGCGGACATGCTCCCGGTGGACCCGGCGGCGGACGCGGCCCCCGGCTTCCCCGAGGACCGGCGCAATGCGCCCGGCGGCTTCATTGGCGACGCGGATGTCCTGGACACCTGGGCCACGTCGTCGCTGACCCCGCAGATTGTGGGCGGCTGGGGCCAGGACGAGGACCTGTTCGCCAAGGTCTACCCGTTCGACCTGCGCCCGCAGGGCCACGACATCATCCGCACCTGGCTGTTCTCCTCGGCCGTGCGTGCCGATGCGCTCCAGGAGAGCGCGCCGTGGAAGCACGCCGCCATTTCGGGCTGGATCCTGGACCCGGACCGCAAGAAGATGTCCAAGTCCAAGGGCAACGTGGTGGTCCCCAACGACGTGCTCGACGCCTACGGTGCCGACGCCGTCCGCTACTGGGCCGCCTCGGCCAAGCTTGGTGCCGACACCGCCTATGAGATTGCGCAGATGAAGATCGGCCGCCGCCTGGCCATCAAGCTGCTCAACGCCTCCAAGTTCGTGCTGAACCTGGGCGCCACGGATGCCGACGTCATCACAGGCGCCACGGACGTGGCCACCAACCCGTTGGACCGCGCCGTGCTGGCCCAGCTGGCCGACGTCGTTCGCCAGTCAACCTCGGCGTTTGAAAAGTATGACTACGCCAAGGCCCTGCAGATCACCGAGAGCTTCTTCTGGCACTTCACGGATGACTATGTGGAGCTGATCAAGGACCGTGCCTATGGTGCGGCCGGCGATGCCGAGCAGGCGTCCGTGCTGGCGGCACTGGCCACCACGCTGGATTCACTGCTGCGCCTGTTCGCACCGTTCCTGCCGTTCGCCACGGAGGAGGTCTGGAGCTGGTGGCGCACCGGCTCCGTCCACCGCGCGTCCTGGCCCGCGGCAGTGGAGGTGAACGACGGCGACACCACCATGCTGGCCACCGTCGGCGCCGCGCTGGGCGGCATCCGCAAGGCCAAGTCCGAGGCCAAGGTCAAGCAGCGCACCCAGGTGCTTTCGGCCACCGTCACCGCGGATGCGGCCCAGGCCGCGCAGCTGCGCGCCGGGCTCGGCGACCTCAAGGCCGCCGCGAACGCCCTGGACCTCACGGTGGCCGAGGACACCGGCGGACTCACGGTGTCCGACGTCGTGCTGGCGCCGGCTGAGGAACCCGTCCAGGCCTAATCTCCACGCCCTCCCCGGTTTCGTTCCTCGGCCGGGGCCCCTCGGGCGCGTGGGCCCGGCGCCAGCTTCCGCAGGCCTTTCCGCCGTGGCACGCGCACCGGCTCGGGCCAGCGCGGTGTGAGCGTGTCACCGAGAGTCACCCCGCGCAGCTTGCGGGCGAACATGGGCAGCACCCACTCTGTGGTCCACCGGTACTGGTCCCGTCCCCACTGTCTCCAGGTGGGGGCGGGACCTTGCTTTTTGTGTTTGGGACCAATGCCGTGGGGCACGCCGAGCAGGTCCATGACCTGTCCGGCCATGTACTTGTGGCCTGCCTTGGACATGTGCAGGCGGTCCGGACACCAAAAGTGGGGGTTCCGGTAGGCCTCGAAGGTGGCAAAGTCGACCACCACGGCGCCGTGGCGCCCGGCGATGCGCCGGACGCCGTCGTTGTACAGGTGGTTCTTGCGCCGCAGCGGGGCAAGCACTGCGGAAACTTCGATGTCGTAGCCCGTGAACAGCAGCAGCTGCGCTCCCGTGGCTGCCAGTCCGGCGACGAGCGCCTCATACTGGGCCAGGATGTCCGCGACGCGCGTGCCGATGTCCATCACGTCGTTGCCGCCCGCGTACAGCGTGACGAGGCTCGGCTCCATGGCGACGGCGGGTCCGAGCTGTTCGGCCAGGATGTGGCGCAGGCGCTTGCTGCGGATGGCCAGGTTGGCGTACTCCCAACCGGGTTCGTGCCGGGCCAGTCCCTCGGCAACGCGGTCGGCCCAGCCGCGCACGCCGTTGGGCAGGTGCTTGTTGGGGTCGCCCACCCCCTCGGTGAACGAGTCCCCCAACGCAACGTACCTCACCCTTGCCCCACGTCTCAGACGGCCGTCCGGGCAGCCCCCACGTGCGGCCCGGTCCCCTTCCCGATCCCGCGGTATTCCCAGCCCGCGGCGCGCCAGGCACCGGCGTCCAAGGCGTTGCGGCCATCGACCATGGCAGGCCGGTCCACGACGGCGGCCACCTCCGCCGGGTCCAGGGCGGTGAACTCCGCCCACTCGGTGAGCAGCATCGTCAGCTCGGCGCCGCGCAGGGCCTCCAGCGCCTCCGGCTCGAACTCCAGCTGCGGGTGCGCCAGCCAGGCGTGGCCTGCGGCCTGCGGGTCGCTGACGGTGACTTGGGCACCCTGGGCGGCCAGCTGCAGGGCGATGTCCAGGGCGGGCGAGTCCCGGGTGTCGTCGGTGTGGGGCTTGAACGCCGCGCCCAGGACGGTGATCCGGCGCCCGGCCACCTGCCCGTCGCACATGGCCACCGCGGCCTCGGCGGCACGGTAGCGGGCGTCGGCATTGATGCCGTCCACAAGGGAGAGCAGTTCGTCGAGCGATTCCACGCCGTGCTCCTGCGCCTGTACCCGGAACGAGCGCAGGTCCTTGGGCAGGCAGCCGCCGCCAAACCCGACGCCGGCCCGGAGGTAGCCGGCGCCGATGCGGGCGTCGTGCCCCAGGGCCCCGGCCAGGTCGACGACGTCGGCCCCCACCTGCCCGCACAGCTCGCCGACGGCGTTGATATAGGAAAGCTTGAGGGCCAGGAACGCGTTGGCGGCCACCTTGATAAGTTCTGCCGTTGCATAATCGGTGGCAACGCACGGGGTGCCGCGCTCCAGGAAGGGCGCGTAAACGGCGTCGAGCATGTCACGGGCCGCCCGGCGGTCTTCCCCTTCGGGCAGCCCGTAGACCATGCGGTCCGGCATCAGGGAATCCGTCACGGCCGTCCCCTGGCGCAGGAACTCCGGATTCCAGGCCAGCATGGCACCGGTTCCGGCGAGAAGGGCTGCCACGCCCGCGGACGTGCCGACAGGGACCGTGGACTTGCCCACCACGAGGTCCCCCGGGGCCAGGCACGGGCGGAGCGCTTCGACGGCCCCACGCAGCTGTCCCAGGTCTGCCCCGTTGCCGGTTTTCGCCTGGGGCGTGCCGACGCAGATGAAGTGGACGCGGGCTCCGGCGAGCCGGACGGGGTCGGTGGTGAACGTGAGCCTGCCGGACGCGCTTCCGTCCTGCAGCAGGGCGGCCAGTCCTGGTTCGTGGAAGGGTGCCCCAGCCCGCGCCAGCTGGGAGACCTTGGCGGAGTCGGTGTCCAGGCCCGTGACGTGGTGCCCCAGGGAGGCGAGGGCTGCGGCATGGACAGCACCCAGGTAGCCGCAGCCAATGACGGAAACTTTCATTTGATTCCTCCCAGTCCGGCGCCCTGGCGGGCGTGCCGGTCGATGGTCTCGCTGTACAGCTCCATGAGCTGCCCGCACACCACGGCCCAGGTGCGGCCCTCGACCGCGGCGCGGGCCGCCGATCCGAACGCGGCACGCTTGGCACCGTCGCCCACCAGGTCCTCCACATAGCCGCGCAGTTCGCCCAGCTCGCCGGGCTGGTAGAGCCAGCCGGTGCGCGAGGAGTCCACCAGGTCAAGGGGGCCGCCGCGGCCCGTGGCCACCACCGGCACGCCGGACGCCATGGCTTCCTGGATGGTCTGGCAGAACGTTTCCAGCTCGCCCGGGTGGACAAAAAGGTCCAGTGAGGCCATGGCGGCGGCCAGCTTCTCCCCCGCCAGGAAGCCCGTGAAGTGGGCATGGGGCAGGGCCTCCTGGAGTGCCTGGCGCTGGGGGCCGTCACCCACCACCACCAGTCGCGTGCCGGGGATGCCGGCCAGGACGGCAAGGTCTGCCACCTGCTTTTCCAGGGCGAGCCGGCCCACATAGCCAATGACCGTTTCGCCCCGGGGCGCCACGAGGCGCCGGAATGCCTCGCTTCGCTTGGACGGGTGGAACCGGCCGGTGTCCACGCCGCGGCGCCACAGCTCGACGCGCGGGACCCCGTGCCCGCGCAGCTGGTTGATGGCATCCGTGGACGGGGCAAGCGTCCGCGTGGCGGCCATGTGGATCCGCTCCACCCGTGCCCACGCCCAGTTCTCCAGAAACGGCATGCCGTACTTTGCGGCATAGCCGGGGACGTCGGTCTGGTACACGGCCACGGTGGGCAGGCCCAGCTGTTGGGCGGCGCGCACCCCGCGCCAGCCCAGTACGAACGGGGACGCGAGGTGGACAATGTCCGGGTTGAAGGCGGCGAGCATCGCCCGGACACGGGCCACCCCGCCCACGGCCACCCGCACGTTGCGGTAGCCTGCCACAGGCATGGCAGGCAGGCGCCATACGGTGGCGCCCTCCACCCGGCGTGGCGCGTCGGCGGTGGTGGACGGGGCAATGACCAGGACCTCGTCGCCGCGCTGCTTAAGGTGTTGGAGGATTTTCAACAGGGAATGGGTGACCCCGTTCATGTCCGGCAGGAACGATTCAGCAACTATGGCAACCTTCACGCCCCCAGCGTGTCGGGCAGACATGGCCGGTGTCCGGAACTCGGGGAACGTCCCGGTGAAGAGTGGGTTAACGCCGGTCCGGCCCACCCTCTGCCGCCGGGGCAGGTGGGTCGCAGTTGTTGCAGGAAATTGGCCGGAAATCGCGTATTTTCCGCAACAACTGCGACCCAGTTGCGGACGGTGGGCAAAGGGGAAGCCCCATCGGCATTTTGCCGTCGGTGGGGCTTCGGCTTTCGGCCACCGTGTGACGTTCGGCGGTCTGTTGGACTCCGTTGACATTCAACGCCTTTAGCCGCGTCACCGGCTTCCAGTTCCTTCAATTAACGAGCCTCCGCCGTGAGGTGGTGCTCAATTTTCTTTTCGGTTCTGTCGTTGAATTTCTGGCGTCCATCCCCTCTCCCGAAGGATTGGGTAAGAAAAGTATGCGCCCCTCCGCTGGCAAAAACAAGGGCGGGGCGGCAGCAATTTTAATTGCTGCCGCCCCGCCCCGTGCCCCGGGAAACTACCCGAACTGCGGGCTTTCCGTGCGGGTGCGCTTGATCTCGAAGAAGTACGGGAAGCCGGCCAGGGTGGTGGTGGCATCCCACAGCTTCCCGGCCTCTTCGCCGCGCGGAATGCGGGTGATGACCGGGCCAAAGAACGCCGTCCCGTTGAATGCGACGATGGGCGTGCCCACCTCCTGTCCCACCTGGCTGATGCCTTCCTCGTGGCTGGCGCGCAGGGCGTCGTCGTATTCGGTGGAGGTGGCGGCGGCGGCCAGCCCCGCCGGCAGCCCGACCTCGGCGAGGGACTTGGCGATGACATTGTCAATGTCCTTGTCGCCGTTGTGGTGGATGTGGGTTCCCATGGCGTCATAGAGCGGCTTGATGACTTCGCTGCCGTGCTGCTGTGCGGCGGCGATGATGACCCGGACGGGGCCCCAGGCCGTCGCCAGGAACGCCCGGTAGTCGGCGGGCAGTTCGTCGCGGCCTTCGTTGAGGACCGCCAGGCTCATGACATGCCAGTCAACGGTGATATTGCGGACCTTCTCCACCTCGCCGATCCACCTGGACGTGGCCCAGGCATAGGGGCAGGCGGGGTCAAACCAAAAATCGGCCTTTTCGGCAGCGGCAGTTTCAGACAAGGTGGTCTCCTCAGATCGGCTCACAAAGGTGGGCGGCTTACACGCCTGTAAGGCATAACAGCCGATCAGGCGGACTTGTTCCTGCGCTTGGCAACAACATCGTGCGGGATCAGGTTCGGCTCCGCCAGTTTGTTGACCACGTCGGCGGTAATGACGGCGGTGGAGATGTCCTCGCGGCTGGGGAGGTCGAACATGACCGGCTGCAGCACTTCCTCGAGGATGGCGCGCAGCCCGCGGGCACCGGTCCCCCGGGCCAGGGCCTGGTCGGCAATGGCGGCGAGGGCGTCGTCCTCAAACTCGAGGTCAACGCCGTCGAGCGTGAACATCTTTTGGTACTGCTTGATGAGGGCGTTCTTGGGCTCGGTGAGGATCTGGATCAGCGCGCTGCGGTCCAGCTGGGTCACGGTGGTGATGACGGGCAGCCGGCCGATGAATTCGGGGATGAGCCCGAACTTGAGCAGGTCCTCGGGCATGACGTCGGCGTAGCTGGCCTCGGACTGCTTGAGGGCGCTGAGCGGGGCGCCAAAGCCGATGCCCTTCTTGCCGGCGCGCGCACCGATGATGTCCTCGAGCCCGGCAAAGGCGCCGGCGACAATGAACAGCACGTTGGTGGTGTCGATCTGGATGAATTCCTGGTGCGGGTGCTTGCGTCCGCCCTGCGGCGGCACGGAGGCCACGGTGCCCTCCAGGATTTTCAGCAGCGCCTGCTGCACACCCTCGCCGGAGACGTCACGGGTGATGGAGGGGTTCTCGGACTTGCGCGAGATCTTGTCGATCTCGTCAATGTAGATGATGCCCTGTTCGGCCTTCTTGACGTCGAAGTCGGCGGCCTGGATGAGCTTGAGGAGGATGTTTTCCACATCCTCACCGACGTAGCCTGCCTCGGTCAGGGCCGTGGCATCCGCCACGGCGAAGGGGACGTTGAGACGGCGGGCCAGGGTCTGGGCCAGGTAGGTCTTGCCGCAGCCGGTGGGTCCCACCAACAGGATGTTGGACTTGGCAATTTCCACTTCGTCGTGGACGGTGCCGGCCAGCGTGTTGGACTTGACCGCATGGCCGGACTGGATGCGCTTGTAGTGGTTGTACACGGCCACGGACAGGGAGCGCTTGGCCGGTTCCTGGCCAATGACGTACTCCTGCAGGAAGTCAAAGATCTCCCGCGGCTTGGGCAGCTCGAACGCGTCGAGTTCGGCCACCTCGGCCAGTTCCTCGTCAATGATCTCGTTGCACAGCTCGATGCATTCGTCACAAATGTACACGCCCGGGCCCGCAATGAGCTTGCGGACCTGCTTTTGGCTTTTGCCGCAGAAGGAACACTTCAGCAGATCAGTGCTTTCGCCCATCCTGGCCATGTGTGCGTCCTTCCGCGAATGGCAGCCGGCGTGCGCCGCTGCCATTGGTTGTTGCGATTCCGGCAGCCTGGGCCGCCCTGCCTTGCGTATGGTTCCACTCTAGGGCAAGGCTCCGACAAAGGGTGGAAGGTACGCGCGGGACGGGGCGGTTTTTGCCCCGCCCGCGCGTGGCGGATCAGCGGGCGATGGCCGCCGGCTTGATCTTGCGGGGTTCAAGCACTTCGTCGATCAGGCCGTAGTCCTTGGCCTCGGCGGCGGTGAGGATGTTGTCGCGCTCAATGTCGTTGCTGACCTGAGCGGGCGTGCGGCCTGAGTGTGCCGACAGCGTGTTTTCCAGCCATTCGCGCATGCGCATGACCTCGTTGGCCTGGATTTCCAGGTCCGAGGCCTGGCCGCCCTGGCCGCCGGACAGGGCCGGCTGGTGGATCAGCACGCGCGCGTTGGGCAGTGCCAGGCGCTTTCCGGGGGTGCCTGCTGCCAGCAGCACGGCCGCTGCGGAGGCGGCCTGGCCCAGGCAGACGGTCTGGATTTCGGGGCGGATGAACTGCATGGTGTCGTAGATGGCCGTCATGGCCGTGAACGATCCGCCGGGCGAGTTGATGTACAGCGTGATGTCGCGGTCGGTGTCGTCGGCCTCGAGCACCAGCAGCTGCGCCATGACGTCGTCGGCGGAGGCGTCGTCGACCTGGACGCCCAGGAAGATGATGCGGTCCTCAAACAGCTTGGTGTACGGGTCCTGGCGCTTGAAGCCGTAGGGCGTCCGCTCCTCGAACTGCGGGAGGACGTAGCGGCTGGTGGGAAGATTGCCGGCAGTGCTGCCAAAGGCCGAACCGCCAAAGTTGTAAGTCATGTCTGCTGTGCTCCTGGAAATTGTTCTTTGGCCGGTTAGTTCGCGCTGGTTCCGCCGCCGCCGGACACCGTGCCCGCGTGCCGGCTGATCTTGTCAAAGAAGCCGTATTCAAGCGCTTCCTCGGCCGTGAACCACTTGTCGCGGTCGTTGTCCGTAAGGATCTTCTCCACGGTCTGCCCGGTCTGTTCGGCGGTCAGTTCAGCCATGACCTTTTTCATGTGCAGGATCAGTTCGGCCTGGATCTTGATGTCCGACGCCGTTCCCCCGATGCCGCCGGAGGGCTGGTGCATGAGGATGCGTGCGTTGGGCGTTGCATAGCGCTTGCCCTTGGTGCCGGAAGAGAGGAGGAACTGGCCCATCGAGGCGGCCAGCCCGGTGGCGACGGTCACGACGTCGTTCGGGATGAACTCCATGGTGTCGTAGATGGCCATGCCTGCCGTGACGGAGCCGCCGGGCGAGTTGATGTACAGGAAGATGTCCTTTTCCGGGTCCTCGGCGGAGAGCAGCAGGAGCTGTGAGCAGATCAGGTTGGCGTTGTCGTCGCGCACTTCCGAGCCGAGCCAGATGATGCGTTCCTTGAGCAGGCGGTTGTAGATGTACTGGTCCGGGCCTGACGAATCCGGGCCGGCCATGGTCGGTGTGGTTTGCTGTGCCATCGTGGACTTACCTCTCCTTCGTGCGGTCCGCTGGTCCGTGACCGTGCCGGCAGGTACCGCCACGACCGGCCCAACGCGGGCCATCACTAATCTTCACTACTTGGACAGTAGCCTTTTTCGGCCGTGTTTTGTTTCGCAAAAGCGTGCTGTTCGCTGACGGCGCACGGTTTGCGGGCTGCCGGCGAAAATCGCGGCGCACCCCCGGCGCGGGGCATGAAAAAACCGTTGCCGGTTCCCGTGAAGGGAACCGGCAACGGCCTGGCCACGCCTAAGGCGTAGGGCTCCACGCCCAAGGCGTAGGGCAATTAGATGCGGACTTCGCCCGGGTCGGTCACGGCGGTCGGCTCGATGACCTCGTCGGAGGCGTCCCCGGCGGTCTCGTCCTCGTCGGAGGAGACGGAGACAAAGTCGGTGAGGTCCACGGCGTCGCCCTTGGTGTCCTTCACGGAGGCCTTGGCCAGCACCGCGGCGAGGGCCTTGCGGCGGCGGACTTCGCCGACGATCATGTTGACCTGGCCGGAGGAGTCGAGCATCTGCGCGAACTGGTTCGGGTCCATGCCGTACTGGCTGGCGGAGGAGACGATGTAGTCGATCAGCTCGGCCTGGCTGACACCGATTTCTTCCTTCTCCGCGACAGCGTCGAGGATGATCTCGTTGCGGAACGCACGCTCGGTGTTTTCCTTGACCTCGGCGCGGTGTTCCTCGGAGTCGTGGTCTTCACCGTGTGAGTTCTCCGGCTTGAAGTGCTGCTCGAGCTGCTCTGCCACGACGGACTCGGGGACGGGGACCTCGATGAGCTCGACGAGCTTGTCCAGGACCTTGTCGCGGGCCTCGACGCCCTGCTCAACCGTCTTGGCGTCGGCGGCCTGCTTGGCCAGGTCCTCGCGCAGTTCGGCAATGGTGTCGAACTCGGAGGCCAGCTGGGCAAAGTCGTCATTGGCTTCGGGCAGTTCGCGGACCTTGACGGCTGTGACCTTCACGGTGACCTGGGCGTCTTCGCCGGCGTGCTCGCCGCCGGCCAGCTTGGTCTCGAAGATGGCTTCCTCGCCGGCGGAGAGGCCGGTCGCGGCCTCGTCCAGGCCCTCAAGCATGTTGCCGGCACCGATCTGGTAGGACAGGTCGGCTGCGGAGTCGACCTCCTTGCCGTCGATCTTGGCGGCGATGTTGATGGTGACGAAGTCGCCGTCGGCGGCGGGGCGGTCGGCAGCCTTGAGCGTGCCGAAGCGGCCGCGGAGGTCGTCCAAGGCCTTATCGGTGTCCTCGTCGGTGGCCTCGAGCGCCTCAACCTCAACCTCGATGCCCTCGTAGTCGGGCAGCTCGATCTCGGGACGGATGTCGATCTCGACGTGGAACTTCAGTTCACCGTCGGTGGCGGTGGGGTCCGGGACCTCGGTGATCTCAACCTCGGGGCGGCTGAGCGGGCTGATGCCGGTTTCGATGACCGCGTTCTGGTACCAGCCGTTGAGGCCCTCGTTGATGGCGGTTTCCAGGACGTAGCCGCGGCCCACGCGCTGGTCGATCAGCTTGTTGGGGACCTTGCCCTTGCGGAAGCCAGGCACCTGGACCTGTGTGGCAATCGTCTTATAAGCCTCGGCAATGTTCGGCTTCAATTCCTCAAAGGAAACCTCGACATTGAGCTTTACCCTGGTGGGCGTGAGGTTTTCGACAGCGCTCTTCACAGCGTGGTACTCCTGATGGTCTGTTGGTGGATGTTAGGCACCAGCACATGGGCAGTCACTGACCAAACGTGAACCGGATAATGCTGAGTCGGGGCGACAGGACTCGAACCTGCGGTCTCCTGCTCCCAAAGCAGGCGCGCTAGCCACTACGCTACGCCCCGTAGTGCCCGCAACAGTCTACGGGCAAACCTTGACGGATGCACAATCTGCCCGGCCCCGCCGCCACGCCCGGCTGGCCGTGACGGATTTGCGGCCCGCCGGGTGCATTGCTAGTATCGAGGAGTTGTTCAGCCGAAAGGCGAACTTTTCGGGGGCGTAGCTTAATGGTAAAGCCTCAGTCTTCCAAACTGATTACGCGGGTTCGATTCCCGTCGCCCCCTCCGCCAAACCCCTGATCCAGACGCCCCGCTGATCGAGCCAGTCGAGATCCGGGGTTTACGCTTTTAACCCCCTTGGCACCCCGGGCACCAGTACAGCTTGCGCCCGCCCAGCTCCGCCATGGCCACCGCGGTGCCGCAGTGCCGGCACGGCAGCCCGTTGCGCTTGTAGACGTAGTGGGCGTCGGCCACCGGCACGTCCTTGTTGATGGTCGACGCCGGGACGTCACCCTGCCCGTCTCCCCCACCCAGTGCGTGGCCCGCCCCGGCGCCACGTCCCGAGGGCCGGTCGGCCAGTTCTGTGGTGATGATGCGGCCGTCGCTGACGCCGTCGGCCATCACCAGCGCAATGTCGTCCCACAGCTCCCCGGCCTCACCGGCACCCAGCGAGGTGCCTGGCAGCCGGGGGTCCAGGCCGCGCCGGAACAGGACCTCGGCCCGGTAGACGTTTCCCACGCCGGCCAGCACCTCCTGCTTCATCAGCTGCAGGGCAATGGGGGTGGCACTCTTGCACAGGCGCCGCACGAACTCCGCACGGTCGCCGGGCCGGTTGAGCAGCGGGTCCGGCCCCAGCTTGGCGCGCACCGTGGCGGCACCGGCCACAGTCAGCACCTCGCAGGCTGCCGGGCCGCGGAGATCCGCCCAGCCGTGGGCCGACACCAGCCGCGCCCGGACGGCGCCCTTGGGTTCCGGCGGCCCGCTGTAGGGCGTGCCGCCGTCGTCCGGGGCAAGCTCCTGCTCGCCAATCCGCCGCGGTGCGCCAATGCTGGACGCACCGGCAAACGTTGCATCGCCGCCAAAGTCCCAGGCGCCGTAGAGGCCCAGGTGGACGCGCATGACGAGCTCGTGCCGGAAGAACATGAACAACTGCTTGCCATGGGCCTCGGCCAGTTCCAACACCTGCCCGTCCACGCGCGCGGCGCCCGCGGTGAACTTCCCCTGCGGGCTGGAGACGGCCAGCAGGGCGCCGCCAAAGACGTCGTTGAACTGCCGGGCCAGCCGGTGGACAGAATGCCCCTCAGGCACGGGGGCCTCCGTGCTCCGGCGCCCCGCCCGGGACCGGTGTGCGGCGGTCAAACACCGGCTGCCGGTTCCCCGGCTTCAGCGGCCTGCCCACACCGGGCTCCCTTCAAATCAGGCGTAACAGTACGGGCAGGGTCAGGCGGAAACTTCGCCGGTGGCCTCGTACGCGGCGATTTTGCCGATGCGGCGCACGTGGCGTTCGGCGTTGCTGAACGGTTCGGCCAGGAACGCCTCGATCAGCCCGGTGGCCTCCTCAACGCTGTGCTGGCGCCCGCCCACGGCCACCACGTTGGCGTCGTTGTGTTCGCGGGCCAGCTTGGCGGTGTCCAGGTTCCAGACGAGTGCTGCGCGCACGCCCTTGACCTTGTTCGCGGCGATCTGCTCGCCGTTGCCGGAGCCGCCGAGCACAATCCCCAGCGCGTCCACGCCGGCCGCCTGGTCGGCCACGACCGCGAGCGCGGCGTTGATGCAGAACGAAGGGTAGTCGTCCTCGGGGTCGTAGGCTGCGGGGCCGTGGTCCACCATCTCGTAGCCCTTGGCGGCCAGTGCGGTGATGAGGTGGGAGCTGAGCTCCATGCCGGCGTGGTCGGTTGCGATGTGAACGCGCATGGGTGGTCCTTCAGGCTTGAGGGGTGCAGTTGCCTCCAGCCTACCGAAACCGCCGCCTCAGTGTTGACCGGGCCGCTTGCCCGCACGCCGGTTGAGGATCGCGGCAAGGTCGTCGGCCGTGTCCAGGTTGGGGGCGCCGAGGACCACCCTGCCCCTGACGTCGCGCAGGACGACGGCGGCCCCCGAGAACGCCAGGAAGCTTTCACTGCCGCTGTGCTTGCGCAGGCCCCAGCCGCCGTAGTCCCGCGCCTTGATGTCCAGGGACACGGCCGCTTCGACGTCGGTGCAGGCCATGGCGATGACCGGCACCACCCCGGCGAGCTTGACCACGAGCCGCTGCCTGTCCACATGGACGGTGGCGCTGAGCAGGGCCACGACCAGCCCTGCGGCCAGGGCCAGGGCCAGCAGGAGCCAGGGACTGACCACCGTCAGGACGCCCCCGGGCAGGATCCCGGCCAGCAGGATCATGATGACCACGGAGCTGCGCGGGTGGATGGCGTAGACCAGGCGGTCGTTGGCCACCGTGGGGTCCGCCTCGATTTCCAGCAGTTCCGCGAGCGCCTCGTCGTCGGCCCCGGTCCACTGTTCGTCGGGCTTGAACGTCAGGGCCAGGACCACCCCCATGGCGGCGGCGAGCCCGCAGCCCATCATGACCACATAGCCGTCCAACCGCACGGGGGCCGCACCGCCCAGCCCGGACTGGCCCAGGAGCGCGGCGGAAAAAACGGTGGTGGAGGCCAGCTGCAGTGCCATGGCGGTGCCCAATAGGATCCGGCGCAGGTTGCGCGGCAGCGTGGTCCGCGCACCGAAAAAGCCGATGCCTGCGCCCAGGCCCAGCGTCACGGCCACGGCCACGGCCAGGAATGCGGGCAGCGGCAGGACACCGCCGCCGGTGGGCAGCACCGCCCCTGCGGGAAGCCTGCCGGCCACCAGCAGGCCGCCGCCCACCAGGCCCAGGCACAGCAGCACCGGGAAGATCATGGCGAAGCGCAGCGCCCGGGCGTCAATGTGCCGGTCGTTGCTGTTCTCCGATGCGGGGGCGTCCATGGTCCCTACTTTATTCACACGTTGGTCTTTACGTCGGTGGCGGGCCGGCCGGCCCGGCGGTTTCAGGCCCCCGCGCCGGCCCGGCGGTTTCAGGCCCCCGCTCCGGCGGCGGTGCCGGACCGCGGGCCACGGCCCGCGGCGCCGGCCACGATGTCCTTGATTTCAGCCGTTTCAATTCCTGAGCGGACGGCCCAGAGGTAGGTCACGATGCCGACAAGAAGTTCGGTGGCCATGCCCCAGGGGAACTGGAGCACCGGGGTGGGCAGGGGTCCGTACACGCCAAGGTAGCCGACCAGCAGGGAGGCCAGCAGCAGCCAGACCAGCCACCACGTGGCGTTGACGTGCTGGCGGCCCTCCGCATTGCTGAAGACCCATACGGCGGTGCAAAAGGCGACCACCAGGACGCAGAACACCACGTAGTAGGTGACGAAGGGCCAGGCGCCGGGGCGGGCCCCGCCGCTCCCCGTCAGGACCCAGCCGCTGGCGGCTGCCGTCCAGATCCACAGGACAAAGAACACGACGCTGACAACGGTGCTGGCCACCGCGTGCATCCAGCCGGCCTTCCAGGCGTAGTAGGCCGTGAAGAAGGGCAGGCCGATGAAGGTGGCGGTGAAGACATTCGTCAGCGTCGCAAACCCGCTCCAGTACAGGATCAACACGGCAGCCAGGAAGGAGACCGGGGACCAAAACCTGAATCCCCGAAGCCGGAACGGCCGCTCCAGGGCACCGGCCGTTTTGCGCAGCACGGGCAGGCCCACGCCGCCCATGATGTAGGTCAGCACGGCGGCGCTGCTGATGAATCCGACCAGTTGGTACCAGCTCGGGGCGGGGACGAAGAACACGCAGCCCACCACGGCCGAGACCACCAGGGCCAGCCACGGTATGCCGTAGCGGTTGCTGGCGGTGAAGGTGCGCGGCACGTTCCGGTGCACGCCCAGTCCGTAGCCGGTGCGGGCCCCCGTGCCCAGGTAAACCCACCCGGTGGCGAGGGGCGAGATCGCTGCGTCAATGAGCAGGAAGGTGCCCAGCGCCGCCAGGGCGGCAATGTTGGCGGAGTCCAGTGCGTGGAACAACGGGCCGTCGGCCCAGCCGCCGCTGACGAGCTTGTCCCACTGGCCGCCCTTCAGGCCCATGTCCTGCCAGTTGATGGCGCCAATGAAGGCCACCTGCAACAAGGTGTAGATGACGGCCGGGATCACAATGGACCCGATGGTGGCCAGCGGCACGTCCCGTTGCGGGTTGCGCGATTCCCCGCCGTAGTCCAATGCCTGCCGGAAACCCAGGAGGGAGAAGATGATGCCGGTTGTGGCAATGGCATGGAAGATCGGCGGCACGCCCTGGGGTGCGAATCCGCCGTAGGAGGTGAAATTGCTGCCGTTGAGGATGAAGAACAGGAAGATGAACGTCAGGGTCGGCAGCGCGATCTTCCACAGGGTGACCCAGCGGTTGGATTCGGCCAGGAAGCGGGCGCCAAAAAAATTCAGGATAAAAAAGAGGAGCATCAGGATGAAGCCGCTGACAATCCCCGTGGGCCAGCTCAGCAGCTTCACACCGCCGACGGTGGTCAAAAAGTGCGTTTCGGGAAAGCGCCCGCCCAGATACGTCAGGGTGGCCTCGGCCTCGATGGGCGGGATGGACACCACCGAGAGCCAGTAGGCCCAGCCGATGATTCACCCGGAAAAGGCGCCATGGCTGAGGAAGGTGTAACGGACAATGGCCCCGGACCTCGGCAGCATGGCCCCCAGCTCCAGGTACGTCAGGGCGATCAGGAAGACCAGGACTGAGGCGATGATCCAGGACAGGATGGCCGCGGGGCCCGCCACCCCGGCCGCCGCCAGCACGCCGAACAGCCAGCCGGATCCGATTTGGGCGCTCACGCCCAGCAACAGCAACTGTGTCAGGGACAGGCTCCGCTTGAGGCCGCCGTCCGCCGATTCGAATGTTCCACGCTCTTCTTCATGCGCGATGGCCATGGTCAACACTTCCTTGTGTCTGACGTGAATCAATTATTTTCAGCGTACCGCCGCGGCACCGTCACGGAGCAGGCCGGGGCGGGGGCAATTTGGAGGGGCTGGGGCGTGCCGCCGCTCACACCCGGCGGACTTAAGTGAAAGACTGGGCTGAACCCGCCGGGGCATTGAGCCGGCCGGCCCCGCCGCATGACCCGCACGCCCCCGCTGGAGACCAGCGGCGGGCGTGCACCACCGTCCACCCGACACCGAACGAAAGGCATTACCTTGCCTGGCTTGAACCTGACCCGCGCCGAAGCGATCGAGCGCACCGCAACACTGACGGTCAAGGACTATGACGTCACCCTTGACCTGACACAGTCCGCCACCACCTTCCCGTCCACCACCACGGTGAGGTTCAGCGCGAAGGAGGGTTCGTCGTCGTTCATTGACGCGGTGACTGAGACGGTGCACAAGGTGACCCTGAACGGCGTCGACCTGGACCCGGCGGATGTGTCCGACGGCGTGCGCATCCAGCTGCCCCGCCTCGCTGCGGAGAACGTGCTCACCGTCGAGGCGGACGCGCTGTTCATGAACACCGGCGAAGGGCTGCACCGCTTTGTGGACCCGGTGGACAACGAGGTGTACCTGTACACGCAGTTCGAGGTCCCGGACAGCCGGCGCATGTTTGCCGTGTTTGAACAGCCCGACCAGAAGGCGCAGTTCACCTTCCACATCACCGCCCCGGCCCACTGGGACGTCATCTCCAACTCCCCCACCCCGGTGCCGGAATCCGCGGGCGAGGGCAAGGCCGTGTGGCACTTTGCGCCCACGCTGAGGATGTCCAGCTACATCACGGCGCTGATCGCCGGCCCGTATAAATCCGTGCGCAGCGAGCTGACCAGCTCCGACGGCCGCGTGATCCCGCTGGGCGTGTTTGCGCGGAAGTCCCTCATGGAGTTCCTTGACGCGGACGCCGTGTTTGAACTGACCCGCCAGGGCTTTGAGTTCTTTGAAAAGCAGTTCGGCACCCCGTACCCGTTCCCCAAGTACGACCAGCTGTTCGTCCCCGAATTCAACGCCGGCGCCATGGAAAACGCCGGCGCCGTGACGTTCCTGGAAAGCTACGTGTTCCGCTCCAAGGTCACCGACGCCATGGTGGAGCGCCGCGCCATCACCATCCTGCACGAGCTCGCGCACATGTGGTTCGGCGACCTCGTGACCATGCGCTGGTGGAACGACCTGTGGCTCAACGAGTCCTTTGCCGAGTTCATGTCCACCCTGGCCGCGGCGGAAAACACCCGGTACGTGGATTCCTGGACCACGTTCTCCTCGCTGGAAAAGAGCTGGGCCTACCGCCAGGACCAACTGCCGTCCACGCACCCCATCAAGGCCGAGATCAAGGACCTTGAGGACGTGCTGGTCAACTTTGACGGCATCACCTACGCCAAGGGCGCGTCGGTGCTGCGCCAGCTCGTGGCCTGGGTGGGCCAGGAGCAGTTCATGGCCGGCGTGCGCGCCTACTTCGGCAAGCACGCCTGGTCCAACACGGAGCTGCCGGACCTCATGGTTGAACTGGAGGCCGCCAGCGGCCGCGACCTCTCGGCCTGGACGGAAAAATGGCTGGAAACGGCCGGCGTGAACACCTTCAAGCCCGCGATTGAGGTGGACGACGACGGCGCCATCACCTCGTTCGCGATCCTCCAGTCCGCCGTGGCCGGGCACCCCGTGCTGCGCCCCCACCGCGCGGCCGTGGGCTTTTACAACCTGGCCACCGCCGGGGAGGACGCCGGCAAGCTGGTGCGCACGCAGCGCGTGGAGCTGGATGTGGACGGCGCGTCCACCGCCGTTCCGCAGGTGGTGGGGCTGCAGCGCCCCGACCTGGTGCTGCTCAACGACGACGACCTCGCCTACGCCAAGATCCGCCTCGACGACGTTTCGCTGGCCACGGCCAAGGCGCACCTAAAGGACTTCAAGGCCTCGCTGCCGCGCACCCTGGTCTCCGCCTCCGCCTGGGATGCCGCCCGCGACGGCGAAACCCCCGCCCGCGAGTATGTCCAGCTGGTGCTGGCCAACATCGGCCACGAGACCGACTCCACCGTCATCACGGTGCTGCTGCGCCAGCTGGCCACCGCCCTGCACTTTTACGTGGCGCCGGACCACCAGCGGGAAACGGCCCTTGATGCCGCCGACGCGCTGTGGGAGCTGGCCCGCGGCGCCGCGGCCGGTTCCGACGCCCAGCTGCAGTTCGTGAAGGCGTTCGCGCTGCACGCACAAAGCGACGTGCAGCTGGACAACGTGCAGGAACTGCTTGAGGGGACCGAAACGCTGGACGGGCTGGCGATTGACACGGACCTGCGCTGGGAGCTGCTGACGTCCCTGGTGGCTGGCGCGCGGGCCGCGCAGGGCAACATCGATGCCGAGCTGGAACGCGACAACACCCAAAACGGCCAGCTAGCTGCGGCCACGGCCCATGCGGCCATCCCGACGCCGGAAGGCAAGGCCGGGACGTGGGAGGCCGTCGTCGTGCGTGGGGAAGGGGCCAACGCCGTGCAGCGCGCGGCCATCACGGGCTTCGGGCGCGTGTGGGACACCGCACTTCTGGAGCCGTACGTGGCGAAGTACTTTGCCGCGATCCGGGGCGTGTGGGCGGAGAAGTCGTATGAGACCGCCTCGACGATCATCACGGGGCTGTATCCCTCGCAGCTCGTGGCACAGTCCACGGTGGACGCCACGGACGCCTTCCTGGCCGAACTGGGCTCCGAGGCACCGGCCCTGCGGCGCCTTGTGGTGGAAAGCCGCGACGGCGTGGTGCGGGCGCTGAAGGCGCAGGCCGCGGACCAGTAGCCCGTCGTCGTCCTTGCGGCGCCGGCAGGGTGCCCGGCGCCGCAAAGACAAGTACCCGCCACTCTATGCCCCGGCGCGCTGTGGGGATAGCGTCGGGTCATGAGAGCTCACCCACTGAAGAGAATGGCCGCGCGCACAGCCGCAGCGGCAATGGTTGCCGGCGGACTCATCCTGGGGTTCGCCGGCATTCCTGCGTTGGCGGCAACGCCGCCCGGCGGCACGTACACGGTGCTCGGCGATTCCTACTCGGCCGGCTCGGGCGGCGGCATGGAAGCCGGTCCCTGCCTGCAAAGCCCCAACGGCTATGGCAGCGACTTTGCCGCCGCCAACGGCCTGTCCATGACAAACCTGGCCTGCTACGGCGCCACGATCAGCCAGGTGTCCGCCCTGCAGGTGCCGCTGGTCCCGCCGACCACCCGGCTGGTCACGCTGACCGTCGGTGCCAATGACGTAGGGGCCGGCCAGGTCGCCGCGGCCTGCCTGCTCGGAACCCCCGAGACATGCCAGGGGGCCATCGCCGGGGCGCAGGCCAAACTCGCCCTGCTGCCGGGGCAGGTGTCGGCACTGACGCAGACCATCCGTGCGCAGGTGCCGCAGGCCCAGGTGCTTTTCATGGGCTATCCGCACCTGCTGGAGCCGGCCAACATGGCTGCACTGGGCTACCCGCCTGCGGAGGTTGCCGCTGCGGTTGCCGTCAATGCGGCCGTGGACCAGCTCAACGCCGTGCTGGCACAGTCGGTCCAGCGCAGCGGGGCAGGCTTCGTGCCGGTGGCCGGGCTTTTTGACGGCCACGGCTTCCCCAGCCCGGACAGCTGGCTGGTTTCGCCGTTTGTGTCGCTGCCCCTGGCGTTCCACCCCACCGCGGAAGGCTACGCATCCGGCTACGCAGCAGCGCTGCAGGGCGTGCAACTGAACCCGCCGCTCTATGCTGAGGTATGGCGCTAAACGAGCATCACTACGAAATCAATGTTTTTTGGACGGGCAACCGGGGAGCCGGGACGTCCGGCTACAGGAGCTACGGCCGTGACCACAGTGTCACGGCCGTAGGCCTGCCCACCCTTCTCGGCTCCGCGGACAGGACCTTCCACGGTGACCGGGAACGATGGAACCCGGAGCTGCTGCTGGTCACCGCCCTGTCCCAGTGCCACATGCTCTCCTACCTGCACGTGGCCGTCCTGAACGGGGTGGTCATCACCAAGTACGAGGACACCGCCACCGGCACCATGGTGCTGAACCCGGACGGCAGCGGCCAGTTCTCCTCCGTGACGCTGCATCCAAGGATTGCCGTGGCCGACCCGGCCACGGCGGAACTGGCGCTTTCCCTGCATGCCGAGGCAAACCGGAAGTGCTTCATTGCCCGCAGCGTGAACTTCCCCGTCCACCACGAGCCCGCCCTGGCCGCACCCACGCAGGACTGACCCTGCGGGGAGGAAACTGCCAGCCTTCGGCGCTAGACTGGAAGCGAGCCCGATTCCCACCCCCGAAGATGCCAGGTGATTACCCCTTGCCCCTGAACACCCTTGAAGCTGCCGGCAACTCCTTCCTGGAAAACCTGATCCACGCAGGCATCGCCGTTGCCATAGCACTGGTCGCGTGGCTGGTGCTGCACTACTTGATCAAGTCCGTCGTCACTCACGTCAGGAAGGGCACGCTCCACCAACGCAGCTTCGGCTGGGTGAAGCCCGTCTTCCGCAACCTGGACCCCGTGCTCCGCGCCCTGGACAACGAACGGCGCATCCAGCGTGCCAGCACCATCGGCACGCTGCTTAACTCGCTCCTGACGGTCATTGTGGTGGTCATTGCCGTGTTCTACGTGCTGCTGGCCTTCCATGTGGACATCGGGCCGCTGCTGGCCAGCGTCGGCGTGGTGGGCATCGCCATCGGCTTTGGCAGCCAGCAGCTGATCCGCGACTTCCTCGCCGGCATCTTCATCACCCTTGAGGACCAGTACGGGATCGGCGACGTCATCCAGACCAGCGAGGTCATCGGCGAAGTCCAGTACGTGGGCCTGCGCATCACCAGGGTGCTGGGCGAGGACGGCACGCTCTGGTACCTGCGCAACGGCGAAATCCTCCGGCTGGGCAACCGCACCAAGGGCAGCTACGTCCCGTCCGAGGACCCGGACACGGCGCAGGGCACGGCGCCCGCAGTTCCGGCCGCCACTTCGGGTGGTGCGGCTGCCGGCGCGCCGGGTGGCCCTCCGGCGGCCGCCGGTGCACCGGGTGGTCCAGCGGACACTCCGCCTGCCACTTCGCACGCCGCACCTGCCGCGGGCCCAGCCTCCGTGAACACGGACCCGCAGGCCGGCCAGCGCCCGCGGACGCCGGCATCGTCCGGACCTGCCACGCCCCGCACCACCGAGCCACACGAATCCGCAGAGTAGAGAGCAAGACACAGCCATGACCGCCGAACACAACCAGCTGTCCCCCTTCGCCGACGGCCCGCGGGCCAACGACGCCGCCGAGGGCGGTGCCGATTCAGCTGCCCGCCATGCTGCGCCCACGTCCGGCGGAGCGGCCATGCCCGGAGTTCCGGCGAAGCCCGGGCTTGCAGCGAAGCCCGGAGTTGCCGCTGGCCCGAAGCTGGGAGCCGGGATCCCCGTGCCGTCGCGCTTTGGCGAGTCGTTGTCCACCCTCCTGCCCATTCCCACGGGAGTCGGCCGGCCGCTGCCCTCCGTCAACGCACCCAGCGCCTGGCCCGCCCCGACTACGGCAGCTGCACCCGGCGTATCACCGTCGGAAACAGCCGCGGCCGTGCCCCCGGCAGATGCGTCAGGCAACGAGGGGACGGCAGCAGCCACGGACCCGTACGCCGACGAATCCGCCTATGCCGACACGTTCTACGGCCAGATCGGCGGGCACGCCACCTTTGAAAAGATGATCCACGTCTTTTACCAGGGCATTGCCGCGGATCCGCTGCTGCGGGCCATGTACCACGAGGAGGACCTGGCACCGGCCGAGCGCCGCATGCTGATGTTCATGGAACAGTACTGGGGCGGCCCGCGCACGTACCTGGAGGAACGCGGCCACCCGCGCCTGCGCATGCGCCACGTGCCGTTCGCGGTCACGCCCGAGGCCCGCGACCGGTGGCTCGCGGCCATGCGCAAGGGCGTGGACGCCGTCGAGCTCTCCCCGCTGCACGAGGCCACGCTCTGGGACTATCTCGAACGGGCCGCGGCGTCGCTGGTCAATGCCGCGTCCAACCCGGACGACCGCGCATAGCGCCACTGCTGGCTACGCCGGCCCGGAGGTCGTTGCGGCCGGCCAGGGCGGCCGAAAGTACAGCTGTGGCGACCTGGCGGACCTTATTGGCAGAATGCCGGCGCCGGCCCGATCGGCGGTGCAGCAAAAGCGACCCAGCCACCCGCCAGCCCGCCTGAGCTGCACCGCCGAATCCGCACCCACGCGACAACCCGCCTGGGCTGCACCGCCGAAGGCTACAGGACCGCCTTCGGCCGGACCAGGATGTGGCCGCGGCTGGTGCTCAGGCGCAGCCAGCGGTTGGACCGGAACACGGCACCGGTCTCCCCCGGCGCCACGAAGCCCAGGGCGTAGGCGGCAAACGCGGCACCGCCGGGCAATTCGCCGTCGAACCCGGCAATGGGGCGGCCCCACACGGCGGCACGTGCGTTGTTCACAATGAGCGCACCGGGATTGACGGGAATGATCTGCCCGATCTCCTGCACCCCGTCCTTCGCCACCTTGATCAGCGTCTCCGCGTCAACGGCGGCCACCTCCTCCCACGCGCCGCGCGGTGCACTGACCGCGGCCCACGACTCGTTGACGGCCATGGGCGGCACGGGCAGGGCGGTCTCGTCGGCGTCCATGCGCGCCAGGCGGTCGGCTACCGAGGCCAGGCTCACCGTGACGTCCAGGCTCGACGGCGTGTCCAGCGCCATGGTGCGCAGCCCCAGGATCGTCGGGGTGCCCTCGCCCAGCAGCCTGGCACGCATGACGCACACGTACGCCGCGAGGACGGAACCGGCCCCCTGAAGGCGGATGGCGCCGTCGTCCGCGGTGCGGGCACGGGTCACGAAGGTGCGCAGGTCCGCGACCGTGCCGCCGTCGGCCAGGAGGAATTGGTCAACATGGGTTGCGGTGGGCATTTAGCGCGCTCCTTGGGTGGCAGGTGTTGCGGGAAGTTCGACGCCGGCGGGAAGCTCCGCGGGCCGGCGCCGGAAGTGCACGGGGCCGCCCCGCCACGTTTCGAGGGCGGCGCGCTGGGCCCCGGTCAGGCGCACGGGACGGCCGGTGGCGCGCGAGACCAGCACCATGGAGGTGGCGGCCTGGGCGAAGACGACGGAGGTGTCGGCGTCGGTGATGGTGTAACCGAAGTCGAAGCTGGAGCCGCCGACGTTCGTGACCCAGATGTTGACTAACACGGGGTCGGTGCGGAAGGCGATGGGCGCCAGGTATTCGATCTCGTTGCGCCCCACGAGCGTGAACAGGTCATCGGTGATGAGGTCGTTGAAGCTTGCGGCCGAGCCCGGCGGCACGTCTTCGGCGAACGGGGTGCGGATCAGCCTCACCCGGGCGTCCTCGAGGTACTGAAGGTAGACAACATTGTTCACGTGGTTGTACGCGTCGATGTCGCCGAAGCGAACCTGCAGGGGGATTTGGATTGCCTGGGCCATATTCACATCATGTCAAAGCTGCCGGGCGCCACCAAGCGGAGGTGGCATGGATCACGGCGTCCGGGCAGCGTCCGGCGGGCTTTTACGCTGGCGCGGCCATTTGTGCGGGTACGCGGATGACGCATAGAGTCTCGGTATGAACGCCCTGCCGCCACGCGCCGCCCCCATGGACCAGCTGCTGCACATCCTAGACCTTTCCGACGCCGGCGGGGCGCGGACCGGCGAGGACATCTTCGTGGGCCCGGGCGTGCCCGACTCTGTCCGCCCGCGCCTTTTTGGCGGACAGGTGCTGGCACAGTCGCTCATTGCCGCGTCGCGGACCGTGGAGGGAAACCGGCTGGTGCACTCGATGCATGGATATTTCCTGCGCCCGGGCGATGCCGCGGATCCCATCACCTTCGGCGTTGAGCGGCTGCGCGACGGCCGCTCGTTTTCCGCCCGTCGCGCCCATGCCTACCAGGGCGGCAGGCCCATCCTGTCCATGATTGCCTCGTTCCAGCTGCCCGACGGCGGCCTCGAGCACCAGGAACCCATGCCCGCCGGGATCCCGGACCCCGAAACGCTGCCGACGGCGGCCGAGCTGTTGGGTGCGATCGACCACCCGGTCGCCCAGGCCTGGGCGTACGACCGCCCCTTCGACATCCGACATGTGGACCCCAACATCTACTTCCAGGCACCCGGCGGGCATGTGGCGCACCAGTCCGTCTGGATGAAGTCGATGGGTCCCATGCCGGAGGAGCAGAGCGTGCATCGCGCCGCACTGGCGTACGCGAGCGACTACACGCTGCTTGAACCGGTGCTGCGCCGGCACGGCCTCAGCTGGGCCACGCCCGGCATGAGCGTGGCCAGCCTGGACCACGCCATGTGGTGGCACCGTCCGCTCCGCGTGGACGACTGGCTGCTGTATGTGTCCGACTCCCCCAGCGCATCCGGCGCGCGCGGCCTGAGCCGCGGCCGCTTCTACAACCGCGAAGGCGAACTGGTGGCCTCGGTGGCGCAGGAGGGCATGCTCCGGCTGCCCGAGGGCACACCGGTGGCGGACTGAAAGTCATCCTGTCCGCGTGGCCAGGCCGTCGGTCGAGCCCGTCGAGACCCCGGCGGTCGAGCCCGTCGAGACCCCGTATCCCGAACCAACCGCTTAAATGACTGGTGGCCGGCCCCACAGGACCGGCCACCACTCAATCAGTTTCGCATCAGTCGCGCGTCAGGCGGCGGTGCGTGACGCGGTGTGGACGTGCTGCGTCCACGCCGAGACGCACCACCTTGTCGGCCTCGTAGGAGTCGAAGTTGCCTTCGAACCAGTGCCAGTTGGCCGGATTTTCGTCGGTGCCTTCGTAGGCCAGGATGTGCGTGGCCACCCGGTCCAGGAACCAGCGGTCGTGGGAAACCACAACGGCGCAGCCGGGGAATTCCAGCAGCGCGTTTTCCAGGCTGCTGAGGGTTTCCACGTCGAGGTCGTTGGTGGGCTCATCGAGGAGGAGCAAGTTGCCGCCCTGCTTGAGCGTCAGTGCCAGATTCAGGCGGTTGCGCTCACCACCGGAGAGCACTCCGGCCTTCTTTTGCTGGTCCGGGCCCTTGAAGCCGAAAGCGGCAACGTAGGCGCGTGAGGGCATTTCCACGTTGCCGACCTGGATGTAGTCGAGGCCGTCGGAGACAACCTCCCACAGGGTCTTGTCCGGGTCGATGCCGCCGCGGCTCTGGTCGGCGTAGGAGATCTTGACGGTCTCGCCCACCTTGAGGGTGCCGCCGTCGAGCGGTTCCAGGCCCACGATGGTCTTGAACAGGGTGGACTTGCCAACGCCGTTCGGTCCGATGACGCCGACGATGCCGTTGCGCGGGAGGGTGAAGGAGAGCCCGTCGATGAGGATGCGGTCGCCGAAGCCCTTTTGCAGGTTTGTAGCTTCCAGCACCACGCTGCCCAGGCGCGGTCCCGGCGGGATCTGGATTTCCTCGAAGTCGAGCTTGCGCGTGCGGTCGGCCTCGGCGGCCATTTCCTCGTAGCGGGCCAGACGGGCCTTGGACTTGGTCTGGCGGCCCTTGGCGTTGGAGCGGACCCAGTCGAGTTCCTCGGCGAGGCGCTTGGCAAGTTTGGCGTCCTTCTTGCCTTGGACTTCCAGTCGGGCGCGCTTCTTCTCCAGGTAGGTGGAGTAGTTGCCCTCGTAGGGGTACAGGTGGCCGCGGTCCACTTCGGCGATCCATTCGGCCACGTGGTCCAGGAAGTACCTGTCGTGTGTGACGGCCAGGACGGCGCCCGCATAGCTCTTCAGGTGCTGCTCGAGCCACAGCACGGATTCGGCATCCAGGTGGTTCGTGGGTTCGTCGAGGAGCAGCAGGTCCGGCTTCTGCAGGAGCAGCTTGCACAGTGCCACTCGGCGGCGCTCACCTCCGGAGAGGACGGTGACGTCGGCGTCGCCCGGGGGGCACTGCAGAGCGTCCATGGCCTGCTCCAGCTGGGAGTCAATGTCCCAGGCGTCGGCGGCGTCGATTGCTTCCTGCAGCTTGCCCATTTCCTCAAGAAGGGAGTCGAAGTCCGCGTCCGGGCTGGCCATTTCCTCGGAGATCTCGTTGTAGCGCTGGATCTTGCCGTAGATTTCACCCACGCCTTCCTGGACGTTGCCCAGGACGGTCTTTTCCTCGTTGAGCGGGGGTTCCTGGAGCAGGATGCCCACGGAGTAGCCGGCGCTGAGGCGGGCCTCGCCGTTGGAGGGTGTGTCCAATCCGGCCATGATCTTCAGGATGGTGGACTTGCCGGCACCGTTGGGTCCCACGACGCCAATCTTGGCACCCGGGAAAAAGGACATGCTTACGTTGTCAAGAATGAGTTTGTCGCCAACGGCCTTGCGGGCGTTGGACATCGTGTAAATAAATTCCGCCATACCCAATAGGTTAGTGGGTGCAGGGGGTTAACTCACATTCAAGGCAGGGCTGAGGTCAGTGTTGGTCGCCAACAAAGCAGAGGTCGGTGGCGAGCACCGGCAGGACTGTGACGGCAGCCTTGCCGTCGCGCACCTGGCCAATGACACACTCCTTGGCCACCCGTGCTGCAGACTGGATGGCGTCCACGGCCAGGCCCGTGGGGGTCTTGTCGATGGAAACCTCCACGGTGTTCTTGACCGCACCCGCCGACAACATGGCCTGCATCATCTGGCCCCGATTTGGCGACTTTGTGGTGTTGCCCAGCGCGGTCAGGGAGGTCTTGACCCTTGCCGCCAAGGCCGCCGCGTCCGACGCCGGTTGCTTGGCTTTAGCTGATTCCTTAGGACCCGCTGTGCTGCTCGCCTTGGCTTCTTGGCTGGCTGCCTGCGAGGGGCTTTGCGCGGCGCTTGTACCGGCCGGGAGCGTTGAACACCCGGTGGCGGCCAGCGTGGCAGCAAGCGCCAGTGCCGCTGCCGTGGCACGCAGCCGGTTCCTGGCAGGAAGGAACGGCCGGCGGGGTGTCAGGTTCATCGCAGTCACCCCGCCATTGTGTCACGCGCCTTGACGGGTGGGCGCCATCGCAGGCGTGGCTCAGAACGGTGGGCCGCTCTTGACGAGTTCCCCGGTTTCCTTGTCCACATATGCCTCTTCGTCAGTATTGTCTCCCGCCCCCTCATACCGGCCGTCCTCATCCGGCACGGCGCTGCCGTCAGCATTTTGTGCGGCGGCTGCGGCCTCGTCATCATCCTCATCCACCTCACCGCCTTCAGCGTCCAGGTCGGGCGCGGTGGATGTCCGTCCATCCTCCGCAGTGTTGAAGCCCGCCTCGGAGGTGGCTCCGGAGTCGTCCGGGGACTGCTGACCATGCTGTGGCTGGGAGCCGGGGCGCTGGGTGGAATTGCGGTGGTAGGCGCAGCTTCCGAACTTCAGGTCGGCGCCGACGGAATCGGCGTCGATCTCGACTGACATGCCCTGGGTCCCGTCAAGCTTGGTGTAGGTGTTGATCTTCAACTTGCCGGTCACGATGATACGGTCACCTTTTTTGATGCTGGCGGCGACGTTGCCGGCCAGGGTCCGGAAGGTGTTGACGCGGTACCAGTTGGTGGGACCGTCGCCCCATTCGTTCGTGGAGGGATCCAGGACCCTGTCATTGGAACCCATCCTGAACTTGCCAATGACCAGCCCGGAGTCCTTGGTATGCAGTTCGACGGGTGACGAGGCAAAGCCCCGGATCGTCAAGTAGTTCGACATGAGATTTCCTTTCGGTTATGCCTTGCTTGGGCGTTGTTCGCTTGGATCAAGCCAACTCCCCCGCCACGGGCTCCAAAAGGGGGCTTGGCTGATTTGTGGACAACTACAAGGCGGCGTGGGCCTGTGGAGGGAGAGATACGCCCGCAAACCTGATAATTTAGTGGGGGCCGCTTGTGGCGGCCACGCCTCGGTAGCTCAGCGGATAGAGCAGGAGCCTTCTAATCTCTTGGTCGTGGGTTCAATTCCCGCCCGGGGCACCAAAAAGCGCCTCTGACCTGCGGTTATGTTCCGCAGGTCAGAGGCGTTTAAGGCCAAAAACGGCCCAAGTCACGTTTTACTCACGTTTTTGAACGAAAACTTGGTCACGTTTTTGGCCTTCGCTGGAGTCGAAATAGGCTCAATTTCTGCTCCCGTTTTTCAGTGCGTGAAGCCCAACCGCACAATCAGTGCGGGCACACTTGATTCAAATAATGTCCGTCGCAGCAAAGTAGTGCTCGCACTCCTGGCGCCCTGATTTCCCGATCGTAAACAGCGTTCGCTCATCAATCCAAGTCGTCGACGACGGCTGCAATCGAGTGATGCCTGATTCTCCAGTCGCTGTTGAGTTGAATCATCGACTGACTACACCGGAGAGTTCTCGTATTGTCGGCAAAATCGGGTGCAGATCGGACCAGTTCCCATGGCTGGGCACCGGTGCTCACCCGCTGATAACCGTTGACCACATCACACGAATGGCGTCAATTACGTGATGGAAGAACCGAACCGAACCGTCCGGTCTGCCTGCCTGCCTGCCTGCCCAATGTTGCTCCTCTGTAAACGTCGCGGCTGTGGACACACCAACGTGAGATACCCAGGACAGTGGATCTCAAACACTCTCCACAGTCATACCTCCCGCCACCAGTCATCACACCAATCAGCGAGGCGCTCCTTTCGAGGGCATCGCGGTGGTCACATTCCCGTCTGCCATTGCGCTCAGCACAGAGGAGACCGACACCAGGGCACACCTTAGCTAGACTTCAAAGAGGACCAGTCGGGCTGCTATGGGTGTAATCGTCGCACCCGGGCTCAATTTTGGGCTTGATACCAACTGTTGGACACGGCAAACAAGGGGAAGTTTTAGTTGGAGACACGAGAGTCAATCGAGGTTTTGCCTTCTGCGGCACGCATGATAAGCAGTCTCAGAGACGTTGGCTATTCGTTCCGGGGCGCCATCGCGGACCTTGTAGACAACAGCATTGCAGCCAATGCAAATGAAGTGTCAATAACCATGGCCTGGGCCGGGGCAGATTCATTCATCCGCATCGCAGACGACGGAGACGGCATGACTCCCCACCGGATCACAGAGGCTCTACGTTTCGGTTCCGAACGAGACTACAAGAGCGACGACCTCGGGAAGTTCGGGTTCGGCCTCAAGACCGCCAGCTTGTCACAATGCACCGAATTCTTGGTCTCTTCTCGCGCCTTGGAAGGAAACGGTCAAGTCTACGCTCGTCGGTTCGACCAGGAGCTCATCGCCCGACGCAATGAATGGGTAATCGAGTCAGTTCCTGAGGCCGAGCTTCCGGATGAAGCGACCGAACCCCTCAGTGGTGAGACTGGTACATCGGTCGTTTGGTACAAACTCGACCGAATTCTTGGCGATCATTTTCAGGACACCGAGCGTGCGAAGGGCCGATTCTTCGATCACGCCGAAGACCTCGAACAACACTTAGGCATGGTGTTCCACAAATTTCTGGAGGGAACGGCAACAAGCCGCTTGGGGCATACAATTAGCCTCAAAATCAATGGACGCACCATCCAGCCGTGGAACCCCTTTGCTCCCGGCGAGGCCGCCACTAAGCAATTCAGCGATGACCAGTTCGAAATAACGGGTCACGGTGTGGCAGGGAGCGTCAGGGCAGTCGCTTGGATCCTTCCCAGAAAGGACGAATTTTCTTCCCCCCAGGAATTCGACAGGCTCTCTGGTCCCTCGAAGTGGAACCAACAGCAAGGTTTCTACATCTACCGCTCTGACAGACTGATCCAATCCGGTGGTTGGTCCCGTCTCGGAGCTGCTGACGAACATACAAAACAGGCCCGTGTTGCCCTCGAATTCTTCCCTCAGCTGGATGCCGCCTTTGGGATCAACATATCTAAAATGACAGTCACGCTACCAAGCATGCTTCGGGATCTACTAAAGCCCAAGATCGCCGCCCTACGGGGCCAAGCCAAATACTCCTATGGACAAGCTGCCGCTAAAAAGGCGGCAAGTATTACTCCTGATATCCAAACAGAGCAAGACGCTCGACGTGAAAAACTTGATGTTCCTGCACCCACACAACCCAAGTCAAACGTCATGCCTAGTCAGCAGGATTCCATGCCGTCTGGAAATACATCAACGGGAGCGGTGGCTTGGCCTCCAGCACCGGTGCAACCACCCCAGCGCCTTCTTCAAAACAGGAGAAAAGCCTTGGAGAAGGCTGCCGACAGCATCAACGAGTCAGATGCTCTGCGTCGGACCATTGAGGCTCTGATCCTCGACAACCCAGGAGTCGCACATGAGCTTGGTTGGTAATTCCGAACAATTCCGTGAGAAAGCTTTCGTCGTTCGCGCCTATTCGACGACAAGTGGAAAATCCATTGACTATTGCATCGACTTGCTTCATCCCGAATCAAAGGACGGGATCCAGGCATATTTTGATGCAGAACAGAAGGTGACCACATTCGCGAAACCAGGCGCAGTCGTCGTTCCAGGCGGCCCTCTCCCGTGGATCAAAGATTACGAACCCAGCAATGGGTATCTTTGGAGCACTCTAAACAGGTATCTCAGTACGCGCAAACACTGGACGCCAGAGGCCATTGACGACCTCGACCATTGGTCCACCAAGATCCTGTCCTACATAGAAGACCCCAAGGACGGCGCTCCCTACGCCAAGGAAGAATTTCGTGTCGCAGGACTTGTTCTGGGGTATGTGCAATCCGGGAAAACAGCTAACTTTACAGCTCTCATTGCGAAGGCAGTTGACCGTGGATACAAACTGGTCATCGTACTATCGGGAATCCACAACTCCCTGCGATACCAAACCCAACGGCGCCTAGACCTAGAGCTTGGATTGGTCGACGACCCTAAAGGGGTTGGCAAAGCGCCCAGGCAACACGCAATGTGGAACATTACCCAGTCCACTCCTACCGGAGACTTCAAGCCTGGAACAGATGCCACCCCATTGCGCCGAGGAATGCCTGGGCTGATGGTCGTGAAGAAGAACGCAACAGTTTTGAATCGCGTGAATGAATGGCTCGAAAGCGATCTAACAGATCTTCCGGTGCTCATAATCGATGACGAGTCAGACCAAGCGTCCATCGATACGAACTACGACAGTCAAGATTACTCCGACCTTAACAACGCCGACCAGGGAGACTTCTCTGCGGAGAAGGAACTAGATCCTTCCACAATTAATGGGTTAATCAGACAACTAGTTGGAAAATTTAGGCGTGTGACATATGTAGCCTACACTGCCACACCATTCGCAAACATATTTATTGACCCAGAAGCATCTAGCGAAATTCATGGTCAAGATCTTTATCCCGGAAACTTCATTATTAGCTTGCCACGCCCAGGTGCATATGTGGGCGCAGAAAAGATTTTCGGCAGGTTGGCTGTTGACGGTCAAGACGATCCAATTCCGGGCCTAGATGTCATTCGCCATATACCAACCAACGAAATACCACTCCTGGCTCCCAAGAAAAAAGACGAAGCTGATTGGATGCCCGTAGTAACGCCGACACTTCATCAAGCGTTCCTAGATTGGATATTGTCATCCGCGGCCAAATCCGAACGTTTGAATGGTGGAATGAGCAGCATGCTGGTCCACACATCACACAAGACCCAGCTCCAGAACAGCCTCTTTGAAGCACTCACCGCTCATGTCAAAAAAATCCGGCAAGAATGGCTCTATGATCGTTCGGCACTTCGGGAAGTACTTAATGACAGATGGAACAATGACTATCTACCAGTAGTATCGAGCTATGACATAGCTAATATTCGTACATTTGATCAAATTGAACCTTGGATCGATAAATTCTTCGAGCACTCAAGTTCATTCGAACTCATTGCACTCAACAGTACGAGCAAAGATATCTTGGACTACGAAAAAGATGCGAATCTAAAAGTACTCCTTTTGGGCGGCAACCGCTTAAGCCGTGGCCTGACTATTGAGGACCTTACGATATCATACTTCTGTCGCGATGCTAATAATTACGACACCTTGCTCCAAATGGGCCGTTGGTTCGGATATAGAAGTAAATATGCTGACCTCACGAGGCTCTGGACCACCAAAGAACTGGTTTTCAAATTTCGGCATTTGTCCCTTGTAGAGGAAGAGCTTCGGGACGAAATAAAAATGTATGAACAAAACAATTTGACTCCCAGAGAAGTAGCTCCCAAAGTTCGAACCCATCCCGCCATGTTGGCAACGGCAAAAAACCGTATGGGCAGTGCTGAACTAGTTGAACAGACATACTCGGGTCGTCAGCTTCAGACTGTTCGCTTCCTACTTGAAGATGATTCATGGCTAAAGCAGAATGTGGATAACACAAGCATCTTGGTCCAGTCGCTTTCGGAGCCGCATTACAGACACGGAACCAGTCAACAACCCGTTTGGCAAGGAATCCCTTGGGAAACGGTCGTGGGATATCTCCAAAATCTAAATTCTGCACAAGACGCTTCGTCATTCGACGCACAAACCATTGCCGACTATATTCAAAGAATGGCCATAAATCATGCAGAATTGATCAATTGGACCATCGCGATAGTTCATGGCAAATATGATGCAACCAAGTACGAAATCGACTTTGGCAACGACTTTCTAGGCCCAATTACCGCAATGACGCGTAGCCGTCTGAAGTTAGATGACTTGAGCATCGGCGTTCTAATGAATCCCTCGACGGGCGAAGACTTCCGTGCCGGGGATGAATCCATCGGCCTGAGCGGTGAGCAGATTGCTGCTGCCGAACTCGCATACAAAAAGGACCAATCGTTGGATCCAGCCGAACGCAGCGGGATCACTCCTGGCCTGGCCCTGAGATCCGTAAGAGATGTCAGTGAAGGACTGCTACTTATTTATCCAATCAGCCCCTACTCCACAGCTACGACTAAGAACCGCCACGATCTGTTTGATGAACCGGATGGAAAACCGGCTGTTATAGGCGTTGGCATTTCTCTACCGCCTTCTCAAACCATAACGTCAGTCCCTTACGTTCGTGGCCGAAAACGTCCAATTTCCGATGCGGAGGTTGCCTCTAATGACTAGCATTCTCGATCGTTGGAATAACCTGCATATCCCGCCGGAAAATATTCAGGGGTTTGAATTGGAAACCGGAAGCGGACTGTGGCTTGCCGTTGACAGCACTGGCCGACGTTGTGTGGTTCTCTGCGACAACACGACCACGACGATTGGCACGGTCCTATTCGAGACCAAGGGCGTTTCCGCCTCCATTGAGGAACTTCAGATGTCCCATGGACCGGCTGCTAAGTGGATCGTGGTTGTTTGTCGTGACTCACGGTATTGGGAACCTTTTCTAGCCTTCGCCGAATCACTCCAAGAAGAACTCGACACGCGAAGCCAGGATCATGTCGCACTCACGCTCCGCGTACTGCGAACTTGGCGTTGGCTTTGGACCTCTGATACAGCGGAACTAACCGAAGACCGGGCTTTGGGCCTCATTGGCGAACTATGGTTCCTGCTCCGGTGGGCCGGAATTTCTGAATCTTTAGATACTTGGCTGGGACCGGAAGGCAATTTGCATGATTTCGCAGGGAAAGGGGTATCTGTCGAAGTCAAGACTTCACGTTCAACAGCCCTCAAAGGGCCGGTCCATCAAATTGCCAGTCTCCAACAACTGACGCCCCTAGAAAACGGCTCCTTGTACCTGTTTAGTTTGGTCATATCAGCAGATGAGGCCGCCGGGAACTCATTGGGCAAACTGGTCACCACTGGATTGAATATATTGCAAGATGATCCAAGCCGTCAAGATCAATTCCTCCAGAAATTGGCTCAAGCTGGTTGGGTGTCGTACTTCAATCACCAACCGGGATTTTCATTTAGAATAGTCTCAGAACAGCTATATAAAATTGATGACACTTTCCCTGCCCTTACGCTCAAATCGTTTTCTAATGGAATACCAGATACAGTCACCTCCGTTAACTACGCTCTCGATATGTCCGGCTGCACGAATAATCTTGTCGCGTCTTCGGTCGAAAGCGGAAAGATCTATGTCAAGGACCTGATCAGAGTTGATTGATTCAATTACACTTCTTCGCGTGGATCAGTCTATGATGACAATTTGGTCAAATGGATTCTGTCAATTCACCGGGTCGCCCCACTATCGCCCTGGCACATGGCAGTCAAGAATAAGTGTGGAACAGTACGACTGGCTCACAAAGGCGGCCAAAGTCCTTGGATTGGAATCTTCGAGAAAACGAACAGCCACACAGTCACTAATCATGACCCAAGGCGATCACGAATGGCGCGTTGAGGAACGCGATGTGGTGACTGACGAGAGATTCTGGATTGTCTCTACTATTATCGACGGCATTGCAAGTGCAATATATTGGGCCCCTTTGGACGCTTCGGGAGACGAAGACTATTATGAATATAGTCTCAATCCAGCGGTCTATTTGGAATCACGAGATTCGCAAGCAAAAGGATACGCAGTTGGAGGTGGCGTATTTGTCATCGCGGGTGCAGTGGCCGCAAGTTCAGAAGCCCCTTCCCTCCCAGAATATTATCAGAAGGCCCGTCGGCAATTGATCGATCAAGGGGTCCTGTCATATTCAGAGGACAAGCTGGTGCTTATAGAGCATATGTTATTTGATTCACCTTCAAAGGCGGCCTGTATTCTCACTGGGGCGACGTCTAATGGCCGCCAGCTCTGGAAGACCTTCAACGGGGATCCGATTGCCCGCCTTCCCGGATATGACGACTAGCAGCCGGCGATCGAGTGAGTATGCAATGGGCCAATCGCGATCAGTTGGTCGGATGGATTATCCTGGAATCCGTTTACCGCTGAGCCCGCCTATTCCGGAAGAAGCTTGGCCAACGAAGTGCTTTAGCCAGTTTTAGCTATCCGCTTTTCGCTCTTTCCATCCAAACGAAGGGTCTCCACAACTTTTTCTGCGATGAGGCGAGCCAGCAATGGCGGTACGGCATTCCCGACTTGGTGGTATTGCATGGTTCGCGTTCCCTCAAAGAAGTAGTTGTCTGGAAAAGTCTGGAGCCGCGCCGCTTCGCGAACGGTGAGACTCCTCATTTGTGATTCATCTGGGTGAATGTAATAGTGACCATCCTTGGAAATATGGGAGACTATAGTCGTCGCTGGTTCGTCCCAAATTTGAACCCTAAACCGATCGAGAAACGGCGTGTTTATCTGGCCAATGTTCTTGTGGTTGGGCTCTAGGCCGGCGGGCAGATCGGAGAACTTAGGGCTCTTTCCTAATTCGCCAGCCTTCCACGCGAGATGCGCATAACGTTCAATATCCGATTCCATATGGCTTCTTGATTGGTGCTGAAGAGACTTCTCAAGGTAATCGTCGTGGATCCATTTTTGGTATCTTATTTTGGGGTCATCGGACCCGGAATCATCGATGAGAGCTTCAATCCCGGAACCGTCGACGGTTGTTTCAGGCTCCGTGAAATCCTGCACCAGTGAATCGTCAGCTTCGTCAATCTCAAGTGCGCCTCGTCGGGCAACCGCTCGCTGCCTGAGTATTTCCCAGTTCTCGTCACTGTCAAAGCGCATCGGTGAAATCCGTGAACGCAGAATCGGGAGGTCCGCTATGGCGTCCCGCACGGTGACCTTCGGTGTCTCCTTCAGGACTGCGTAGTCAGTTCGCTTTACCACGTCTGTTCTAACACCAAGGAGAATTATTCGATGACGCTTCTGTGGAATGCCGTAATCTTCAGCTCGTATGACGTACTCTTTAGGCAGTATTTTGCCGTTTTTTGGATCAACAACAAGTGACCTGACGTCGTAACTAACCGAATCACTCGGTCGACGCAAATCGTTTAGTATCTGGTCGACCATACTGACACCGTGATTCTTTGAAGAAAGTAACCCTTTTACATTCTCCATGACAAATACCGTGGGTTTGAATCGCCTGAGGATGTCTAGGTACTCTTCATAAAGGAAATGCTTCTTATCAAACGCAAATTTGATGTCGTTCGTTCGGCGTGATCGTCCCGCTAGGGAGTACGCCTGACATGGTGGACCCCCAATCAAAACCCAGTCCCCCGAGGCATTCTTCGGTGAAGCAGCCAGTGCCTTCTTTATCCGATCCCCTACGTCATTGCGCGTTGCTTGGCCCAATTCAATTTCGTGTACGTGCTCATCGGCTGCCTCAACTGCCGCATCTACTCTCGGTTCAGTTGTGAACTCGTCCCAGTCCATTACGCCCGTTATGTAGTCGTAGTAAGACTGAGGTACCCCACCGTTACGCTTGAGATGACGGTAGATCGAGCGAAGCTTTAGAGTCTTGACGGCATTAGCCTCCATCTCAAACGAAGCGACCGTTTGAAACAGGGGGGCTCCTTCGTCTTCTCCGATGCTAGAAAATCCCTCGTTCAGCCCGCCTGGCCCGGCGAACAAGTCGACTACGGGGATGGAGACCGAACCAGCGGCAGGTAAGTCGACTACGGGGATGGAGACCGGATCAGCGGCGGGAATTTCGGATGTCATAGTAGCTCTAAGTTACCAGGTTATGCAGGGGACCCCTGCATTGGTGCTCCACCCAACACGCCCCAACCGGCTCAGACGTGCGGCAACGGTGATTATCCTCTCGCGGTTGTCCAGCGCACGGTCTCCCCGTGACGTTCCAAGGCGTGCGGTCATGTCGTAAAAGGCGGTTACGCCCATGAACAGTCGTGATGAGAACAAGGGACGCTTCTATGGACAGCGCCCACCAAACCAACGGTCAGCTTAGACGGGCATCATCGTCGATGGACCTCTATGAACACATGCCGAACCACGTTGTGCCTTCTGGTACCCCATCATCGCTGGGCGGGCCCTCCACGCAACCAGGGCGCTGCGCGCCGGACCCTCCTCCAAAAATTCTTCCTCGGCGCTCCTGCGTCGCTTATTTCCTCGAAACAATTTTTGCCCCGTGCCCGGTACCCCAAGTTGCCCTCCGGCCCCTAACACCCAGCGGTGATTCCTCTTACCAGAAGGCACCAACAGAGCAGGCGGCCGCGAACAACCAGCCACCGTTCACACAAGAGGAGCAGGACAATGGAACCGATCAGAATCAGCAGCCCGGCAGACGCCATCAGCTACATGGGCCACAGCCTCGGCTACTGGCCGAAGGAAAGCCTCGTCTGCGTCGCCCTCGAGGGCAAGACACTGGGCCCCACCCTCCGCGTGAACCTGCCGGGCACAACGGACCCCAGTGAGTCCTACGCCGAGCGGGTCGCCCACGCCGTTGGTTTCGACCGCGAAGCCACCGCCGTCCTCATCGCCCTGTTCACCCACCAGCCCTGGGGCCAGGGACACCCCAAGCCCTTCGCCGCCATGATCCAGGGACTCGAGCGACGGCTCCTGGCTGCCGGGCTTCTCGTCCATGATGTGTGGATCGTCGGCCCCGAATCCTTCGCCACCTACGACGGTGCCAACCCCGCCTCCTGTGGCAACGAGACCCCGCTGGCTGCCATTGAATCCTGCCTCATGAACGCCGAGCTGGTCTACCAAGGCAGCACCGTCGGACACAACGATTTGCCCGCCATCCCCGAGTTGTTCACCGCCGTCGACCCCGACGCGGTCGAAACAGCCGTGAGCGCCATGTCCACCAACCCGTCCCAGAGCCTGGCCGCCGCCTACCAGTTGTGGATGGAGCTCATCGACCATGGTGGCGACCCCACACATGAGCAGTTGGCCGAGGTCCTGGCCGGGCTGCAGCACGTCGGATTCCGCGACCAGATCCTGGCCGACATGCCCGGCATCAACGAACCCATGGCAGCCACCCTCTTCGGCGCCACGGACGAAGCACCTCAATGGGACCGGATCGACAGCTCCGAAAAGCTGCTGCGCCAGCTGCTCACCATCGCCGCCCCCACCCATGCGGCAGCGCCGTTGACGATGCTCGGCCACATCTGCTGGTGGAAGGGCAGGGGAACGGCGGCCGCGAACTACATGCACGTCGCCCTGACATTTGACCCCGGCTACCACCTGGCCAGGCTGCTAGACCAGATGCTCGGCGCCGGGGTCGTGTCCGGCTGGGCGCAACACAAGAACACCGCGTACCGGAACCACCACCAGTGATTCCACGCCGCCCAGCACCAGAAAAGGGAAGTGAGGTGAGAGCAATGAATGTCACGGTCTACAGCAAGCTAGGCTGCCAGCAATGCAAGTTCACCTGCCTGTCCCTGGACCACGCCGGGATCCCCTACAGTGTCGTCGACCTGACCACGAACGCGGCCGCCCTCGAGTACGTCCAGGACCTCGGGTACTCACAAGCGCCTGTCGTCGTCGTCAACGACCACCACCACTGGTCCGGATTCAACCCCACCGAGATCGAACGGCTCAAGCAAGCGATCCAATAATCACCCTCCAACTGGAGATCCAGTGCTGTATGAAATCCTCATGCGGCACTCCCCTGCGGCACCACCAACCGGCCAATTTCCCCTCCATATCACCGCCGCCCAGATCCCTTCGCCAAGTCAATTTCCTGAGCAAATTAACCCCTAAATACCCTGCTCCAACTGGTACCAAAAAGCCCTTCACACCTTTGGCACCGAAGCGGTGCCCGTCACGGCCGCGTGACGCCAATGTGACGTTTGGTCATGGTGTAAACCGGCCGAATCACCATGGATAGGTATGACTACGCGAACCTGCCCCGAATGCAACACCACTTTCACACCCGCCAGCCCCCGGCAGCTCTTCTGCCGACCGGCGTGTGCCCACCGCCAGCGGCAACGAAAGTACCGGCAGAGCCTCCAGGATGAAGAGCTGCGGATGACCGGTCGAGCAGGCCAGCCCAGGACCGAAACCCAGGAGTCGTTGGCGGCGCTCACCGCACTCTATGAGGCGACCATCCGGAACCTGCGACTCACGGAGCGGCGAAAGCTCTCCAACCTGACACGGTCATTTGAGGGCAGGCTGGCCGAAGCCTACGAAAAGCTCAACGAAAGCGCCCAGGCAGTGTCCCGGGCTCAGTCGAAGGCCGATGACCTGCAGCGCCTGGTGCTGCGCCTGCATCACGAAAACAAGCAGCACGAGCTCAGCGAACGGCAGGCTGTCAAGGACATGCAACACCTCGCCGCCCGGGTCCTGGCATTGCACTCGAACGCGAACACGCACCTTGACCCGTCGACGGCCGCGATCTTTGCACGCCGCGGCTGGAACACGGAAATGGGCCGGTCATGACCGTCTCCATAGCCCGCCTCTCCACCGAGGCCGGCGTCTCCTACCTGCTCAAGACCACCAGCCACGCCGACGTTGAAACCCGCGACCTCACCGGCTACTACACCGCGGCCAGCAACCCGCCCGGGCAATGGCTCGGCGCTGGACTTGCCGGCATCGGCATGAACCTCCACGACACCGTCACCGACGCGGCCGCGAAAGCCCTCTTTGAACGAGGTGAACACCCCTCCACGGGAGCATCCCTCGGCCGGACACCCAACCAGGCCTCCACCGTCACCGGCACCAACGGCCAAACCGTGCGCCGGGCAGCGGTGGCCGGCTTTGACCTGACCTTCAGTGTGCCCAAGTCCGTCTCCGTGCTCTGGGCCCTGAGTGACGCCGAGTACAAGGACAGGGTCATGGCAGCCCACCACGCGGCCATGGAAGCCACCCTGGCCTGGCTGGAGAGCTCCGCCATCCACACCCGCGCCGGACACGGCGGCGTGGCCCACGTTGGCGTCCACGGCGCCATCGCGGCCGCCTTCGACCACTGGGAGTCCCGCTCCGGAGACCCCCAGCTGCACACCCACGTCGTCATCGCAAACCGCGCCCAACGTGTCAGCGACGGTGTCTGGACCACCCTTGACTCGCGCACCCTTTACAAGGCCACCGTGGCCGCCAGCGAGCACTACAACGGGCTGCTTTATGACCAGCTCGGCCGGGATCTGGGGACAGAGGCCGAGGTCCGCATACCCACCAGTGCCGTCCACAATTACAGTTTCGAACTCTCCGGTGTCGACGATGCGCTGATCCGCGAGTTCTCCAGCAGGTCCCGGTTGATCGACATCGAGGCAGACAGGCTCATCCACGACTGGTTGGAAACCCACGGGCGGGAACCCAGCAACGCGGTAAAACTCAAGCTGCGGCAACAGGCCACCTTGTCCACCCGGACCGCCAAGAACCACGACGTGATCCCCCTCAACACCCGCACCCGGCAGTGGCGCGAACGCGCCCAGGCCAAGGGCTTCGACACCGAGGCGGTGCTGGCGGCAACCATCAACCGCTCCCACACCCACCCGCTCAACGCAGCCGACACGGACACTGCCTGGATCGACAGCACGGCCGGGCTGGTGAAGGACCTGGTCGCCAGGCGCCGGGCCACCTGGAACCGCTGGAACCTGATCGCCGAGGCAGAACGGGTCTGTCTTGAGATCCGCTGCGCCACCGCCGCCGACCGGATCCGCCTCATGGACGCCATCGCCACCTCCGCCGAGGAGCAGTCCGTGGCGCTCAACGAGTTCCGCTACTCCATCCCCATCACCACAGCCCCGGACCTAGCATTCAACGGCCGCAGTGTCTTTGACCTGGCCAGCGCCCACCTGTTCACCGATGTCTCCACCCTGGCGAACGAGGAAGCCATTATGGGAGCCCACACGCACGACGCCGGCCCCCACCTCGAGCACACGACAGTCCAGGACGCTCTCCAACAGTTCCTCACCACCCGCGGCGAGCCCCTGCAGGAAGAGCAGTGCAGGACGGCCGAGGCTGTTCTGGCCAGCGGGAGGCGGCTGGACGCCGTCGTCGGCCCGGCCGGGACGGGCAAGACCACCACGATGAGCGCCGTCAGAACCCTCTGGGAAGACTGCTTCGGTGCGGGGACCGTAGTGGGGCTGGCCCCGGCAGCGGCCTCTGCCGACGTCCTGGGCCGCGAGCTCGGACTGGCCACAAACAACGTGAGCAAATGGCTCTACGAATCCACCGGCCCCGGCGCCGCCGTACGGGCAGGACACTACGCAGAAGCCGCACAAAGGTACCAAGCAGCCTGTCAATCCCCACGCCAGGACACTCAGGCCCGGAAATCCTTGGAACGCCTAGCGCAGCGCATGAGTGCCCTGACAGCGACCCAGACAAAGTGGCAGTTCCGGCCCAACCAGCTGGTCATCATCGACGAAGCATCCATGGTCTCCACCTACCAGCTCGCCGCACTCCTGGACCAGGCCACCGGTGCTGGGGCCAAGATCCTGTTGGTCGGCGACCCGGCACAGCTCGATTCCATCGACGCCGGCGGGGTCCTGGGCTGGCTGGAGAGGTCGGGCTGCGCGCAACGGCTCAGCACGGTCTGGCGATTCACCCATGAGTGGGAACGCACCGCCTCCCTGAAACTGCGCACAGGCGACATCAATGTCATCACCGAGTACACAGCCCACGAGCGCATCAGCAGCGGCACCTACGACGCCATGGTCGATGACGCCTACAACCGCTGGGACGCCGACATCCGCACCGGGAAGACCTCGATCCTGATAGCCCCCGACAACGACACCGTCGCCATGCTCAACGAACGCGCCCAGGCCGACCGCGTCGGCTCCGGCGCCGTCGATGCGGAAGCCACCGTGGATCTCAGCGACGGGCTCCACGCCGGACGAGGCGACACGATCCTGGCCAGGCGCAACGACCGCCGTCTCCTCGATGACACGGGCGACTTCATTCGCAACGGCACCCTCATCACTGTGTCTGGTTCGCCCAATCCGGACGGCTCCATCGCAGGGATCCGCCAGGACAACGGTGCACGAATCGTCCTGGGCGCCGGCTATCTCGCCGAGTCCGTGGAACTCGGCTACGCCACCACAGCCCACCGCTCCCAGGGCATCACCGTGGACACCGGTCACACCCTAGTCAGTGAAGGCAGGCTCACCCGCGAACTCTTCTACGTCTCCATGACCCGCGGGAAGGCCGGCAATCACGCCTACATCAGCGAACCCGACCCCCGCGACCACCACGGCGTGGACCCGTCATCCCTGCCGGACTGGCGGGAAATCCTCAGCGCCATACTCTCCATCGAGGGTGCCGAGCACACCGCCCACGAGGCCCGCGAGGAACAACGCAACCAGGCCAACTCCCTGTCCCGCCTACTGGCCGAGCATGACTACCTGGCACAGATCGCCGCGTCCGACGACATCACCCGACTCCTCAACACCCAGTCCCCCGCCCTGGTGGCCCAAATGCAAGCGTCCCCATCCTGGGGCGCCATGGTGGCTGCGTGGCGGCGCACCGCCGGCACCAACCGGCCAGAGGCTGAACGGGTCTTGGTCGACGGCCTGGGGCCAACAGCAGGCGCCCGCGACGTTGCCGCCGTCGTGCACTCCCGCCTGCAACCTCTCCAGCAGCACCTAGCCGCCGCGTCGTCCTTGACGATGGCGCCAGTATCAGTGCCCACGGACCGGGAAGACCTCCGTGTACTGCTAGACGACGTTCAACAGCGGATCACCAAACGGCTGTCCGCGGTGGCCGTCCACGCCTTCGCCAATGAAGAGCCCTGGATGGGTGCCCTGCGGGCACAAACCGGCCTGAAACCCAGTGACGAGGCGTGGAAGTCCCTAGTGCGGGACGTCGCCGGCTTCCGCGACCGCTGGGACATCGACAACCCCGCACTGCCGCTCGGGGCACCACCCAGCGCCACGGACTGGGACCATTCCGATCAGCGGGCCCGGCTCGAGGCCCGCATCACCGCCATCACGACCAACACCTTTGCTGCAAAGCAGGCGCCCGGACCGACGGCCAACATCCACTCAACAGCCCCCGTTGTCGGCCCCTCGCTGTAAAATCGGTACATAGGCAGAGGTTGAGTCATGCGAACGAATCCGATGGTTAAGCCCCAGACCTCCTCGGGCTGGGCAGTCACACTCACCGTGATCAGCTGCGTCTGCCTCGCCACCGCCATTCGTCTGCTCCTGGCCCAGCCGGCGCCCGCCTTAGTCGGCTGGGTTTTGGTGGCTGCCGCTGTCGTATTGGCCGCCATTGCAACTGCCATCTGGTTCGTAAAAATCCGCCGTGCCAAGGCTTGGATCACCAATGCCGTTCAACAATGGGAGCACCTCTCCGCCGTCAAGAGCAAGCTCCGCGTCTCCACCGAAATCACTATCTTGGACATCCACTCCACAGATCCGCTTGGCGCGTGGGCCACCATCCGCTGGAACAAGTTCGGACACATCCAGAGGGCCTGGGTGGAAGCTCTACCCGATGAAATATGGCGAGGATCCGTGCTCCTGATCTCCCCTGATCCTGCCCAAATCCACGTGCACGGACCTTGGCCCGAGACTTACTACCTGATGGCGACTGACTACCATACCTTTGCATCAGTTGCAGCAATTCCCTATTTCACAAATCGCAGGTTTCAGGCCCCAATTAGCACCAACTAACAACGACCTGAATAGCAGTTTCTGAGTCAGGACGAGCACGGTGCGCCCGTTTGCCCATCATCCCGCTCGGTTGCGCCGAGATGAGCAAACGGGGCAATTGCAGAGGAATCATAAATTGGGATTTTCGAAGCAATCCAAGGAGTTTCATCACAGTCCCATTTGCTTTTCCACCCAAGCTTGACCAACTCCGATCGCTGCGGATGAAGCGCTGCCCCCCAAATTGATAAGGAAAGTTTTTAGTTTCTGCTTTGCATTCAATCGAGTAACCGTAGGTGCGTTAGAGTCAGAGACCATCCCGATTGCCGACATCAGGCCATCTTGTTCGCTTCCGCCCAACTGGGAAATAAGTTCAAGGAGCTCGATTGGTTGCGAGCCATATGATACGTCTCCATTGATATGGTGTGCGACCGTACCTTTCACCTTGTTAATAAATTGATTATTTATCACGATCGAAGCGGATGGCGTCTGGCGTAGTTGCAGTATCGGATTTCCAGAACTAAGGGACGGTTCAGTTGGAACAAGCTGATTTACAAGAGTGGATATTGCTTCTAGGGGAATCGATAAGTCGGTTTCGATAAGCTCAGATTCAAGCTCTTGGTTAATCAGTAGGATTCGCTTTTGCCGCTCATGTTTCGCATCCACTTGGACGCGCCTAAGGAGTCTTGCGTACCGACTCACAATTTCCTCTGCCCTATTTTCAGAAAGTCCTAGTCCCTGCAAAATCATCGTGGATGACTCACGGTCCTCGATCGAAGCTACAAACTCGCTAAATTGCTGAAGATCTGCAGTAAATTCTTGATTATCATTTTGGTTTTCTGAAAAGAATTCGATGACCCTCCCATGATTTGTCTGATAGCCACCCTGTCGTACGTTGTGGCCTCGAACGGTACGTAACCATTCGCTGAAGAGAGTTAGTAGCTGAGCAGACTCATTTTCATAGAGCCGACCAGAGGGAATATATATACGAAACAATAGATTGTTTTGATGGTCATCAATGAACGCCAAAGCGAGAATGGATAGTTCAGCGTTTCGCTTGTATGTTACTGGATTAATTTCTGCGGCTTTGAGCATTCCGTTTACACGGATTCGAAGATGTTCATCTATGTCACCGAAATGTTCACGGGCAGCAAAATCATTCCATGTGTAACCATCCCATTCTTCCTCATCGCCATTCGAGTTGTTGGAGGGTGCGGAAGTCGTCGAACCGCCGAAAACTGCTTCATGAACTAAAGCAATATGAGGAACGACGGCTAGTTTATCAAGGAGAGCGGTAGATACAACTTGATAGTCGCCCGATGCCATTCGGGCGTACGTGGATTCATTCAATGTCAAGACGACGCCTCGCAAGTGAGTGGATTGCATAAGCTCGACGATAGACTCCCAGTTCTCAGGCTTGGATTCGAGCCGCTTGACAGCATACACACCACCCATAGTCGTTATCTTGCTTGTGATCGACTCGGTGGACTTACCCACGATGAGGTAGAAGTCAGTATTTGGCTGCGACATGGATTCATTCTGCCGTAGAAGCCAGGGAAGTTGCAGCAGGCGTGTCATTTGGTCGCCAGCAAGAAGGTGCGGTAACCCGGCTTTTCATGATGGTCGGGCTGTCGGTCAGGCTGGGAATTGGTTCTCGACCGAACCGGTTTTTTGATTTTCAGCTTGGGGGTGATCCTGTGACTGCTGACGAGATGTATCTGCTACAGAGGTTGGGAACATGTTCGGCCTCCGGACTTCAGGCTTGAGTGTATGCACTTTGCCGCAACATCGTTCGGTTACAGTTGCATCCCGTTGGAAGACGCTCCAGCCACAGAAGGTGCTGACAACGGCCGCGCCGGCGACGTTCCCCAACTACTGGCCACCCCGGGCTCAGATTGCTCCGGGCCGTGTGCCGCGACTGAAGCCACGATGTGTGCCTTGGGTGCCCGTTCGTAGGAACTTGTCCCGAACCGCAAGTCCGGACCGACGATTTCGGCGACGATGCGGCGGGCTTCGTGCTGGGCGCCGTCCTTCTCGTAGGACCTGAATTCCAGTTCCCCCATGACTAGGACGGGGTCGCCCTTCTTGAGGGATGCTGTCACGTTCTCGGCCAGTCCCCTGAATGCGGAGACGTTGTGGAAGACGGGGATGCCGTCGCGCCAGGTGCCGTCGGCTGCCTGGAAGCGTTGGTTGACGGCGACGCGCAGCTTCGCGTGGGCGATACCGGACTCCCCATAGGAGAGTTCCGGATCGGCAACAAGGTTGCCGTTGATACTGACTGGGATTCTGGTGCCCATTTTCTTTCCCTACCTTTCTTGGTCCCGGTCGGTTTGCCCGGCCGGGTGGCTTGTTTGGTTTATGACGCGTCGATCTTGGGCGAGGTATTGACTGTTTGGTGACCAGTCACTGGCCCGGTGAGGTCGCCGCGTTCGAAGGCGGCTGCTCCGCCAGTGGCTGGTTTGCCGCCCAGGTTGTGTGGCTGGGTGACTTCCAGGATGGAGCGACTGGCGGACGTCACCCGGGCCAGGGTGGAGCGGGCGATCTCGAGCCTGTTGGTCGGATCCTTCCCGACTGGTGAATCGGACAGCTTGGATTGCTCGACGGCGACTACTTGGTTGGCCCATCCTGCGAGGTAGCTCCCGGATTGGGCGCTGCGGTCGATGCCGTGGGCGCGCAGCACCGTGTAGGCGACGGATTCTGCTTCGACTTCGGCCAGGCCGCGGTGGTCCAGTCCGCTGCCGTAGAGTTTTCCGAGTTTGTCGTCGGGCCCGTGGAGGCAGACGTGGCCGAGTTCGTGGGCCAGCACGGCAACGCGTTCTTCCTGGCCCAACCAAGCGCCGATCTGGATCTTGCGGCCGGCGAAGTCCGTGTATCCGCTCGTGAGCCCGTACTGGCTCATGGATTGCTCAACAGTGAAACCCTGGTTCTGGGCGAATTTCACCAGGGATGGCCACAACCCCATGGGCGAGGATCCAACTTCCACCATGGGGCGTGGAATGTAAAGGGGTTGCCCCTCGGTTTGGGACACGTCGAAGACTGCTTGGGCCCGCCACCCAACAATCCTGCGGTGTTCAGCTTCCTTGGTGCTGCCACTGTTCTGATCGGCAACAACGGGTTTTGTCTTGGCGTCAGTTTCCGGGTTGGTCTCCGTGTTTTTGGCCGCTGTCCGTGGAGCGAGGACCCACAGGGCGTGCTCGCCTTCGAGCACGTTGCGGCCGTGGCGTTCCCACTCACGAAACCCTGCCACGAGCAGGGGTTGCTGCTGGCCGCGTTCTTCCATTTGCGCCATCAGCAGGGCGATGTTCCCTCCGGAGTACCGCCACAGGGTCGCTGAGGTGTCCAGGAGCATGTGCCAGCGGCCCGGTGTGGAAATGGCGTTCTCCAGCAGGGCCTCCAGTTGCTGGGTCAGCCAGGCCAGCCGGTCCTCGCTGCTCGGACGTGGGCCAGCGGGGTGCCGACCCACTTCCTCCTTGCCTTCCGGGTGGTTGCTGGTTGCAGGGGCCACGGCGGCCGCCTCCCTTACTTCTAAGAATTTCTCCCCGTTTTTGCGGTGATACTTATCCATAGTGCGAATTGCCCTCAACGACATGACCAGCGCCCAAATTAGTTTCCAGGCTGGTGTGGTTCTGTGGTCCAGGCCAGGAACTCCGGGTCATCGGTGGGCAGTTGCCGGAGGCTGGTCTCGCGGTGGACTTGCAGTCCCACGCAGCCAATGGTTCTGGTCTCCAGCCTCAGGCGTTCGATGGCCAGGGGCAGGCGTTCGTGGAACCCGAGCGGGCCGAAGCCAGGATCGGTTGGCGTGTAGGAGGCGAGTTCGGCTTTTTGCAGGGCGTAGAGTTCGGCGACGATCTCCGGGTGCCGCCACCAGCAGTCAGGAACGACCGAGGTCGTCAGTCGATAGATGGCCACAAACCAGGACACCCACCCGCTCAACGCCCTCCAAGCCTTGGGTGCGCTGATCTCATCGAGGTCCCGCCACCTGTAGGTGGGCTCCACCAAACCATCAGGTGGCCCTTCAAGGAGCTCGCCCGTGGCGAGGTTGCCGAAGAGCTTGTCGGCGGCTTCGTCGTCATCAAAGGGATTCATCACGGACCTCGGCCTCCACGACTTGTTGGTGGATGTGGCCCTGAGCGAGGGCGTCCTCGGCCTCGATCTTAGAGCGGCCCAGTGCAGCCGCGTCGCGGCGTTGGTGCCAACCGCGCAGGTCCAACAGGATGGGGCGGGTACGCCGGCCCAGCATCAGCGCGGTCCCTGCGGGCAGGCGCCGAATTTCATGCAGAGCAATGACAGGCAGATCCCGAATTTGTTCACCTTCCTGCCGGCCCTGGGATGACCAGGAGTGGGTCCTGTAGGTGTGGCGACGCTCCCCCAACAAGGAGGCCAGGTCACGCAGATCCCTCTCGTCCGAGCCGCCACCGAAAATGACCTTGATGATGGCCGATTCCCAAATGGTGGAGGCCTCTTCGATCGACCAGCCCGAACGGGCTTGAGAGAGGGATTGGAGCACGACCATGGTGGAGATCCCGATGCCGCCACCGTCGGAGAGCACAATGGGCAGTCCGGGCCAGGGCGAGAGGTTCGCGATTTCATCCAAGATCAGGGACAGGGGCGGATCCAGCCTGCCGCCCGGGGCGGTGAAGGCCATGTCCCTGGCCGCCGCCTCGATGTCGTCAATTAGCGCCGACAGGTAGGGTCCAGCCGCTGCTGCCCCGGACTTTGTGCCGATCAGATAAAGGGTCCCGCGGTCACGGATGAAGGCCTGGGGATCAAATTCGTCCTCACGGTTCACCGGGTCCAGGGCGGCCAGGACGCGGGGTGAGGACAGGGGTGCGACAGCCGCCGAAACACCGATCCAGGAGTTTGAGGTGTTGCGGGGGTCGTCTTCGAGGATGCCCATCAGGTCTGAATGCCAGCCCAGGGCTGCCCGTGGCCCGTTCAGGATGTCCAGTGCCTCGGTGGCCAGGGTGGGGTTCGATGACCAGCGGCGGAAGGCCTGAATGCCTTCACCGGATAGGGCTGCGGCGTGCAGGAGGCATTGCAGGACAATTTGTGCCCGCTTCTGCCAGGCAGCGTTTTCGCCGCTCATTTTCGAGTCCGCTGAAATGACCAAGGCGCGCCGGACGGCCACGTCCGGGTCTTCGCATCCCCGCACCGGGGACCAGCGCAGGGTGGATGTCAGTCCGGACATGCCTTGCGGGTCAAAGACCGTCACGGGGCGCCCGCCGGTGGCCCTGGCTTTCATGGTGACGGCCAGGTTGTCGGCTCGGGTCGAGGTTGTCACCACCGCTCCCGGCGCGTCGAGGATGGCGTTGATGACGACGAAGAGGCCTTTGCCGGAACGTGGAGCGCCTTGGATGACCATGGATTCCTCGGTCGAGACGTGTACCTTCGTGCCGCGTGAGGTGCCCAGGGTCCAGGACACGTCAGCCAATGACGGGTGTCTCAGTCCGGGGCGGGTGATCCTGCCCCGCTTGCGGGCGGCCCGACGGCCGTATTCGCGCACCACTTCGGCCCGCTGGGCCATGCCGTCGCGGCCGAGGATGTCTTGGCGCAGCCACGCCCCGGATTGACGCCAGCTCCGCCACAGGAAGAAGGTGAACAGGACGGCAACCAGCAGCAGGACCAGCACCGGGCCAAGGAGGACCCAGACTGCTCCTATGCCTATCGAGCATCCTGGCGGTGGTTGGCCGATGGCGGAAAAGTTGCCGGTAAACAGTCCGACTGTGGCCACCGGGCTGGGTGGGCCCTCCAGCCCATGCCCGCACTTCCATTGGGAGGCGACGTTGGCGGCCGCCACTGTGAGCCCGCTGAACCCGACATACCCCGCCGCGCAGAACAGGCCAACCGTGATCATCGGGGTGGAGTCTGCGTGCACGATGCTCATGGCATCATCCGGTGGTCGGTGCTGAAGACGGTAAGTTCATTGCTGGTGACCTGGTTGGCAACGATGAAGGAACGGTTGCCGACCTTCCACAACCCGACACCCTTGGGGAGTTCCTCAACCTGGCCGCATTCGGCCTCGGTGAGCCCGAGCGCGTCCTTGGTCAGGCGCATGGAGTCGTGCTTTTGCCGGTAAATGATCCGGGTGTCGGCCTCGGTGAGCAGTCCGAGGGCCTTTTGGCGGTGGCCGCTGGTGCTGTCGCCAATCTCGTTCAGGTCCGCGACCTTGTGCATGATCAGCAGGTTCGCGATGCCATAGGTACGGGCGAGCCGCCACTGTTCGCTCATCTTGACCAGCATGTAAGGGTCGGCCAGCATGCGCCAGCCCTCGTCGTAGACCACGATGCGCTTGCCGCCGTCGGGGTTGGTGATGGCCGCCTCAAGCCACGTGGCTCCGCAGGCGGCCGCCAGGGATAGGGCCTGTTCGGAGGCGCCGATCAGGGCCGAGGTGTCCATGACCATCATCGGCACGTCCGCGTCAAACGAAACGGTGGAGGGTGCGTCAAACATGCCCTCCAGGTCCCCTGAGACGGTGCGGCGCAGGGAATGGGCGACGGCACGGCCACCATCAGGGCCGACGAGTTCCCTCGTCTCCTTCGAAGGGTTCAGCAGGTACCCCAGGACCATGGGCAGTGTCGGTGTCTCGTTGGCGGCAACGGCCTCGGTCAGGGCCATGTCGAGGGCGGTGTGTTCGACCGGATGCATCGGCACACCCTGGCGCATGAGGGATACCAGCGCCACCAGCAGTTGCCGGCGTCGTTGCCGGACCACGGCCTGCCATTGCGCGTTCGACAGATCCCGGGAGCGGGGACCCGCGTCCAGCGGGTTGACCCTGGTGGCCCGGCCAGGTCCAACAGAAATAACCTTCCCGCCGACGGGGTTGGCGACGGGGACCCATTCCCCTTTGGGGTCGGAGGCGACGGCTGCCTTGCGTCCCAGAGTGATGGAGCGGGCCACGAGGGATTTGGCGCACATGGATTTGCCGGTGCCCACGGTGCCGATGATGACGATGGAGGGGCCGCTGATGACGCCCTTGTCGTAGAGGACCCAGGGATCGTAGGAGAAGGCTCCGGAGCCGAACACGTCGCTGCCGATGTAGGTGCCTTCGTGGCCGAGCCCGGATTCAGTGATGAACGGATAGGCGGCGGCGAAGGTCATGGTGGAGGCCCTGTGAGGGGCCGGGTGCAGCCGGTGCGGGCCCCTGAGGGAATGCGGACCGAACGGCTGCTGCCGAATTCTTGTGTCGGCTCCTTCTTCGTCGCCGGCCAACAGTCCCAACTTCTTCAAGAAGGGCTCCTGCCCGCCGGCGACGGCCTTCTCCTGCAGTGCCTGGCGTTCTCGCCTGGCGCTGCGGGACTCGTGGCTTGGGATGAAGGTGACGGCTTGCTGGGTGGTTTTCATTTCAGTCCTCTTCCCAGGGGCAGTCCCCCGGCGATGAAGGCCGGCCATTGCTCACCGACGAGCAGCCGGAGATCAACGAAGGCGCTGGCGGCCGCTGATTCGAGTTCCTGCCGGTGGCTGGAGAGTTCTTCCAACGAGTCTCCGGTGATGGTGACGTACGCGGCGGGGCGGACGTCGCCATGGCCGGCGACGATTTCTTCCTCGCGCTGTTGGACTTCTTCTTCCTCGGCGCGTTGTTCACGCGTGGAGGGACGGTCAAACTTTGAGTTGATTCGCCGCCTGGTTTCATGGGCTTCCTGGGCTGAGCGGATGTCCTTGAGTGCCTGGTCGGTGGGGATTGCCTTGATGACCTGGGTGACGGTGTGCCGGAACCCGCCGACGTAGATCAGCGGGTGCAGGAATCCTGGGAAGACTTTTTGGCGTGGCCATTCCGCGATCCAGAAGGTTTGGTGGAAGCCGCTGTCGGTGCGGATGTAGGACCAGTGTTCCTCCAGGGCCGTGGGGCCGCCCTGGCTGGGGTCCACGCCCTTGAAGTCACCGGTCCGTTGGGAGATTCGCATGACCGATGCGGGGTCGAACGCGCCGCGCAGGACCGCGGCGAAGCTCCTGTCGCCGAGCCATTCCTCCACGATCACCCCATGGGTTTTCAGCCCGGTGCGCAGGGCCTGGATTTCTGATCGGAGCGTGTGCTCTAGGCCGATTGCCCCGCCGCCGGCGTCGTGGATCCGGCGCCTCGCCTTGGAGGTGTCCAGCACCAGTGTCAGGAGAATGTCATGGCTTGATGCTGTCCCTGCCGCAGCGATGAGGTCCTGGTAGGAGCTGTCGCCCCAGCCCGTGGCGGGGGTCTCCCCGCCACGGGAGGTGATTTGCTGGTCGTAATAGTCCTGGAGGGCCGTTGCCGGAAACTGGACTGTGTGGTCTTGGATGGCAATCCTGGCCACGACGGGCCGTTTGGCCAAGGCGGCCTGTACCCGGGACCACCCCTGGACGGAATATGCCTTGTCGCCATCATCGAGCAGGGCAAAAGCGCCAGCCCGGCAGCGCAGAACGGCGAAGGCCTCGTGGGATTGTGCATCCACGACAAAGCACTCGCCCAGGACGGTGCGGTGGATGTCCAGGGAGGCGAGCCCTCCGGGAAGGACCAGTGTGCCGACCGGGACGGGGTCCTCTGTGGGCAGGAAATAGGTGGTTTGCCCAGTCATCTTCCGGACCAGGAACCGCGTCCCGGTCAGCGCCCAGAGGGGATACGGGGTTCTCGCATATTGCAGGACCCCAAAGAGCAGCAGGAAGACCCACACCGGGCTGGAGCCCAGGAATCCGGCTGGCCCGCCGATTGCCGAGGAAATACCGGCGATGAGGACCCCTCCGCCGGTGATGGCGAGTTGGTACCACTGCAATCCCACGATGATGCCGCGGCGTTCGTGCCGGGGGAAACTCACCGGTTGCAGGGCGTTGCTGTCCTCAGTCATGATTTCCTCCAGTGTGGGGCGGTCTAATGGGTGGGTTGTTAGGCCGGGAGGCCGGGGGCCGCGGTTTCGGCGCAGCTGAAGAGCTCGGAGGGGTTGGTTCACGATTCGTCGCGGCAGCCTTTGGGCGCGGGACACTGGCGCTCGGCGTCGCGGGTGGCGGCTTCTGCCCGGCTGCGGGAGCACCTGCTGTTGGTTGTGTCTGGGGTGCGGGGGGCGGGCCGGGTTTCCGCCCTGCACTTGAAGCTGGTGCGCCCGGGTGTCCAGCCGCGGGGGCCTGCGGACTCGACGCAGCCGTGGGAGGTTGCGAACTCGCCGCAGCCCCGGGGCGTTGTTGGATCTTGGGTTTCTTGGGCGCGGACGTCGAGCCGGAGTCGGCAGAATCTTTGACGGGGAGCGTTTCGGGCTTCTCACTTGATGGCACTACTTTGGGGCTTTTCAGGCTGCTGCCCGTGGTGAGCATGTGGTGCCCGCGGATCTGTTGCCCAAGCTGCCGTCCGGCAAAGCTTGCCCCCGTGTGGGCAAGATGGCCTCCGCCGGCTGTTTGGGCGGCCGCAGCCAGTTCACCGCCGGCGAACCCGACAAGTTTCAGGGCCATCAGCGGTGCCGCACAGGCAAGGGTCATGCCCACGGCGCCGGCAGCCATCCCGGCAAAAGAGGTGGAATGGGCGTATAGCTTCACGGCCACGGCCAGAACAGTCGCCGCCAGCGGTTTCGCGAGCAGCAGGGCAACGACGATCTCGCACCACCGCCCCGCCCAGGACTTGGTCTTCTCCCACGGCATCAACATCAGTGCCACCGGGGCAACAGCAGCCAGCACGATCAGGGCGAAGGAGCGGAAGATCATCGAACACATCAGGATGAACGCCAGCACCCAGACAATGAGCGTTGCCAAGACGGTGATGACGATGGTGCCCGTGACTTGGTCCCCTGTCGAAGCCTGCCCGCCGATCGGGCTGACTATCCAGGCCTGGCCGGAACCGGCCGGGCCATGTTCGAACCCGAAGAGGCGCATGAAAACTACGTACGGGTCCGGCCCCATGGTGTTCAAAAGGGCCGTTGAGGCGCTGTCGCTGACATGGGTCAGGGCCTGCATCAGATACACGGCCCCACCGACGACCGGCACGGCAACGGCGCCGCCGATCAGTGCCCGCCAGATCCTGCGTGGTTGTTGCGAGATCAGGCCCGAGATTAGTTGCAGGATCATGACGGCCACCAGCGGCGTCATCATGACAACGACCCACCAGCTCGTCAGTCCTTGGACCGCCGTCCACTGGGAATCATCGACGTCGGAGACTCCGAACGCCCCGGAGATGAAGGACCACAGCCAGGAGGCGATGCTCTCCAGGATTCCGGCAAAGAAGCCGCTAATGCTTGAGTTGACGGTGTCTTTGGCCGCAGACACAATGCCGCAGCCAAGGGGCCACCATCCTCCGAAGGTGCACTCCAGCGGTGGCATGACGAAGGCTCAGAACCCGAGGTGGAAGGCGGTCTGCGACCACAGGATGTAGCCGTTGATCCCGCCCAGGATCGCCGCGATGGGGCCGGTCCACAGCAAGATCATCCCACCGCCGGAGGCAAGCCGGGACGATTGGCTGAGTTTGCCGGCCAGCAACATGGCGGCACCGATGATCGCAACAATGGCGATGACGATGAAGGCACCAACCAGGATTCCCCCACCGATCTGCTTGAGGGAGTCCAGGAAGGGAAAGCTGCTGTTGGGGACGATTCCGGGGTCCACGGGCGCGAAATTCATGACACTACTCCATCCGGATATTCGAGGCAGACCGTGCGTTTGCTTCTCCACTTCCATGCACGACCCAGCATCAAACCGTATGACCTGAGTTCGCTGCCGATCATCAGTTGGTCGGTGCCGGGCCGAGAAGGTCGAAGTATTGTGCGCCGGGGTTCCAGCTCACGGGGTGGAGCAGCGTGCCGGCCGAGGGGTTCAAGGCGCTGTACATCATCCCTGCCCCCGCGTATATACCGACATGGCCCCAGTGGTTCGGCCCATCCGGGCCCTGGACCACCAAATCTCCCGGCTGCGGCGCGGCTGTGGGGCGCCCGGCCAGCCACTGTTCCGTGCGAGGCAGCACAATCCCCACCTGCGCGTAGATCCATTGCACGTAGCCGGAGCAATCCCACGCCTTGAACGCGGTCCCACCCCACACGTAACTGCCGCCCACGCCTTCTTGGGCATAGCGGAGAACGGCTTGCCGGGTTGCGCTCAGGTTGGCCGGAATCTGCGACGCGGATGGGTCCTCCGTCGGTCCCGCTTGCGAGCAGTTTTGAGGGAGGTCCGTTCCGTTAACGGAGTCCATGATGGCCAGGGCCGCTGGTGCCCAACGGTCGTAGAGCTCCGGAAACGCGGACACCTGCACGGCCTGGGCCGCCTGCCCCAGACCCATCGACTCCCAGCCTGGGATGTCCAGGAGCCCGGGAGGCGAGCCGTTGTTGGGACCGCGGGGGCCGCCAAAGAAAGCTTCGGCGTCGTAGGCGGGAGTCATCAGTTGCAGGACGGTCCCCCACCCTGCGCTGGAGCGTTGTTGGGCTGATCCGAGGGAATCATGGTCGTAGCCCAGTCCGTCATGGGGCATGCCCAGCGACTCGGGGACTGCAGGGTTGGCGAGCATTCTGAGCCCGGACTCCTGGAGGGCGACCATGATGGCAATCTGGATGCCCTTCGCCGATACGCCCAGAGACTGGCCCACGGAGATGTAGTTTCCTGCGACGACCTGCTGTTGGGAGTCAAGTGTCAGTGCCGCGCCGTTGGGTCCCGGAACAGTCAGGCTGCCAACACCTTCACTCAGCTGCGCTGCTGGTTGCGAAGTGTTGCTCGTCGTCGCTGATTCCTGGGGTGCCGACGTGCACGATGTGCTGGTACCCGCTATCTGGGCGACAAGGATGCTGGTCCCGCCGAGCAGGGCGGCCATCCCCACGGGGACCACCACGACCAGCGCGGCAAGTGCTCGCTGGATGAGTCGAGCTTTCGCGATCGTGGCCAGGGCTGCCGCGGGCATCAGTAGACGATTCTGCTGGCCGAGGTGTAGAAGCCGGCCAGGGCGCAACGCTGTGCGGGGGCCGTTGCCGCCGGTGGGCAGTTCACAATGACACTGACCGGAACACGGTAGGCCGTCGCGTTCGGCTCCACCGTGGAGCGGTCGGTGACGCTGACCGTCATGGTGCACACATGCAGCCCGACCCACGGGGCCGGGTGATCCCGGAATTGCGCCAGCTGGCCATCGCAGCTCGTCTGGATGACTGTGGCCGTCCGGTGGGCCCCGTAGGCGGAGAGCTGGGCGAAGGCCGCGGAGTTGATGCCGGTTCCCTCGAATTCCTGCGTGTACATGGTGAGTGGGTTCGACCCGTCAGGCAGGACTAACCACCAACTGCGCACATGCGCATAAACCTGCGTATAGCTTGAGGCCCGTGTGTCCCAGGTGTACAGCGCACGGGCGGTGTCTTCGGCATACGCCTTGAAATCGAGGGTCTGCGGCTCCCCCGGCGACACCGCCACATCAGCCGGTTCCGTGGCTTCAGGCCCCGGCCCGGCTGCCGCCTGGCTCGCCAGTGGCAGGAATGTCGGAACATCCGCCGAACGTTTGGACGTATCAGTGCCCGATGGCAAAAACAGTGCGATGACCACGGCCGCCAGAACTCCCAGCAGCGCGATCAGCAACCACTGCCGCCGGGAACGGGGCACGTAGTTTTTCCATGCTGATGAGCCGCGCATTGAAGACCTCCTTTGCCCCTCCATGCAGCCAAGGCGGCATTGGCGTATGACCCAGCCGTTACGGATCTGAAGAGGCCCATCCAAGCTCGGCCACGCCGTCGTGCACGTCCCAACGACAGGGGCGCAAGCCGTCAGGGTCCGAACCGGATCGCCCCCGTGTGCAAGAGCACCGGGCCACGCCATGTCCCCGGTAATTGGGACTACTGGGGCATGACCTGCGCCGGTTGCGACATGCGGATGACTCTCAGTGCCGCCAGATACAGCGCCCTGGCGCGCCCAGTCTGCACGGCGACATACCGGGGCGTGACGTTGGTCTTGGCCGCTATGACAGGGAGGGCGGCAAGCCGTTCCGATCCGCTCAACTGGGGAACAACGATCGTGGCTGCAATGGCGCGGTGCAACTCGGTAGGCAGGCAGTTCGAGGCGCTCACGGCCAGGGCATTGTGCATTCTGCTCTCGGATTCCACCACGGCCAGCGCGTTCCTGACCGTGATGGCCACTTGGCGCACGAATCTCAAGTCCCTTTGCGCCCTGCGGTAGGCCGGGGTGTCGGCCCGCGCAGTAACGTCGGTAGTCGTGCGGTCGTTGTCGTCGTAGTCATCCAAGAGGAGGAACATGGCTGATCCCCAGGCTTCTTCGCCAGCGCACATCCGTGTCAGTTTCAGGACGTTCAGGGCCCACTCGCGATCTGCAATACCGGCAGGTTCCGCCCCGGCTTCCTGCGGCCGGTCACAGGTGGGATGGTCGCCAGATTCCGGAGTAAACAGTGGAACTGTGTAGTGGGCAGATGCCTTGGCGATGTGAGCCGCGCATATGTGATTGGCAATGCCCTGGACCCAAGCCCCGAATCGGACGCTGGGCAGTTGCTGGTACCGACCCCGCTGCACCCCGGACCACACTGCGATGCGAATGTCCTGGAGTACGTCTTCCAGCTCACGCAGGCATCCTGCCCGGGCCAAGCGTGAACGAACAAACTGGGAAATATCATCCACGGCGGTCATGACATCCTCCCCGCGGATGGCCGGGCCATTGGTCCCGGGTTCCGGCCGGAAATTCGCCGGAAGCTGGTCTTTGCGGTGGGGCAATCGAGCTGACGTGTAACGGACCATCGTCGTCTTCGTTCAAAGAGAAACTGCACACTATGGGGATGAGTCCCTACGCTGCTCGAGTGAAGAGGCGGCGTTCCGGCCCTGGCAGGGATCCCAGCTGCTCACCAGAATCCCAAAGACTGTATAAACCAGTGTCTGTTCAGCATTTGCCAATGTCAACCCCTGCTATGTCAATCTGTGGATAAGTGGAGCAAAATGGGATCATGCCTAGAATCATGCATCCCGTAGACATGGCTTGGACTTCCAATGTGGAAGCAGCCTTTGAGACGTTTGGCAATCGCGGACGCAGCGAAATCATCCGGTACCTGGAAGGAAATAGGCCGGTACCTCGTGGGGACATCGTTGAAGCCGTGAGCTCCAGTGAGGCAAGCGTCGCCGAACACCTGATCGCATTGGAAAAAACCGGTGCCGTCGTCGTGGACATCGTCCAAGGGCGCCGGCACGGCAGGTCACCACGTTATACCTTGGATGAGGCCCGCATCAAGGAACTTCTGGGCGCGCAACAGGACTATCTACTGAATCGCCAGCTTTCTCTCCCCGAGGCTGCCGAGCAAAATCCCGATCCAGGTAATCAATAATCGCTTCCAACGCTTCCGGCGAGACATCGCCAAGGGTTTTGGCCGCAAAGGACTTCACCTTCGCCGCCCGCAACGTCTTCACGAACTCTAGCTGCTCGTCCGTGAGGGCAGGAGCCTCAACGTTCTCGACACTGAGCAAGTACTCAGGATCCACATTGAAAAAGTCAGCCAGTGCGGTCAGCAGGGGCCGGTCTCGGACCAAGGCACCATTACCGTCCTTCATGTAGAACCACCGGGCCCTGGACAGTTTCACCCCACGGACGGTCATCGCAGCACGAATGTCCGGAAACAGCACCGGCCCGCCCCGCTCCGCAACAGCGGCGTCAAGCAAGAGCCGAAGCCTCCGAGCAAGTTCACCCTGCGGCGTGTACCTGGCCCCCTCAGCTGATTCCTTATCAGCCATGGCCCTCCCTTCTGTGTCCCGTGATTGTCTCAAGTATCGTCTCGGACATCGAGCGCTACAAGGGGCCGAACTCCCGTGCCGAGCCGCGGTATTGGGTTAGGTTGCCGCCGTCGTTCTTTCGATATGGCAAAGGTGGTCACGTGGTTCCGACGCTTTTCCACTATGAACTGAGGTAGGCCACGTTGAACAGGAGAGTCCAATGGATGAGCCAATGAACCAGGCCCCTTCCGCCGTAGAAATGGGAAGTGGATCCGACGGCGGCAATCCTTGCAGGAACGGGTGTGGCATTGCCTAAGTCCTCGACAGACAAGTGAATCGCCGTCGTCCAGTCGGCAGATCAACGTAGGTCATGTAGTTTCGTCGCTTTGGCGCCATGGAAGAGAAACACCGACATCGATTAGGAGAATCCGATGACCGAGCAGCCAAACCATGCACAGTCCGTCCCTGCTTTCGTGGACGAATGGATGACTCCGAAGGAGATCTGCCATGAGCTGCAGATTCCCGAGCAAACTTTCTATCAGTGGCGCGTCAAGCACGCGGGTCCGAGGGCTCACAGGATAGGACGCCACCTTCGCATCAGCCGCACGGACTTCAACGCGTGGCTCGCCACCACGGAAGACCCTCTTGGCTAGAGCAAAAACACCACTCGGGACGTGGGGAAAAGTAACCCGCCGGAAGCTCGGGCCAACCACATGGAGGGCCCGGGCAACCATGCGCGGCTACGACGGGAAGCCTCGCATGTACCAATCAACCGGGCCAACAGGGGCACAAGCCGAAGCCACCCTTCTGGCGAAGCTCAACGCGATGATGCCACCCAGCGATGACGTGATCAGCCCCGACATGGCCATGAGTGAACTCTCCAAATTCTGGTGGCTGGAATTCGAAGACCTCGACAGAGCCGCCAATACACGCCGACGCTACCGGGAAATCATAGACACGTACATCCTGCCCGGCGTTGGCAACCTCACCATCCGTGAAGCCAATGTATCCACCCTGGATAAGTTCCTCAAGGGTGTGCGAACCAAACACGGCAATGCCACGGCCAAAATGTCGAAAACGCTGCTGACCGGCATGCTATCCCTGGCAACCCGCCATGGTGCAGCCCCCGCTAATCCACTCCGTGAGGTCGCCCGCATCCCCACCACCAGCAAGGAAGTTAGAGCATTGACCATCGACGAGGTGGCCGAACTTCGTCGCGGCGTCTACGTCTGGCAGCAACCAACAGGGCGGCAGAACGGTTTGCACGAAAAGGACATCCTCGACGTTGTAGACATCATGCTGGCCACCGGCGTCAGGATCGGCGAGGCACTGGCCATTCGATGGTCCGACGTCGACCTTTCCGCCGAGAAGCCAACGGTCACTGTTCGCGGGACCATCATCGACGTTCGGGGCAAGAACGGACTCCAGATCCAGGATCACCCGAAGAGCGCCAATTCACGGCAACGCTACTTCCTGCCGCCCTTTGCTGTGGAAATGCTGCGCCGGCGCCAGGCTGATCCGGTTCGCCAGAATGATCTTGACTTGGTGTTCCCCTCCAGTGTCTTGACCATTAGGGATCCCAACGGGTTCCGGAAGCAATGGCGCGACGCCAGGAAGGCCGTCGGTTTTGACTGGGTTACACCCCACACGTTCCGAAAGTCCGTCGGAACCATCCTGGCCAACACCCAGGGCATGTCAGCCGCAACCGCACAGTTGGGGCACTCCAGCGAGCAGATCACCAGCAAGCACTACGTCCAGAAGACGCACGAAGCTCCCGATAATTCTGAAACGCTTCAGGCGTTTGGTTCAGATATGTCTGAAGGAGCTTGGCCGACCGACGACGATAAATAGCATTGGGCATTACTCTTGCGTCGCTGCTCCAGGCACCGACAAGGCAAGAAAAATGTGGCCTAAGGCCACCAGTCCATCCATCGCGTCATGACAGCGACTCGAGGTGCCTCCATTCTGGAAAGCATAGGCAATGGATCGACCCGGCTACAACGAAGGCCAAAGACGCTGGTGTACCCAACCTCAACTCATATCAGGTAAACCACGACAAGACCCGACTAGGGATATGATCACTCCAACGACAGGGGAACTCATGGCTAGGTCAAAATCCAGAGAATTGGTGCTGGCGCTAGCGTCCGTGGGGATAGCCTCCCTCGGTGGCCCCTTATCTATCTTCCGGGCTGTACTGAATGAAGCAATCAAGTACGGGCAAAACAAACATGAGGGCAATGAACAAACCCGTGAAGTCCACAAACAAGTTGTGCGAGCTATTTCGGCGTGGGCAGCCAGCGAGCACTTCGATACTGAAGTAATTGATCGAGGTTTGAAATTGGCAGCCGCGTCCATAGCCAGTTTTGGGCTCGACGCTCAAGCCCTCGCCGCAGTTAACTTTGACCCAAAGTACGCAGCTAGCAAAGTTGTAAATGCAGCAAAATCGAAAGACGAATCCTGGGGATTAGAAGATCATTATTACGTCGCGGTTCGAGGAATAGAAGTGACATATGAGGCGCTAGTCGAGCAGTATGAGATCCGCCAAGGCATGCTGCTCCCCGCAGTACGAGCGCTGTGGAGTGGGATTGAGTCCTATGCAGCTCAAGCTGAAGCACTGATACAGGAGAATAAATTACAGCTAAATACGATCAGTGAGGCCTTAGTTTCAACTGGTACTTCTTCAGATGTAATGACGTATTTGCGGACTAGAATCGAAAACTGGGATACATCATCATGGCACCCTGAAAATCATTCAGCCTCCGCTCTATCGCGTCGTCTTCACGTACGTGTCATATCAAAATCAGCCACTGACGGCCAAGCGCTGACTGCCGAAGACGCTCTGGAGAACCAGCAAATGCTAGTCGTGTTGGGTGGTCCGGGATCAGGCAAAACGTGGCAGGCCCGCCGATACGCCAGAGAAGCTGCGCAAATAGCGCTATCCCGCTTACAGGAAGGAGCAAGTCTGAGCGATGTGGAACTCCCTCTTCTGACAACTTGGGACCAATGGGCGAAGACTGGCGGACCCCTCCGCGCCTCTTTGATTGCCGCCTCATTCGCGTCCGGACAAGGCCACGCAGACTTCGGAGAAGCCGCCATCGTAGATCGACTTCAACGCACGTTCCGAGATCCACTAACTCGCGTTCTTTTGGTTGTAGATTCCTTGGATGAGGCTGCGGACATTACGGGTCAGTCGAATAGGCTTCGGGAGCTAGAAGATTTGACTGAACAGTGGCGGGTCGTGATCACAAGCCGTCCAGCAGCGTGGGAGGCAACTTGTCGGAGTGATTCGGTCCAAGTCCCGTCGCGCAAAGTTGTGGAGCTGTGTGACCTAAGCTACCCAAAAGACGTATTTTCGTTCATCCGCAACTGGTTCTCAACCGCTTTGGATCCCACCCGCGGCGAGTCACTCATTGATCAGATTGATGCCCACGCAGATTTGGTCAGAGCCTCCGTAGTCCCATTGATGCTGACTTTCTATTGCTTGTTGGCCGAAAGGCCAAGTGCAGAGGCCCCTCCGCTACCCACGAGGCGCCGTGACCTCTATCGTAAATTGGTACGCCAGTTACTAAGGGGCGGGTGGGCGACAATCGTCCCGGGAGTAGATGGAGAACCTGATCACGACTACTGTGAAGTGCTCCTCAGGAAGTGGGCCTGGGATGCAGTTCGCACTCGAAATACCTCCGGGGGCTTGGGCGACTGGGGTGATACCTTCGTTCAACCCTCCAGCGTCAGGCTGGCTGACCGCCGAGCCATAGATAATATCGCACCGAAAATCAGTGTCGACTTCGATGGCAACATCACCCGCCGTTTCGTACACCGGACTTTTTTGGAACACTTTGTAGCTGAATATGTTGCTAGTCTTAAGGACGCGAAAGAAGCTGCTCTCATACTTCTCCCACACTTATGGTTTGATCCGGACTGGCTGGTATCGGTACCCGCATCGATCACAGCGCACAATGAGACACAAAAAGGTGTGCTTCTCGACCTCATCCTGAACCAGGCCCTCAAACCGGCTCCGGATACGGCAAGGCAAATTGCACGGAATGAAGTTGACCGACTATTACTGTCGCTGGCCGAAGAGTCTGAACCCAACGATTGGTCACCGGAGCAACAAGTGCTTATCCACGAATGCCGAATTAGGTGCGCGCCCAAGGCCCCCAAGCGGATAGCGAGGTCCGCGCATTGGTCGTTGTCAAACGGTATGGCTTGCAGGGCAGCGATAGCGGCAATGTCCAAGTTAATCGATGGCGCCGATGAGAGTGACGACTTTTGGGCCGTTGCCGACATTGCAGCCGTAATCCCCACCTTATTGCAAGATGCTGACGACAGGTGGGACGCACGAACGATGGTACATGCAGCCCTTTCCAAGGAAGGGCTGTATGGCAAACCGGAATTGCTCGGAGTTCTCCCAAGACTAGTCCGCAGTCCTTTGGAACGTGAGCGGGCACGCGCGGCTGCAATGGAGACATTGTCGCATTCCACACTGTGGTCCCCAAGCGGATTCGCAGTAGCTTTACTGTCACTTGTAGGAGGCAGCGAGGAGCGCATGCAGACTCGAGGCGTAATACTGGCCGAAATGCGACGCGAGAATTCGCAAAATATCGACGTTCTAACTGCTTCGCTGCTTGCGCTAGATCCTGACGATGATGATCTGAAAGAGTCACGCAAGATTGTGCTCGACGCGCTGCCCGGGCTCGACAAGTGGTTAGTCGACAATGCGGCGAGTGCTCTATTGGCTCTTACGAAAGATAAAGTTGATCGGCAGCACGCATTTTCCTCAGTTCTACGCGCTTTTACCGCCTCGAGTTCCAGCGAGGATGGCTATGCCAATCGAGCCCGCATACTGTCGAAGTTGGCGGAAAGCGATGAGGAACGCAGCATCGCGCGCATCGCCGTGATAAATGCAATGCACGGCACGGCAGACTGGACAATTCGAAAGTTGGTCGACGAGCTGCTCACACTGAAACCAGGTGACGACGACCGATGTCAGGCGCGTGAATCGTTCATAGTATCACTGACTAGCTCTTACAGAAAACAATATTCGGACCCCGGCGACGCGGCCAAGTCACTTTCTGCACTAATTTGGAACGATGACGAGCGGACCCAGGCGTGCAATGCTCTAGTTGATGCCCTATCCAAGAGTGATGCCAGCTCATTCGTCGAACTCATCCGAGTGCTCGCTTTACTGGAACCCACTAAGAAGGATAGGGCGCGGGCCCGCACTTTCGTATTGACTGCACTGCCAGATGCCGACCATGGCCTCCTGATTCAGCTCCTGGCGGCCCTTCCGATATTGGGCCTCGGCAACAAGCAAAAGGCCTGGGCACGTACTTTTGTATTGACTGCACTTCCAGATGCCGACCCTGACCTCCTGATCCAGCTCCTGTTGGTCCTCCCGAAGCTAGACCCCAGCAATGAGGAGAAGGCAAAAACCCGCCCCGCTATACTCGACGCTGCCCTTGCCACCAATCCGAGTCGTCAGCTAAAACTGTTGTCGAATCTTCCCGCTTTGGATCCATCTACCGATGAACGGAAGCAAGCTCGAACAATTCTGGTGGCAATGTTGTCAAACGAGAGGAGTTGGTACTTGAACGAATTTCCCTCAATATTCCTACCTCTCGTGGCAGACGAGCCGGACCGACATGACGCAACTGCCGCTCTTCTCACTGCTCTCCCCCGTGCTGAACCTGGGACTACTGAAATCCTGATCAAGGTAGTTGCAGCAATAGCGACAAAGTCTGTCGAGATTGATTGGGCAAGAACAACCATTCTCGCAGCACTCTCCGGCGCAAGTCCGCCAGCGGTTTATACTTTGGGTAATATCTTGGGAACGCTTAAGCCCAATGACGTTGAGAAATCTCAGGCACGAGCAGCGGTCGTGGAATCATTGCCGAGCGCCAAATCGAATGCAGTCAGCCAACTAGTGAAGATGTTCACCATGCTTGACCCCAGCGAGAACGATCGGAATCAGGTACGCACTCAACTCCTCAGGTGTCTGCCCAATAGTAATGTACCAACCAGTCGCGAGATGACCAAAGCTTTAAGGTCGTTTTCGCAACTTCCACTTTGGCTGGAATGGCTCGCTCAAGAAGACTAGCGATGCTGATGGCGCTCACATTTTGACCTACGAAACCGATCGCATTTCAGGCCAGCCAGAGCCGTAAGTCGATTACCGAATGAGTGCTTTCCAGCTAGGAACGACACCACTCACGTCCATTTCAGCTGTGAAATCGGCACCGCCACGTAGCCTTTTTGGCCATGCTAGGACGGTTTTGTGGCTCTGCCCGAATCAGCGCTCCGGACAACACAGTTGGCACGTAATATCCTGATTTCGACAACCGGTGGCATGCTGTCCACGATGTCGATGAACCTGCTAATGGCCATCAGACAGATGGCCCGGCGCTACGTTGCAGGGTCTCGTCACGTTTTACTCACGTTTTTGAACGACAACCCACGGCAGTCCTTGGGATATCAAAGGGACCGTGTTGTTCCGCACTCCCCGGGAAACACGCTGTTTTTGGCGGTCAATGGAGGCCTTTGGCATGAGACTCCTGAGTTTCTCTTGGTCGCTGGTTCGATTCCAGTCCGGGGCACAAAAAGGGCCTCTGACCTGCGGTTATACTGTTTTCGACGGCCGCTCGGAAAGGACAAATCACGTTCAACTCACGTTTTTGAACGAAAAGTTGATCACGTTTTTGACCCTTGAGATCCGATTAATCCGCGCCTGTTGTCACGTTTTTCAACCTACGGGGCAGAAAAACCGCGGGAATCCGCGGTTTTTCCGAATCAGCGTTATTTCAGCCGGCGGCTGCTAACTATTGGGCCTCCGATCGTCCTGATCCCGTCGCTGACTCGGACGGTAAGCTTCGAACCACTAGCCTAACGGTGGTTTGGGACAAGAGATTTCCGACGCGATGCTCATTCAATCGGCCAAGTGTCGACTCACTATCCAGTAATAGGGAACCTTTTAGCGGGACTGTTGCCGCTGGGAACTACTTCGTTCTTGATGTGGATCAGTTGCTCAGTAGGTTCTTCTTCATTGCGTAGTTGGTTAGTTGTACGCCGATCATCACAGGATGTTGTTTCGCCTCGACGGTGAATCCGTATCGCTCGAAGAAGGGTCTGGCCGTGATGCTGACATTGGCCGTCAACTCTGTCAGGCGCCCTGCACGTGCGTAGGCCTCCACATGGGCAAGCAGTTGCCGTGCTACCCCAAGTCCTAGGAAACGAGGGTCCACGAACATCATGTCTATATACCCAAACCGGTCTACGTCTGAGAAGCCTGCTGGCTCTCCATCGACGATCGCGACGTAACTGTTCCTCGCGTGCATCGCGGCGTGCCAGGTGGATAGTTCGCGCGTTTCTGGGCGTGCCCACGCCTGAATCTGCTCCGGTGAGTAGTCGGCGGCAGCGGTATCGGTCACGGCGGCGAGGAATATCGCCATGGTGTCTGCAGCATCAGCGGGACGATACGGGCGAATGACAATTGCTGGCGCATTGGTGATTGTTTTCAAGTCCACGGAACTAGCATCCCACTTCGGCAGTTCTAGATCAGTTAGCACCGGCCATGTCCCGCGAACGGAACGTCCAACAGGACCGCCAAGGAGTTCCGAAAGCGAATCCTCTACCGGAGCCAGTGGCACCCAAAGTTTTGGATCAGATCTGCCTAGACGTCCAGCGTCAGTGCACCGTGTATAGCGGGAAGACGCGCCTAGAGTGACGGGAAGGATATATTCAATTCAGTATTGCGCTCTTGCGCCGGACAGCTGCGAGAAATTCAAGGAGGGGCAGGGAAGATGAAGCCAGGTAGCACGAACGACCACATCGTGCCGGTGATGTACCTCAAACGCTTTGCCAAGCAGGCGGCAACCACCCAGGTTATCCAAGCGGCCCTTGCAGATAGGCCCCAAACCGACTTCACGCAAGGAATCCGCAATGTGGGGTCCGCCAAGGGCTTCTACTGGGGGACCGATCCTGAAGGGGTGCCCCATCACCATATGGAGCAATTCTTGGGGATCATAGAGGGTGAGGCGGCCACCGCATTTCGTTTCGTGCTCGATAAAGGGCGCCTACCGGCTGATAGTGCCCTGCCTGGAAAATGGCCGACACGGGACGAAACCCGGCATGCCATTGCATGGTGGATCGCTGCACAGATCCTCAGAACAGCCCGTCAAAGAGAACGACTAAGGAAACTGGATGGCGAGTCGCTGCCGTTTCCCTCACGGCTAGCTAGCAACAATCCCCACCTGGAGTACATTGCGCGAGAGATCGGACCGCTCGCCTTTCTTCTGGCGCGACGACCATGGGGCATTGGGTTTACGAACCTGTGTCTGTTCACTTCCGACGTTCCCGTTCAAATCATCAATGGGCAGGACGATGAGGACCAACTGCGCGCTGCAAGCTACTGGGACATCTATGTCCCACTCGACCCGCACCGGTTCCTATACCTGCCCGGCGCGTTGCACAATGACCAGCCTCGACTGAGACGAGACCACAGGATCAATCTCCCCGGTGGGCTGGCGATGGCGCTCAACGATCTCATTATTGCGACCGCCCATCGCCACATCTTCTTCCACCCGGAACATGATCCACGGTTGAAGATGCACGAGTCCATCATTCAGGACACGGCGAAACGCCGAGACTCCACGGCCTCCCAGTCGATCATGTATTACGACGCGATGCCGCCAAATATGGGGATTGAACGACGATGGCTGGACCTCCATTCGTGGGAACATGAGGACCTGACTGCGGAACCAAACCCGGTCGTCAATCCTCTCGATGCGGTGCGCCAAATGTCAGAGCACTTGGAGCATGCCAAACGTACCTATGACAGCCGCTAGCCGCTACATGGCGAAGCGGAGGGCTGCTTCTTGGCAAGGCAATACGAGTTTCGGCCGGCCGCTGCGAACCCGGATTCGGAATGCACTCCCGTCCTCAGCATCGGCATTAGCGTGAGTCACGACTTTCACCCCTTGCAGTTTCAGCAAAGGATCCTCACCGAGCGTCGGTCCCTTCGTCAGGAAATCATAGTGCTGGGGACTCACAGAGGCGGTCAAATAAAGACCAGCCCTCCTTTAGGAGGAGATGAATAGCCACGAACGGTTCGGCGATATGTGACAGGTCCCCGCCGGACTCGCTCACTCCCAAGCCGGAGCGACGGTCCGAAGTCACCACATTCCCGCGCTGGAACATGGACCACCCTAAGACGTGTGCGTCAGCACTCACCTGCCGCCAGAGTAATCTCCCCGCACTGCGTCGTTGATCATCTGGGAAGCGATGATGCAGGGCCCACTTGATGACGTCGGTTTGAATGAGCTTTGTATTCGTTCGACGAACCTTCGCGACTTGCCCCCGCCGCTCCATGCACCAATCGACCTGGCCCTTGAGAGCTGCTCGTTCTTCCGCGGTCAACTGAGAGGCCGCCAGCTCCCCATAGTACGTCTGCAGTTGCCGATACATCTCATCAATCAATGTGAGTCCGCGTTCTTGACGCTTCGCCGGTTCTTCCGCTGCCAGAATCCATACTGCTGGCGCTGCCCCCACCAGTGCACCACGAAGCACGGTGAAGTGCGCGCTGGGATAGACCTGACCAGCCTCGATCGACGTTCGGGCTAGTCGCAGATGCTCGCCCGATGTCATCAATGAAAGTCGGGCCGCCTCGCTAATGGCGTGCCACGGGTACACGGTGTCGTCCACTGCGAGTGGGCTACCACGCTCAGGTTGCTCAGGCGGCATTCGTCGAGCTCGCTCCTGCCACCCGTCTAGATCGGCGTACGTGGCGCGTATTGATCGAAGTGAGGTTTCAATAGTCATACTGGAAATTATCGTCGTAATTTCCGATTCAATCGGTAACAGCACACATGAGTTCAACGCCCGTGAAACGGTTCTTCACCGCAGACCATGTAAATCGTCACCTCACTGGCCTCCACGCTGAGGAAACAGGTTCTCATAGCTTCCAAGTGGCGCGGCTGTTGAAGCGTCTAATACGGCTTGCCCTGGAAAGGGACATGACGGGACGACGGTAGAAATGTCAGATCAGGCGAGGCACTGCACCTCGAGTCCTGGCATCCCTACGAAATAGCTAGATCACGGTCCTGCGCTTGAAAGGCGAGCGAATCCTTGCCAAAGCTACCCCGGCCCGAATATACTCGGCACGAGCCCACAAGCGAGCTGGTCTCACAGTCAGCTGGACGACTTTGCAAACACCCCCTCACCACTATCGGAGCGGAACATGCCGGATCTGCAACTCGAGGGCAAGATCAAGCAGGCTTCATACCAAAAATCGAGCCTGCATCCGGCTGGGCGATCGCAACTTATTCTGCACACGGTCTACTATCCGTTCGTATTTTGACTCACGAAACTGATCCCATTTCAGGCCAACCAGAACCGCAAATCGATGACTGAATGAGTGCTTTCCATCTAGGAACGACACAATTCACGTCCATTCTTGCTGTGAAATCGGCACCTCCAAGTAGCCTTTTGGCCCCGCTGGGACGGGTTCGAGCTTTGTCCAAATCAGCATTCCGAACAACACAGCTTGTTGGCACGCAATATCCTGATCTCGACAACCGGTGACATACCGTCCACCGTGTCGATGAACCTACAAACGGCCTTCAACAAGCAGCTTCGGCGCTACGTTACGAGGCCTCGTCACGTTTTACTCACGTTTTTGAACGAAAACCCATGGCAATCCTTGGCATATCAAAGGGACCCCGTAGCCCCGCACTCCCCCGGAAACACGCAGTTTTTGACGTGAAACGATGACTGTTGGCATGAGACTCCTGAGTTTCTCTTGGCCGCCGGTTCGAGTCCGGCCCGGGGCACATAAAGGGCCTCTGACCTGCAGTTATACCCCACAGGTCAGAGCCCCTTTAAGAGGCAAAAATGGCCCCGGTCATCTTTTATTCATCTAATTCAACAGAGTTTTCCTGAGTTTCTGGTCATCTCTTTCAGCACCTGATGGTCATCATTTTCACCGTTCAGTCACAAAAAATGGCTAGATTCCGCGATTCTGAATTTCCTGAAATCGGCCGGACAGCGACGAGCAGGTCCAATCACTACTTGGGCCTTCGATCGCCGTACTTCCGGGACTCAGCGACTTGGAACAGAACAAAACTCACGCGTATGAAGGCGTCAGGACCGTCTTCTTCGATCTTCCTGATCACCCAGACCGTTGCCGTTTGGAGGGCGGCCATCACGGAATGAGGCACGGACTAGCAGGCTGTTGGTTGTTCCAAGTGGGCCTGCAGTTCATCGGTGGTGGGAGGGTTCGCCCCTGGTCGTCGGACGGTGATGGCGGCTGCCATGGCAGCCATTCTGCCGATTGGTTCTAGAACGGAGGTTGTCCAGCCGTGGGTGTTTCTGGTGAGGAGGCCGGAGATAAATGCTGCCATGTAGGAATCCCCGGCGCCTATGGTGTCTGCCACTATTGACGGGGCCGCCGGGATGTTGACGTCCGTTACGGCGGTCAGGAGCTGGGATCCTTCTGCTCCTAGTGTGACTGCCACTAGGTCGGTGCCCAGGTTGATTATGTGTCGGCCAGCGTCCTTGGGCGATTTGTTCGGGTAGAGCCAGGCGGCGTCTTCATTGCTGAGTTTGACCACATTGGTCAGCGGTACGAGGTCTTCGAAGATGGCTAGGGCTTCGTGGTGGCTGCCGAGCAGGTCGGGCCGGATGTTTGGGTCATAGGTGATGGTGCTGGTCCCGGCATAGTGTTGCAGGATGGATCTGACCTTGCCGGAGCCGGGGGCGAGAAAGCTGGCGATTGACCCGGTGTGGAGGATCTTTGGCTGGTGTGTGGGTGTAGCGGAGGCCAAGTCCCAGGTGAGGTCGAATGTGTAACTGGCGGACCCGTCGTCGGCCAGTGTTGCCGTTGCTGTTGATGTGGTGGGCATGGACTGGGAACCGGGGAGAAGTTCAACGCCAGCGCCTGTCAGATGGGCGTGAATGGCATGGCCGCGGGCGTCGTTACCGATGGCGGTGAGGAATCCGGTTGAAACACCAAGGCGTGCGAGGCCGTAGGCTACGTTGGCGGGTGAACCGCCGGGATGCTCAGAGGCGGTACCTCGGGCGTGGACTACGTCGATAAGGGCTTCACCGACAACTATCACGTCGGGAGAGACAGCTGGCGCAACAGAAGGATTCATCGGGATACTTTCAGGATGATGGTCCGCCAGCATCGGGTCTGTGCGGAGTTCGTTCTAAAGACTAAGGGTGGGCCGGCGATTCCTCGGCCGCTGCGCCAGGAGGATTCCCGTGGCGCTGTCTTGATCCGGATGCCCCTGGGGGCATCCGGAGCAAGGCGGCCGGTCAGTGAAGTACGCCGAACTTCTTGCGCGTCACGTTGTTCAGGAGTGAGGCGCCAATGAGCAGCAGGCCAAGGGCCAGCAGCTGGAGCTGGGTGCCTTCGTTGCCTGCGAATGCCAGCAGGATGCCGGCGTTGAGCCAGACTATGAGCAGGGTGGCGAGCAGGATCCCTGACACTCTGCCGATTCCGCCGGTGATCGCTACGCCGCCGAGTACGGCGATGGTGATTGCCGGCAAGGCCAGTCCGTTGCCGGATACGCCGGCGTCGGGCCGGGCGGAGGCAAACTGGGCGACGATGACGATGGCAACCAGACCAGAAATCAGGCCCGAGAGCACGTAGGCCAGCATTCTGTTGGCGCGGGTGTCGACACCGGCCCAAATTGCGGCGACGTCGTTGGTTCCCAGCGCGTACAGCCGCCGGCCGAAGGTGGTTCGGTTCAGGAGCACCCAGGCAAGCAAGGCGGTAGGTATCAGGAAGGTGAAGATGCCCAAAGGGACGTCCGGCAGGCTGTGGCCGATGACCGGAATTTCCACTGATTGTGCTGCCGAGAAGAAGTCCTGGATCTGCAGCGTGCTAATGGGTTTTTGTCCGCTGACGATCAGGGCCAGGGACTTCAATGCATAGAACGTCGCCAGTGTCGCAATCAACGGAGGGAAACCCATGTAGGCGACAAGGAATCCGTTGAGCGCTCCGCAGAGGACGCCTGCAACTGCAGTGATCAGGATGGCGGGGAAGAGTCCCAGGTCCCAAATCCCGTAGGAGTACCCGAAAACGATGCCACACAATGACACCATGGCACCGACAGACAAATCGATGCCGCCACGGCCGGAGAGGATGACCATCAGTTGGGCCAGACCAAGCATTGCCAGGGGCACGGCGCTGATCAAGGCCGCGGCCAGATAGTCCGCGTCGTAGGAACCGCTCAGCGCTCCGGCGAAGTCCAATGATGTCATGATCGCCAGGACCACCACGATCAGCAAACCCAGGAGGGCGATCCGCTGCGTGAGCAGCATTCTCACCGCCCTGTAGCCGAGGTTCTCTTGCCGGTGTCCAACTTCGTTGTTTTTGAGTGCTGTGGTAGTCATGACTTCCTCCTGGAGCGTTCACGGAGAATATCCGTTCCGACTGCTGCAATAATGGCCACTCCGACAAAGAGGTCCGAGAGCTGAGAGGGCCAACCCAATTGGGTGACACCTGAGGTGACCGTCTGAACAAGAATGGCGCCAAGGAGAGTTCCAAACACAGTGCCTCGGCCACCGAGAATCGATGTTCCACCGATGACGACGGCGGCGATCACCAATAGTTCGCGGCCGGCACCGACGGACTGCTCAAGGGTCGATGTGCCCTGGCCGATGAAGAAGCAGGCTGCCAGTCCGACCAGGGCACCGGTGATCACGTAGGTCATGAGCACCAATGGTTTGACCTTGATGCCCGCCAGCCGGGCGGCGTTCTCGTTTCCGCCGATGGCAAAGAGATGCCGTCCGCTGGCGGCATGCCGCAGGTACCACCATGCGACGGCCACCACGAGTAGGGTGATGGCGAAGCTGTGCGGGATGCCCAGCGTCCGTCCCGCTTCGCCACGTCCGAAGACATCGAAAGTATCGGGCAGTCCGTTGACCGTGGATGACCCGAAGAAGCGCAGGCCGATGAACTGGAAGACATTTGCTGTGCCGAAAGTGATGATGATGGCGTGAATCTTGCCGTAGGCAACAAGGAGGCCGTTGACCAAACCGAGCAACGCCCCCACCCCGATGGAAAGCAGGACGGCAGGGATCAGTGGGATGCCTGTGGCCACCATGGTCTGGGAGGTGATGACTGCGGTGACCATGATCGCGGCCGCCACGGACACGTCGATACCAGCGGTGATGATAATGAACGTCATCCCGACCCCGATCAAGGCAATCGGGGCGACTGCTACCAGTAGCGGCAGAATGGAACCGGAAGTCAAAAAGGCAGGAGTCAGCAAGCCCAGCAGGATCCAAAGGACGGCGATGATGCCGATAAGGACACCTTCCTGTCCGGTGACCAGGCTGGGCAGTATTTTCCGCGGCGCGGGGGTCCCGTCCGTGGCCGGAGAGCGGGATTCCAGATTGGTACTCATGATTCATTCCTAGTGGAGATGGCGCCGGAGGCTGCGGCAAGGATGTCGACCTGGGTCGCGTCCGTGCCAAATTCGGCTGCAATTTTGCCTTCCCTGACCACGAGAACACGGTCGGAAATCCGCAACACCTCGGCAAGGTCGGTGGTGACGACAAGAACGGCGGTGCCGGATTCGGCAAGGTGGCCGATCAGGCGGTGTATTTCTTCTTTGGCTCCAACATCCACCCCTTGGGTGGGTTCGGCCAGGATCAGCAGCTTCGGCGTGGACAGCAGCTGGCGGGCGATGACCACCTTCTGGGCGTTGCCGCCGGACATGGCACTGATTGGCTGGTTTTCATTGGGAGTTTTGACGCCCAGTCGCTTGATCAGGTCCAGTGCGATCTCGCGTTCACGGCGCCTGTTGATCCAGCCTTTCAGCGGGCTGAGTTTGGCCAGATCGCCAATGGAGATGTTGAACCGGATGCTTTGGAAGGAAAAAACGCCCTGAGCCGAGCGATTGGCCGGCACCAACGTGATGCCCCGCCGCCTGGCCGCTGCCGGCCCCTTGTTCACCATGCGTTTTCCCTGATACAGCATGTGGCCGCCAGTGGGCTGCTTCATGCCGTAAACGGCCTCGGCAATCTCGGCGACACCGGACCCCAGCAGACCGTAGAGACCCAGGATTTCACCGGGACGAATCTGGAGGTCGATGCCCCGCAGAAGCTGTCCAACGTCGACATTGTGCAACTCAAGCGTCGGGACAACATCGTCAAACGAACGCACTTCGCGCTTTTCGGTGACGATCCCACCCACCATGAGCTCGGCTATTTTGGTCACGGTGAGATCCTGGATGGCATACGTGTCCAGTGTTTCCCCATCCCGCATGACAGTGACGGTGTCTGCGATCTCGAAGAGCTCATCGAGCCGGTGCGTGATGTAGATGACAGCAACGCCGCGCTCTGTCAGCCGCCGCACAATGGAGAACAAGACGCTAATTTCAGTGTCTGTAAGGATCGCCGACGGTTCATCGAGAATCAGGATGCTCGCCTCCCCCGCCACTGCCTTGGCGATAGACACCTGCTGCTGCTGTGCAATGGAAAGGTCCCCGACCGGAGCGGTCGCCAATTTGTGAGGTAGGCCGATCATGTCTAGCAACTCGTGGATCTGGGCCGCCTGTGCAGCCCAGTCAACTCGTGGCCCGCGCTTGATTTCGCGTCCAATAAAGATGTTTTCTGTGATGCTCAGCTCCGGGAAGAGCTGCGGTTCCTGGTACACCGTCTGGACTCCGAGCTTGATGGCATCGGTGGTCGACGTGATCGATACGGCTTTGCCGTCGAACTCGATGGTGCCGGTGTCGGGCTGTTCGGCGCCGGCGAGGATCTTGATCAGGGTGGACTTGCCGGCACCATTTTCGCCGACCAGAGCATGCACGGTGCCCGGCTGAACTGTCAGTTCCGCCTGCCGGATGGCTCGTACGCCTCCGTAATTCTTGGAGATGCCGCGCATGGCGATGCGGGGCGTGGTTGATTGTTCACTCACTTGGCACTGTCCTTGGTCGGGATATGGTCGAGGGCTGAAGGCCGGGTGGTGCCGCATCGCGGCAACACCCGGATCATGTCAGTATTTGAACTGGTCGACGTTGTCTTTGGTGAAGATCAGCGGCGGGCCGAGCAGCTCGATCTTGGTCGCCGCGTCGAAAGTGACGCCCTTGATCTTGTCATCGACGTCGAAGGAAGGCTGCAGCTGCTTGTCGTCGGCCAGCTCCTTGCCCGTCCAAGCGGTCAGGTAACCCAGATTCTGCACGTCCCACAACACTGAAGCGCTGGATGAGCCGTCCTTCAGGTACGGTGCCATCGCCATCGGGGTGCCGCCACCCACGGTGAAGACCTGGCCGATCTTTCCGGCATCCTTCACGGCCTGCGCGACGCCCGGGGCTGCTGCGGAGCACAGTCCGACAATGCCCTTCAAGTTCGGGTGGGCATTCATCAGGTCCGTCGCCATGGCCGCAGCCTTGGCCTGGTCCTCACCGGCATAGACCAGGTCAACCAGCTCGCCCTGCGGGTAGTTGGCCGCAACGTCCTTCTTGATCACGTCAATGTAGGCGTTTAGGTTCGCGGCGGTCTCTGAACAGGAGACAATGGCGAATTCGCCGCTGCCGCCCATGGCCTTCATCAGGCTCTCGCTGAGGGCCTTGCCATGGTTTTCTTCAGTGGTCTGGTTAACGAACACCTGGCGTACCGAGTTTGGCGCGTCGGTGTCAGCGGTGGCAACCTTAATGCCGGCTTCCTGTGCCTGCTTGAGCAGCGGGGCCATCGAGTCCGGATCGTTCGGGGCCACAATCAGCGTGTCTACCTTCTGCTGAATGAAGGAGCGGACAATGTCGGCCTGCGCGGCAGCATCTGCCGTGGTGGGGCCTTGGTAGAGCCAGTTAATACCCAGGTCTTCAGCCGCCTCCTTGCCGCCGGCGTTCATCGCCTCAAAGTAGGGAATGCCCTGTAGCTTGGGCACAAAAGCGATCGTGGTGGTCCCTGAGTTGCCGGCGTCGTTGCCGCTGTTGGTTGCGTTCTTGTTGGTGCAGCCGGTCATGGCCAACGCTCCGATTGCCAGTACTGCAGCCGATTGAAGCAGTCTCTTTTTCAGCATGGTTATCTCCTTTGATACGTATTTGTTGTGGGAACGGCGGCGCCGCGGCCCATAATGCCCGGATCTAGATGTCTTAGTGCAGTTCGATGGTTTTGATGGCCGTCAGCTTGTCGCGGATGTAGGCATTCGCGTGGGAGCCAAGTTCCTCGTTATCTGCCCACAGGTTGCGCCAGATCCCGAGCATGCGGCTCAAATCCGGTGCCACAACGGCGGAAGAGAAGGACTCGAAAACGACGGGGCCGTCATAGCCGATACGGCCCAGGGCCTTGAAGAAGTTGTCAAAGTCAACATTGCCGGTGCCGAGGTAGCCACGGTGGCTCTCGCCAATGTGCACATAGCGAAGAGCCTCAGCGGTATCCAGAACTGGTGAGAACATATCCGACTCTTCAATGTTCATGTGGTACGTATCCAAGTGGATGCCGAGGTTCCCTCGATTAACATCGTTGAGGTACCCAAGTGCCTGCCGCCCGGTATTGAGCACATTCGTCTCGTACCTATTCACGACCTCAAGCGAGACATTGATACCCAGACCCGCGGCACGGTCGGCGATCCGCCCAACGACGGCCTTGCTGTTATCCAGCCCCCGCTCCGTTGCCGGCTCCATGTACTTCTTCATGGCGCTGTAGATAACACCGCAAAAATCCGTGCCGCCAAGCTCCGCAACGATATCCACTGCACGGTTCAACAGCTCCTCCCCCGCCTTCACGATCGCGGGATCGTCGCTGCTGACATCTGTCGCTTCCGAGAGACCCAACGACGCCGAAACGGCCAGACCATGCTCAGCCAGAGCCGACTTGGCTGTCGCCACATCAAAAGAAAAAGGGTCCATCAGGGGGAACTCAATCAGGTCGAACCCTGCTTCCTGAGTCTTCCGGACAGAATGGCGGATGCCTTCAGCATCGAAACGTCCGGTCCAGACCAGACCGTGGCAACCAATTTTCATCGGATTCCTACCTAAAATTTTGGGATTCATTGGAGTGCAACAGGAATTCTGCAACGTTGCAACTTGTGGATGAAAACTAGACTAGGAGATCACTTGCAACGTGTCAAATGTCACTTGCAACGTTACACATCCCCAAGTCCGCCTCCATCCCGGATTGATGAGCGGATTGTTGCAACGTAACAACTCTGGGCCTATGCTGGCCCTAGTACAGCTATTGCTACATGAAGGAGAGGTATGGCCGCGAGTGTCAAGGACGTTGCCGCATTGGCGGGCGTTTCCGCATCCACGGTGTCCAACTATCTCAATCGTCCCCAACTCCTGGGTGAACGTAGTCGCAAGAATGTTGAGGCGGCAATAGCTGAGCTCGGATTCGTCCCCAACGAATCAGCGCGCCAGTTGAGGGCAGGTTCCAGTAAGACCTTGGCCCTGATCCTGCTTGACGCCTGGCTCCCATATTTTAGCGATCTATCCCGAGGGGTGGAGGACGCTGTCAGGGACTGTGGGTGGTCGCTATTCTTTAGCAACAGCAACCGAGATCCTGAGCGCGAATTGGCCAACCTGGACATGTTTGAGGCCCACCGGGTCCAAGGTCTGGTGATCATCCCCCAAGGCCGGGTCAAAGACCGTTTGGAGCAACTTCAAAGCCGTGGCATTGAATGTGTGGTAGTAGGTCCGACTGAGACGTCCGACCTCATCTCTGCCGTGACGTTTGATGATGTCGGCGGTGGCAGGCTCGCGGGATCCCACATCCTGGAGATTGGCCGCCGCCACCTTGCCTTCCTCGGTAATCCACATAACGTTGTTCAATCGGCAGACCGATTGAAGGGCATGATGCTGGCAGTGGAAGCATCCGGCACGGAGGCGACAGTCATGACAGTGACCGTCACGAACCTCACTGTCCAGGACGGCATCGAAGCGGCCGAGCAAATCCTGTCAATGCCCGAATCAGAACGGCCCGACGCAATCTTCGCCGCCAACGACATGGTGGCCGTCGGCGCCCAGACAGTATTCCTGCGAACCGGTCTCAGGATTCCGGAGGACATCGCAATTGTTGGTTACGACGACGTGCCCTACTCTCGCCAGGCCGTCGTGCCCCTGACGACAATCCGCCAACCCGCCTACGAGATGGGCAGGGCAGCCGGTCATCTGCTCCTAGAACAAATCGAACGACCAGGCACCCGGGAAGTACAGCAAAGAATGTTTGGAGCACAGCTCGTCCAGCGCGAGTCCACGATAGGGCGGACCCCGCCCACCCGGACGCCACGCCTCACACCCAAGCCGGCGCCCATTCCTGAAACATCCCACGGATGATCTCCGCGCCGACTCTCTATCCGTCCTGCCAATCTCGACCTCTAGGGAACCCAAACTGGCGATTTGGCCGCGCCCTACGAGATGCACCGTATATCGCCTACTCGCGGTAACCAAGGACCCAGTCGCATTACTCAATGCTGCTACTGGACACAGTCATTCCCCGCCATGTTCATCCTAGAATCGACGACTCGGACGCAGTATGAGCGACGGAGGCACCATTGCGAGTCAGATTAATCTCGTGGCATGGACGACTTGGGTCTGACTAAGGTTTGCTTGACATCGGATTTGTTGGGCCCGTAGCAAACCAACCGATCGCGAATCGTTCCGCGCAGCAGTGTTCTGCCGGTTCGCAGTTTGAATCACGAAAATGATCCAAATTCAGACCCACCGGAACGGCAAATCGAAAGCAACCCATCGCCTGATTTGTCGATATTCACACTCATGCGTCCAACAAAAATGCACCAAATAAGCAAGGTTCACGGCCGCCAACGGCAGCCCCGTCGGCCGGACTGAAACCGCGGACAGGACAGCACAGGTTGTTGAGACGCGACTGACCTTTTTCCACAGTCAGTGACATGCCATCAACCATGTCGATGAACCTGCAAACAGCCTCCGAACAGCAGGTCCGGCGCTGCGCTGCAGGTCCACGTCACGTTTTACTCACGTTTTTGAACGAAAACCAGTGCCAATCCTTGGCATATCAAAGGGGCCCGTAGCCCCGCGGTCCCCCGGAAACACGCGGTTTTTGACGGTCAACGGCGGCTGTTGACATGAGACTCCTGAGATTCTCTTGGTCGCTGGTTCGATTCCAGTCCGGGGCACGAAAAGGGCCTCTGACCTGCGGCTTTACTGTTTCAGCGGGGATCGCCGAGGTGCCAAATCACGCTCTACTCACGTTTTTGAACGAAAAGTTGGTCACGTTTTTGACTTTTTCGGGGTCGATTCCGGCTCCATTTGACGTCATGTTTTTCAATCGTCGCGGGGGAAATCCGCGGAAATTCGGGGTTTTCCCAGGCAGGGGCGACCTACGACTGTGACTGCCGTGTATTGGACCTCCGTTCGTCGTAATCACGGATTCGAACGAGCCCAACTGGCAAGGAACTAGCCCGTCGCACCCTGAACGAGCCGGCGCGTCAGCTCCAAGCCCTCAGCTCACGTAATTCTGCAATCATGCCTTGGACCAACGGCCCAGCGACACGAATACGGCGTGCCCATTCCAAACTGCCCTTCTTCCGCTCAGCCATACAGCCAACTCATCCCCTAAGGGGAACCTCCGGCGGATCCCACCGCCACGGACGTCAACGAAACTTCCGCGTTGTCATCAGCGCCCCAAACCGGGCCTTGGTTTTTGGCTCCTCTCCATTTCGGAGCACTCTTAGATAGCTCGTTGCCATGCGCGAGGAGTGCGGACTGTGAGTTCATGGTTGTTTTGTGTCGGTCAGTTTTCGGTTGTTTAGAAAGTGCTGTTGGTTTCCGTTAGGCGCCAGATGGGCCATGTTTTGAAACGTTTGGCTAGACGAGTGTCGAGTTGATTCAAGAAGAAATCTCTCTCTTCATCATCTTGGAGCAGGATGGCGCAGGCAAGTTCTGTTTCTCTGGCGCGTTCGTCAACTTCTCGAGCAGCTTGGTGTTTGAGTGTTCGAATGGATTCTTTGTCGAGTGAGGACAGGTCTCCTGTGCGTGCGGCGATTTGCCAACCGTTGATCAAATAGTGGGGTTGCTCTCCGTAATTGGCTTGGAGCCAGGAGTTGAGCTCGGCTGCGGCGGTGAGAAATTCTCCTTGTCTGCGGGGAACGTCGTCGGCAGCGCGAAGGAGCCTTAGAACCGTGTCGTTGGCTCGATCATCTGTTCCTGCATGGCTTGAGACCTTTTGGTATGCGGCGACCAAATTCTCTAGGTGCAGGTTCAGTGTGAATGGAAGGTACTTGTATTCGATCACGTCGTAGACAGTGACGATGGCGGGGGCATCGTGCGTGTCCGTCGATCGAGAAACGATGTGTCCTGGCATGTTTGGATCGAATGTCCCGTACAAGCGCCATGTATTGGTGGGTGGATCATTGAGCACGATGAATTGGACATTCCACTCTCCGATAGGTTGGGAGATTCTTCCTACGTGTTGATGTTCCGAGGAGAGTGTTTCACCGTGGAGCAACACGCCCTCGAGCGCCAGCAGCTGCTTGCCCCGGTACTCTTCAAGAGAATCGAGGTCCACGAGTCGGGTGTCTACGCCTAGGCGTTCACATAGGTTGGCGATGGTTTCTAGGAAGTGCAAGTGGTCACGAAGATCACCGGTTTCGTCACTGGGAGTTACGAGCATCGTGTGAAGGGTGCCATTGATCTTGAGAGACTGGTCATCGAGGAGTGTGAAGTAGAAGCCGAGGTCGTGGAGGCGCTCTTCGAGTGTGGGACGCATGGACACAGTGATGTTGCCTGGGGATTTGAGTGTCGGTCCTTCCACAGACATGGTCATCCTTATTCCTTTGGAGAGGGTGAGCTCAACCGTGGAGACGTCTACTTTCCTCAGGTGCGGATTCGAGTACTCAAAATCTCCGGCTTCAACGTGCACGTTGGTGTATCTCCCGTAGTAGTCCTCCGGAATGATCTTTAGTTCGTGGTCAGCGAAAACTCTGGAGCCGTCGGCGAATTGGTAGGAGACGGAGTAGTTGACCTTATCTCGCGTTAAGGTCAGGGGAGCTGAAAGGTCAAGCGTCTTGTCAGAATGCAGGGTGATACTTACCGGCTCTTGAAGCAGATTGAAATCAATTCGAGCCCGCGGGTCCTCTGATTGTGCCTTTGCCGCAAATCGAACGATTTTCTCGATTTCTGCGGGGTCTTGAGGGAATGGTTCGAGGCGGATGCTGACTCCTCCACTGGGCGGAATCTTCTTAAGTAGACTCTCGATTTTGAACGGCGTGAGTAGTGCGTACATCAACTTGGTTTGAAGTGTCTTTTTGTTGATGTATACAACGAAGTAGAGAACACCGCGCAGTTCTAAGAATCCTCGAAGGTCGTTCGACTTAACGGTGAATGACTTCGGCGGATTCTTCCCGGCTTTATGTCCTCGGGCCTTCACCTGGACATTTACGCGGTGCTGGAAGTTCGCGTTGGAGATCTTTGTAGCATCTGCGTAGACGTCAAGGTGTCCGTCGGTCAGGGGTGTGCGGTCATTTGCCAAAACGTAGGCTCTGAGCCGATGGCACCTGAGAATTCTTTCATTGACGGCGGTCACGCCTTGCAGCTCCATATCCATACCATCAATTGTGGACTATGGATATGACATAGCGTGGGCCACGATGGCGGCACCGCAGAAAAGGGAAACAAATCGTACGCTACGGACAAGTTGAACTGGGTGGTCACTGGACTCAGGACTCTGGACACGCTCTGGTGACTGCAGGCTGAGTTCGTTGAATCCTAGGGCTCTTGGACACCGGAGCGCCGCGCTCCAAGGCGGATTCTCGATATAATTGATGAAAGGTCATGTATCCCGCAGGATGCGATGATCCTCTACATCTCGCGGTTCGCGCTCCTCAAAATCGGCAAAACGACACGATGGCCTTGCATCTATTAAATCGCCATGTCCAGAGCCCTGGGACTAGAACTTGCCAATGGAAGCTACCCAGAGCCTGTCCGTATCGGGAACCGTGAGTGGGACACATCGTTGTACCCGTGGACGTATGCAGCATCGCTTTGTGAATGATGGAATCATGGGTGAATGCGCGAGGGGAAAACTGAAGAACAGAACAGCCTATGTGCCGGCAACAAGTATTTAGAGGACACGACTGGTATGGGGTCGGGCCTGTGGGTATAGAGACTAGGAACCACGCATTTGGGGAATGAAGCATCATGGCCTAAGTGGTCAGCAGTAAGGCAAGCGGTACGACGACACAAGCCCTCCGAGCTTTTGCCTGCGCTAGCCAAAGAGTCGTACAGGCTTGGTGAGAAAGCATTCCATCCACTCAAAAATCACTATAGCCAGTGGGCGTTTGCTGGCCTGGCGCGAGAATCTATGCAATACGGAACCGAGCTTAGAAGCAACGAGGTAACGCCCAAAGCAATGGCACGGATGCTTTACCTGTATGGTGTCGCGGATTCAATTGAAGGAGTGCCACAGGAAGAAAAGTACTTGATGATCGGGTCATACCAGTACGAACAGTACAAATTTCAACTATCGATGTCCAGTGAAATTGCGCGAACGTATCTCCTGTTTTGTGACCCGGACCTTCAAATTGATCCGATTAAAGCGCCACAGCGGGACTGGACTGAAATTTTTGGCATGTCTCTTGAAGACCGGTTGCAGGCTGTCGCCTTGATTGAAGCGATTATGCTGGCGGTTGGTGGAAGACTCAGAAAAGACGATCTAAGCATCCTGAAAGATGATCCGGCCTATTCAGAGGTTCGCATAGATAAGCTAATGCAAACCCTCGAAGATCTAACAACGACGGTGAAACGCTCGCGTGAGATGGCGAGTCAAGTTGCTGGACTTCCGGAACACCTCAAGAGGTTCGCCCTTAATCCGCTTACGCGCTATCCGATAGTAGACATCGGAGAAGGCATCCTGGTTGCGCCGCAGCCTTTTTACCTCATGCACACGCTAAGTGTTGGGAATCTGTACTATCGCGGTTTTGAGGCGTGGAAGAACTTCTCCTCTGAACTGGGACACAGGGTAGAAGCCTATGTCGGGAAGCAACTTGAATACGCCCAATTCGGACAGGTCTTATCAGAGATTAACTACGGTACGAAGTCACCAAAACTATCGGTCGATTGGTTTGCCATCTTCGATGACACGGTTCTGTTGATTGAATGCAAGGGCGCCAAAATCTCTCAACCAGCACTTTCGGGTGACCCAGACAAGACGTACCAACTATTGGAAAAATCCATTGATAAGGCGCGGGGACAGCTCAAAAATTCAAGCGAGTTGATCCTCGGTGAACACGAGAAATTCCGAGCGATTCCAAAGCATTTGAAGCAGCTCGGTCTTATTGTCACCACTGAGCCAATCCATTGCGCAAACGACAGCATGTTCACTGGGAATCTCCAGAATCCGGGCATTCCTTGCTTGGCGATTAGTCTCGGTGAGCTTGAAAGATTAACCGCGTTGGGGGCTGAAAAAATGATCCAAGTGATTTCGAAGGTGATCGACGGTCCTTCATGGAGTGTTCATAACGCTATTAATGAGCACCTACCTGAAGAGGGAGCGCAAACTAACCAAATACTCGTCGACGCTTACGACAAGTTCTACCCTGATTTGCCGTAGATAGGAACGATCAATAGCCCTTGGTTTAGCACAATAACGGTCCTCTGTGACGGCAGAGTGCGCCGGTCAGCATGATTAGCGTGCAGACTACTGCCACGAGGACATCCAAGAGTGGTGAACGAGACGTGAAGTCTTTCACTAGGTTAAACGTCATGGTTGCAAGTACACCGGTGAAAGCGAAGGTTACTCCGGCTTTGGCGTCTGAGTGGCGGATCCACTCATTCACCAAGGAGAGAGCTTTCCATGCATGATCTGGGTTCGGTTCAGCAGATGCAAGGGTGTCCAAGACATCAGCTCCGCCTGCTGGCTGGCGACGTAAAAAAGGACATAGGGGTCGTGCCGCCAGCCTAGTCGAGCCCACCGACATTACTTCGGCGCACCTGCCAGTAAGCCTGCCAGCACACGACTCACCGAAACAAGGACTACGTCGTCGGTGCTCGTGGTGTTCCGCGCGGGAACGGCTAACCGGTACATTCCATGCAATTTGATCCCCTTAGTGTGAATTTCCGTACGGATCATCCTCGACCCCGGGGCGAGAGGCGCAGCTCGGCCGGTAGCCCGGCTGGGGATTCGCGGGCGCTCAGTCCGGCTTGTTCGCCTCGTATGTCTCCCAGTCGCCGTAGCCGGTGTCTCGAAGCCACTGCGCCGTCGCAGGCCCGCCGCGGGCCATATAGAGGCTGGGGTTGTACTCGTCGGTGACGGGGTAATGCGGCATGGGGTCTTCGTAATCGTATGAGCGACGAACTCCGGGGCTCTTCAACTCCACCGTGCGGGCCAAAGCATCTCTTTGAGCCAGCGCCCTCTCGCGGGCCACACGGGTCTCCCGGAAGACCGTGAATAGCGGTACGAGAAGTGTCAGAAACAGCATGACGTTAAAGGCGACCATCCACGGCAGGGCACTGCTACCGCCATCCGTGCTGTTCCCGATGGCGATACCGATAGGCACGAGCAGGAAAGCCGTCAGGACGCCCCCAGTGATGTAGAGCACCCGAGTCGCGGGAAGCTCCGACCACGGCGGCTTATTGGCAACAACGGTGAGCCGCTTGTACTCCGCCCAGGTTTCCTCGGACATGTGGTGCCGCAGGTTGTAGTCCAGCTCGTACTTGGTCACGTCGCACTGCCTTCCGGTTGATTCGGCCAGCGTAGCACTCGACTTCCACGTCCTATCCCGACGGCTATGCTCCGCCTGCTGCGACGCAGTGTGCGGCCGGCGGGCATCCCCATACGAAATGGTCAGACCCGGTCGGGTGGCGCAAGCATTACACCTCTGTGCGTGTGCGATGCACCCTGCATCTCTCTGGCTACAGACCGCGCAGATAGGCCCCGACATCGAAGCTCTCAAATGAGAGGTAAATGCCTCGCGACGGATGGCGCGAATGTCCCTTAGTTGTGAGCCCACCGATCGATATCCAATCGCAGGCAGAGGCGTCCGTGATTCTCACGATCCCCTCGAGCGTCTGACGAAGGTACCCCCTGGTCTTGATTGGCTCGCCCCAGGCTGCCAGTAGCGTGAGCTTGCGACCATTGACGAATTCGGCGATGTGTCGCTCGTTCTCGACCTTCAGCTTCGGAACGAGGGTGACGTGCATGCCCTTGGGATCGGTCGACCGCTGCGGGTAAAGGTTCAGCATTACCCAGCTATCGTGCTTGTTCCTCTCCGCGTAGCCCCGGACCCTGCGCAGGGTGGTATCCAGATCTCCCGGGCTCGCGGTGCTGGGGTTCACGCCGACGCAGATCAGTGTGTTCACGCCCAACGTGCCCAGTAAGAAACGTGCGGAGTTGTCGGCGTTACGCTCGTAGATCCACTGCTCGGTCACGGTGCGTCTGTCTCCTCTGGGGTTCATCTCAATTGGTGCCGAACGCCCTTCACGATCATTCGGCGGCCAGCAGGCGCTCGTCGGGGAACGGCCCTTCGGGCGGCTAGACGTGGGATAGCGCCTCGCCGCGTTCGGCGCGGTCTTTAGAAGCCCCGAACGGGCCTGTTCCGGACATGAGCACGCGCATGTGGTGGTCGGCGTGATCGGGGTCGCTTCAGAAAACGGAATGAATCGTACGCTAAGGCCTCGCTGACGGAGGTAACCGCTGGCTCACAGTTTGACGACGGAAGCTGGACAACGTTTGCCCGCACGCGGGTCCTTCACCGGAGCAAGTGCAGACGGTTTCGGGAATTTTCGAACCTACGTCTTTCTGCAGGTGTCAGATTGCCGTATACCCTGCCCGAGAAAAGCCCGATGATGGGGAGCCAAACGGCACACTCCGCGCGATCGATCCCCTTAGCGTGAATTCCCGTATGGATCATCCTCAGACCCCGTAGACTCCTATTCACCGAGTCCAACTTTCGGGGTGCAGTTCACTCTTGGGGGACGATTGGCCACTTCGGTTTAGACGTTACAGGGGCGCTGCCAATTTGCTGTGCCTTTGCAGCTGGCGGACTTCTTGTCTTATCGCTCAACCCGCACGCTCAACAGGCGCACACCCTGTGGAGGGGCAAAGATTGGTGGCCGATCATGGGACAGTTATGGCATGAATCCTTGGATATTTGACGTGACAGATCTGCTACAAACCCCACCTGTAGTACCCATTGAGTCGATGAACCCCGCGGAACAACCTGCCCATCCAGGCGGAGACTATTCAAAGGTATACGCAAACATCGTTTCTACCTTGGCGTTCCTCCTGGCAACGGTGAGCCTTTACTGGCAGTATCACCGCTCTCGTCTTGATAGTCCAAGCCTCTCTGTCTCAGGACAGTGCGGTGTGACGTGGATGAGTGAGCAGCCCACGGAGCCTAAATGGTCATTAACCGTTCACCTAGCAAACACCGGCCATAGGACTGCATCTGTCAAAGATATTGGCTGGCAGCTCAAAAGGGCCGATGGCGGTTTGATAAATGTCAAGGGGGGACCGCTGGAACCCGCTGTTCCCATGAAGCTAGAAGGCCTTGACTCTCAAGACTGGGAAATGCATATAAATATTCATGGGACTATCTGGCATGGTCTACAGGGTCGCCCGTACGCCACTGTTGTAGCACGCCCCACAAGACGCGAGATAAAAAAAGGCATAGGCGCGGAACGGACACTGGTTGGCCCTTGGTCAACACTGCACAACGATTCCGAGGACTTGCCGGAGGTGACCTCGTAATCCTTCTTAGGTGGGGTTCACTCTCTTGATGCTTACTGCTGGGTAGCATTCGAGTGCGGTGTTTCCCTCGCCATCCGGCATCTTTATCAAGCCGCAGTTGCGTGTGTAGGCAACAACACGTCCCGTGCGATCACCAATGATCACGTGAGGCTGTGCCCAGACCGAGAATCGGCGCAATGGTCCGTCTCCGGGGTCGGGGTGGTAGGCAATGGCAGCATCGAGGGCCAACATCACTGCCACGGAATCGGGATCAAATTTGTTCACCCGATCATTCTGCATCGAGGGTAAGACAATGAGGGGCGCACCTGTCTCCTGAGAATCTATGGTGTCCCACTTCCATGGAAGTGGGACACCCCTTCATCTGCACTCTTCAGACAACCAAGTCGCAGGATTTCCTCGGGTTGGACTTTCGGACCCGCCGCCAAGAATTCGGTCTCAGATCGTTTCTCGCATCAGACCTCCGACTGTTCGCAGCAAGGTCACGTAAATGCTACTCATCGGGGCCGGCCGGAAAACCAAATCGGTGCCTTGCCATAGGCCAAAACCGCTGCTGATGCCTTGATATTCATGGTCAGCTCACCCCCGAAAACGCCACGAAGAATCTGAATTATCTGCCAAACCGGAGACTCTTCCCCGGGAAATGAAACCACTCCCTAGACAACAAGATTTGTTGGCAGATGACACCCACCCATGACAGCTGTCGACATGTCACCAGCCATTCTGATGAACCTGCAAACGGCCATCAAACAACAGCTCCATCCCGGTGCTGCAGGTGCACGTCACGTTTTACTCACGTTTTTCAACGAAAACCCATGGCAATCCTTGGCATGTCAAAGGGGCCCTGTTGTTCCACACTCCCCCGGAAACACAAGGTTTTTGACGGTCAATGGAGCCTGTTGGCATGAGGGTCCTGAGTTTCTCTTGGCCGCCGGTTCGAGTCCGGCCCGGGGCACCAAATGTTGCTCTGACCTGCGGTTTTACTTGTTGACCGTCGCCTTGTTTGACGATGGCGACGTCACCTTGAATGACGAAGGGAATGATGGTCTGGTCGTCATGGTGACGCGGCGGCCGTCAAAGCTGCCGGGTGTTTGTGGATGAATTTCAGTGTCGTCGTCATGGTGGCGTTTGTTCCAGTGCATGGCAAAGCACGATCTCGTCGCTCGTTTAGGTGCGCAGGGGTGGGCTGAGTAGGTTACCTCGTGTGAAGTACCCGATCACGGTCCACGGTGGCAGCTCGGCGCGTGCCAAGCGGTTGAAGGCCAGTGCGGCGCCGGCCAGTATGTTCAGGCTCCGGCCCAGTAGGCTCGGCCACTGTTTGAGATCAGCCAGGATTTCTGGGTTGAGGCTGAATGCATGCTTGACCGCCTGCTCGTGCAGCCAGTGGACGTGCTTCTCCGGTGCCCGCCGGAACCAGCGCCGCACCGTCGAGACTGGCCGGCCCATCCCCGCTGCGATCGTGCGGTACCCGTTGCCGGCCGCCTTGGCCGCCAGCGCGGTCCCGATGACCTCCACCGTGTCGGCCCGGCGTAGGGCCAACGCGGCCGGCAACAGGACCTGGGTGCGCCCACAGCCGCCGCACCGGGCCCGTCGCGGCCGTACGGTGAGCCGCTCCTGGCCCAGGCCGCGCACGGTCCGGGTGCTGGCGTGCCCGTGAGCGCGCAGCGGCGCCGAGCAATGAGGGCAGGCAACTTCGCCGGCCAGCAGGGCTGTCTCGCTCTGTTCGGGGCTGCCCACGACCATCATCGTGCCCGCTCCTCTTCCTCCATAAAACGCTCATGTCAATGACTCTTGCCTACCATGTCCACAACGCGGAAGGGGCCAGTTCGTGTTGAACCCGCAGCACCCGGAACGGATGATTCAGGCCGCCACCGGCCGGAGGGCAGAATCATGCCGCCAATTTGGCTACTGCAAAATTTTGGGCGTCAGCGGGAATAGCTCATCTGGTGGTCACGCTGACGCCGCCAACGATGCACGAACCGCAGCAGCTGCATCGTCACCCACGATGACCAATGCGTGCCAAACTATGCGACGCGTAACATTTTACTGTTTCGGACGCTTGCCCTGAGACGCCAAATCACGTTGTGCTCACGTTTTTGATCGAAAAGTTGGTCACGTTTTTGGCTTGTTCGGGTCCAATTATGACTCCGTTTATCGTCACAGATTCAATCCGCGGGCGCAGAATCCGCGTGATTCTGCGGATTTTCCAGGCCAGGTGTGCTGTGGTCGGCGGCTGCCAAGTTTTGGCCCTCCGATCGTCCCTTGGGCTGCGTCATGCCCCCTGTGATTGGTTGTTCCCGCGGTCTCGCGGGTTTCGTTTTTGAACGGTGTGCCCGGTATTCGTGCACAGTGAGCCAAACAATGAAGATATCAAAGGCGGTCAGCAGGACCATGCCCCAGGTAAAGGAAACCACCAGCTCGTAGCTTTGGTAAAGGATGAAGACGCCAAGGAAGGCAATCATCCACGGATACGCCCAGAGCTTGTCCTTCAGCACCGCCCAGACCAGGACGATCTTTACCATCCCGTGCAGCAACAGGTAGATGGCCCCAAACAGGGTTGCGGAGACGGTCATGGTCCCTGCCAGATGCACGAGAGCTGTGGCGATGAGGTCATGGGGGTCCTCGGAGAGTTCATGTTGGGTCAGGATCTGAACCAAGAAGCCCAGTTGCGCCGGAGAAACCAGCAGAAGGAGGATTCCACCGACCAGTTCCAATACCCCGTCCAGCCCCTTGAGGACCAGGCTGACCTTGAATGTCTTGTCCAGCAATGTGCTGCGAATAGTTGACTCAACCATCATTCCTCCACAAAGTAACAAATGTTACAATTCCCAGTGTGACACAAAAAATTGAGTGGGTGCTGATTCTTCCCCAAGTTCCGTCCGACCCATCCCGCCACCGAGTGGCCGTGTGGCGTCAGCTGCGCAAGTCAGGCGCCGTCCCCGTCTCCACCGGCGTGTGGGCACTACCTGCGGGGCCGACCTTCCAAGCCGATCTTGACCGGGCCGGGGAGCTCTGCCGCAACGGCGGCGGCAGCCTTGTCATCATCGACGCATCCCCGCGCGACGATGCCTCAGCCTCCATGATTCGAGACGCGTTCATGGCCGTTCGCGTTGATGAATGGACCGAGTTCACGGCGGACTGTGGCAAGTTCGAGGCAGAAATTGCCAGGGAAATCCAGAAGAAGAAATTCACCTTCGCCGAGCTGGAGGAAGAAGAACAAAGCCTGGACCGGTTGCGGCGCTGGTACCGCGACCTGAAAAAACGCGACGTCCTGGAACTGCCCGAGGCCAAGTCCGCCGAATCAAGATTGCGTGCCTGCTCAACTCTCCTGGAGGGGTACGCCGAGCAGGTCTACCAGGCCGTCCACGGAGTATCCGAGGACACCGGCACTGCACCTGGCGGCAAAACAGTTATTCCGGACGAGCGGACCTCATGAAAATGCCAATCCACCCCAATCCGCTTGGTCCACCCAAGATGCAGACAGACGCAACCAGGCCACCTATCCGGGGCCTGGCCCCGCTCTATGCTGCGGGATTCACCACCGCGTTTGGCGCCCACAGCATCGCCGCCGGCCTGGGCGCGGAGAGCGGAGGAATAGGGCTCGGGCTGTTCACCTTCGGTGTGCTGCTGGCCCTCTATGACGTGGCCGAAGTCATTCTCAAACCCATCTTTGGCTCACTCAGTGACCGGATCGGGGCCAAGCCCGTCATCATTGCAGGCCTAGTCGCATTCGCCCTGGCATCCCTCATCGGCACCCTGGGAACCACCCCGCTCATCATCGGTATTGCACGCCTTGGCCAGGGAGCTGCCGCTTCAGCTTTTTCTCCCGCATCCTCCGCAGCCGTGGCAAGGCTGTCCGGGCCAGATGCCGCAGGCAGGTACTTCGGCAAATACGGCTCCTGGAAGGGACTGGGGTACGTACTCGGCCCGCTGCTGGGAGCCGGCCTGATCTGGATCGGCGGATTCCCCGCCCTCTTTCTGACCATGGCAGTCATTTCCGCTGCGGCCGCCCTCTGGGTCAGCATCTCCATGCCCACTCTCCCGATCCTCCCGCGTCCCCGTTACACCATCAACGACCTGGTGCGCCAAAGCACCCAACGCACCTTCCTCATTCCCACCATGGTGTTGGCCGGCGCAACCGGCGCCCTCGGTGTAGCCGTCGGATTCCTGCCACTACTGGGCACCACGCTCCACCTGCCCTTGATTGCGAGCATGGCCGTGGTTGCGGTCCTGGCGCTATCCTCCACAATCACCCAACCCCTGGTTGGCCGCTGGAGGGACCAAGGACGCGTCTCCTCCAGGGTCGGAATGAGCCTGGGACTGGCCCTCATCGCGGCAGGTATCGTCCTGCTCGCTGTCGTCCCTCAACCAATAACGCTCTACCTGGCTGCGCTTGTCATAGGGTGCGGCATCGGGATCGCCACACCCCTGGGATTCGCGCATCTCGCATCAACCACCCCGCCGGAACGCATGGGTCGAACCATGGGATCGGCAGAAATCGGCAGGGAGGTTGGTGACGCCGCCGGCCCGCTCATCGTCGGGGCCATCGCAACAACCGTCAGCATCGCTGCCGGCCTCGGAACCCTCGCACTGCTCACAGCAATTGCATCAATACTTTCAGCACTTTTGTTGCCGGGCATCAGCGACGCTCCTTCAACACATCAAGACGCTGAGAATCCCGCATCTCAAAAAACGAATGACCAATGACGCCTCATCATTGACCCGCACAAACAGCCGGTGCTGGACCCCAACTACAGATAAAC
>NZ_JAAMFN010000001.1 GCF_013376095.1 Arthrobacter sp. SDTb3-6 | reverse complement strand
TAGCCCGCCTATCGGTCCCCTGGTCTCGACGCGCTCGCAGGGCTCGCTGCCCGGTCAGCGGGGACGTTACGCAGGGCTCGCTGCCCGGCCAGCGGGGACGTTATGCCCGGCGGCGCTGGAGCACGACGTCGAGGTTGTTCAGCCCGCGGCCATTGTTGGCCTGCGGGGCGGCGGCAACCGGTGCTTCCTCTGCCGAGCCCCCGCCGATGACGACGGCGGCCGGCGCCTCGCCGTCAACCGGCGGTACGCCAATTCCGGCCTGGTCGGCCTTGATGGAGGTCCCGGCGGACTTCGGGACTTCCGGCACGGCGAGCGGCATGGCGGCCGCGGCGGCAGCCCGGGCAGCCGTGACATAAGCGGGCTTGGGCACATCCACCGGCACCCATGTTTCGGCGGATAGTTCTCCCTCGGCAAGGGTCTGTGTGTGGGCCAGCTTGGCGTCTGCCGTCCCCTTGGCGGCGACCCGCAGGGCGGCGTTGCGCAGCTCCTCGGCCGTCAGCGGCTTTTGCACCGGGGTGGCGTCCGCCTCAAGGCCGCCCGAGGCGCCGTCGAACAGGACCGTCTCCCGCGGTTCCACGGCGGGTCCGGTCGATGCCGCGGACGCCGCGTCCGCCGTCGCGCGTTCAGCGGCCCGGCGGGCAGCAGCCAGGCGGGCGTTGTCATCGCGCACGGCCACGGCACGCAGTCCGGCCAGGACGCCCAGGAAAACCACCAGGCCCGCCCAGGCCAGCGGAGCCGAGCCAAGGTCCACGACGGTCAGGGCGCCGGATACCACTGCGGTGAACAGCGCAATCAGGCCCACCGCCGCGACGGCGGTGCGGCCCCAGTAAATGCGCAGTGGCGGATGGCCGGAAACGGGCGCGGCGGATGGGCGTTCCGGCTCCACGGGGGTGTGGGCGTCGGAAATAATGCGTTCCATTGACGTCTCCTGCTACTGCTGGTCTGTTGTGCCGGCTGCGGCGTGGCAGTCACAACAACCACCAAAAATGGGAAACCCGGCGTCGCTTCCACATTTCAACCCTAGAGGCCAAACATGCCGCCAGCAGCATTACTGCCGGTGTGTCGCAAGGTGGTCAAACAATTACTGCGGCCCGGCTACCGCAGGCTGCCCAGCCATCGGTTCAGCAGGCCCCCGGGGACCTCCTCGGCCGTCAGCGCAAAGCTGCGGTGGTCGGCCCAGTCCCCGTTGATGTGCAGGTAGCGCGGGCGCAGGCCCTCGTCACGGAAGCCCAGCTTTTCCACCACGCGCAGGCTGGGGCCGTTTTCCGGACGGATGTTGATCTCCATCCGGTGCAGGCCCAGGGTGCGGAAGCAGTGGTCGGTCACCAGGGCCACGGCCGTCGGTGCAATGCCGCGCCCGGCCCGGTCCTGGTCCACCCAATAGCCAAGCGTCGCCATCATGGCCGAGCCCCACATGATCGAGGACACCGTCAGCTGCCCCACGATGACGGGCTTGGCCCGCCCGGGCACCCGTTCGGTGATGACGAAGGGCAGTGCGGCGGCCGCCCGAGCCTGCTCGTTCAGGGCGCGGACCATGCCGCCAAAGGTGGGCAGTGCGCCTTGGCTGGCAGGGTTGCTGGCCTCCCACGGCTGCAGCCAGGCCTCGTTGCGGGCGCGCACCCGCGTCCACTCCGCCTTGTCCCGCAGCTTGATGGGGCGCAGGACCAGGTCACCGGATTCGAGCGTCACCGGCCAAATGGCCTGGCCCCACACGGGCGTTATTTCTCCAGCTCGGCGGTGAATTCGCCCAGCCAGTCGCGCAGGTCCGGGCCGAGGTCCTCGCTTTCGCAGGCCAGGGTCACCACGGCCTTGAGGTAGCTGAGCTTGTCCCCGGTGTCATAGCGCCGGCCCCGGAACACCACACCGTACACGCCACCGCCCTCGCCCTCACGCGTGGCCAGGGTCTGCAGGGCGTCCGTGAGCTGGATTTCATCCCCGCGCCCCGGCGGCGTGTTTTCCAGGACCTCAAAGACGGCCGGGTGGAGCACGTACCGGCCGATCACGGCCAGGTTCGAGGGCGCATCGGCCACCGCCGGCTTCTCCACCAGGTGGTTGACCTTCACATACGCCTCCCCGTCCACCACGGTCATGTCCGCACAGCCGTAGGCGGAGATCTTCTCCCGCGGCACCTCGATCAACGCCACCACCGACCCGCCCGTGCGGGCCTGCACCTCGATCATCGTCGTCAGCAGCTCATCACGCTCGTCAATGAGGTCATCACCGAGCAGCACCGCGAACGGTTCATCCCCCACATGGGTCTTCGCCCGCAGCACCGCATGCCCCAGGCCCTTCGGGTCCCCCTGGCGCACATAATGGATCTCGCCAAGGTCCGTGGCATGCTGGACCGCCGTCAGCTTCTCCGTGTCGCCCTTGGCCTCCAGCAGCTGTTCCGTGACCGGGACCCGGTCAAAGTGGTCCTCCAGGGCCCGCTTGTTCCGCCCGGTAATCATCAGCACATCCGTCAGCCCGGCACTGACGGCCTCCTGCACCACGTACTGGATGGCCGGCTTGTCCACCACGGGCAGCATTTCCTTCGGCATCGCCTTCGTCGCCGGGAGAAAACGGGTCCCCAACCCGGCCGCAGGAATAACGGCTTTACGTACACGTGAAACATCAGTCATGCTCTTAGGCTAGCGGATAACGCCCCCTTCCCCGCCCCGCGTCCTGCTAGTTTGGGCAGGTGAAGCACGCACCGTCCCCTCCGAACAGGCCGCCCATGACACCCCGCACCAAGTCCGAGTGGCGTTCGCGCCTGCGCGCCGCCCGCCTATCCATGGACGACGCCGCCCGCCGCCTCGCCGCCGACCGCCTGGCTGCCGCCGGGGCCGGGTGGGCCGCGCAGCTGCGCGGGGGCAGTTCCCCGGGGATGGTTTGCGCCTTCATTTCCTCCGGCAGCGAGCCGGGAACCGGCCCGCTGTTGGAGACGCTCTTCGCCGCCGGTCACCCGGTCTTTGTTCCCGTGTGCGAACCCGGGCACGGGCTGTCCTGGACTGCATGGACCCCCGGCGTGGAGCTGGCCCGCAGCGACCTGGCCCCTGTCATGGAGCCGGTGGGCCCGCGGCTGGCTTTCTCCGAGCTGGGTGCGGTGGACGGCATTCTGCTGCCGGCCCTGGCGGTGGACACGGCGGGCGTGCGCCTGGGCCAGGGGGGCGGCTACTACGACCGCTTTCTTGCCGCCCGGGCTGCCCACGCTGCCGGCGGTGAGCGCGCAGTGCCGACGGCCGCCGTCGTCCACGTCGGGGAGGTGTTCCCCGCGGGCGTCCTCCCCCACGACGTGCTGGACCAGCCCGTCGGCTGGCTGGTGACCCCCGACGGATGGAGCCCGGCCCGCCCTGCGGCGCGGTAAACCAAGGCTTGTGAAATAAGTAACGTGCCCGGGACGTTATGGTAAGCGGTGCTAGAATTAGCACTCGGGACCTAGGACTGCCAGCCAGTGCAAGCACCACTGCACCGGCAACTGCGGTCCCTACGCATGCATCCAGGAGGAAACCAGTGCCCACTTACGCGTACGCCTGCAAAGATTGCGGCCATGCATTCGACATCCAGCAGTCGTTCAGTGACGACTCCCTGTCCGTCTGCCCCGAATGCCGCGGAAAACTGCGCAAGAAGTTCAACTCCGTTGGCGTCGTCTTCAAGGGCTCCGGCTTCTACCGCACCGATTCGCGCTCTGGTTCCAGCACTGTTCCGGCCGCCAGCAACGCCTCGGGTGCGGGCAGCACGGCCGCTTCGGGGAGCACCGGCAGCGAGTCCGTTTCCGCGTCCGCCACCTCAAGTTCAACGGCCAAAGCCGCAGCTCCGGTCGCCAGCTAACCGTACAAAACAGGCCGGCTGGCGGTCTGGGCTGGACCACTGAGGCTTGCCTGGACCCCTGAGGCCCGGCTGGGCCCGGCAGTCTGGCTGACAAGCTGACCGGCCCTGCGACGCCGGCCCGATGGACTCCGGGACGTGGTGGAATATCCCCCTGCGGTCCGTCTTTATCCCTCCACAGCCGGCGGTGAGGCGCCCGTTGCCCACATTCCCGCAGCGGGCCCCTGCCCACGCATCCGGGGCGCGCCTAGCGTGGCCCCATGAGGTCATCCACCAGCCCCGCACGGCGCAGCCGGCAGCGATACTACGCCCCTCCCTCGTCAGCGCCATGGGGCCGGCCTTGGTCCGCCCGGCCGCACCCAGCCCCAGCACCCCACCGGCTGTGGCGCTGGGTCCGGCGCCGTCGCCGGCTCGCCGCGGCCCTCCTGCTCTGTGCCGCCGCCGCCATCGCGGTCCAACAACTCACACCCGCTCCCCCGGCCACGGCCCCGGTGCTGGTGGCTGCCCGCGACCTCCCCGCGGGCCACGTCCTGGCCTTGGCGGACCTCACGGCGGCCGCCGTCAGCCCGGCCATGGTGCCCGCCGGCAGCCTGGCACCTCCGGGCTCGGAAGTTTTGGCAGGCCAGGGCGTGAAGGGGCCGCCCGGCAGCGCCGCCGTCGCTTCCCGCAGCGGGCACGCACCCACGTGGGTCGGCATGCGGCTGTCCGGACCCGTCCGCCGCGGTGAGGTGGTGACGGATGCGGCCCTGCTCGGCGACGGACTCCTGGTGGGCGCAGCACCCGGCAGCCAGGCCGTTCCGCTGCGGCTCACCGACCCCACCACCGTGCAGCTGCTGCGCCAGGGCCAGCAGGTGGATGTGGTGCTCAGTGCAGGAACGGGCCTTGACGGGCCGATGAAGAATGAGCTCCTGGCACGTTCTGTGGCCGTGCTCTGGACCCCTGCCTTGTCCGCCCCTGGTGGCGGGCTGCTGCCGGTCCAGGACACAGAGGGGCTTGTGGTGGTCGCCGCGACGCATGACCAGGCCCTCCAGCTCGCCGGAGCCTCGGCGCGCGGGAAAATTTTCCTGGTCCTGGTCAAATGAGGCAGTGCCGCCCAGGGACCAGTTGCCGGCGCGGATGCAATCGGCGTCCAGCCACCCGGGCAGTGGCCCGCACCGGCACCACTGCCCGGCAGCGCCGCCGCCGTTCCAAACTGCTAGCCCCAGTGCGGGGGCTTGTTCTCGCGCAGCCATTCGTCGTGGCCACGGTCGCGGCGGTCGTCGCCCCAGGCGTGGTCGTCGTCATTCGGTGCCACTGTGGGCAGCACCGGGGCGTCGTCCGCCACGGCCCCCGGAGCTGCATGGGGTGCCTGCGTGCCCGTCGGTTTCTTGCCGGTGTTGGTGTTCTTCCCGGGAGTGCCCACCGTGTCCTTGCTTTCTTCACGTGCCTTTGTTGCTTCGCCGCTTTCGGCTGCGTCCGCGCCGTGGGGCTCCGTTGCCCCGGTCCCGGGGCGCGGCACGGCAGGCGGCGTCTGGTCCCCCGCCCCCGAGCGGCGCCGGGAACGCGGGGAATCGATGACGGCCGTCATGGACGTGTCGAGGGCCGTGCCCATCAGCGAGGGCAGTTCGTCGTCGCCGGCTGTGGACACCAAATCCAGGTACCGGCCAATCTGGTCGGCGCAGCTGGAAGGGTCGGTAAAGACTTCGATGGTCCACAACGGCACATAGCGCCAGCCGAGACGTTCGAGCATTTGCGGGCGCAGCCGGCTGCGCTCGCGCACGCTCATGGTGCGGTATTTGGCCGTGCCATCGGATTCCACGGCCACTGGCACGGGGATCTCGTGGTCCTCGCGTCCCAGCAGTCTCACCGGGTCGGGGGCGGCCACAATGTCCAGGGCGCCGTCGTAGTGGTGCCACACCCTGGCGCCCCGGGCGCGGAGGCGGTCGGCCAAATCCGCCACCAGCGGGTCCTCGCCGGTTTCCCGTTCGCTGTCCTCTGCCCGGGTCGCGGGGCTTCCCAGCAGGGAGTTTCCGGCCAGCTCGCGGTCCAGCAATTCAAAGAAGTCCACGGCTCCGTGGCTGAGCCGGTTCTCGTCCAGGTCCTCAGGGCGGAAGCAGGTGATGATGTGGTTGTGGTGGCGGGCCCGGGTCATTGCCAGCGCAAACTTGGCGCGGCCGTCGGGTTCGGACAGCGGACCGAAGCCGTGCAGGGCCCGGCCATGCGGGGTGCGCCCGTAGCCCAGGGAGAAGATCACGCGGTCGCGGACCAGCCCGGCGGCACGGTCCACCGTGACAACCCGGAACGACTCCGGGCCGGATTCAAAGAAGCCTGCCAGCAGCGGGTGGTTGGCCATTTGCAGGCGGATGGCCTGCGCCACGCGGACGGCGTGGCGGTTGCTGGCGGTGATGACCGCCAGGGACTCCCGTGGCCGCACCCGGGCATGTTCAAAGACCATGTCCACCACGCGGTTGACCTCGGCCACCACGGATTCCACGCCGCCGTCGCCGGTGCCGGGCAGCCCCTTGCCGTCCGGGAGGTAGTCCACGGTCAACGACCGTTCCAGCCCGGTGACGGCGCGGCCGTCGGGCAGGCGCTCGAGTTGGGAATCGTAAAAGCCTCGGCTCAGCTGCAGGACCAGGTCCTCATCAACCGCGCGGTAGGCGACCGTCAGCCGGTGTCGGGGCAGGACACGGGAAAGTGCCCCGAACACGCTTTCCAGCGGGTGCTCGTGGGACCGGTTGGCCGGGCTGCCCACGGCCACCGTGAAGCTGCGGGGGCAGGCAGTTTGTTCGTCGCCAAACGCCACTACCTGCTCGGCCCGGGCAATGGCCGGCAGGGCGGACTGAAGCGAGGTGGACTCCGCGTCGAGGATGACCACCGTGTCAAAGCGGAACCCGGCCGGGATTACCGAGGGCACCACGAGGGGGCTGGCGGTGAACACGGGCACTAGGTTTTTCAGCAGGTCCGGGGCCTGGATTCCGAGGGCTTCCAGGGACACCCGGCCGTCCTTGAGGACGTTGCGCAGCATTTCGCCCTGGCGGTTGCGCCCGGCAATCACCTGGCGCCACTCCTCGGCGAGCTTCCAGCGGATCCGGGCGGGGCCGGAGGCCACGTGCGCCTGGTCCGCCAGGCGGAACTCGGCCTCGAGGCGGCGCAGCTTGTCGCCGTCGGACATGGCCAGGTAGTCGTCCCCGCTGATCATGGCCTCAAGGGCGGACTGCCACCAGGCCAGCTCAAGTTCGGCCCGGGTTTCCGACGGTCCCACCTCGCGGCTGGCGAGGTCGTCAAGCAGTTCCCCGAGTCCTTGTTCGCGCATGCTTTCCAGCAGCAGCGTCCGCTCGGGCAGGGTGGCCAGCGACTCCTTGTCCTGGACGAGGGCGTCCAGGCGGCCCACCAGTTCGCCGCCGTTCGCGTTGGCGAGATCGCCGCCGTCGACGGTGCGCTCCAAGGCTGCGCCCAGTGTATTGAGCTTCCCGCTCAGGTCCCGGTAGCTGCGGTTCAGCTCGGCGAGCCCGGCCGGCACTGTCGGGTGCCGTTTGCTGGTGGCGGCTTCCGCCCAGCGTGCACTTTGTTCGCTGACCTGAATCAGCGACTGGTGCAGGTCGGCAATGTGCACCCCGGGCCGGACAAAGTCCTTGGCGTTGCGGCGGTAGCGGGCCCGTTGCAGGGCGGGCATGTCGATGCCGCGTTCGCGGCGCCAGGCTGCGCTTCCGGTTGCGGCAATCATCTCGTCGATGGGCCAGTCAAAAACGTCCGACTTGAACTTGTCCAGGCTTTCGCGGATGGCCACCAGCATGTCGAGCTGGCGTCCCCACCCGGCAAAGGTGTCCGCGGGGCGGATCTGGCCAAAGTCGGCCACTTCGCGCATCTTCTCCGCGAAGGCGGGGACCTCCTTGAACAGTTCCTCGGCCAGGGCGTACGCAGCCTCGGTTTCCTTGCGGGTCACCAGGCGTGCCCCGTGCCAGGCACTGCCGACGGCCGCCTTGCTGAAGGAGCCCAGCTCGGCGGCGCGGCGCAGGCGCCCGCTGAGTTCGACGCGTTCCTTGATGCTGTCCAGGACGCTGCGCTTGAGCCGGACCGTGGTGGCGGGTGCGGGGTGGATGGAGGTCAGCTCGGCCAGCGACTGCATAGCCTGGTAGGGCGAGCAGCCCCAGCGTTCACGCACGTTGTGCAGGCTCGCCACATGGTCCACCAGCTGGTGCCGGTGGTCCACCAGCGTCTGGTGGAGGCTGGCCAGCCGCGGCTCCTCGGCCCGTTCGTTGCGGGTGATGGCACGGATCAGCTGGGACTTGATCTGCTGCGGGCCGGTCTGCGCGCTCAGTTGCAGGAGCAGGGTGTCCAGGTCCATGCTGCCCAGGATCTGGGCCAGCTCGTTGAGGGTGCTCCGGCGCTCCCCCACCACCAGCACGCTCTTGCCGTCGTGCACCAGCTGGGCGATGGCATTGATGGCCGTCTGCGTCTGTCCCGTGCCCGGCGGGGTGGAGACCAGCACGGATTCGCCTTCGCCGATGAGGTCCAATACATACTGCTGCTGGGGATCGGCGTCGCGGACCAGGATTTCATCTTCCGGCTTGCGCTCGTCAAGCGGCGTGAACCGCGCAAAGTCGGGTTCGAGCTCCACCGGGAGCACGTCGCCTTCGCTGTTGCGCTGGAGCCGGTCCAGAAGCTCGGTCCCGGCAAGCAGTGCCGGGTCGCTGAGGTTCCCGGCCAGGAACGCGAATGTGGACACCAGCAGGTCCGGTTCCACGGTGGCGCCGGCGATGGGGGCCAGCAGGTTGCGCAGTTTGTCCAGCACCGGTGCCGGGTCAAAGCGTGCGGTGCTGTAGGCCAGGCGCCCCAGTGCGGCCGCGTCCACGCGGATGTTGGCGTTCTGGGCAAGGTGGGCCACCAAGGCCGGGTTCAGCTGGGCCTGCTCCATGAGCTGGAGCTCGTAGTCGTCCTGCCCGGCCCGCACTGTAAGTGCGACGGCGGCCAGCAGCACCGGTGCGCAGACGTCACCGCTGTTGGGGCCGCCGACTGCCGACCAGCGGGCCAGCCCGGCGGCGAGGTAGCCGACGTCGATCCCCCGGTCCGTGCTCAGCTCAAAGATTTTGGCGCGGAGCGCGGCGGCGGCCCGCTTCGCGGACGAATAGTGTTCCGGTTCGCGGATCAGGGTGGACAGGCGAGTCTTGCGGCCCGCCAGCAGTTGCGCCAGGCCGGACGGGTGCGCGTGGGTCAGGTCGATGCAGCCGGCTTCAGTCTTCCTGAAGGCCAGGGCCGTATCCGGTCCTGCGTAGCTGTCGAGTCCCGCAAGCCAGGTTTGAAGCTCGATGGAGCCCTCATCGGGACCTGCGACGTCGGACACGGATGCCTTCTTCTCTGCGCTCATTCGGAACGGTCTTGACCATACTGACATGCAATTCAGGCTAGCGCCCCAAACTTGCAATGCCGGTCCGGCACACTGGAGGGCGCCAAATTAAGCCCTAATCCGGACTATCGGAGCCCTCCAGCGGGGCGTAAGGGTGATTACTCCCACTCGATCGTTCCCGGCGGCTTGGACGTGACGTCCAGGACAACCCGGTTGACGCCGTCCACCTCGTTGGTGATCCTATTGGAGATCCTGGCGAGCAGGTCGTAGGGCAGGCGCGACCAGTCGGCGGTCATGGCGTCCTCGGACGAGACGGGGCGCAGCACGATCGGGTGGCCGTAGGTGCGCCCGTCGCCCATGACGCCGACGCTGCGGACATCAGCCAGCAGCACCACGGGCATCTGCCAGACCTCGTCGTCCAGGCCGGCAGCGGTCAGTTCGGCGCGGGCAATGGCGTCCGCCTTGCGCAGCAGTTCCAGGCGTTCGCCGGTGATTTCGCCGACGATCCGGATGCCAAGCCCGGGGCCGGGGAAGGGCTGGCGTCCCACGATCTCGGCGGGCAGGCCCAGCTGGGCCCCCACGGCGCGGACTTCGTCCTTGAACAAGGCGCGCAGCGGCTCCACGAGTTCAAAGCGCAGGTCCTCGGGCAGGCCGCCCACGTTGTGGTGGCTCTTGATGTTCGCCGCACCTTCGCCGCCGCCGGATTCGACGACGTCGGGGTACAGGGTGCCCTGGACCAGGAACTTGATTTCCCCGCCATCGGAGGCGGCCTCGGCCATGATGGCCCGTTCCGCTTCCTCGAAGGCGCGGATGAATTCCCGGCCGATGATCTTGCGCTTCGTCTCCGGATCGGAGACGCCGGAGAGCGCGTTCAGGAAGCGGTCCTGTTCGTTGGCGACGTACAGCTTGGCTCCGGTGGAAGCGACAAAGTCGAGCTCGACCTGCTCGGCCTCGCCTTCCCGCAGCAGCCCGTGGTTCACAAAGACGCAGGTGAGCTGGTCGCCCACGGCGCGCTGCACGAGGGCCGCGGCGACGGCGGAATCGACGCCGCCGGAGAGGCCGCAGATGACCTGGGCGTCGCCGATCTGTTCGCGGATGCGTTCGACCTGCTCGTCGAGGATGTTCCCGGTGGTCCAGTTGCGTTCCAGCTTGGCGCCGTTGAACAGGAAGTTTTCCAGCACCTTCTGGCCGAATTCGGAATGCTTGACCTCGGGGTGCCACTGCACGCCGAAGAGGCACTTTTCCTCGTTGGCGAAGGCCGCCACGGGGGCTCCTGCCGAGGAGGCCAGCACGTCAAAGCCGTCGGGCGCTTCCTGGACGCTGTCGCCGTGGCTCATCCAGGTGTTTTGCGACGCCGGGGTGGAGGCGAGGATGGACCGGCCTTCGCCACTGAGCGTGACGTTGGTGGCACCGTATTCCCGCGAGCCCGTCTTGGCGACGGTGCCGCCCAGGGCCGCGGCCATGGCCTGGAAGCCGTAGCAAATGCCCAGGACCGGGATGCCGGCTTCGAAAAGGTCCGCGCCGACGCTGGGCGCGCCGTCGGCATAGACGCTGGAGGGTCCACCGGAGAGGATGATGGCAGCCGGGTTTTTGGCCAGCAGCTGCTCAGTTGTATGGGTATGCGGCACGATTTCCGAGTACACATTGGCCTCACGCACACGGCGTGCAATCAACTGGGCGTACTGGGCACCGTAGTCCACAACCAGGACGGGCTTCTGGGAAGTCTGGGCCGTAGCGGGATTAGTCACGGTTCAATCTTAACCCACGGCATCCGGCAGGCGACCCGTACGGGCCGCCACGTGACGGGGCACTCACACCGGCACCCGGGCCGCCCTGCCCAGTCCAGGTCAGTACCGCTTGCCGGCCTTGGGGTTGGCGGCCACCTCGGCCAGGACTTCGCGGTGGATCCGGCCCTCGACAATGAAGGACAGGAAGGGGACCACGCCGCCCAGGGCGATGAGGACCAACCGGCCAAAGGACCAGCGCATCAGCGACCACAGCCGGAAGTCGGCAATCAGGTACACCACATACATCCACCCATGCACGATGAGCACCAGGGTGGAGATGTTCACCCCGCCGGCGATGACGCCGTCGGCCCCCACGAAGCCAAAACCGTGCGAGGCGCCCGTGATGGAGTTGGTCCCGCCGGCCATCAGCACGCTGTCAAAGCCGTACCGGACCACGAGTTCGATGCACAGCAGCAGCAACATGGTGCCGGTGGAGTAGGCCAGCACCTTGTAGAACTTCAATGCGCCGAGGATCTGGGCGGGCGTGCCGCCGAACCTGCGCTTGGGTGCGGCCTTCGGGCCGGTGGTCCCTGCCGCGGCGTCTTTCGGCTGGGCCGGGTTCATTTCGCTCACTTTGCTGACTCTCCTAAGTCTTGTTCCACTGCCTCATCGCCGCGGTCGACGCCGAAGAGTTCGTCTTGTTCACGGCGGTATTCGTCGGCCACCAGGCGCCACCACATGAAGACGGCAAACCCGGCGAATACCACCCACTCGATGGCGTAAAAGATGTTCAGCCAGTTGACCTTGCCGTTTTGGTCGGTCGCCGTCACGGTGATGCGCACCAGGTCGCCGTGGCTGGCGGCAGCGCCGACGTCGGTCCCGTTGACCTTTTCCTGGTAGGACACCACAAAGGCTGCGTACGTGGTGGCCTGCCAGATGTTGGTCAGTTCGGCTGAAGACAGCGCGCTGACCTCCCCCTCCGGCAGGTTCTTGGCAAGGACCGGGCCTTCAGAGTTGAGGAGGCGGCCCTCGAGGTGGACGGTTCCGGCCGGTGGCGCCTTGGCGTCCGATGCGTCCGGAATCCAGCCGCGGGCCACGGGGATCACCACTTCATCCGTGGCAGCCTGGCCCGCGGGCTTCACGGCACCATCGACGACAAACGCCGTGACAACCCAGTACCCGGTTTTTCCGTCCTGCACCCGGGACTGGACCACCACCTGCTTGGAGGCGTCAAAGTGTCCCGTTGCCGTAACCAGCTGTCCCTCCTCGCTGCCGAGCATCGGATGCCCTGGCTGCAATGTCGTCACCAGGGGCTGCACCTTTTCGGTGACGGAGGGCGGGGCAACGTCTGTTTGCGTCGACCGGGAAAACTGCCATTGGCTCAGCAGGACAAAGACGGCAGCCACGGCCAGGGCAAAGACCAGGGCTGCAATCCATTTGGGCTTGACGGCGGTTTTTAACACACTACAACGTTACTTCGTAACCGTGTAGAACAACGAATGCGCCGGCAGGCGACGCCTAGTGGTCAAAGAACACCAGCGTGGAGTTGATCAGCTCGGCGATGACCTCTTTGTCGTGGGCGCGGCGCAGGGATTCGCGGAAGTTCTCCTTGAAGAGGCTGCGGGCGAGGGTGGCGAGGACTTCCAGGTGTTCGGAGAACGAGTTTGCCGGAGTGGCGACCAGGAGGACCACGGTGGCGGGACCGTCGACGGCGCCAAAGTCTAGGCTGTAGCCGAATTTCGTGATGCCCACGGCAATGGACGTTTGCGTGACGTAGTCGCTGCGGGCGTGCGGCAGGCCGATTCCGCCAGGCAGGCCGGTGGCCATCTGGTGTTCGCGCGCGCTGACGTGGCGCAGGAAACCGGCCAGGTCGCTGACCCTGCCCTGCTCGAAGAGCTTCGCGGCCATCTGGGCGGTGGCATCATCCTTGGAGCCGGCTTCCATTTCTAAAATCACCAGGCCGGGGTTGGTCAGTTCGGTCTCATACCGCTCAAGCGAACCGGGTGTCATCAGTACCTTTCGTCTCTGCACTACGTCAGCGGCACGATCCCCGGGGTTCCCAGGCGTGCCGCGTCGGCTGTGACGTCGTCGGGCTGCTGCTGGCTGAGCCGTTCGGCTTCAACACGCGCCAGGTACTGCGCCACTTCGTTGTCCACGCGGCTTGGGCTCCACCCCAAAACGTCCCCCATCAGTCTAGCGGCGACCGGGGCGGCCGACACCCCGCGGTCCCACGCCTCGATGGAGATCCTGGTGCGGCGCGTGAGCACGTCGTTGAGGTGGAGGGCGCCCTCGTGCGTGGCGGCGTACACAACCTCGGCACCCAGATAATCGTCGGCGCCCGGCAGCGGTTCGGCGAGCTTTGGGTCCTCGGTCATCAGGTCCAGCACGTCCCGGGCCATGGAGCCGTAGCGGTTGAGCAGGTGTTCCACCCGGGCGATGTGGATGCCGGACTGCTCGGCCGTGCGGTGCCTGCGGTTCCAGGCCGCCTTGTAGCCGTCGGCGCCGAGCAGCGGAATGGTTTCCGTGCAGCTGTCCGGGACCTTCTCATCGAGTGCCCGGCCGGCTTCGTCCACGGCGTCCTTGCCCATGACACGGTAAGTGGTGAACTTGCCGCCGGCCACCACCACCAGGCCCGGCACGGGATGCGCGACGACGTGTTCCCGGGACAGCTTGGCCGTCGAGTCGTTCTCGCCCGCCAGGAGCGGACGCAGGCCGGCATAGACGCCCTCCACGTCCTCCCGCGTCAGCGGGCGCTTGAGCACCTTGTTGACGTGTTCCAGCAGGTAGTCGATGTCCGCACTCGTCGCTGCGGGGTGGGCCTTGTCCAGCTTCCAGTCGGTGTCGGTGGTGCCGATGATCCAGTGCCGCCCCCACGGGATGACGAAGAGTACCGACTTTTCCGTCCGTAGGATCAGGCCCACCGTGGATTGGAACCTGTCGCGGGGCACCACCAGGTGGATGCCCTTCGAGGCGCGCACCTTCAGCTGCCCGCGGTCCGTGACCATGGCCTGGGTTTCATCGGTCCAGACGCCGGTGGCATTGATGACCTGCTTGGCCCGGATTTCTAATTCCTCGCCATTTTCCTGGTCCTGCACCTTTGCCCCGACGACGCGCTCGCCTTCGCGCAGGAAGTCGACCACCTTGGTCTGGTTGACGGTGTGGGCGCCGTAGCTGGCGGCCGTGCGGATGACATTGGTGACCAGGCGTGCGTCGTCAACCTGGGCATCGTAGTAGCGGATGGAGCCGATCATGGCGTCATCCTTCAGGCTGGGGGCCGCGCGGAGGGTGCCCCTGCGGGTGAGGTGCTTGTGCATGGGGAGGCCGCGGCTGTTGCCGCTGGTCAGGCCGAGGGTGTCGTACAGCAGGATGCCTGCGCCGACATAGGGGCGTTCGAAGAAGCGTTTGGAGAGCGGGTAGAGGAACGGCACCGGACGGACCAGGTGCGGCGCGATGCGCTGAATGAGCAATCCGCGTTCCTGCAGGGCCTCCTGCACCAGGGCAAAATCCAGCATTTCCAGATAGCGCAGCCCGCCGTGAATCAGCTTTGACGACCGCGACGACGTGCCCGCCGCCCAGTCGTTGGCTTCCACCAATCCGACGGTCAGCCCCCGGGTGATGGCATCAAGGGCCGCACCGGCACCCACCACGCCGCCGCCAACGATAAGTATGTCCAACTCCTGGCCGGGGTCGGACGAGCCCTTCAGCGCCAAGAGGTTCGCTTCGCGTGCTGCCGGGCCCAAATTGCCGTTGGGATGGGCTGAAACGGACATTGCGGACCTCCTGGAGATACGACTAGCTGACACCAAAAACCTTACGCGGTTGCCGCCAAGAAAGGCAGGGGGACCAAACCCGCTGTGGACCCGCCCCCATCCCTCCCCCACTACCAGCCACTACCGACGCTCGGTTGCAATCGGGGGCGTTTCGGCTGACGCTCGGTTGCAACCGGGGCTGTCTCCGGGAAGGCTCCGGCAGCCGGGCGGGGCTGTGGATAACTTATAGCCGGGCTCGAGGATCTGGGGTAGCTTGTTGTCTAGCTGAAACGGGGCTCCAGCAATGCAGGGTCCCTCCTCAACGCACCCGGGGGTCCGCATGACGACCAGCAAGCCACACTCGCATCACCGCGACGAGCGCCGACAGGCAGGGCGAAAACTGCATGCAAGGCCTTTGCTGCGGAGTTGGCGCCGGCGAGCCACCCTGCCGGCCGTGGCCCTTGCCGCAGTGCTCGCCCTCGCCGGGTGCGGAACGGACTCGCCACCGAACAGAGCACCCAGCCCCGCCAGCGCATCGGCCACAGGCGCGGCTCCTCCAACCACGGCGGCGCCGACGACGCCGCCCATCCCGGTGTACAAGCCCGCCACCGCCAACGGACCGGCCCAAAACGTCCCCGTCCCGGTGCTGCCCGCCAAGGCCAAGGAATTCTCCAAGGCCGGACTCGAAGCCTTCGCCACCTACTGGTACTCCACCCTCGGCTACGTCTACGAAACGGGCGATTCAAAGCCCATGATGGCGATCACCGGGAATTCCTGCAGTACCTGCGAAAGGACAAATGGTCCCGTTGGTGATTGGTATCGTTCTGGCGGCTGGATTACTGGAGGCCGATTGAAAGTGCATTCGGCGACGAGTTCGTTCGAGCACGCTGCAGATGGCTCCTATCAAGCCATCGTCATCATTGAACAATCACCCGTGAGCTACTACAGCGCGGACGGAACTCTTGATGAAGCCCTTGCCCCAACCATTGCTCGGCCGGATATTGTCGTCGCCACATATTCCAACGCTCGGTGGACTGCCGAGACGGCCGAGCATTTAACCTCCCAATAGCCATGAGCCGCAAAGTAGTTGGTGTCATTCTGGTGGTTCTTTTGGTCATGGCACAACATCAAACGAGTTCCGTCGCCGACTCAGGCGGGCATAAGACAAATTGGGACGACACAGGACTCGGAACCAATGTTTGGAACCAATTGCCTGGAAAAAATCTGTATGGCCAGATTCCCCAAATCGGGCCTTTCAATCCTTTTATCTACAAATATGTATTGACCTGCTCCGAAATCAATGCAACCGGTCCCAAGAGCTGCGTGATGGGTGAGCGACAATGCACGGAAGCGAAAGGCGGACGAGCCGTCGACTGGTACAGGTCACTGAAACCACCAAGCCGGCAAGTCTGGACCCTGGTGTCCAAGGCCACCTGCATCTACACCGAAAAACCCCGCGACATCCTGGCCGAGATCGCCGCGCAGATCAGCCACGAATTCCAAAAAACACCCGTCCAACCCGCCACCGTCAGCTCCCAGCCCGGCCCCCACACCCTCCGCGGACAGGAAACCAACTTCTACGCCCTCGCACACGAACAACAATTCACCATCACCCTGCTCGGCCAAAAAATCCACCTCACCGCAACCCCCACCACCTACACCTGGAACTACGGCGACGGCACCACCTGGGGACCCACCCCCACCGCCGGCGCACCCCTGCCCGACGACAGAATCGGCGAACAAACCCAAACCAGCCACATCTACACCGCCACCGGCAAATACGCCATCACCGTCACCACCCACTTCACCGGCACCTACAGCGTCAACGGCGGCCCCGCCCTCCCCATCCCCGGCCGAGGCCACATCCCCTCACCACCCCTGTCCCTCACCGTCTGGCGCGCCGTCACCCACAACTACGCCGACAACTGCAACGAAAACCCCCACGGCACCGGCTGCTAAGGCCGTCCAGCCACCGCCGTCCGTGGGAAATTTTGGCTGCAAACGCAAAAAGCGCCCCGGTTCTCAGGAGAACCGGGGCGCTCAAAACCACTAAAAAGCTACGGCGAAACCAGCACCTCGACGCGCTGGAACTCTTTCAGGTCCGAGTAGCCGGTGGTGGCCATCGAGCGGCGCAGCGCACCGATCAGGTTGGAAGCGCCGTCGGCCGTGTGGGCCGGTCCGTGCAGCACTTCTGCCAGCGTGCCCACGGTGCCCATCTTCACGCGGTGTCCGCGCGGCAGTTCCTGGTGGTGCGCCTCGGCACCCCAATGCCATCCCTGGCCTGGCGCCTCTGCCGCCCGGGACAGCGCGGCGCCGAGCATGACGGCGTCGGCACCCATGGCGATTGCCTTGACGATGTCGCCGCTGGAGCCCATGCCGCCGTCGGCGATCACGTGCACGTAGCGGCCGCCGGACTCGTCCATGTAGTCCCGGCGCGCCGCGGCAACGTCGGAAATCGCGCTGGCCATGGGCGAGCGGATGCCCAGGGCGCGGCGGGTGGTGGTGGATGCCCCGCCGCCGAAGCCGACCAGCACGCCGGCGGCACCTGTGCGCATCAGGTGCAGCGCCGGCGTGTAGCCGGCGGCGCCGCCCACAATGACCGGCACGTCAAGTTCGTAAATGAACTGCTTGAGGTTCAGCGGCTCAGTGGATTTCGAGACGTGCTCGGCGGAAACCGTGGTCCCGCGGATCACGAAAATATCGACGCCGGCCGCCACCACGGTCTTGTAAAACTCCTGCGTGCGCCCCGGCGTTAGCGAACCGGCAACAGTAACGCCCGACGCACGGATGTCCGCCAGTCGCTGCGTGATCAGCTCGGGCTGGATCGGCGCGCTATACAGCTGCTGCATGCGCAGCGTGGACTCCGGATCGACAACAGAGCCTTCAAGTTGGGCAATCTCGTCCAGCACCGGCTGCGGGTTCTCGTACCGCGTCCACAGGCCCTCGAGGTCCAGGACGCCCAATCCGCCGAGCTTGCCCAGCGCAATGGCGGTTTCCGGCGACATGACCGAGTCCATGGGCGCGCCGATGACGGGCGTCTCAAACTGGTAGGCGTCGATCTGCCACTTGACGGAAACATCCTTGGGGTCGCGTGTCCTTCGCGACGGGACAATCGCAATGTCATCCAACGAGTAGGCACGACGCCCACGCTTGCCACGGCCGATCTCAATCTCATAAGTCACGTCCCCTAGCCTATCCCAGCCCGGCCCGCCGCCTTCAAAGCCCCCTTCAAAGCCTCCATCACTTCACCGGTCGTCCGGCCCGACGGCGGCGAACCGTGAGCAGCCGCTGGTGGCACCTCCCCTTCGCACACGGGCGGATGCCGACATGCGCTGGACCCAATCGCATGCACGACTCCAACCAAGACTTCACGAAGGCGGGGCCCAACATGACTGGCGGCATGGTCGGCGCGGCGCCGGAAGAACTCCGTTCACTGGCCACGACCATGGAATCCTCAGGTCACGTTGAAGAACCTGCCCTCAACCCTGGCCACCGTCATCTCCCATGCCCGGTGGAACGGCCCCCACAGTGACAAATTCCGTTCACAATGGGACAGCGGGATGCGGCTGCAGCTGCGTTCCGCGGGGGAATCGCTATCCAGCCACTCGTCGACCTTGGCGGCCCAGGCGATTGAGCAGGAATAAGCCAGTGCGGCCTCCGGTGCGGGCGTGCCCGGCGCGGGCGGACCGGCTCCTGGCGGCCGCCCCTCCATCTGGGATCCTTTGGTTCCGGGCTGGACCTTGGGCGGGGCCCCGGGGAACCAGCTGGGCCTGAACTTGGCCTCTTGGAACACCGGAGCCGGCCTCACGGCCAGTGCACTGGGCCTTGCCAGCGGGATCAAGATTTATGAGGCCGGCCAGAAGGGCCTGCTGTCAACCGCACCGAGGTTCATGAGCTGGCTGCGCCGTGCCAAACTTGCCGAAGGCGTGCGGGGCCGGGCCAGCCCCGCACCGTGACTGATGGCGCCTTCCGGCCTCCCCGCCCGCGCTCCGCTCGGCCGGGCCCCTCGGCCGATAGGCTTAGGCGCATGAGCGAATCCGAACTGCGCATGACCGACCACGAACTGCTCGCCCTGCTGTCCATGACGCCCACGGAATCAGCGGCCACCACCATGGAACTGTTCCGGCTGGACCAGCACGCCGGCAATGAACTGCTCCAAAATGCCGGGCTGACCACCCTTTTGGTTCGCGGGCTGGCCGAGGCGCAGGGCGAACGCATCGTCCCCGTCGAACGGTGCGCCGTCGTCGGAACCGTGTTGTCACAGGCCCAGGAATGGCTGGAAATCGCCCTCACGACACCCACCACCGAGCATGTGCTGTTTACGGCCGGTTCGAACGTGGGTGCCGTATTGCTGACCCTGAGCCCGTTCGGCGTGCACGAGATCCAGCCCATCGAATCCGGCCCCGCCATGCTGGCCCTTGGCCTTCACCTGTGCCGCGAATACCTGGCCGGCGCGGCCGAGGGCCTGCCCGCCACGGCCGTCGTCAAGCGTGTCCGCATCGGCCAGGACGCGGTCATCGCCCAGCTGGCCGCAGCCGAATCCGGCGACTGGACCCTGCGTTCCGGCGGCGAATCCGAATTCACCGAAGAAACCGTTGCCTCCGACGCTGCCCTGCAGCGGTTTGAGGCCGCCCTCGGCGGCTGAGCCTGTCCGTCCAGTCGAGGAGGCAGTTGTTGCCCCAAAACCCTTGGGTTTTGGGGCAACAACTGTAAGCCCAAAGCGGCAGGTCCCGTCCGGGACTGGCGCTACTTGGTGAGGTAGTTCGGGGCCTCGACGGTCATCTGGATGTCGTGGGGGTGGGATTCCTTCAGGCCGGCCGCGGTGATGCGGACAAACTTGCCGCGCGCCTTCAGCTCGGGGATGGTGGGTGCACCGACGTAGAACATGGTCTGGCGCAGCCCGCCCACCAGCTGGTAGGCCACGGAGGACAGCGGCCCGCGGTAGGCCACGCGGCCCTCGATGCCCTCGGGGATGAGCTTGTCGTCACCCGAAACGTCCGCCTGGAAGTAGCGGTCCTTGGAGTAGGATGTGTTCTTCCCGCGGGACTGCATGGCGCCCAGCGACCCCATGCCACGGTACGTCTTGTACTGCTTGCCGTTGACAAAGACCAGCTCGCCCGGGGATTCGGCGGTGCCGGCCAGCAGCGAGCCGAGCATGACGGTGTCCGCGCCGGCCACCAGCGCCTTGCCGATGTCGCCGGAGTACTGCAGCCCGCCGTCGGCGATCAGCGGAACGCCCGCGGGAATAGCAGCCTTGGCGGATTCGTAGATGGCGGTGATCTGCGGGACGCCCACGCCTGCCACAACGCGGGTGGTGCAGATGGAACCGGGCCCGACGCCGACCTTGATGCCGTCGGCGCCGGCGTCAATCAACGCCTGGGCACCTTCGCGGGTGGCGGCCTGGCCGCCGATGATGTCCACGTGGGCGGCGGCGGGGTCGGCCTTGAGCTTGGCGATCATTTCCAGCACGCCCTGGCTGTGGCCGTTGGCCGTGTCCACGAACAGGGCGTCCACGCCCGCGTCGACCATCGTCATGGCGCGTTCAAAGCCGTCACCGAAGAAGCCGATGGCAGCGCCGACGCGCAGGCGCCCGCCGTCGTCCTTCGTGGCCATCGGGTACTGCTCGGCCTTGGCAAAGTCCTTCACAGTGATCAGCCCGCGCAGGAAGCCGGAATCGTCCACCAGGGGCAGCTTTTCAATCTTGTTTTGGCCCAGCAGCTTGGACGCGTCCTCGCGGCTGATGCCCACGCGGCCGGTCACCAGCGGCATCGGCGTCATGACTTCACGGACGCGGCGGCTCGAGTAATCGCTGTCCGGGATGAACACGGTGTCGCGGTTGGTGACGATGCCCACGAGGCGGCCGTCGCCGTCGACCACGGGCAGGCCGGAGACGCGGAAGCGGGCGCACAGCTCGTCGAGTTCCTCCAGGGTGGCGTCCGGACCCACCGTGACGGGGTTGGTGATCATGCCGGACTCGCTACGCTTGACCAGGTCCACTTCCTCGGCCTGGCGCTGAATCGAAAGGTTGCGGTGGACCACGCCCAGACCCCCCTGCCGGGCCATGGCGATTGCCATGCGGGACTCCGTCACGGTGTCCATGGCCGCCGAGAGCAACGGTGTTGCCACGGTGATCCGCTTGGAAACGCGCGAGCCCGTGTCTGCCTCGGACGGGATGACGTTCGTGTGGCCGGGAAGGAGGAGGACGTCGTCGTACGTCAGGCCAACAAAGGCGAAGGGATCATGAATTTCAGGCTGGGACACGAAGGCTCCTTGGCGGGGGTAGAACCGGTGGGGTGTGCATCCGATGGCCAGCCCGTGATTACGGGGCTGGTCTGTGCGTTGTTTACAGTGTAAAACGAAACAGTCCACGGCCCTATTCCCCGCCGATGCAGTGGACTGGGGCACACCCGGACTGCCCTGTCCCGGCAGGGTGGGGGACCCCGGCGCGGTCCGGCCCCGGAAACAAAAAATGACACCGTCCCCCGTTTCCGCGCCCAGTGGAACGGGCGCAAAAACGGGGAACGGTGTCAGATGCCGTCAGGCCCGGGTCAGTGGCTGTGGCCGGCTTCCTCGTCCTCGGCCGGCTTGTCCGTCACGAGCACCTCGGTGGTGAGCACCAGGGCCGCGATGGAGGCGGCGTTGCGCAGTGCCGAGCGCGTGACCTTGACCGGGTCAATGACACCGGCGCCGATCAGGTTCTCGTACTCGCCGGTGGCCGCGTTGAAGCCGGAGCCGTCCTCCAGCTCGCCCACCTTGTGCACCACAACGTAGCCGTCGTGGCCGGCATTCTGGGCAATCCAGCGCAGTGGCTGGGCAACAGCCTTGCGGACCAGCTCGATGGCCGTCGCGGCGTCGCCGGTCAGGGCGGCAACCGCAGCGTCATCGTCAAGGGCCTTGGCGGCCTGCACCAGGGCGGAACCGCCACCGGCAACAATGCCTTCTTCCAGGGCCGCACGCGTTGCGGACACGGCGTCCTCAATGCGGTGCTTCTTTTCCTTCAGCTCGACCTCGGTGGCAGCGCCAACCTTGATCACGCCGATGCCGCCGGCCAGCTTGGCCAGCCGTTCCTGGAGCTTTTCCTTGTCCCAGTCGGAGTCAGTGCGCTTGAGCTCGGCGTGCAGCTGGGCCACGCGGTCGGCGACGTCCTGGGACGTGCCGGCACCGTCAACGATGGTGGTGTTGACCTTGGTGACCGTGATGCGGCGGGCGGTGCCCAGCACTTCCAGGCCAACCTGGTCCAGGGACAGGCCGATCTCCGGGGAGACAACCTGGGCGCCGGTGAGGATCGCGATGTCCTGCAGCATGGCCTTGCGGCGGTCTCCGAAGCCGGGCGCCTTGACGGCCACCACGTTCAGCGTGCCGCGCAGACGGTTGACGATCAGCGTGGACAGGGCCTCGCCGTCCACGTCCTCGGCAATGATGAACAGCGGCTTGCCGGCAGCCAGCGCCTTCTCCAGCAGCGGCAGGAATTCCTGCAGGTTGGAGATCTTGCCCTGGTTGATGAGGATCAGCGCATCTTCCATGACCGCTTCCTGGCGTTCCGCGTCGGTGACGAAGTACGGGGACAGGTAGCCCTTGTCGAACTGCATGCCCTCGGTGAGGACCAGTTCGGTGGAGGTCGTGGAGGACTCCTCGATGGTGATGACACCATCCTTGCCAACCTTGTTGAAGGCCTCGGCGAGCAGGTCGCCGATTTCCTGGCTCTGCGCGGAGATGGCGGCAACCTCTGCCACCTGTCCGCCCTCGACCGGGCGTGCGTTTTCCAGCAGGCGCTTGGCAATGGCTTCAACCGAAACCTGGATGCCGCGCTTGAGCTCGCCCGGGGCCGCGCCCGCGGCTACGTTGCGCAGGCCTTCCTTGACGAGGGCCTGTGCCAGGACGGTGGCCGTGGTGGTGCCGTCGCCGGCAACATCGTTGGTCTTCGTGGCAACTTCCTTGGCCAGCTGTGCGCCCAGGTTCTCGTAGGGGTCTTCCAGCTCCACCTCGCGGGCGATCGTGACGCCGTCGTTGGTGATGGTGGGGGCGCCCCATTTTTTGTCGAGCACCACGTTGCGGCCGCGCGGGCCGAGCGTGACCTTGACGGTGTCGGCCAGCTTGTCGATGCCGGCCTCCAGCGCCTTGCGTGCGCTGTCGTTGAATTCAAGCTGCTTAGCCATGTGTTTGTCCTTTCACGCAAATGCCCCGCACCCAGACCCAATGGATCCAGACAGGCTCGATCCCCGGGGGTCCCGGGTGCGGGGCTTTCACAAAGTGGTTACTTGACGACGATGGCCAGCACGTCGCGGGACGAAAGCACCAGCAGCTCTTCGCCGCCGGTCTTTACTTCGGTTCCACCGTACTTGGAGTAGATGACGACGTCGCCGACGGCAACATCGATCGGAACGCGGTTGCCGTTGTCGTCAACGCGGCCGGGGCCCACTGCCACAACTTCGCCCTCCTGGGGCTTTTCCTTGGCGGTGTCCGGGATGACCAGGCCGGAAGCGGTGGTCAGCTCTGCTTCGAGCTGGCGGACAACAATACGATCCTCAAGAGGCTTAATAGAGACCGACACTCGGACCTCTCCTTCACATGAGTAAATTCTTTGGATGGCTCAAGGACGCCTGGCCCAGGCGGGATACCAACCGTCGTCGCGGTGCCGGTGATGATCCCCAGGCCAAGAGTCCAAGGTGCTGGCACCCTCAGGGTGAGAGTGCTAACCCTGACTCTATTGAATGAGTTAGCACTCGGTCAAGGCGAGTGCCAGCAAACCGTGTAAAAGTACGACGCCGGCAGGCCGGGTTTCGCTGTGGGCGCACCCCGGGCGGGCGCGCCGGCAGGCGCAGGGTGCGGCTGGCGTGCCGCCGGGTCCGCAGGGACTGCCGGCAGTAAACGGCAGGCGGGACTGGTTCGGCGCCTGGTCCACATTGGTGCTCCGCCGGCTTTCCGGCAGCGGATTCCTCCATTTACAAGTGGACGCCATGCAACGCCCAGGATCATGTTTCCGCGACGGTGTCTGGGCACCCCTCATGGCCGCACTTGTCCGTGCCCCATGGCCGGCGGTGACCACCACCCCGGCCCCGGCGGATACGATCTACCCATGGCCACCGACGCAATTTCACCGCTCCTGACCGCCGACGGCTGGGAACTGCTGTCCTCCCTTGGCCCGTATTCCGACGCCGATGCGCTCACGCTAAACGAGTCGCTGAGGAAGGCCGGACACTCCCCGGAACTCGTCGCCGCAGCGCTCACGCAGTCCCGCCTGCGGGCGAAGGCCGAGCCCAAGTTCGGGGAATTTGCCCGCCAAATGCTCTTCACCCAGACAGGCCTGGAACAGGCCACCCGGCTGGGCATTGCCGCACTCCACGCGCAGCGGTTTACGACGGCGGGGATCACCACCGTGGCCGACCTCGGCTGCGGCATCGGGGCCGACTCGCTGGCCATGGCCAGCCTGGACCTCGCTGTCACGGCCGTGGAAATGGACGAGCTCACCGCCGCCTGCGCCACCGTGAACCTCATGCCGTTTCCGCACGCCAACGTGGTGTGTGCCAAGGCGGAGGACTTTGGGCTGGACGGGATCGACGGCGTCTGGCTGGACCCGGCCCGACGCACCACCAGCACCTCCGGCACCACGCGCCTGTTCGATCCGGAGGCCTTCTCCCCGCCGCTGTCCTTTGTGGAACGGCTGGCCGATTCGGGCAAGGCCGTGGGCGTGAAGATGGGGCCGGGCATTCCCCACGACGCCGTGCCCGCCACGGCGGAAGCCCAGTGGGTCTCGGTCAACGGCGACGTGGTGGAGGCCGGCCTGTACTTCAACGCGTTGGCCCGCCCGGGCGTGCGCCGCGCCGCCCTGGTCATCGGCCCGTACGGCAGCGCAGAGCTGACCAGCGGCACGGCCTTCGACCCGGCAGCGCAGGACGTGGAAACCGGCCCGGTGGCCGGCTACCTTTACGAGCCCGACGGCGCCGTGATCCGCGCCGGGCTCGTGGCGGACCTGGCCGGCACCATCGGCGCCCACCTGCTGGACCCGCACATCGCCTACCTGTGCGCCAGCGAGCCCGTCGAGACACCTTTTGCCCGCGCGTACAAGGTGCTGGAGGTCAGGCCGTTCAACGTCAAGGCGCTCAAAAGCTGGGTGAAGGCCAACCGGATCGGTGTCCTGGACATCAAGAAGCGCGGCGTGTCCGTCACCCCCGAGGAGCTGCGCCGCCATCTGCTGACGGGTTCCGGCAAGGGGCCCAACAAGGCCACGCTGGTCCTGACGCGGATCGGCGAGGAGAGGGTCGCCGTCGTGGTTGAGCCGTTTGGTCCCGTGGACAGCGCGCGCACCCGCTAGCCCACGCCGGACCAACAAACGCTCCCGCGCAACCGGGGCACCAAACCCCAATGCTCCCCCACTTCGCGGAAATGAAGCCCTACACAACTTCCAGGCACTCCGTGTGCCACGGCGGAACTGCGAAAGGGTTGGTGAAAAGGCGCCCGGTTGCAACCGAGGGTCCGGCCAAACAGCCCCGGTTGCAACCGAGCGTTGGGTGGGGGTGCCGGACTTGCGGGCGTGGGCTTGTTCACAATCGGCATCCAGCCCTTGCGCCCGGCTGCCTGAACTACAATCGTAAAGGCAGCCGGCACCCTCGCCGCTTTGCGCACACTTCCACCACATGCCAAAAGGGGGCGCCCGAAGTGAAAATAAATTTCGCACAGTCCGAGCAGTCTACGCTGGGCCTGGAATGGGAAATTGCCTTGGTGGACAAGGAAACGGGCGAACTGGCCGCCCGCGCCAACGAGGTCTTTGCCAACATCGAAGCGGCCCACCCCGGGACGATGGACGGCGGCGAGCACCCCCACATCAAGGGCGAGATGCTCCAAAACACCGTGGAACTGGTCACCGGCGTCAGCCACGCCGTTGCCGAGGGCTGCGAGGACCTGCGCGGAAACCTGAACGTCCTGCGCGATGCGGCGGCGCCGCTGGGGCTGGAACTGCTCAGCGCCGGCACCCACCCGTTCAGCAACCCGCGCAAGCAGCCGGTCACCGACAAGGAACGCTACGCCAAGCTCGTGGACCGCACCCAGTGGTGGGGCAGCCAGATGCTCATTTACGGCGTACACGTCCACGTCGGCCTGGACCATGTCTCCAAGGCCATGCCCGTGCTGGACGGGCTGGTCAACTACTTCCCGCACTTCCAGGCGCTCTCGGCGTCGTCCCCGTTCTGGAACGGCGAGGACACCGGCTACGCCTCGCAGCGGGCCCTGATGTTCCAGCAGCTGCCCACCGCCGGGCTGCCGTTCCAGTTCCCGGACTGGGCGGCCTACGAATCCTATGTCCAGGACATGTTCACCACCGGGGTCATTGACGCGGCCAATGAAATCCGCTGGGACATCCGCCCCGTGGCGGGCCTGGGCACCATCGAGATGCGCATCTGCGACGGCATGTCCACCCTGGCCGAAATCGGCTCCATCGCGGCACTCACGCAGTGCCTCGTGCATGATTTCTCCACCACCCTGGACGACGGCGGCACCATCCCCACCATGCCGCCCTGGCACGTGCAGGAGAACAAGTGGCGCGCCGCCCGCTACGGCCTGGACGCCATCATCATCCTCGACGCCGCCGGCCGCGAACAGCTCGTCACCGAACACACCGTGGAATTGCTGAACAAGCTGGAGCCCGTGGCTGCACGCCTGGGCTGCGCCAAGGAACTCGCCGGCGTCGAGGACATCATCGCCCGCGGGGCCAGCTACCAGCGCCAGCGCCGCGTCGCCGAGGCGCACCGGGGCGACCTGCGCGCCGTCGTGCGTGAACTCGTGGCGGAGATGGCCGGGAACTAGTCCCCACCGGGGCCCACCCGCCGGGCCTCAGCCGGCCGGCAGCACCACCAGCTCGAGGTAGTCGCGCAGGCACCCCGCCATGTCGACGCGCTCGGGCGCCATCAGCCACTGGGTCTGGATCCCGTCCCACAGGGCGATCAGGCTCGCGGCGGCGCGTTCAGGGTCGACGCCGGGGCGCAGCCGCCCTTCGTCTGCGAGCGCGGAAAACGCGCGCAGGTAGCTGGCGCGCAGCTTTTCGTAGCGCCCGGTGAAGTATTCCAGCCCGGGATGGTTGTCCGTGATGGACTCGGCACACAGCACCGTGTAGAGCTCGATGACGCCGGGCACCGTCTCATTGAAGCGCGCCTGGCGGACCACGGCGTCCACCAGCGTCTCCTCCGGGTCCCGGGGCTGCCCGTCGCCGGTGATTGAGTCGCGCCAGTGCAGAACGGCCAGCAGCAGCTCGCTTTTGGAGCGGAAGTAGTGCAGCAGGCTGGTCTGGCTCATTCCCACCTTGTCCGCCACATCCTGCAGGGACCCGCCGCGGTAGCCGTGCGCGGCAAACACCTCGTGGGCGGCCTGGACAATGCTCTCCCGCCGCTGCCTGGACTTCGCATAGGGGCCGCGCTTGGCCGGGCGGGCCGCCATTGGGGTGCTCATGGCATGTCAGCTTAGCCCACGCGGCGGTTCCCCCACGTCAAATTCGAGTAACCACTCGAAATTTATGGTAGTTTTTCCCCAATCCCCCCGAAAAGGATGCGCGGACACCGGCCCGAAGGCCGAAAGGCCCGAAACATGCCACTGCCGGCCCGTGCACCCACATGACGAAGTGAGGTGCCACGACGATGAAGCAGGCAACACGACGGCAGCTGTTGCGGGCCGGTTTGGGAACTGCCGCACTGGGCCTGTTGTCGGGCTGTGCCACGCCCGGAACAACATCCATCAATGCCGCGCCCGCCATTCCCGCAGCAGGCGGCACGGTGACCATTGAATATTGGTCCTGGCTCAAGGACCTCCAGCCCGTGGCGGACCTGTGGAACGCGGCCAACCCGCGCATCCAGGTCAAGACCGTGTGGATCCCCAGCGGCAACAGCGGCGGCTACCCCAAGCTGTTCTCCGCCCTGGCGGCCGGCGGCGGGCCGGACCTGGCCCAGGTCGAGTTCGGCGTCATCCCGTCCTTCATGATGGTCAACGGCCTGGTGGACCTTAACCGCTACGGGGCCGGCGACTTTGCCTCCCGGTACGACAAGACGTTGTGGAACCAGGTCAGCTACGCCAACGGCGTCTACGGCATCCCCCAGGACTCCGGCCCCATGGCCTTGTTCTACCAGCCTGCCGTCCTGGACAAGGTGGGCGCCACGGCGCCGGCAACGTGGGAGGAATGGGCCGCCGTCGCCGCCGAGCTGCGCAAGGCCAAGAGCTACCTGGACTGCTTCCCGCTGGGCGACGCAAGCTTCTTCACCTCCCTGGCCCAGCAGGCCGGGGCCCGGTGGTTCCGCGCAGACCAGGACGGCTGGGTCATCAACATGACCGACGACGCCACGTTGTCCGTGGCCCGGTTCTTTGACGCCGCCATTGACAAGGACCTGGTCCAGACCGGTTTTGGCGCCTACTCCCCCGGCTGGTTCGCGGCCGCGGGCAGCGGCGGCATCGCCTCCCTCACCTCGGCCAGCTGGGCGGATGCACTCATTGAAGGCATCAGCGGCGGCAAGGGCAAGTGGAAGGTCGCCAGGATGCCCACCTGGGGCGCCTCCGGATACGGCTCCAGCTACCTCGGCGGCTCCACGGCGGCCGTGCTCGCCAACAGCAGGCACCCCCGCGAGGCCCTCGAGTTCGCCGTGTGGCTGACGTCCAGCCGCGAAGGCATTGACGCCGAGATCAAGAACTGCGGCATTGGCTGGTCCCCGAGCCCGGACTTCACCGGCACGTCAAGGCAGCAGCACTCGGCGTTCTTCAGCGGCCAAAACTACAACCAGGACGTCTTCGCCCCGGCCTCCCTGCAGCAAAACCCCGGCTGGTCCTGGTGGCCGTCCCAGCAGCAGTCCTTCAACATCCTCAGCGACGGATTCCGCAGAAAGGCCTCGGGAACCACGCTGGTTGATTCCATCGCCACGGCGGAACAACAAATCATGACCGTTTTCAAGAACAGCGGCCTGAGCATCCGAAAGGAAAACGCATGACAACCACGTCCCTCAAGGCACGCCGCGAAGCCACGGCTGCCGTTCCGGCCCGCCGCCGGCGCAACGGCGCCACGACCCGCGCGCCCTGGCTTTTGCTGGCGCCGTTCCTGGCCCTGTTCCTGCTGACGTTCATCCTGCCGATCATCGTGGCGGTCATCTCCAGCTTCACGAAGGTCACCCGGCGCGGCCTGTTTGGTGAGCAGGGGATCAGCAGCGGCTTTGCCGGCTTCTCCAACTACGCCCAGGCGCTCGCCGACGGCAACTTCATCGGCTCGATCGGGCGGATGCTGCTCTTTGGCGTGGTGCAGGTTCCGGTCATGATCGTGCTCGCCACCGTTCTGGCACTGCTGCTCGAATCCGCCTCCGCACGCTGGCCCGGCCTTTTCCGCGCCGCGTTCTTCCTGCCCTATGGCGTCCCGGGCGTCATCGCCACCATCCTGTGGTCCTTCCTTTACGTCCCCGGCCTGAGCCCGCTGTACAGCATTGCTTCCGCCTTTGGCCTGTCGCCGGACTTCCTGGGCCCCCACTCGGTGCTCTGGTCCATTGCCAACATCGTCACATGGAGCTACACGGGCTACAACATGCTCATCATCATCGCCCAGCTCAAGGCGATTCCCGGCGAAGTCTACGAGGCCGCCAGGATGGACGGCGCGTCCCCCGTCCGGGTGGCGTCCAGCATCCAGCTGCCCCTGATCCGCCCGGCGCTGGTCCTGACCACCATCTTCTCCATCATCGGCACGCTGCAGCTCTTCGCCGAACCCCAGGTGCTGCAATCCGTCTCCTCCTCCATTGACAGCCAGTACACGCCCAACCTCAGCGCGTACACCACAGCGTTCGCCTACAACGACTACAACGTCGCCGCCGCCCAGGCCGTGCTCATCGCCGTGATTGCCTTCGCGCTTTCCTTTGCCTTCCTCGCCATCACGAACAGGAAATCCTCATGACCGCAACACTGACCAAGCCCGGGACCAAGCCCGCCACCCGGCCCGCGGCGGCCGGCGGCAAAAAATCCACCACGATACTCGTCACGGGGGCGCTGGTGGTGGCCACCCTGTACTTCCTGGTGCCGGTCTACTGGGTGGTGGTCGCGTCCACGAAGACCACCGGGGACCTTTTCGGCACCAACGGCTTCGCCTTCGCCGCGAACTTCAACCTCTGGAACAACCTGGCCCAGGTGCTCAGCTACGACGGCGGCATCTTTGTGCGCTGGTTCGCCAACTCCGTGCTCTACGCCGGCGTCGGGGCCCTGCTGGCCACCTACATTGCCGCGGCCGGCGGGTACGCGCTGGCCAAGTACACGTTCCGCGGCAGCAACCTGGTCTTCGGCATCATTCTGGGCGGCGTGCTGGTCCCCGGCACCGCCACCGCGCTCCCGCTGTTCCTGCTCTTTAGCCAACTGGGACTGGCCAACACCTACTGGAGCGTGCTGCTGCCCTCCCTGGTGTCCCCGTTCGGGCTGTTCCTGTGCCGGATCCATGCCCAGGCCACGGTGGACCCCGCCCTGATCGAGGCGGCGCGGCTGGACGGCGCCGGCGAGATACGCATATTCCACACCGTGGGCCTGCGCGTGCTGACCCCGGCGCTGGTCACGGTGTTCCTGTTCCAGCTGGTGGGGGTGTGGAACAACTACTTCCTGCCGCTCGTCATGCTCTCCGACACCAGGCTCTACCCCATTACGCTGGGACTGAACAACTGGCTCAGCCAGGTCAACCGGCTGCCCGAGTTTTACCAATTGACCACCGGCGGAGTGCTGTTGTCCATCATTCCGCTCGCCCTTGCCATGATTGTGCTGCAGCGCTTCTGGCGCGGCGGCCTGACCGAAGGATCCGTCAAGTGATGACACCGCCCGCCACTCCCCCCGCATCCTACGTGTCCGACCGCGGCCCCGGTTCCGGCCGCCGCGTCCCGGCCCGCTCCCGCCTCCACAGCGACGCCCCGTCGCTGTCGCTGAACGGCGACTGGCGCTTCCGCCTGCTGTCCGGCCTCCCCGGCTCCCCGGGCGGGCCCGTCCTGCCCGGCGGCGAGGAGCCGGAAGCTGTTGCGGCCGAGGCGTTCGACGACGCCGGCTGGGACACCCTGCCCGTCCCGTCCCACTGGGTGCTGGAGGGCGCGGGCAAGTACGGCCGGCCCATCTACACCAACGTGCAGTACCCCTTCCCGATCAACCCGCCCCACGTCCCGGACGCCAACCCGACCGGCGACTACCGCCGCCGCTTCGACGTCCCCGCCGCCTGGCTGGAGCGCACGACGACGGACGCCGTCACCCTCCGCTTTGACGGCGTCGAGTCACGCTACAAGGTGTGGGTGAACGGGACCGAGATCGGCACCGGCTCCGGCAGCCGGCTCGCCCAGGTGTTTGACGTCACGGAGGCCGTGCGGGCCGGCGAAAACGTCGTGGTGGTCCGGGTGCACCAGTGGTCCGCCGCCAGTTATCTGGAGGACCAGGACCAGTGGTGGCTGCCGGGGATCTTCCGCGACGTGACGCTGCAGGCCCGTCCGGCCGGCGGCATCACCGACGCCTGGCTGCGCACCGGCTGGACGGCAGGCGGCGCACTGACCGGCGCGGGAACGGAAACGGGCACCGGCACCATCGACGCCGAAATCACCGCCGCCCCCGGTGCCTTCCCCATCACGCTCTCGGTGCCCGGGCTGGGCGTCCGGGTCCGCTGGGACTCCCCTGCCGACGTCGTGCCGTTCACGGTGGACAGCGTGGAACCGTGGTCGGCCGAGGTGCCGCGCCTGTATGCAGCCACGGTGTCCAGCGCTGCGGAGACGGTGTCGCTCAGGCTCGGCTTCCGCACCGTGGAAATTGCCGGGGACCGCTTCCTGGTCAATGGCCGCCGCGTGGTGTTCCACGGCGTCAACCGGCATGAGACGCACCCGGACCGCGGCCGCGTCTTCGACGAGGCGGACGCCCGCGAGGACCTGGCCCTGATGAAGCGGTTCAACGTCAACGCCATCCGCACCAGCCACTACCCGCCGCACCCCCGGCTCCTGGACCTGGCCGACGAGCTCGGCTTCTGGGTCATCCTCGAATGCGACCTGGAAACCCACGGCTTCCACACCCAGGGCTGGACGGACAACCCCAGCGACGACCCCGCCTGGCGCGGCGCCTACCTGGACCGGATCGAGCGGACCGTGGAACGCGACAAGAACCACCCGTCCATCGTCATGTGGTCCCTTGGCAACGAATCCGGCACGGGCGCCAACCTGGCCGCCATGTCCGCCTGGGTCCACGCCCGGGACAACGGCCGCCCCGTCCACTACGAAGGCGACTACACCGGCGCCTACACGGACGTGTACTCGCGCATGTACTCCTCCATCCCGGAAACGGACGCCATTGGCCGCGACGGCTCACGCTCCCTGCTGCTGGGCTGCTCCGCCGCGGAATCCGCCCGCCAGCGCCGCAAGCCGTTCATCCTGTGCGAGTACGTCCACGCCATGGGCAACGGCCCCGGCGCCATCGACCAGTACGAGGACCTCGTGGACAGGCACCCCCGGCTGCACGGCGGCTTTGTCTGGGAATGGCGCGACCACGGCATCCGCACGAAGACCGCGGACGGCACAGAATTCTTTGCCTACGGCGGCGACTTTGGCGAGGTGGTCCACGACGCCAACTTCGTCATGGACGGCATGGTCCTCTCCGACTCCACCCCCACCCCGGGCCTGTACGAGTACAGGCAGGTCGTCTCCCCGCTCCGCCTGGCCCTCACGAGGGACGACGACGGCGCGCCCTGCCTGCGGGTGGCGAACCTGCGCCACACGGCCGACGCGTCCGACGTCGTGCTCCGCTGGCGGGTGGAGCACGACGGCGCCGTCACGGCGTCCGGCGAGGTGGACGCGGCAGCCCCCGGCGGAGGGGCGCTGGCGGCCGGCACTTCCACGGCGCTCCCGCTCCCGCCCGTGGCGGCCGCACCGCACGGGGAAACCTGGCTGACGGTGGAGGCCGTGCTGCGCGAGGCGACCTCGTGGGCGACGGCCGGCCACGTGCTGTCCGCGGCACAGCTGGACTGCTCGGCGCCCCGCACGCCGGCCAGGGCCCCGCGCCCCGCAGCACCCGTGGCCGCCCCCGCCGGCGGCGCCGCCGTGCCGGGCACCCTCACCCTGGGGGCCGCCGTGTTCGACGCCGGCCGGCTCGTCTCGCTGGCCGGCCTGCCGGTCTCCGGCCCCCGGCTGGAGCTGTGGCGCGCCCCCACCGACAACGACAAGGGTGCCGGCTTCGGCTCCTACGACCTGGCCGACCCGTGGCTGGACAATGGCAACGGCGTGCCGGCGCCGTCCTCCGCGAGCATGTGGCTTGCGGCCGGGCTGGACCGGCTCACGGGCCGGGTCGAGGACGTTGCCGTGCTCGACGGGGGCCTGCGGGTGAACACAAGCTACGCCGCGGCCAACAGCCGCGAGACGGTGTCCGTGGCGGAAAACTGGCAGCTGGCGGACGGGGAGCTGTGGCTGCGGGTGGACATTGCGCCCAGTGCCGGCTGGGACACCGTGTGGCCGCGCATCGGCATCCGCCTGGACCTGCCGGTGTCGGTGGACGGCGCCTCCTGGTTTGGTGCGGGGCCGCGGGAATCGTACCCGGACAGCATGCATGCCGCGCTGGTGGGCCGCTACTGCGCATCCCTGGACGGGCTCGCCGTGCCGTATGCCCGGCCGCAGGAAAGCGGGCACCGCAGCGGCGTCCGCTCGCTCGAGCTGTCCCGCAGCGGCAAACCCTGGCTGCGGATCGACGCCGAGCCCGATGCCGCCGGCAGGCGGCCCGGCTTCACGCTGTCCCGGCACACGGCCCAGGAGGTGGCCATGGCCGGGCACCCGCACGAGCTGCCGGAGCCGGCCCACAGCCACCTGTACCTGGACGCCGCCCAGCACGGGCTGGGCTCGCGCGCCTGCGGGCCGGACGTGTGGCCGGACTTCGCGCTCCGCCCGGAAGCGCGGGCCCTGGTGTTGAAAATCACTGCCGGCCAAGGCATCCGGCCGCCGCGGCGGGGCATTTCTTAGCGAATTCTTAAGCGCCGTGCGGGACAGTGGAGGAAAGGCCTTCGGGCCGCCTCCCAGTCCCCGCACGCATCGGAGAGTTACTTGTCCCATCCTGTTCCAGACCACCAGTACCGTGACGGCCGCCCGGGCGGTGCCGCCCCCCGCCATGCGTCCGGGGCGGCCACCCGCCTGACCGTGCTGCCGCAGCTTCGGCTGTGGGGCCTGTGGGTCGTGGTGCTGTCCGCAGCGGTCCTGACCCTGGGTTTTGTGGCCACCGACGTGCACGGTTTCAGCGCCGACGAGTTCACCGTCGACCAGGACCTGAGCCGGCACCATGACGGCGTGCTGACCGCCCTGGCGATGACCTTGAACTACGTGTTTTCCCCCGTCGGCGCGGTGCTGGTCATTGCCCTGTGCTGCCTGTTCCTGCTGGTGGTGCGGAAATCCCCCGTGAATGCCATTGCCTTTGGCGGCACGGCCGCCGCCGGGTACCTCTCCAGCCAGTTCTTCAAGGCCATCGTGGAGCGCCAGCGCCCCAACCCGGCGCTGCTGTTTGACCCGCTCGCCCCGGAAACCGGCTCCAACAGCTTCCCCAGCGGCCACGTGGCGCTGGCCGTGGGGCTTGCCTGGGCGTTCTGGTTCCTGGCCCGGCACACCCGCTGGTCCAGGCTGGCTGCCATCCTGGGCGTCGTGGTCCCCGTGGTCCTGGCCTGGTCCAGGCTCTACATCGGCGTCCACTACCCCACCGACGTCATTGCCTCCTTCCTGGCGGCCACCGCCGCGGTGCTTCTCTTCGTCGGCGTGTGGAACCGCTTCCAGGGAAGCGTGCTGCCGCGCATACCCCTGCTGGAGCGCTTTGGCCCGGTCCGCGCCGGGGCCGCCCCTGCAGCCCGCCACTAACGAAAGGCCGCACCGTGAACATATTTGCCACCGCGCTTCCTGCGCTTGCCCCCGCCGGCCTGACGTCGGTCATGGACCCGTCGGCCCTCCTGCAGGGCCTCGGCCCCGCCACGCTGGCCGTGGTCGCCGTGATCGTCTTCATTGAATCCGGCCTGCTTTTCCCCTTCCTGCCCGGCGATTCCCTGCTGTTCACGGCCGGGCTGCTGCACCAGCAGCTGAACCTGGCCCTGCCCGTGCTGATCGGCGTCGTCGCGATTGCGGCGATCGCCGGCGACCAGGTCGGCTACCTGCTGGGGCGCAGGTTTGGCCGGCGCTGGTTCAAGGACGACGCCCGGATCCTGAAGACCAAATACCTCGTGGAGACGGAAACGTTCTTCGCCAAACGCGGCGGCTGGGCCATTGTCCTGGCGCGGTTCGTGCCCATCGTGCGCACCTACGCGCCGCTCGTGGCCGGCGTTGCCAAATACGACCACAAAAAGTTCACCCTGTGGAACGTGACGGGGGCAATCGGCTGGGCCGCCTCCGTCGTCCTGCTGGGCACCTGGCTGGGCCACTTTGAGGTCATTGCCAAGAACATCGACCTGATTGCCGTCCTCATGGTGCTGGTGTCCATCATTCCCGGCATCATCAGCGTGCTGCGCTCCCGCCGGGCGGCGCGCCGGGGCGTCCCCCCGGTGCACGAGGCTGCCAACGCCGCCACAGGCGACAATGGAAGGCATGCACACCAATGAGCGCCCCCGCCTCCTGCTCGTGGAGGACGACCCCGTCCTGGGCCCGTTGACGGCACAACTGCTGGCCGGGGACTACGACGTCGAACTCGCCGCGGACGGGCAGTCCGGGCTGCACCTGGCCCTGACCCGGGAATGGACGGCCATCGTGGTGGACCGCGGCCTGCCCGTCATGGACGGCATCGAAATGATCCGCGCCCTGCGCCGCGCCGGAAACGGCACCCCCGTCCTGGTTCTCACCGCGCTGGGCAGCACCGCCGAGAAGATTGCGGGGCTCGACGCCGGTGCCAACGACTACATGGCCAAGCCGTTCGACGCCGGCGAGCTGCGCGCCCGCCTGCGCGCCATCACCCGCCGCTTTGACGCCGCCCCGGCCCGGCTGTCCATTGGCGACTGGACCCTGGACCCTGCGGGCCGGCTGCTGCGCTCCATCTACGGCGGGCATGTTGAGCTCACGGCCAAGGAGGCCGAGCTGCTGGCCATGCTCGCCGGGGAGCCGGGGCGCGTCTTCACCCGCCCGGAGCTCATGGCGGCGCTGTTCCACCCGCAGGATTCCCCCGGCGTCATCGACACCTATGTGCACTACCTTCGCAAGAAGGTCTCCAAGTCCGTCATCCGCACCGTCCACGGCTCCGGCTACCAGATCGGCGACGCTTCATGACGTCCCGCACGCCGGGCCCCGCCGGCACGCGGCCCGACGAACTGCAGCTGCGCCGGGCGGCCCTGACGGTGGGCCTGCGGATTGCCGTGGCCATCGCCGTCATGGTGATCGCCGTGATCGTGGCGGCCGCCATCTACATGCTCTACCTCTCCCACCACCCGGACGTGTCCAGGCAGGACCCCCATTCGGCCAGGGTGTACGTCGAGTCCAATGACATGCTCAAGGCCATGGCCGTGGCCGGCCTGGCCGGCATCCTGGCCGCCGGGGCCATTGGCTGGCTCAGCGCCCGCAACGCCATCCGCCCGCTGGGGCGGGCCCTGGAACTGCAGCGCCGCTTCGTCCAGGATGCCAGCCATGAGCTGCGCACCCCGCTGGCCATCCTCGACGCCCGGGTCCAGCTGGCCCAGGACCACGTGGCCGCAGGCACCGAAGCGGCGGCGCTGCTCGCCCAGGTCCGGCACGACACGGCCGGGCTGGCCGCCACGGTCCAGGAGCTCCTGCTGGCGGCGACGGGGGATCCCGGGTCAGCCGATGCCGAACCCGTGGACGTCAATGACGTGGTTGCCGGGGTCACGGCAGACTTCCAGGACATGGCCGCCGGCCGCGGCATCCGCCTGGAGTTCGTGCACACCGGCAGCCCCCGCGTGCGCATCCAGCCCAACAGCCTGCGCCGCGCCGTCCTTGGACTGGTGGACAACGCCCTCACCCACACGCCCGAAGGCGGACGGGTCACTGTCACGGCCATGTCCCGGGGCAGGGAAGCGGCCATCACCGTGGCGGACACCGGCACCGGGATTTCCGGGATCGACCAGGACCGCGTCTTCGACCGGTTCGCCCGCACGAGTGAGCCCTCCCCCGGCAACCGGCGCAGCTACGGCCTGGGCCTGGCCCTGGTCAGGGAGATCGCCGTGGCCGCCGGCGGGCAGGTGGAGATCAGCTCCACGGGCCCGCGCGGCACCACCATGGCCCTGACCTTCCCCGCCGTGCCGTAGCCCCAAGCACGCAGTTCGGGCAATGTCCGCCCGAAGCGGCTATTGTCGCTGGAAGCACGCACTTCCCGAACCGAAAGGGCAACCATCATGAGTGGCAACCCGGCGCTGGCCCGCCGCCTGGGCACGGTCGACGCCGTCGTCATCGGCCTCGGCTCCATGATCGGGGCCGGCGTTTTCGCAGCCTTTACGCCGGCGGCCCAGGCAGCGGGTTCGGGACTGCTCGTCGGGCTGGCCGTGGCCGGCGTCGTCGCGTATTGCAATGCAACGTCCTCGGCGCAGCTGGCCGCCGCCTACCCGACGTCCGGCGGCACATACGTTTACGGGCGGAAGCAGCTGGGTGAATGGCCCGGGTTCCTGGCCGGCTGGGGATTCGTGGTCGGAAAGACGGCCAGCAGCGCCGCCATGGCGATGACGTTTGCCGCCTACGCCGCGCCTCCGGGATGGGAAAGGCCGGTGGCGATTGCCGCCGTCGTGCTCCTGGTGGCCGTGAACTACCGGGGCGTGACCCGCACGGCGGCGCTGGCCCGGGTCATTGTGGCGGCCGTGCTCGTTGCGCTGGCCGTGGGCGTGTCGGCAGCCTGGGCGGGCGGCCCGTCCGGCGGAGGGGGCCGGTTGTGGGGCGCCGGGGTCCTCTCGCACGGCTGGTACGGGATCCTGCAGTCGGCCGGGCTGCTGTTTTTCGCCTTCGCCGGCTACGCACGGATCGCGACCCTCGGCGAGGAGGTGAAGGACCCGCGCCGGACCATCCCGCGCGCCATCCTCGTGGCCCTGGCCATCGCGGCGGTGGTCTATGCTGCCGTCGCCGCCACGGTCCTGGCCGCCCTGGGGCCCGACGGCGTTGCCGCCGCCCCCGCGCCCCTCGCCCAGGCGGTGGCGGCCGGCGGGTGGGCCTGGGCGGCCCCCGTGGTCCGGGTCGGCGCGGCGCTGGCCTCCCTGGGCGCGCTGCTGGCGCTCGTCGCTGGGCTGGGCCGGACGTCGCTGGCCATGGCGCGTGAATCCGACCTTCCCCGCTGGCTTGCCGCCGTGCACCCCACGTTTCAGGTGCCGCACCATGCCGAGCTGACCCTGGGCGCGGTGATTTGCGTGATCATTGCCGTTGCGGACCTGCGCGGGGCCATCGGATTTTCCTCCTTTGGCGTGTTGGTGTACTACCTGGTGGCCAACGTTTCGGCGTTCACCCAGGACCGGGCGGCCCGCCGCTACCCCCGGTTCCTGCAGCTGCTGGGCGCGGCCGCCTGCCTGGTCCTGGTGGCCACGCTGCCGCTGGAGGCGGTCGTGGCGGGCCTGGTCATGTTTGCCGTGGGAACCGGCTACCGGCTTTTCCGGCTGCGCCGCGCCCGGGGCTGAGGCACGGGCAGCGCGAACGGGCACTTGACAGTGATGTTTGCGGGCATCCGCGTCAGGTGCCGGTTCGCGCTACAGGCTGATGCTGCCCACCGGCATGGAGGAGTCGGGTGCGAACGCGAGGTTGCTGGGCGCCACCCCGTTCATGACCAGCTGGGCGCCAAGGGCCGCCACCATGGCGCCGTTGTCGGTGCACAGGGACAGCTTGGGCACCAGCAGCGCAATGCCCGCCGCCTCGCACCGCTTCCGGGCCAGTTCGCGCAGCCGGGAATTGGCAGCCACGCCGCCGCCCAGCAGCAGCGTGGTGATGCCGTTTTCGCGGCACGCCAGCACCGCCTTGGCAGTGACGACGTCCATCACCGCTTCCTGGAACGACGCCGCCACGTCGGCCACCGGGACGTCCTCACCCCGGGCTTCGTACCCCTCCACGCAGCGGGCCACCGCGGTCTTCAGGCCGGAGAAGGAAAAGTCATAACGGTGCGGTCCGGGGGCTTCGGCGGTGCCCATGTACTTGGGGACGCTCAGCCCCCGGGGAAACCGGATGGCCTTGGGATTGCCCTCCCTGGCCAGCCTGTCGATGGCGGGCCCGCCGGGGTAGCTCAGGCCGAGCAGCCGGGCCACCTTGTCAAAGGCCTCACCGGCGGCGTCATCTATCGTGGCGCCCAGCAATTCCACGTCTGAGGCGATGCTGCGCACCCGCAGGATTTCGGTGTGGCCGCCGGAAACCAGCAGGGCGCCGAGGTTTTCCGGCAGTTTCCCCGCCGTGGACGCGGCGGCGATCGACTCGTCCAGCAGCCCCACGCCCACGTGTGCCACCAGGTGGTTGATGGCGTACAGCGGCTTGCCCGTGGCCAGGGCCAGGGCCTTGGCGGCACTCACGCCCACCATGAGGGCGCCGGCCAGCCCGGGTCCGCTGGTCACCGCGATGGCATCGACGTCGGCCAGCGCCACGCCGGCGTCGGCGAGCGCCTGTTCCAGCGTGGGCACAAACGCGTCCAGGTGCGCCCGCGAGGCGATCTCGGGGATCACGCCGCCAAAGCGCACGTGCTCCTCCATGGAGGAGGACACCGTGTTGGTGAGCAGCTCGACCCCGTGGACCAGCCCCACGCCGGTTTCGTCGCAAGAGGATTCGATCCCCAGGATCAGCGGATTGGCCTGGTTCATGACGGGTCCTTCGTGTCTGTCGTTTCCGCAGCATCGGCGGCTGCCGCGCCGGTCCAGGCGGCCACGGACAGGCGCATGACCAGCCCGTCCGAGCCGTCCCGGTAGTAGCGGCGGCGGGTGTGGATGTGTTCAAAGCCAAAGCGGCGGTAGAGTTCCTGCGCGCGCGGGTTGGTGGCGCTGACCTCCAACATCACGTCCCGGGCGCCGCGCCGCCGCGCCTCCCCGATGAGTTCGGCCAGCATGGCCCGGGCAATGCCGCGTCCCTCAAATTCCGGCAGGACGCCGATGGTCTGGATGTCCCCGATGGGCGGCACGCACATGAGCCCCGCGTACCCCACGGTTTGGGGGCGGCCGTCCCCGCCGGGCACTTCGGCGACGATGTACCGCCTGGTCAGGGGTGCGGCCAACTCGTCTTCAAAGAGCTGGCGCGGCCAGCAGTCCACACCGAACAGCAGGGCGTCCATGGCCGTGATGGGGCCGACGTCGGACGCGGCCATGTCCCGCAGCGTCGCCGGCGCCTGGGGCACCCGGGCGACGTCCGCCTCCTGGCCCGTGACAGCAGGCCCATTCCCGGCCGGCCCATTCGCAGCAGCTCCATTCACAGCCGGTCCATTCACAGCAGGTCCATTCACAGCAGGGCCCGCTTCCGGGGTCCGGGGACCTTCGCGTCGGACTCACGCAGGTACAACGGCGCGCTGCCGGGCAGCTCGATCCCGGCCCGGATCCTGCCCGACGCCATGTGGCCCAAGGAGGCGGCGGTGGGCTGCAGGCCGGCGGTGGCGGGGTCCACGGTGCAGCCGTTCCCCGCAAGCTCCGCAGCGTACAGTCCTGCGCCAGCCCCGTGGACGGGCACGTCCCGGAGGTCCGCAGCCGGGCCCACCACCGGGCCCTCCAACAGTTCGCCGGTGCCGGAGAAGCGCGCCCAGTAGACTTCCTTCCGCCGGGCGTCCGTCGCCACCACAAACTCGCCGGCGGGCCGGCCCGCCGGCCCCTGCGCGGCCTGCCGCAGCGCGAGCACGTCCCAGGCCAGAGCCTCCAGGCTCATGAGCCCGTGCAGAGGCACCTGCCAGGTGAACGCCAGTGTGCGGGCCATGGCAATCCCGGACCGCAGGCCGGTGAACGGGCCGGGGCCCACCCCGACCACGATGGCGTCCAGCGCGGGCCCTTCCGCGACAGGGTCGGTGAACAGGGACCGGATGCCCGGGGCCAGCACCTCGGCGTGGGTGCGGGTGTCGGCCGTGGCAAATTCTGCCTCGACCCGTGCAGGCGCGGCGGACGCTGCGGTCCCGTCGAAGGAAAGCAGGGCCGCGCTGGCCACGGCGGAGGTGTCAATGGTGAGGATGCGCACGCATCCAGCCTATTCCACGGTCCCGCGCGGACCGGCGGGCTGGCGGGTGCCGGTCCCGTCGAGCACGCTGAAGTCAACGCCGTCCCAGCGCGGGCCGACGGCGTTCAGGCGCACGGTCCGGGGTTCATCGGCGTCGTCGGCTTCAAAGGCGCCGGGCGCCACGCCGTCCCCGCCTGATGCCTCGCCGGGGGTCCCGCTGCCTGTGTCCCGGCCGCCCGTGCTGCGGCCCAGCTCGATTTCGAGCCTGTTGGCGGAGAGGTGCTCCACCCGGCCGGCGCCCCATTCCACGACGGTGACGGCCGAGTCCATGGTGTTTTCCAGGTCGATGTCGTCAATTTCGGCCTCGGAGCCAAGCCGGTACGCGTCCACATGGACCAGGTCGGGGCCGCCGGGTCGGGGGCCGTCAGCCAGGTTGTGGTGGATGCGGACCAGCACGAACGTCGGCGAGATGATGCCCTCGCGCACGCCGAGGCTGCGGCCCAGGCCCTGCGTGAACGTGGTTTTGCCGGCCCCCAGCCCGCCGCTGAGGATGACCAGATCGCCGGCCCTGAGCAGGCCGGCGAGGTTTTCGGCCAGCCGCTGGGTTTCCCCGGCCGTGGCGGTGGCAAATTCCCAGGCCATCAGGCGCCGCCCACATAGCTGCGCGGGACGCGCCCGCTGATGCGGGTCACCACCTCGTAGTTGACCGTCCCGGCGGCTTCGGCCCACTGCTCAACGAGGGGACCGCCGTCGGACCCGTCACCAAAGAGGACGGCGGCGCAGCCAAGCGCCGAGCCGGGCACCTCGGCACCGCTGAAGCCTGCACGCCCGTCGGGGCCAAGGTCAATGACCATCTGGTCCATGGCGATCCGGCCCACCACGGGGTAGGTGGTGCCATTGACGCGGACGGGGCCGCCCGTGGCGACGCGCGGAATCCCGTCCGCATACCCCAGCGGGATCAGCCCCAGGGTGGTGGGCCGGTTGCTGACAAAATTCAGCCCGTAGGACACGCCCTGGCCGGCGGGCACGTCCTTGCAGAGGGCCACGCGGGTTTGCAGCGTCATGGCCGGGACCAGGCCCAGCTGGGCGGAGGTGCGGTCCTCAAACGGCGAGAGGCCGTAGATGCCCAGGCCCGTGCGGACCAGGTCAAAGTGTGCGTCCGGGCGGGACAGCGTGGCCGGCGTGTTGGCAATGTGGCGCACTTCCAGGTCCGCGCCGGCGTCCTCGGCAATGGCCACGGCCTCGCGGAACACCTCGAGCTGGGCGTCCGTTTCGGGCCGGTGGGGCTCGTCGGCCACGGCCAGGTGGCTGAAGACGCCCACCACGCGCAGCAGCCCCTCGTCCTGGTAGGCGATGGCGTCGGAGACCAGCGCATCCCACCCGGCCATGGAGCAGCCGTTGCGCCCCAGTCCAGTGTCAATCTTCAGGTGGATGCGTGCCGGGCGTTCCTGCGCGCGCGCGGCGGCGGCAATGTGTTCCAGCTCCCAGCCGGAGCAGCCCACGTCGATGCCGGCGGCGACGGCTGCCGCGAAGTCGGTGGACGGGGTGTGCAGCCAGGCGAGCACCGGCGCGTCAATGCCGGCTGCGCGGAGCTGGAGGGCCTCGGAGACGTGGGCCGTGCCCAGCCAGTCCGCCCCCGCGGCCAGGGCGGTGCGGGCCACGGGCAGCATGCCGTGGCCGTAGGCGTCGGCCTTGACCACGGCCATGAGCTTGGCCGGGGCCGCAATGGAACGCAGCGTCCCGATGTTGTGGGCGATGGCGGAAAGGTTGATGACGGCTTGCCGTTCCGGGACGTGGCCGTGGACGGGCAGGGGCTCAACGGTGGGATTCACAGCTTCATTTTAGGCCTTCGCGCCGCCGACCCCGCGCGGCCGGACGGCCAGGGGGCGGCCCGGCCGCCGGGGCGCGGTGATTCCAGCACCGCAGTGCGAAGATGGAAAGGATAAATTTCCAGGCCCGGCAGGAAAGGCACGCCAGTGCACCAGGTTCGACGCGTTGCCATGCTCTCCCTCCACACCTCCCCCCTGGACCAGCCGGGCGGGGGCGACGCCGGCGGCATGAACGTCTACGTCCGCCAGCTGGCCCTGGAGCTGGCCGCGGCGGGCATCCTGGTTGACATTTATACGCGCCGGACGTCCCTGGAACTGGCGGACACGGTGGCGCTGGCGCCCGGCGTGAACGTCCACCATGTGACGGCGGGCCCCTTCGGCAAGGTGTCCAAGGAGTCGCTGCCGGAGCTGGTCCCCCAGATGGCCGACGCCGTTGCCGCCCACATGCGCCACCTTTCCACCCAGCCGTCCCCGGCCTGGCCGGCGGCCGGTGCGGGCGGCGGCCTTCCCGGGCCCGTCCCCGTCAACGTGGTGCATTCCCATTATTGGGTATCCGGGATGGCCGGCATCCTGGTGGCCCGCGGGCTTGACCTGCCGCTGGTCCACACGATGCACACCATGGCCCGGGTGAAGAACAAGCACCTGCCCTCGGGCCAGGCCGCCGAACCGGGCATCAGGGAAGAGGGCGAACAGCAGATCGTGGCTGCGGCCACGCGCCTGATTGCCAACACGACGGCCGAGGCCGCGGAGCTGGAGGCACATTACGACGGCTGTGAGCAGCGCATTGACGTGGTCTCCCCCGGCGTGGACCTGAAGGTGTTCAAGCCGGCCTTCCGCGACCGTTCACGCCAGCTGCGCGGCATTGCCCCGGCCGACTTCCATGTGGTGTTTGCCGGCCGGCTGCAACGGCTGAAGGGCCCGCATGTGCTGGTCAAGGCGGCGAAGCTGCTGCGCGCCGAACGCCCTGACATTCCGCTGCGGCTGACCTTCCTCGGCGCCCGCAGCGGCAACGACAAGTACGACCTCGGCCAGCTGGTGGCGGAGGCCGGCCTCGCCGGCACCGCCGCCGTGCTCCCGCCCGTCACCGCCGCGGAACTGGCGGACTGGTACCGCAGCGCGGACCTGGTGGCCGTGCCGTCGGCCAGCGAGTCCTTCGGGCTGGTGGCGTTGGAAGCACAGGCGTGCGGGACCGCCGTCGTCGCCACCAACGTGGGCGGACTGCCGCGTGCCGTCAGCGACGGCCGCACGGGGCTGCTGGTGGACGGCCGCTCCTCCAGGCTTTGGGCCGAAGCCATCGCCTCGCTCCACGACTTCCCGCAGACCCGCAAGGACATGGGACGGGCCGCCTCCGTGTTTGCCGAGTCGTTCGGATGGGAAAACACGGCCGCGCAGACCATGGCCAGCTACGACCTTTCGCTGACCTACCAATACGTGGCCCCGCCGGGCTGCTGACCAGCCACTGACGGGCAGGCGTGTCCCCTATCACAAAACCGGGCAACGCTGTAGCGTGTGACAAGTACCCGCATTTAGATGACAACTTTGTCATTTATGGCGCAACGTCAACTGTCCCGGCAAAAACGCCGGGCGGTTCCTGTCGAAAGGTCCACATCACTCGTGAAAACCTTGGGGAGAGCTCTGTTATCCAGGCCGGGATTCAGGAGGGCTGCGGCAATTTCCGCAGGCCTTCCGTTGCTCCTGGCCACCGTGGGGGCGCTGCCGGCCACGGCCGGCCCGCTGCCGGCCACGGCATCCACCGTCCAGGCCAAAAACCCTGGCCCGGCCACCTACCAGGCGGGCCGCTACATTGTGGTCCTGGCCGAAAGGCCGGCCGCGACCTATGCGGGCGGCACTGCCGGGCTGGCCGCAACCAAGCCGGACAAGGGCCGCAAGCTCGATGCCAGCAAGCCGGCCGTGAAGAAGTACCAGGACCACCTGCGCACCAGGCAGTCGGCCGTGGCCAAATCTGAAAATGTCAAGATCAACCGGACGTACACCGCCGCCCTCAACGGCTTCTCGGCGGAACTGTCCGCCGCACAGGCCCTCAAGCTGGCCAGGGACCCGCAAGTCCTGATGGTTGCCCCGGACACGGAGAACGCACCGGACTACTCCACCACCGATTTCCTGGGCCTGAGCGGGCCGAACGGCACCTGGAACTCCGCCTTTGGCGGACAGGGGAACGCCGGCAAGGGCGTCGTGGTGGGCGTGATCGACTCGGGGTATACGCCGTCGAGCCCGTTCTTCGCCGGCGATGACGTCAAGCCGCTGACGGGCACACCGCAGGTGGGGGTCCCCTACCGCACCCCGGACGGCAAGATCGCCATGTTGAAGGCCGACGGCGAAACGTTCCTCGGCGAGTGCCAGCCGGGCACGGGCAGCGGCGCCGCCTTTGACGGCTCCGCCTGCAACTCCAAGGTCCTGGGCGCACGGTACTTCGCCGAAGACTTCCTGAACTACGTGGCACCGGAACACCGGGCGCCACAGGAACTGCTTTCGCCGGTGGACGTGGGCAGCCACGGCACGCACACGGCCAGCACCGCGGCCGGCAACGCCAACATCCATGCCACGGTCGGCGGCAAGGACATGGGCACCACCAGCGGCATTGCCCCGGCGGCGAAGCTGTCCATCTACAAGATCTGCTGGGAGGACGACGACCCCAACACGGGCGGCTGCTACACCTCCGCCTCCGTGGCGGCCATTGACCAGGCCATCCTGGACGGCGTGGACGTGCTCAACTATTCCATCTCCGGCAGCACGGCCACCATCACCGACCCCGTGGCGCTGGCGTTCCTGTCCGCAGCCTCGGCCGGCGTCTTTGTGGCCGCGTCCGCCGGCAACTCCGGCCCCGCCGCAGGCACGGTCAACCACGGCGCCCCGTGGCTGACCACCGTCGCGGCCACCACCTTCAGCTCCGAACTGCAGGGGACGGCGGCATTTTCCGACGGCACCAAGTTCCGCGGTGCCAGCATGATGGACCATGAAGTCCCGGCCAGCCACGTTGTCCTCGCCGCCGATGCGGCAGCAGCGGGCGCGGCCACGCCGGAACTCTGCGGCCCCGATTCGCTGGACGCCGCCAAGGCCGCCGGCAAGGTCGTTGTCTGCGACCGCGGCGTCTTTGACCGGGTGGCCAAGAGCGCCGAAGTGAAGCGGGCGGGCGGGATCGGCATGATCCTGGCCAACATCACCCCCGGGTCCGAGGACCTTGACCTCCACTCGGTGCCCACGGTCCACGTGAACCCGCCGGCCAGCCAGCAGATCAAGGACAAGGTCACGGCCACCCCGGACATCCTGGTGGCCCTGGTCAACAAAGACACGACGGGCCTGCCCGTTGAGCCGCAGCCGCAGATCGCCGGCTTCTCCTCCAGGGGCCCGCTGACGGCCACGGATTCGGACCTGCTCAAGCCCGACGTCGCCGCCCCCGGCGTTGGCGTGCTGGCCGGGGTCTCACCCATCGGTTCCGACGGCGCCCGGTTCGGCATGATGTCCGGAACGTCCATGGCGTCCCCGCATGTTGCCGGCTTCGGGGCCCTCGTCCTGTCCCGGCACCCCACCTGGTCCCCTGCCACGGTCAAGTCGGCCATGATGACGACGGCGTCCGGCGTCGTCAATGCCGACGGCAGCAAAAACACCGACGTCTTCGCAACCGGCGCCGGCCAGGTGGCCGTCGCGAAGGTGCCCGACCCGGGCCTGGTCTACGACGCCGGCACCAACGACTACCTCAGGTTCATCCAGGGCACCGGCCTGGACCTGGGCATCCCGGGGCTCGGCAGCACGGCGCCCCGCGACATGAACCTGGCCTCGTTTGCCCTCGGCAGCCTGGCCGGCAAGGTCACCGTCACCCGTACCGTGACGGCTCTGGCACCGGGCCTGTACCGGGCCACGGCCAAGGTGCCCGGCGTGAACGTCAAGGTCACCCCTTCCGTGCTGAACTTCGCCAAGGCGGGCCAGCAGCAAACCTTCACGGTCACCTTCGAAAACGCCACGGCACCGCTGGGCAAGTTCGCCATGGGCAGCCTGGTCTGGGAGGGTGCCGGCAAGCACGTCGCCTCGCCCGTCGCCGTACGGCCGCTGCCGGTCATCGCGGCCAAGGACGTGGCGTTCACCTCCGCCGGCGGCACCGGCACCGGAAACATCCCGGTCGTGTCCGGCACCAATGCCCCCATCCAGGTGACGCTCGACGGGTTGTCGAAGGCGGATTCCTCGGAGATCTCGCTGGTGCCCGGCCCGCTCGAGGTGGCGGACGGCCCGTCGAACTTCCTCAAGACCGTCCAGGTCCCGGCCGGGGCCAAGCTGGCGAAGTTCTCCGTCATCTCCTCGGATCCGGCGGCCGACTACGACATGGTGGTCTTCAACCCGGCAGGATCGTACTACGACGTCCGAACCGGGTCCTCCAGCGAGACCCTTTCGCTGGCCGACCCGGCGCCCGGCACGTACACGATCCTGGCGAACCTCTACTCCAGCGCCGACGGGGCGGCCGTGAAGGCCACCGTTGACGCCGCTGTGCTGGGCGCGGAGACGGGCAACGCGACCGTGACGCCCAACCCGCTGAAGCTGGCCAACGGCAAGTCGGGGGCGGTGGTCCTGGCCTGGACCGGCCTGGACCCGGGCTCCTACATTGGGCGCGTCTCCTTCGGCGGCACCGGGACCCAGACGTTCGTTTCCGTGGTCGTTTCCCCGGACGGCACCGCAGTGGTGCCGGACCAGGGGACGGGCGGGCCCGGGAAGGACAAACCTTACAAGCAGCACCAGCCGCTGGTGCTGCCCGAGTCACCGGCCCAGCCAAACCCGGAACTCTAGGCAGTCCTGGCCGGGCCGGAACGGCCCATGCATTATCGGCCCAGTCAGGCACCCTGCACTTTAACGGCCGGTCCGGTCCGGCCCGGCGCCGGGCCGGACCGGCTATGTGGCGCCGGTGCCGCCGGCCACGGCGCCGAACAAGGGCGCAAGGGCCTGCCAGCGCGCGGTTTCGCAGCTGTCGGTCCGCTTGAACGTGGAGCGGACGTCACGGCCCTTGAACACGCCGCGCACCACCGCCACCTGCGGGCCGCTGTACACGTCGCTGCACATCCGGGGCGGCCCCGGAACGGGGAAGAAGATGGCCTGCCCGTAGCGCTCCAGCGCCGCCACGGCGGCGGCAGGGTCCGGAACAGTTGTTTCCGGTCCGGGCCTGCCGTTCTCCACCACCAGCCGGTAGTCCAGCGGCTTCGCCCCCGGCGACGCCGTCACGGTGATGGACAGGTCCGTGGCCGCAGCCGGCGGCTGCACCGGCATTCCGGAAGCCGGCGGCCGGCCGCCCGTGCCCGGGAGCGCCGGCACCGGCGCGCACGCCGCCAACCCGGCCGCCAGCAGGACGGCCAGGACCACGCCGGCCCAGGCGGCGGCGTCGAACACCGCGGGGTTCCACAACCGTCCCAGGTCCACCGCCTCCTTGCATTTCTGCCATGGTAGCCCACCGACATGGCGGCGGGCGGGGACACGTTCCCGCCAGGGCGGCGCCGAAGTTGGTAACGTCACGGATACGACGAGAGGAATTCCTGCCATGACCGTTCCCGCATCCCCCTCCACCCATCCGGACGCCGGCTGGTGGCGCCAGGCCGCCGTCTACCAGATCTACCCGCGCAGCTTTTCGGACGCCACCGGCGACGGCATCGGCGACCTGCCCGGGGCCACGGCCCGCATGGGCTACCTCTCGGCGCTGGGCATCGACGCGATCTGGCTGAGCCCGTTCTACCCCTCGGCGCTGGCTGACGGCGGGTACGACGTCGACGACTACCGCAACGTCGATCCCCGCCTGGGCACGCTGGACGACTTCGACGCCATGGTCGCCGCCAGCCACGACGCCGGCATCAAGGTGATCGTGGACGTCGTCCCGAACCATTCCTCCAACCGGCACGTCTGGTTCCAGGCCGCCCTCGGCTCCGCCCCGGGCTCGCCCGAACGCGCGCGGTACCACTTCGCGGACGGGCTGGGGGTCAACGGCGAGCTGCCGCCGTCGGACTGGCCCTCGCACTTTGGCGGCGGGGCCTGGACGCGGGTCGTGGAACAGGCCGGCCCCAACGCGGGCAGGCCGGGCCAGTGGTACCTGCACCTGTTCGCCACCGAGCAGCCCGACTTCAACTGGGACCATCCCGAGGTGCAGGCGGACTTCCACACCACCCTGCGCTTCTGGGCGGACCGCGGCGTGGACGGCTTCCGCGTGGACGTGGCCCACGGGCTGGCGAAGGACATGTCCCTGCCGCTGCGGTCCAAGCCCCAGCTGGAGATCCTCGTGGACGACGGCTCGGACCCGCTTTTTGACCGCGACGCCGTCCACGACATCTTCACCGGCTGGCGCGGCGTCCTGAACGAATACGATCCCCCCAAGGCCGCCGTGGCCGAGGCCTGGGTGCCGTTCACCAACCGCCGCCTCATGTACGCCCGCCCCACCGAACTCGGACAGGCCTTCAACTTCGACCTCCTGCAGGCCCCGTTTGACGCCGCCGAGTTCCGGGCCATCGCCGAGAAGTGCCTCGTGGAGGCCGAGGCGTCCGGGGCGTCCTCGACGTGGGTTTTTTCCAACCACGACGTCGTCCGCCACGCCTCCCGCTACGCCCTGCCGGACGGCAGCACCCTCGAAGACCTCGAGGCCTGGCTGCTGGCCGGCGGCACCGTTCCCCCGGCTGACCTGGGGCGCGGGCTGCGCCGGGCCCGGGCGGCAACGCTGTTCATGTTGGGCCTGCCCGGCTCCGCCTATCTTTACCAGGGCGAGGAGCTGGGGCTGTTCGAGGTGGCCGACCTGCCGGAGGCCTCGCTGCAGGACCCGACCTGGTTCCGCACGCAGCACAAGGTGAAGGGCCGCGACGGTTGCCGGGTGCCCCTGCCGTGGCAGCGGGATGCGGCAAACTTCGGCTTTGGCGGCACCCCGTGGCTGCCGCAGCCGGACTGGTTTGCCGGCCACGCGGCCGACGCACAGGACGGCGTCGAGGGCTCCACCCTGGAAATGTACCGCGCCGCGCTGGGCTGGCGGCGCAAGCTGCAAACCGACGAGTCGCTGGCCTGGCTGAGCGAACCGGCGGCGTCCGTGGTGCACTACCGGCGCCCCAACGGCTGGGAGGTGCTGACCAACTTTGGTGCCGCGCCCGCACTGGTGCCCTCCGGCGTCGACCCTGCCAAGGTGGTGCTCAGCTCCGGCGTGCCGGCCACCGGTACCGTCCCGGCAGAAACCACCCTCTGGCTCGCCCCCTAGGCCAAACGCCCGGTTGCAACCGGGGCACTTTCCGCCAACGCCCGGTTGCAACCGGGGCACTGTTTCCAAACCCTTCCGCAACGTCCGCAACGTCTGCGCCCATGGCCGCTCCAGATGGCGCCGAGCTGTGGATAACTTCTGCGGCGGGTGCCCGGCAGCGGCCATACTGGAGCCATGGACACGCCAGAGGAATCCCGGCTCCCGGACGTACCGTTCACGCTCGGCGAGGCCGAATCGCTGGGCGTCAGCCGGGACCGGCTGCGGGGCTCGAACTTCATGGCCGCAGGGTATGGACTGTACAGGCCGGCGACGTGGGAGTTCACGCTGTCCGAGGCAGCCCGCGCACTTTGTGCCGCCACGCCCGGCGCCTGGATTTCCCATACGACGGCGGCACAACTGCACGGACTCATCCTCCCGCCCTGGCTCCAGGACGCTGCGGAATTGCATGTGAGCAAGCCCCGGAAACTGCCCGAAACCCGCCGCAGGGGCATCACCGGCCATACACTTCTCGCCTACGATGACGAGGTGGAAACTGTCAATGGGCTGCGGATCAGCACCCGCGCCCGCACCTGGCTGGACTTGGCCCGCCACCTCCCCCTGCCCAACCTTGTGTGCATGGGCGACCAGCTGATCCGGGTCCCCCGCGCCGTGTTTGAGGGGCGCACCGGTCCCTACGCCACCCCCGCCTCACTGCGCGCCATGACCGCCAGGCACAAAAACCTCCAGGGGATCGTCCGCGCGAGGGATGCACTGGGGCTGATGCGGGTGGGCGCCGATTCCGCGCCGGAGACGCTGCTGCGGCTGGCCATGCTCGACGCCGGCCTGCCGGAGCCGGAACTGCAGCTGTCCCTGTGGCCGACGCCGAGCGCCCCGTCCGCCGACCTCGGCTACAGGCGGCGGAGGATCGCCATCCAGTACGACGGCGGCACCCACGACGACCCCTTCCAGGCCAAACGCGACCAACGCCGCGATGCAGCGTTCCGCAACGCCGGCTGGACCGTCCTGGTCCTTGACAACCATGACCTTGCCGACGGCTACGACGGCGCCGTCCGGCGGATCAAGGCGGCCCTGCGGAACGCGTGGACGGACCCGGCCATCGTCGCCGGCTTCGCCACGGGCAGCTGAACCGGTCCCACATCAAAAAAGGGCGCATGCCCCCCTCACAAAAGTGAGGGAGCATCCGCCCTTTTCGACCCGGTTGCAACCGGGCGTCGGGGAAAAGTGCCCCGGTTGCAACCGAGCGTCGGTGTCAGCGCTCGATGTCTCCGCGGATGAACGCTTCGACCAGCTCGTGGGCCTCGTCGTCGGGGTGCTGGACGGGCGGGGACTTCATGAAGTAGCTCGCGGCGGAGAGGATGGGGCCGCCGATGCCGCGGTCCAGGGCGATCTTGGCGGCGCGGATCGCGTCGATGATCACGCCGGCGGAGTTCGGGGAATCCCACACTTCCAGCTTGTATTCCAGGGATACGGGCGCGTCACCGAAGTTGCGGCCTTCCAGGCGGACGAAGGCCCACTTGCGGTCGTCGAGCCACGCAACGTAGTCGGACGGGCCGATGTGGACGTCGTCCGCGCCCAGCACGGCCGAGGTGTTGGAGGTGACGGCCTGGGTCTTGGAAATCTTCTTGGACTCGAGGCGGTCGCGTTCCAGCATGTTCTTGAAGTCCATGTTGCCGCCGACGTTCAGCTGGTAGGTGCGGTCCAGGATCACGCCGCGGTCCTCAAACAGCTTGGCCATGACACGGTGGGTGATGGTTGCGCCGATCTGGCTCTTGATGTCATCGCCGATGATCGGCACGCCGGCGGCGGTGAACTTGTCGGCCCATTCCTTGGTGCCGGCAATGAACACCGGCAGGGCGTTGACAAAGGCGACCCCGGCGTCGATGGCGCACTGGGCGTAGAACTTGGCGGCGGCGTCGGAGCCCACCGGCAGGTAGCACACCATGACGTCGACCTTGGCTTCCTTGAGGGTCGCCACCACGTCCACGGCCTCGGCGTCGGACTCCACGATGGTCTCGCGGTAGTACTTGCCCAGGCCGTCGAGGGTCTGTCCGCGCAGGACGGGGACGTCGAGCACGGGCACATCAGCGAGCTTGATGGTGTTGTTCTCGCTGGCGCCGATGGCCTCGGAGAGGTCCAGCCCCACCTTCTTGCCGTCCACGTCGAACGCGGCCACGAACGTCACGTCATTGACGTGGTACGGCCCGAACTCGACGTGCATCAGGCCCGGAACCTTCGCGGACGGATCGGCATCCTTGTAGTACTGGACGCCCTGGACCAGCGACGAGGCACAGTTTCCCACACCGACAATGGCAACCCGAATAGGATGATTGGACACGGAACTCCTTCATAAAAAATATCCCGGTCCGGACCCATTTCAGGGCGATCGGTCGGCGCACGGCTGCACGGAATTCTCGTGAGCTCAGGCGGACGGCTGGTCGAACCGGACCCGGCGCCACCACGGCGCCCTAACCATACTAAGCAACGTACCGCGCCTTGGCATTGTTCCCCACGTCACGAAAGATCTTCGTGGCCGCCCTCATGGGGCCGCCGGCCGGTGGCGGCCCCATGAGGGCCCCGGGGCGACCCCGGGGCATCTTAACGCAGCTACTTTTGGGCCCACTTGTTGATGTCGGATTCGACGGCGAACTCGTCGATGGCGGTGAGTTCACGGTCCGTAAACGCCAGGTTGTTGATGGCGGCGACATTGTTTTCAAGCTGCCGGACGCTGGAGGCACCCACCAGGGCGGACGTCACGGCGCTGCCCTTGGCCTGCGGGCGCAGGATCCAGGCGATGGCCATTTGCGCCAGCGACTGGCCGCGCGCGGCAGCGATGCCGTTCAACGCGCGCACCCGGGCCATCTTTTCCTCGGTGAGGTCGTTTTCGTGCAGGAAGCGTTCCTTGGCGGCCCGCGAGTCGGCGGGGACCCCGTTGAGGTAGCGGTCCGTGAGCATGCCCTGGGCCAGCGGCGAGAACGCTATCGACCCCGCGCCAACCTCGTCAAGGGCCTCGTACAGGTTTGGTTCGCCGTTTTCCGTCCACCGGTTCAGCATGGAGTAGGAGGGCTGGTGGATCAACAGCGGCGTACCCATTTCCTTCAGGATCCGTGCCGCCTCGAGCGTCTGGGCGGGCGTGTACGACGAAATGCCCGCGTACAGTGCCTTGCCGGAACGAACGGCCGTGTCCAGGGCGCCCATGGTCTCCTCCATGGGCGTTTCCGGGTCTGGCCGGTGGCTGTAGAAGATGTCCACGTAGTCAAGGCCCATGCGTCCCAACGACGCATCCAGGCTGGACAGCAGGTACTTGCGGGAGCCCCACTCGCCGTACGGCCCGGGCCACATGTAGTAGCCGGCCTTGGTGGAGATGACCAGTTCGTCGCGGTGGGCGGCAAAGTCATCCTTGAGGTGGCGGCCAAAGTTGGTTTCGGCGCTGCCGTCCGGCGGGCCGTAGTTGTTGGCCAGGTCAAAGTGGGTGACGCCCAGGTCGAAGGCGCGGCGCAGGATGGCACGCTGGACCTCGAACGGCTTGTCATCGCCAAAGTTGTGCCACAGGCCCAGCGAGACGGCGGGCAGTTTCAGTCCGCTGCGTCCGACGCGGCGGTAGGGCATGGTCTCATAGCGGTTTTCCGCAGCATGAAATGTCATGTCCCCATCCTGCCACCCCCGGCGCACCGCGGGCGGCTTTTGCCGCGCCGGCCCCGCGCCTCAGTCCCGGCCGGGCGCGCGCAGCACCAGCGTGGACCGTCCGGCCACGCCCACCACCTGCCCGGCCGCGAATTCCTCAGCACTGACGCCGTCGGTGTGGATTTCCACCACCCAGCTGTCCGCGTAGCCCCCATCCGGCAGCGTAAAGTCCACCACGTCGTCCCCGGCGTTGAACAGCATCAGGAAGCAGTCGTCCACCACGGGCCGGCCGCGTTCGTCGCAGTCCGGGAGTCCGTCACCGTTGAGGAACACCCCGATGCTGCGCCCGAACCCGCTTTCCCAGTCGGCCTCGGTCATGGCGGCGGCGTCGGGGCGCAGCCACACGATGTCCGGCAGGGCGCCGTCGTCCCCGCGGTCCACGGGGTGCCCGTTAAAGAAGCGCCGGCGCCGGAACACCGGGTGCGCTGCCCGCAGTGCGCCCAGTCGGGAGGCAAAGTCAACCAGGGCGGTGTCGGCGCCGGACCAGTCGATCCAGGTCAGGGGCGAGTCCTGGGCGTAGCCGTTGTTGTTGCCGCCCTGCGTGCGGCCCAGCTCGTCGCCGTGGGAGATCATGGGCACGCCCTGGGCCAGCAGCAAGGTGGTGAGGAAGTTGCGCTGCTGCCGGGCGCGGAGGCTGTTGACGGCGGGGTCGTCGGTGGGGCCCTCCACGCCGCAGTTCCAGGAACGGTTGGTGGATTCGCCGTCGCGGTTCTCCTCCCCGTTGGCGTCGTTGTGCTTGTCGTTGTAGCTGACCAGGTCGGCGAGGGTGAAGCCGTCGTGGGCCGTCACGAAGTTGATGGACGCCACGGGGCGGCGGCCGGAGTGGCCGTACAGGTCCGAGGAGCCCGTCAGCCGGGAGGCAAACTCCCCCAGCGTGGCCGGTTCCCCTCGCCAGAAGTCGCGCACGGTGTCGCGGAACTTGCCGTTCCACTCGGTCCACTGCGGCGGGAAGTTGCCCACCTGGTAGCCGCCGGGGCCCAGGTCCCAGGGTTCGGCGATGAGCTTGACGCGGGAGATCACCGGATCCTGCTGCACCATTTCGAAGAACGTGGAGAGCTTGTCCACTTCGTAGAATTCGCGGGCCAGTGTGGCGGCCAGGTCAAAGCGGAAGCCGTCCACGTGCATCTCGGTGACCCAGTACCGCAGGGAGTCCATGATCAGCGCCAGGGGGTGCGGCTGGCGGACGTTGAAGGAATTCCCGGTCCCGGTGTAGTCCAGGTAGTGGGCCGCGTCGCCCTCGACCAGGCGGTAGTAGCCGTCGTTGTCGATCCCGCGGAAGGAAAGCGTGGGTCCCAGGTCGCTGCCTTCGGCCGTGTGGTTGTACACGACGTCCAGGATCACCTCGAGCCCGTTGCGGTGCAGTTCCTTGACCATCTCCTTGAACTCGCGCACCTGCCCGCAGGGGTCCGTGTCGGCCGCATATTCGTTGTGCGGGGCAAAGAAGCCGATGGTGTTGTAGCCCCAATAGTTGCGCAGTCCACGGCTTTCCAGCGCGTCGTCCTGGACAAATTGCTGTACCGGCATGAGTTCGACGGCGGTCACGCCCAGCTTCTTCAGGTGCCCGACGACGGCGGGGTGCGCCACCCCTGCATAACGGCCCCGCTGGTGTTCCGGCACGTCAGGATGCTGCCGGGTCAGGCCCTTGACGTGGGCCTCGTAGATGACGGTGCGGTGGTAGGGGGTGTCCGGCCGGGCCACCTCCCGGCCGTCATCGCCGCTCCAGTCGAAGCCCGCATCGACCACCACCGAGCGGTAGGTGTGGGCGGCGGAGTCCTCGTCGTTGCGGGTGAGCGGCTCGCCGAAGGTGTATGCGTAGACCGGCTGGCCCCACGTCACCTGGCCGGCAATGGCCCGGGCATAGGGGTCCAGCAGCAGCTTGTGGACGTTGAACCGTTTCCCGTTGGCAGGGTCCCAGGACCCGTCAACGCGGAAGCCGTAGTGCTGGCCGGGCTTCACCCCGGGCACATACCCGTGCCACACGTACGCGTCGACTTCGGTGAGGCGGATGCGTTCCTCGTTCCCGCCGTCATCAAACAGGCACAGGTACACGGCCTCGGCACTGTCGCTGAACAGGGCGAAGTTGGTGCCGTCGGCGTCGGCCTCGGCGCCGAGCGGATACGGTTTTCCGGGCCAAGGTTCCACGGGTTCCCCCTTGCGGTTGGTGCGTTGGTTGGTCAGCAGGCTCCGGACAGCCCTTTCCACACGGCCGGGATGCGCCCCGCCAGCATGCCGGCATTCAGCGGCGCCCCGGTGCCGTACCGCCCCAGTCTGCCATGGAATGCCGCCGCCAACGCGGCAGTTGCGGCCAAGGCGTCGGGCGGGTCCGCGCCGGCTGCCTGGCCGCGCCCGGTGTCCATGGCCAGCAGTGCCACCAGGATGCCGGCCAGGGTGTCGCCGCTGCCTGCCGTGGCCAACGACGGCGTGCCGTCGCCCTGGCTGTACGTCCTCCCGCCGGGGGACGCCACGAAGGTGGTCGGCCCCTTGAGCAGGACCGTGGCCCCTGTCAGCGCGGCGGCATCGCGGGCGGCAGCCAGCGGGGCCGCTTCCACCTCCGCCCGCTCGGTCTCCTTACCCAGCCTGGTCAGGAGTGCGGCCAGCTCGCCGGCATGCGGGGTCAGGACCAGGTGCGACTGCTCCGCCCCGGCCGCCCGGGACACGAGTTCCAGCGCCCCGGCGTCAACCACCGTTGGCAGGCCGGAGGCCAGCGCCTGGCGGGCCCGGGCCAGTTGTTCCCGGTCGCCGTCAATGCCGGGACCGGCAAGCCAGGCCTGCACGCGGACGCTGTCCGGGGGACCTTCGGTGCATACGGCCTCCGGGTTGCGCACATGCAGGGCGGCAGCCACCGCGCCCGGTCCCAGGTAGCGCACCATGCCCGGTCCGCAGGCCGACGCCGCGGCCACTGCCAGCAGCGCCGCCCCCGGATAGTCTGCGGACCCGGCCACGATCCCCGCCACCCCGCGCGTATATTTCTGGTCGGCCGCTTCCGGCCGTGGCAGCAGCGCCGCCAGGTCCGCCGTTTGCAGGCGGAGCACATCCGGCGTCCCCAGCCCGTCCTCAATGCCCAGCCCGACGACGGTGGCCCCACCGCTGAGCTGCTCCCCCGGCGCCGCAAGCAGCCCTGTCTTGGCGGCACCGAAGGTCACGGTGAGCGTTGCCGGCAGCACGGGCCCGTGCACTTCCCCGGTGGTGGCGTCCACGCCGCTGGGCAGGTCGCATGCCACCACTGCGGGGGCGGAGGTGGCCGCCGGCCCCGGACCGGGGCCGGCCGGGTTGTTCGGGATTATTTTGCACAACCGTGCCACAATGCTTGCTGCGGGCTCCCGCAGGCCGCCATGCCCGCCGGTGCCCAGAAGTCCGTCCACAATCACGTCGGCGGCTGCGGCCTGGGCGCAAAAGCGGTCGCTGCCCTCCGGGACGCTGAGGATCAGGCCGCCGGCCTTCGTGAAGGCGGCCAGCGCCCCAGGGTGGGTGCGGGTGCTGGTGAGCAGCGCCATCGCGCGGGCCCCGCGTCCGGCCAGCCAGGCTCCGGCAAACAACGCGTCACCACCGTTGTTGCCCGAACCGACGAGCAGGGCAACGTGCGATCCGTAGACGCCGCAGCCGCGTCCCCGCAGCACGGAAACCACGCCCATCGCCAGGCCGTACGCGGCGCGCTGCATCAATTCCGGCCCGCCCCCGGCCTCGAGCAGCGGCTGTTCGGCAGCGCGCACGGCTGCGGCGGTGTAGGCGGGGAGCACGTCAGCCCTCGGCAATCACCATGGCCGTGGAAATGCCGCCGTCGTGGCTCATGGACAGGTGCCAGCGCTTGATGCCCTTGGCCTTGGCGACGGCGGCCACAGTGTCCTTGACGTTGATGGTGGGGCCGTGCTCGTCCAGGCCGATCCAGCAGTCCTGCCAGTTCATGCCGGCCGGCGCGCCGAGGGCCTTGGCCACGGATTCCTTGGCGGCAAAGCGCGCTGCGAGCGACTGGGTGTTCAGGCCGCGCTCGGCGGGCACAAACAACCTGTCCCGCAGCCCGGGCGTACGCTCCAGCTGCCGGCCAAAGCGTTCTATGTCAACGACGTCCACACCAATGCCAATAATCATGCTCCCAGCCTATTCCCCAGAAGCTCCCACCGCGGGGACCCCGGCGGTCGAGCCCGTCGAGACCTTGATTTCGACAGGCCCGATCACCGGCAAGCCCAACCACCGGCCGGCGGCGAAAATCTACTCGACGGTGACGGACTTTGCCAGGTTGCGCGGCTGGTCCACGTCGTAGCCCTTGGCCATGGCCAGCTCGCAGGCGAAGATCTGCAGCGGCACGGTGGCCAGCAGCGGCGCCAGCAGCGTGGTGGTCTCCGGGATGTAGAAAACGTGCTCGGCGTGGGCGCGCACGGACTCGTCGCCTTCCTCGGCAATCACAATGGTCTTCGCACCGCGGGCGCGCACCTCCTGGATGTTGGAGACGACCTTCGAATGCAGGGAGTCCCGGCCACGGGGCGAGGGGACCACCACGATGACGGGCTGGCCCTCCTCGATCAGGGCGATGGGGCCGTGCTTGAGTTCGCCGGCGGCAAATCCTTCGGCGTGGATGTAGGCGAGCTCCTTGAGCTTGAGCGCCCCTTCCATGGCCACGGGGAAGCCGACGTGGCGGCCCAGGAACAGCACCGAGCTGGTGTCGGCCATGCTGCGGGCCAGGTCCTTGATCTGCTGGTCGTTTTCCAGGACCTGCGCGATCTTTGCCGGCACCTTGGCCAGGTCGGCCAGCACATCCTTGATCTGCCCCTGGAACAGGTTGCCGCGCAGCTGTGCCAAATACAGGCCCAGCAGGTAGGCGGCCGTGATCTGGGCGAGGAACGCCTTGGTCGAGGCCACGGCGATCTCCGGTCCGGCGTGCGTGTACAGCACGGCGTCGGATTCGCGCGGGATGGTGGAGCCGTTCGTGTTGCAAATGGCGACGGTCTTGGCGCCCTGCTCGCGGGCGTAGCGCACGGCCATCAGCGTGTCCATGGTTTCACCGGACTGGGACAGCGAGACGATCAGCGTCTTGTCATCCACGATCGGGTCACGGTAGCGGAATTCATGGGACAGTTCCACCTCGGTGGGGATCCGGCACCAGTGCTCGATGGCGTACTTGGCCACCTGGCCGGCGTAGGCGGACGTGCCGCAGGCGAGCACGATGATCTTGTTGACGGTTTTCAGCACGTCGGCGTCGATGCGCATTTCATCCAGCGTCAGCTTGCCGTCGATGTCCGAACGGCCCAGCAGGGTCTGGGCCACGGCCTCAGGCTGGTCATGGATTTCCTTCTCCATGAAGGACGGGAAGCCGTCCTTCTCGGCGGCGGCGGCATCCCAGTCGACCAGGTACTCGCGGCCCTCGGCGGGTTCACCGCGGAAATCGGTGATGGCCACGGTCGCCGCGGTGATGGTGACCACCTGGTCCTGGCCCAGCTCCACGGCCCGGCGCGTGTAGTCAATGAAGCCGGATACGTCCGAGCCGAGGAAGTTCTCGCCGTCGCCCAGCCCCACCACCAGGGGTGAATTGCGGCGCGAGGCCACCACGGTGCCGGGGTGGGCCGCATGGGCGGCGAGGAGGGTGAAGGCCCCCTCAAGGCGCTGGGAGGCAAGCTGCATGGCCCGGGTGAGGCGGGCGCCGTCGGCGGATTCATCGGCCGGAAGCGAGCGGTAGATCTCCCCCAGCAGGACCGCCGCCACTTCGGTGTCGGTGTCGGAGATGAAGGTGTGCCCCTGGTAGACGAGCTCGGCCTTCAGGGGTGCATAGTTTTCAATGATCCCGTTGTGGATCACGGCCAGCCGGCCGTCGTCCACCACATGCGGGTGGGCGTTCTTGTCCGTGGGACCGCCGTGGGTGGCCCAGCGGGTGTGGCCGATCCCGGTCATGGAATCCGGCAGCGGGCTCGCGGCGAGCTCCGCCGTCAGGTTGGCCAGCTTTCCCGCCTTTTTGCGCATGGCGATTTCGCCGTTGGCCACCACTGCCACCCCGGCTGAGTCGTAGCCGCGGTACTCAAGGCGCCGCAGGCCCTCCATGAGCACGTCCAGGGCCTGGTGCCCGGCTGCAGTCGACGTTCCATTGGCCGGGGCGGTTCCGGCATAACCAACAATTCCACACATGAAAACCAATCATAATCGCTGATTGATTTGTAGTACGTCCTACGTTAGGGGCGGAAAACGCACCGCAGTCCCGCCCCACCGTGACGTCCCGTATTTCGCGCTGCACCACAAACAAGGCAGAATCAACAGCGTGACATCGCAAAAATCCGAGTCCAGCAACGGCGACGGCGCCTCCCCCTTTGTGGAGCTGGACCGCCAGACGTGGTCGCGGCTTGCCAATAAAATCGAGCAGCCACTCAACGAAGAGGACCTCGCACGCATCCGCGGCCTGGGTGACCAGCTCGACATGCGTGAGATTCGCGACGTCTACCTCCCGCTGTCCCGGCTCCTGAACCTCTACGTGGCCGCGGCGGGGCACCTGCACAGCGCCACCACCACCTTCCTGGGCGAACGCGGCAGCCGGACGCCGTTCGTCATTGGTGTCGCCGGTTCCGTGGCCGTGGGCAAGTCCACCACGGCACGTGTGCTGCGCGAGATGCTGCGCCGCTGGCCGGACACACCCAACGTGGAACTCGTGACCACTGACGGCTTCCTCTATCCCAACGCCGAACTGGAGCGCCGCGGGCTGATGTCCCGCAAGGGCTTCCCGGAATCCTATGACCGCCGCGCCCTGCTCCGCTTTGTCAGCGCCGTCAAGAGCGGCGCCGAGGAAGTCCGAGCCCCGATGTACTCGCACCTGACGTACGACATCATGCCCGGCCGGGAAGTGGTGGTCCACCGCCCCGACGTGCTCATCGTGGAGGGCCTGAACGTCCTGGCCGCCGCCCGGCCGCGCCCGGACGGCCGGTCCGGCCTGGCCGTCAGCGACTTCTTCGACTTTTCCATCTACGTGGACGCGAAAACGCAATACATCGAACAGTGGTACATCGACCGCTTCCGCTCCCTGCGCAGCGGGGCGTTCTCCAACCCGGAATCGTATTTCCGCCGGTACGCGGCCCTGTCCGACGCCGAGGCCGTGGAAACCGCCACCCACATCTGGAAAACCATCAACGAACCGAACCTGCTCCAAAACGTGCTCCCCACCCGCGGCCGGGCCCAGCTGGTGCTCACCAAGGACTCCGACCACTCCATCCGCCGGATGCTGCTGAGGAAGGTCTAGCCGGTCATGGCCGGAAGCCACCAGGCCCCCGGCAATGCCCCGGGAACTCGCCGGGCCCGCCCGGGCGCCGTCCTGACAGCATTCCTTGCCGTGCCGCTCCTTGCCGTCCTGGCCTTCTCCCTGGGCGGCTGCTTCCCCCGTCCGACGCCGGGGCCCTCCCGGGCGGGCGCCGCACCTTCCGTTTCCCCCTCCACGGCGCCGGGCCCGGCATCGGCCAAAACCCAGCGGCCGGCGTCGTCCTCCCCCGCTTCGGCGGCGAAACCCCCGGTCGCCGGCGCGCCTGCCGGGGCACCCATCCAGCAGCTGTTCGCCGCCGGCGGCAATTCCCTGCCCGACCGGGCGCTGTGGGACATCACCGACCCGTCCAGTGTGCTCGTGCTGGTGAACAAGCACCATGCACTCGTGCCGCGGAACTACATGCCACCGTTCCTGGTGACGCCCGCCGTTCCCACGGGTTCGGGCGAGCCCGCCCTCCTGCGGCGGGCAGCGGCAGCGGCTGTCGGGCAAATGTTTGCCGCGGCCGCAGCAGACGGCGTCAACATGACGGTGATGAGCAGCTTCCGCTCCTACGCCACGCAGGTGTCCCTCTACAACAGTTACGCGGCACAAAGGGGCGCCGAAGCGGCGGACACGGCCTCGGCCCGGCCGGGATACTCCGAGCACCAGACCGGCTTTGCCCTCGATATCGGGGACGCCGCCGTCCCGGCGTCGTGCGCGTTCACGTGGTGCATGGCGTCAAGCCCGGCTGGCCTGTGGGTGGCCGGACACGCCGCGAAATACGGCTTTGTGGTCCGCTACCAACTTGGCCTGGAGGGCACCACCGGATACCTCGCCGAACCCTGGCACCTGCGCTTTGTGGGTGCTGCCGTTGCCCAGGACATGTCCAGGCGCGGAATCCTGACGTACGAACAATATTTGGGGCTGCCCGGCGCACCGGGTTATGAATAGGCCGCGTGGAGGCATTTGTGAAAATGCCGTCCATGAGGTGCCTGGCGCGCTCCTGCGCCATTCCGGGAAGCTGCCGCGCGTCCACGTTTTTGGGCCGGCTGCATTGAGCGGGACAATTCCCTTTTGGTCTCAATGCAACCGGCCCAAATCCGCTGGCACCGACCTGCGGACATCAAATTTTCATTCCCAGGAACGCCTTCAAGGGCGCCCCGGCGGAAACTGCGGTTTTAGACGCTCACGACAGGCTGCTCGGTCCCGCAATACTTGCATTTGCTTGCTGCGACCGGCAGGTCGTCGGAAAGGCAGGCGGGGCAGGCCTTGGTCGGCGCCGGGTCACCAAACGCCGTGATGCCACGGCGGGCCTGGATCGCCTTGTAAGGAACGACAATAACGAAGTACACGACTGCCATGAAGATGATGAAATAGATGATGGCGGAAATAAAGGACCCGATATCGAGGTAGGTCGCCTTGTTGCCAGCCGCTCCCAGCTGCCAGCCAAGGCCCAGTGACTGGCCACCCTGAAGTGCGGCAATGAGGGGATTGATGACGAAATCCGTAAAGGCCTTCACCAAGGTGCTGAAGGCCAGGGCAACAACCAAACCGATTGCCACGGTAATTACGTCACCACGCATTAGAAAATTCTTAAATCCACGAATCATCATTACTCCTCACCAATCAACAACAATTTACTGTCGGTTGTCACGCTAAGGGAAGAATACGGCGAGGTCAAGCGCTTACGCAGGGCAGCGTGTTGGCTGTGAGCCGGACCACCAAGGCCCGCTCCGGTGCCACTTCCGGGCACCTGCTACAGGGCAAGTTCCTGGCGCACCACGTCGACCAGGCCGTCGCAGATGCGCTGTGCCGTCGCGGTGTCGGCCGCCTCAACCATGACCCGGACCAGCTGCTCGGTCCCCGACGGGCGCAGCAGCACGCGGCCGGTGTCGCCGAGCTCGGCCTCGGCCTTGGCCACGGCGGCCTTGACCGCGGGGACGATCGCGGCACGGGACTTGTCCACGTCCTTGACGTTGATCATGACCTGGGGCAGCTTGTGCATGGCGCCGGCCAGGTCCTTGAGGGTCCTGCCCGTCTTGGCAACCTGGGCAGCGAGCTGCAGGCCGGTCAGGAGGCCGTCGCCCGTGGTGGCGTAGTCGGAGAAAATGACGTGTCCGGACTGTTCCCCGCCCAGCGAGTAGTCTCCGCGGCGCATTTCCTCCAGCACATAGCGGTCGCCAACAGCGGTTTCGCGGATGGTGATGCCGGCATCGCGCAGCGCGATCTTCAGGCCCAGGTTGCTCATGACGGTGGCGACCAGGACGTTGCCCTTAAGTTCGCCGGCTTCCTTTTGTGCCAGGGCCAGCACGGCCATGATCTGGTCGCCGTCCACAACCTGCCCCTCGTGGTCCACGGCAAGGCACCGGTCGGCGTCGCCGTCGTGGGCAATGCCCAGGTCCGCACCGGTGGACAGGACCCTGTCCTGCAACTTTTCAAGGTGTGTGGAACCCACGCCGTCATTGATGTTCAGCCCGTCCGGGTCCGCGCCAATGACGGTCACTGTTGCACCGGCGTCGGTGAAGACCTGCGGGGAGCAGCCGCTGGCGGCGCCGTTGGCGCAGTCCAGGACAATCTTCAACCCGTCGAGGCGGTGGGGCATGGTGCCGAGCAGGTGGACGATGTAGCGGTCCTCGGCGTCTGAGAAACGCTGGATGCGTCCGACGTCGACGCCAACGGGGCGGAAGGCATCGCGCTGGAGCTGGTCCTCGATGGCATCCTCCACCGCGTCGTCCAGCTTCTGGCCGCCGCGGGCAAAGAACTTGATGCCGTTGTCCGGGGCAGGATTGTGGGAGGCGGAGATCATCACGCCAAAGTCTGCGCCTAAGTCTGCGATGAGGAATGCGGTGGCCGGCGTCGGCAGGACACCGGCGTCGTAGACGTCGACTCCCGCGCTGGCCAGGCCGGCCGCCACTGCGGCGCCGATGAATTCGCCGCTCGCGCGCGGATCACGGGCGAGCACCGCACGTGGCCGCTTTCCTTCGCTCATCTGGTCGTGTCCCAGCACCACGGCAGCGGCCTGCGCCAGTGACAATGCGAGCTCTGCCGTCAGGAGGCCATTGGCCAATCCGCGGACACCGTCGGTTCCAAATAATCTAGACATCCCGTCCAGTCTAATTCATCTCCGGCCCCAACGCCGCCGCGGGACCCGGAACCAGCCCGCCCGGAGACATAAAAATCCCCGGCCGCGCGGCGGCCGGGGATTTTTATGGGAGCGCGGAAATTAGCGCTTGGAGTACTGCGAAGCCTTGCGGGCCTTCTTCAGACCAGCCTTCTTGCGCTCGATGACGCGGGCGTCACGGGTCAGGAAGCCGGCCTTCTTCAGGGTGGCCCGGTTGTTCTCAACGTCGATCTCGTTCAGGGAACGGGCAACGCCCAGGCGCAGTGCACCGGCCTGGCCGGAGGGGCCGCCGCCGTGGATGCGGGCGATGACGTCGTAGGCGCCGTCGAGGTCCAGGATGCGGAACGGGTCGTTGACTTCCTGCTGGTGCAGCTTGTTCGGGAAGTAGTCAGCCAGTTCGCGGCCGTTGACAACCCACTTGCCGGTGCCGGGGACAACACGCACGCGGGCAATGGCCTGCTTGCGGCGGCCGACTGCAGCACCGGAAACGGTCAGCGCGGGGCGTTCCTTCTTCGGGGCGGCGTCGGCGGCGGGGGCGCTTTCGCTGGTGTAGCTGGTCAAAACTTCTTCCTCGGCCGCAACGGCGTCGGTGTTCAGCTCTTCAGTATTCTGAGCCACGATTCTCCTTGATAAGTAAATTTAGGTGGTGGCCAGGACTACTGGGCGACCTGGGTGATTTCAAACGTCTTGGGCTGCTGGGCGGCGTGCGGGTGCTCGGCACCGCGGTACACCTTCAGCTTGCCAATCTGGGCGTTGCCCAGCTTGGTCTTCGGGAGCATGCCGGCAACGGCCTTTTCCACGGCGCGAACCGGGTTCTTTTCCAGCAGTTCTGCATAGTTCATGCTTGACAGGCCGCCCGGGTAACCGGAGTGGCGGTAAGCGCGCTTCTGCTCGAGCTTGGCGCCGGTCAGGGCAACCTTCTCGGCGTTGATGATGATGACGAAATCGCCCATGTCCATGTGGGGAGCGAAGGTCGGCTTGTGCTTTCCACGCAGCAGTGTTGCGGTCTGGCTGGCAAGACGGCCCAAGACAACGTCATTGGCATCAATGATGTGCCACTGACGGTTGATATCGCCGGGCTTCGGGGTATACGTACGCACGGTTTTTGCCTTCGTTTCTTGTTCTTGGTTGGTGTCACAGATGGTTGACACCTGCTATCTATGCGTTTACCGGAACAGAGGTGAGGGCTCTAACACCAGTCATCCATACACTTCCCGATCACGCCTGCCGGGTGGCAGTCCTGCAACCGGACCTCCAGCGGGCGTGTGGCATCGGGATAGGACACGCACAACGACTACCAACGATACCGTTAATCCTGCCCGCCGGTCAAAGCGGGGCCGGGGTCCCCCGCCGTGCCCGGGTCAGCACCGCACGCCCCGACAGTTCCGAGTCCGCCGGGTAGTGGACTTCCTCCAGGACCAGCGGGTGCGGGGCGGCCAGGACGGACTTTGCGTCCCTGACGCCCGCCAGCAGCCGGCGGTGCATCCATTCCGGGTCCTCGCGCCCCTCCCCCACCCGGAGCGCAGCCCCCATCAGGGCGCGGACCATGTTGTGGCAAAAGGCGTCGGCCTGGACATTGACATTAATCACACCGTCGGCTCCGCGCACATAGTCCAGCCGCTGGAGCGTGCGCACGGTGGTGGACCCCTCCCGGGGCTTGGCGAAGGCCTTGAAGTCCTGCAGGCCCAGCAGCGGCCCGGCAGCCTGGTTCATCAGGTCCACGTCCAGCCCATGCTTGTGCCACAGCGTCACGGCACGCTGGAGCGGATCACGCCGCGTCGGGGCGTCGGCAATCCGGTAGCTGTAGCGCCGCCACAGGGCGGAGAAGCGTGCGTCGAAGCCCTCGGGCGCGGGCCCCGCCGCCACGACCTCCACGGCACCGTGGAGGTCTTCAAGGATCCTGGCAAGCGCCCCGTTGAGCCGGCGTTTCAGCGATTCCTGGGGCACGGCGTCGTGCCCGCGCCGCAGCCCGGTCCACTCCTCCTGCGTGACGTCCAGGTGGGCGACCTGGCCGCGGGCGTGCACGCCCGCGTCCGTGCGTCCGGCGACAGTGAGGCGCACCGGCCGCCGCAGGATCAAGGCGAGGGACCCCTCGAGCACGCCCTGGACCGTGCGCCGCCCCGGCTGGACTGCCCACCCGCTGAACGGGCCGCCGTCGTAGGCGATGTCCAGCCGGACACGCAACAACCCGCCGCCCCCGGGAAGGGGGACGACGGGTTGTTGATGGTTCATGGCCACAAGTCTACCGTGGCGCTGAAGCGTGGCTACTCAGCTTCAACTTCCTGGGCAGCCTCGCCGCCGGCAGGCGCGAAGCCTGCAGCCGCAGCCGACTCGGCAGAGTCGAACCAGACTTCAGCGACCGTGGCGTCGTACCAGCGCGAGCCGGGAACGTGGAACTTCATGGAGTCCTCGTTGCCCTTGACGGGGAAGCCCTCGGGGGCTTCGTTGTCCTCGGTGGCGGCGTGGGCGCCGGCGTACTTGGCCTCGGCAGCTTCAGCCGGGGCTGCAGCTTCCTCAACCGGTGCAGCAGCTTCCTCAACCAGCGCGGCAGCGGCGGCAGCGGTGGCGGCTTCCTTCACAACGGCCTGCTTGGCGCTCAGCGGCTCCAGGACCAGTTCGATGACGGCCATGGGGGCGTTGTCGCCCTTGCGGTTGCCGATCTTCGTGATGCGCGTGTAGCCGCCATCGCGGTTCTCCACTGCCTTGGCGATGTCGGTGAACAGCTCGTGGACAACGCCCTTGTCGCTGATCAGGCCGAGGACGCGGCGGCGTGAGGACAGGTCCCCACGCTTGGCGAAGGTGACCAGACGCTCAGCGTAGGGGCTCAGGCGCTTGGCCTTGGTCAGGGTGGTGGTGATCCGCTTGTGCTCGAACAGGGCAGCGGACAGGTTCGCGAGCATCAGGCGCTCGTGAGCCGCGCCGCCTCCGAGGCGGGGACCCTTGGCGGGTGTAGGCATGGTGTTTCTCCTCAAGTATCAGCCGCACCGGGCCGGCCACATCAAGCGTGGCCGGAGGTGCCGGCTAAAAGAATGGTTGTTCGTCTTTAGAGTTCGTCGTCGCCGTAGGCGTCGTCGTTCTCGTCAATGGCTGCGGCACGGGCGGCCAGGTCAAATCCTGGAGGGGAATCCTTCAGGGACAGGCCCAGTTCAACCAGCTTTGCCTTTACCTCGTCAATGGACTTCGCACCAAAGTTGCGGATGTCCATCAGGTCAGCCTCGGAGCGAGCAACGAGTTCACCCACGGAGTGGATGCCCTCACGCTTGAGGCAGTTGTAGGAACGCACCGTCAGGTCCAGGTCCTCGATCGGCAGTGCCATGTCGGCGGCGAGGGCGGCATCCGTCGGGGACGGGCCGATCTCGATGCCTTCAGCAGCGGTGTTCAGCTCGCGGGCCAGGCCGAAGAGCTCAACCAGCGTGGTGCCGGCGGAAGCGATGGCATCCCGGGGGGAGATGGCCTGCTTCGTCTCAACGTCAACAATCAGCTTGTCGAAGTCGGTGCGCTGCTCAACACGGGTGGCCTCCACGCGGAAGGTCACCTTCAGGACGGGCGAGTAGATCGAGTCGACCGGGATCCGGCCGATCTCGGAGTCCGCGCTCTTGTTCTGGGCTGCCGAAACGTAGCCGCGGCCGCGCTCGATGGTCAATTCGAGTTCGAACTTGCCCTTCGAGTTCAGCGTGGCAATGTGCATGTCCGGGTTGTGGAATTCCACCCCGGCCGGCGGGGCGATGTCCGCAGCCGTGACGACGCCGGGACCCTGCTTGCGCAGGTAGGCCACGACGGGCTCGTCATGCTCGCTGGACACGGACAGGCCCTTGATGTTCAGGATGATCTCGGTGACATCTTCCTTCACACCGGGAACCGTGGTGAACTCGTGCAGCACGCCATCAATGCGGATGCTGGTGACAGCAGCGCCGGGGATGGAGGACAGCAGGGTCCGACGGAGGGAGTTTCCCAGGGTGTAGCCGAAGCCGGGCTCCAACGGTTCAATGACGAACCGGGAGCGGTTTTCGGAAACAACTTCTTCAGATAGGGTGGGGCGCTGTGCAATGAGCACTGGGGGTTTCCTTTCAGCGAGCATCCGCTATATGACGCAACACAGGTAGTGGAAAAGGCGGCTGGCGACTTAACGGCGGCGGAGTTGGCCCTCCCCGGAAGCCCCTGGATTGGATCCGGGGGCTTTTCGGGAAAGGCCAACTCACACTGCGGCGGTGTGTCGTTAGACGCGGCGGCGCTTGGGCGGACGACAGCCGTTGTGCGCGCTGGGGGTGACATCCTGGATGGAGCCAACCTCAAGACCAGCGGCCTGCAGCGAACGGATAGCCGTTTCGCGGCCCGAGCCCGGACCCTTTACAAAAACGTCAACCTTGCGCAGGCCGTGCTCCTGGGCGCGCTTGGCAGCAGCTTCTGCAGCCATCTGCGCGGCGTACGGAGTCGACTTGCGGGAGCCCTTGAAGCCAACCTCGCCGGCGGAAGCCCACGAGATGACGGCACCGGACGGATCCGTGATGGAAACGATGGTGTTGTTAAAGGTGCTCTTGATGTGCGCCTGGCCCAGCGCAATATTCTTTTTATCCTTGCGACGCGGCTTACGAACCGCTCCACGAGTCTTTGGGGGCATTTTATTCTCCTACGAAAGTTTTTTTGAGGGGATGGCGCCGACGTATGTCAGCGGCCGGCCTTCTTCTTGCCTGCGACGGTGCGCTTCGGGCCCTTGCGGGTGCGAGCGTTGGTCTTCGTGCGCTGGCCATGCACAGGCATGCCGCGACGGTGACGGATGCCCTGGTAGCTGCCGATCTCCACCTTGCGGCGGATGTCTGCTGCGACCTCGCGGCGAAGGTCACCCTCAACCTTGTAGTTGCCCTCGATGTTGTCACGCAGCTGAACGAGTTCAGCGTCGGAAAGGTCCTTGACGCGGACGTCCGGGGAGATCCCCGTGTCTGCCAGGACTTTCTTTGCACGGGTCTTGCCCACGCCGTAGATGTATGTAAGCGCTACTTCCAACCGCTTTTCGCGGGGAAGGTCTACGCCAGCGAGACGTGCCATGGTGGCTGCTCCTTGGTGTTTACCGGAGGTCGTAGACAGTACACCCGCACTATTCCCAGTGCGGCCCCGGCCTCCGACCGGGGGTCCGTTGGCCGGTTGCGGATCGCTCCGCCTTCGTCCAACTTGTGCTGCCTTATGTATTTAATTGCGTGAGCGGCTGCCCGGCTTCTTCCCGATGTGGGAAGGATTAGCCCTGGCGCTGCTTGTGGCGCGGGTTCTCGCAGATCACCATGACCCGCCCGTTACGGCGGATCACCTTGCACTTGTCGCAGATCTGCTTGACGCTCGGCTTGACCTTCATGGCATTCCTTTGCGTGATTGCAGTTGTAGTTATTTGTAGCGGTAGACGATGCGACCACGGGTGAGGTCGTAAGGACTCAGCTCCACCACAACCCGGTCCTCAGGAAGGATACGAATGTAGTGCTGGCGCATTTTTCCTGAGATATGGGCAAGAACGATGTGCTTGTTCGTCAGCTCAACACGAAACATCGCGTTGGGCAGCGCTTCAGTCACAACGCCCTCGATCTCAATGACCCCGTCTTTCTTGGCCATATCCTCCGCTAACTTTGTTGCGCCGGCCCGCCCCTGGCCCGGAATGGGCACAACACGGGTCGACTTTGGGTTTACTACTGATGTTTGTTCGTCTGCGTTCACGGCGGGCGTCCGGATTGAACCGGGCTTCCGCAGCACACCCCAAATGACAGCAGGCACAGACAACCAACAACCCACTCTACGGCAAAGTGGCAAATAAGTTAAATTGCCAAGGCCCTGTGCGGCTGTGGTGTTAAGCGCTTTTGGCCGGGTACGCCGGCCAGCTGCCGGCCGGCGTCGTGACCGCTTCCGCGGCTGCCACGCCGTCCAGGACCGCCAGTCGGACGGCCTCGGCCGCTGCGCTTTGGAGCTCGATCAACGCGGCGGCGGGCAGTTGCGGAGGGGGCACCAGCGCCGCGGCCCCCGTTGCCAGCGTGAAAATGGTGTCGCCGTCGGCCAGCGTGTGGACTGGGTTCAGCGCGCGGGCCATGCCGGCGTGTGCGGCGGTGGCCGTCCGCCGCGCCTCCGCCGTCGTGAGCGCCGCGTTCGTGGCCACCACCACCAGGGTGGTGTTAAGCCCTTGGCCGTTCGACGGCGGCACGGCACCCGGGTGCCAGGGCACACCGGCGGCGTTGACCACGGCGAGGGCGCCGACCACCACGGTGCTGTTTTCCCCCGCAAGCCGCAGCGACGCCGTGCCCAGGCCGCCCTTGTACCTCCCGGCCCCGAGGGCGGCGCCCGTCCCGGCACCGGAGTTGCCGCAGTCGACGGCGGCCCCATCTGCCGAGCCTGCCGCGTCGAGGGCGGCCTCGTACCCCATGGCGGCGTCGGGGCGTGCCCCGAAGTCCCCGCCACGGCCCAGGTCAAAGATCGCGGCCGCCGGCACGATCGGCACCACTCCCCCGGGCACGGGGAAGCCGCGGCCGTTTTCCTCACACCAGCGCTGCACGCCGCCGGCGGCCGCCAGCCCATACGCGCTGCCTCCCGTGAGCACCACGGCATCCACGGTGGGGACCAGGGTGGTGGGGTCCAGCGCGTCGGTCTCGTGGGTGCCGGGCCCGCCGCCGCGGACGTCGACCGATCCGATGGTGCCCGGTGGCGGCAAAACGACCGTGACGCCGGTGAGCCAGCCGTCCCCACGCCGCTGCGCCTGCCCCACCCGGATGCCGGGAACGTCTGTGATGGAACCGTTGGTCATGGCCTGTCCTCCTGGACGTGCGGGCGGTTGCAGGGTGCGTCCGGCCGGCTCGCGGCCGGCACCGGAAGGGCGCCGTCCCCGCAGGGGAATGGATGGCCGCACCCTTGGCAACATGGTTGCACGGTCGGGCCCGGCTCCGCCAGGGGCGGGCCGCGGGTCTCAGCCCAGGGGCGCGGGCGTGACGCCCAACGGCGCGAGCCGCTCCGCACCGCCGTCGGCCGCCGTCAAAACCCAGATGCCCTTGGCATGGACGGCCACGGAGTGCTCCCAGTGTGCGGCGCGCGCCTTGTCCTCCGTGACCACCGTCCAGTCGTCGGCGAGGGTCTTGGTCGCCAGCCCGCCACGCACCAGCATGGGTTCAATGGCCAGGCACATGCCGGGCTTCAGCTTGGGGCCGCGGTGCTTGGAGCTGTAGTTGAGCACGTCGGGCGCCATGTGCATGGCGGAGCCGATCCCGTGGCCCACGTAGTCTTCCAGGATGCCCAGGGGCTGGCCGGGCTGGGCGGTGACGTAGTCGTCAATCGCGTCGCCGATGTCGCCCACATACTTGGCCGTCGCCATGGCGGCGATGCCGCGCCACATGGATTCCTCGGTGATGTCACTCAGGCGCCGGTCCGCCGGGTCCTCGGCGGCGGGGCCGCCCACAATCACCGTGCGGGCGGAGTCGGAGTGCCAGCCCTCAACGACGGCGCCGCCATCGATGGACAGCACGTCCCCGGCCTTGAGCTCCCGCCCGCCCGGGATGCCGTGGACCACCACCTCGTTGACGGACGTGCAGATCGTGGCCGGGTAGTCGTAGTAGCCCAGGAAGTTGGACGTGGCCCCTGCCTTCTTGAGCAGGCCGGCAAAAAGCGTGTCCAGCTCGGACGTGGTGACACCGGGCGCGGCGGCGGCCACCACCTGGTTCAGGGCGTCGTCAAGGATCAGCCCGCTGCGATGCATGACGCGCATCTGTTCGATGGTCTTGTACTCAATCCGTTGCTGGCCGAATGCCATGGCAGGGTCCCTTCGCTGGAAAAATGTGAGGGCCCCCTCCCGCCACGGGGAAGGAGCCCTCCTCTCGTTGGTGGCCCCCTTGGGCTGCCCGAGAGGCAAATCTGTTTGGACTAGACGCCCTTGATCGCGTCCATGATGCGGGTGGTGACGTCGTCGATGTGGCCGAGGCCGTCGACCTTGGCCAGGATGCCGCGCTCCGCATAACGGGCCACCACGGGTTCGGTCTGCTCGCGGTAGAGGTCCAGGCGGTGGCGGATGACGGCCTCGTTGTCATCGCTGCGGCCGGTTTCCTGGGCCCGGCCCAGCAGGCGCTTGACGAGTTCGGCGTCGTCGGCGGTCAGCTGGACCACCACGTCGAGCTTGACGCCGGCCGCGGCGAGGATGTCGTCGAGCTCGTCAACCTGTGCCGTGGTGCGGGGGTAGCCGTCCAGCAGGAAGCCGTCCGTGACGTCGTCCTGCGCGAGCCGGTCACGGACCATCCGGTTGGTGACGCTGTCCGGAACGAAGTCACCGTTGTCGATGTACTTCTTCGCTTCCAGTCCCAACGGGGTTTCGCCCCTGACGTTGGCGCGGAAGATGTCGCCGGTGGAGATGGCGACAATGCCAAGCTCTACACAGATGCGTTCCGCCTGCGTGCCTTTTCCTGACCCGGGAGGTCCAATGATCAGCATTCTTGTCATCGCAATAACCCTTCATAGTGGCGCTGTTGGAGCTGTGCATCAATCTGCTTGACCGTCTCCAGCCCGACACCGACAACAATCAACAGCGAAGTGCCGCCGAACGGGAAGTTCTGGTTTGCCCCGATCATGACCAGGGCAATCAGCGGGATCAGGGCAACGATGCCCAGGTACAGCGATCCCGGCAGGGTGACGCGTGATATTACGTACTGCAGGTAGTCCTGCGTCGGCTTGCCGGCACGAATGCCGGGAATGAAGCCGCCGTACTTCTTCATGTTGTCAGAGACTTCTTCCGGGTTGAAAGTTATCGCGACATAGAAGTACGTAAACCCGATCGTAAGCAGGAAGTACATCAGCATGTAGAACGGGTGGTCGCCACGTGTGAGGTAGTTGTTGATCCACTGGATCCAGCCCGGGACGTTGGCGCTGTTCTTGGGCGTGGCGAACTGGGCAAGCAGTGCCGGCAGGTACAGCATTGACGAGGCAAAGATGACAGGTATGACGCCGGCCATGTTGACCTTGATCGGGATGTAGGTGCTGGTGCCGCCCATGGTGCGCCGGCCAATCATGCGCTTGGCATATTGGACGGGGACGCGGCGCTGCGACTGTTCAACGAACACGACCAGCCCCACGATCACCAGGCCCAGGAGCATGACGATCAGGAAGGTGCCCCAGCCCTGGGTCTTGAGGATCGCGCCCAGGGAGGTCGGGAACTGTGCGGCGATGGCCACGAAGATCAGCAGGGACATGCCGTTGCCGACGCCCTTTTCGGTGACGAGCTCGCCCATCCACATGATCAGCCCGGATCCGGCGGTCAGGGTCAGGATAAGCAGCCCAATGACGACCAGGCTGTCGTCCGGAATCAGCGGGGTGGCGCTTCCGGCGGCCCCGCAGCCGGCGAAGAGCTGGCCGGAACGGGCCAGGGTCACCAGCGTGGTGGCGTTGAGCAGGCCGAGGGCGATGGTCAGGTAGCGCGTGTACTGCGTGAGCTGGCCCTGTCCCTGTGCACCTTCCAGGTGGAGTTCCTGGAAGCGGGGAATGACCACGCGCAGGAGCTGGACGATGATGCTCGCGGTGATGTACGGCATGATGCCCAGGGCAAAAATGGACACTTGAAGCAGGGCGCCGCCACTGAACAGGTTGACCAGCTGGTAAATGCCTCCGGTGGTGTTCGCGGAATTTACGCACTGTTGGACATTGCGGTAGTCAACTCCGGGCGAGGGGATGAATGCACCCAAGCGGAAGATGGCGAGGATTCCCAGCGTGAACAACAACTTGCGTCGCAGATCAGGCGTGCGAAAGGCGCGGCCAAATGCGGTAAGCAAGCGTCCTCCTGACATGTAGAGAGAAAAGTCGGGTTCGCAAGTGAACCCAAGGAAAGATTCTAGTGGGTGACGTGGCTCGCACTGAAACCGGCCGTGCCACCCGGGCTGTTACGGCAGCCGTTGCGGCACATAGGCAAAAGACTCCCGGGGGCGGAACGTAAGCCCCGCCCACCAGGAGTCTAGTCGCCAGATGTGCGCATTTTGAACTGGTTACAGTTCCGTGGTCGAGCCACCTGCAGCAGAGATCTTTTCCGCTGCGCTGGTCGAAAACGCGTGGGCGGTGACGTCAACCTTGACGGTGATGTCGCCGGTGCCCAGCACCTTCACGGGCTGGTTCTTGCGAACCGCACCCTTTTCAACCAGCGTCTCGACGGTGACAACGCCACCCTCGGGGAAGAGCTCGTTCAGCTTGTCCAGGTTGACAACCTGGAACTCGACGCGGAACGGGTTCTTGAAGCCGCGCAGCTTCGGCAGGCGCATGTGCAGCGGCAGCTGGCCACCGGCAAAGCCGGCCTTGACCTGGTAGCGTGCCTTGGTGCCCTTGGTGCCGCGGCCTGCGGTCTTGCCCTTGGATCCTTCACCGCGGCCAACACGGGTTTTAGCCGTCTTGGCACCCGGCGCCGGGCGCAGGTGGTGGACCTTCAGTGCGTTCTGCTTCTCAGCAGTTTCTGCAGTCTTTTCAGTAGCCACTTTACTTAGCCTCCTCAACCTTGATCAGGTGCGGGACCGTGTTGATCATGCCAGCGGTCACTGCGTCAGCCGTGCGGACAACAGTGTGACCGATGCGCTTGAGACCCAGCGAGCGAAGGGTGTCCTTCTGGAACTGCCGGGCGCCAACGACGCCCCTGACCTGCGTGATTTCCAGCTTCTTTTCGGAAGGCTGAATGTTCTTCGGTGTAGTCATTACAGACCTGCCTTTTGCATGTTGCGCAGCAGCACATCCGGAGCGACCTCGTCCAAGGGCAGTCCGCGGCGGGCCGCGACTGACTTGGGGTCTTCCAGGCGCTTGAGTGCATCAACGGTTGCGTGAACAATGTTGATGGCATTGGAGGAGCCGAGCGACTTGGACAGAACGTCGTGGATGCCAACGCATTCCAATACGGCGCGCACCGGACCACCGGCGATAACACCGGTACCGGCGGCAGCCGGGCGCAGCAGGACGACGCCGGCAGCGGCTTCACCCTGGACGCGGTGCGGAACAGTCTTGCCGATGAGCGGAACGCGGAAGAAGGACTTCTTGGCTTCTTCAACGCCCTTGGCGATGGCCGCGGGAACTTCCTTGGCCTTGCCGTAGCCGACGCCAACGAGTCCGTTGCCGTCGCCGACGATCACGAGGGCGGTGAAGCTGAAGCGACGGCCACCCTTGACCACCTTTGCAACGCGGTTGATGTTGACGACGCGCTCGATGAACTGGTTCTTCTCAGCCTCGCGGCCACCGTCGCGACCGCGGCCACGGCCACCGTCACGACCGCCGTCGCGGCCTCCACGTCCACCGTCGCGACCGCCGCGGCCACGGCCGCCGTCGGTTGCTGGTGCAGACTCAGTCTTGGCAGCCGCACCGTCAGCTGCAGTTGCTTCTGACACAGTGTTCTCCTTGTTAATGTTTTCGGTCACAGTGCCAGACCACCTTCACGTGCACCGTCGGCCACAGCGGCGACCCGGCCGTGGTAGCGGTTGCCGCCACGGTCGAACACAACAGCGGCAATGCCGGCAGCCTTGGCGCGCTCGGCAACGAGCTCACCGACACGCTTGGCCTTGGCGGTCTTGTCGCCGTCGAACGAGCGCAGGTCGGCTTCGAGGGTCGAGGCGGACGCCAGGGTCAGGCCCTGGGAGTCGTCGATGACCTGGACGAAGATGTGACGTGCGGAGCGGTTGACCACCAGACGCGGACGGACAGTGCTGCCCGTGACGCGCTTGCGCACGCGCAGGTGGCGACGGCCGCGTGCTGCGGCCTTGGACTTTCCTCTTACGGACAGTGCCATGGTTACTTACCAGCCTTTCCGACCTTGCGGCGGATGATCTCGCCTGCGTAGCGAACGCCCTTGCCCTTGTACGGGTCGGGCTTGCGCAGCTTGCGGATGTTGGCAGCAACTTCGCCCACCTGCTGCTTGTCAATGCCTGCCACCGAGAGCTTGGTGGGGCCCTCAACCGTCAGGGTGATGCCAACCGGTGCCTCAACGACAACGGGGTGGCTGTAGCCGAGGGCAAACTCAAGGTTTGCGCCCTTGGCGACGACGCGGTAACCGGTACCAACAATTTCCAGCTTCTTCTCGTAGCCCTGGGTGACACCGACGATCAGGTTGTCAATGAGGGTGCGGGTCAGGCCGTGGAGTGAGCGTGATGCGCGCTCATCGTTGGGGCGGGTCACCGTGATGGTGTTCTCTTCGAGAGCAACGGCGATGGGGCTGGCAACAGTGTGCTCCAGCGTTCCCTTCGGGCCCTTGACGGAAACGAGGTTGTTGTCAATCTTGACCTCGACGCCGGCAGGCACGGAAATGGGGAGACGTCCAATACGTGACATTATTCTTTCCCTTCCCTACTACCAGACGTAGGCGAGGACTTCCCCACCCACGCCCTTCTTGGCGGCCTGGCGGTCGGTCAACAGACCGGATGAGGTGGACAGGATGGCGACACCCAAACCGCCCAACACGTTGGGGAGGTTGGTGGACTTTGCGTAAACGCGCAGGCCCGGCTTGGAAATACGGCGCAGGCCGGCGATTGAACGCTCGCGGCTGGGGCCGTATTTGAGGTCGATGGTCATCTTCTTGCCAACTTCGGCGTCTTCAACCTTCCAGGCAGCGATGTAGCCCTGTGCCTTGAGGATGTCGGCGATGTGGCCCTTGAGCTTGCTGAACGGCATGGACACGGAATCGTGGTGTGCCGAGTTTGCGTTGCGCAGACGCGTAAGCATGTCTGCGACAGGATCTGTCATTGTCATTTGGGCGCTTGCCCTTCCTCGTAACGGTTTCCTCCGCGTCGAAGGAGCTTCCCGAAATCAGCTTTCGGGCGGCTCGTCCAACGGAACGGACCTGTTACGTAGATTATTTATCTTCGGATTTGAACGGGAAGCCAAGCGCCTTGAGCAGCGCGCGGCCTTCGTCGTCGGTCTTGGCGGTGGTCACGACGGTGATGTCCATGCCGCGTACGCGGTCAATGGCATCCTGGTCGATCTCGTGGAACATGACCTGCTCGGTCAGACCGAAGGTGTAGTTGCCGTTGCCGTCGAACTGCTTGCCGCTGAGGCCGCGGAAGTCGCGGATACGGGGCAGTGCCAGTGTGACCAGGCGGTCCAGGAATTCCCACATGCGGTCCCCACGCAGCGTGGCGTGGCAGCCGATCGGCATGCCTTCGCGCAGCTTGAACTGTGCGATCGACTTGCGGGCCTTGGAAACCTGGGGCTTCTGGCCGGTGATGGCGGTGAGGTCGCGGACGGCGCCGTCGATGATCTTGGAGTCCTTGGCGGCATCTCCAACACCCATGTTGACAACGACCTTGACCAGGCGCGGAACCTGGTTGACGTTCGCGTACTTGAATTCCTCCGTCAGCGTCGCCTTGATTTCCGCAGCGTAGCGGGTCTTCAGGCGAGGCGAGACCTTGGGCGTGTTCTCTGCAACTTCGGCGCTCATGCCAGGTCCTTCCCCGAGGCCTTGGCAACGCGGATGCGTACTTGACGCTCGCGGCCATCGCGCTCAACGGTTTCGATGCGGTAGCCAACGCGGGTCGGCTTCTTGGTGGACGGGTCCACCACGGCAACGTTGGAGATGTGAATGGGTGCCTCGACGATTTCAATGCCACCGGTCTTGGTGCCACGTTCCGTCTGGCCGGCCTTGGTGTGCCGGGTGACGCGGTTGACGCCTTCCACCAACACGCGGTTGGTCTCGGGGAAAACCTTCAGGACCTTGCCCTGCTTGCCACGGTCGCCGCCACGTTCGGCCTTGCCGCCAGTGATGACCTGAACCAGGTCACCCTTCTTGATCTTTGCCATAAGTTACAGCACCTCCGGAGCCAACGAGATGATCTTCATGAACTTCTTGTCACGAAGCTCACGGCCAACCGGGCCGAAGATACGGGTACCGCGGGGGTCCCCGTCGTTCTTGAGAAGCACAGCGGCGTTCTCGTCGAACTTGATGTAGGAACCATCCGCACGGCGGCGTTCCTTCTTGGTGCGAACGATGACAGCCTTGACGACGTCACCCTTCTTGACGTTTCCGCCGGGAATTGCGTCCTTGACGGTAGCGACAATGGTGTCGCCAATGCCTGCGTAGCGGCGCCCGGATCCACCGAGAACGCGGATGGTCAAGATTTCCTTGGCACCCGTGTTGTCGGCGACCTTAAGCCGCGACTCCTGCTGAATCACTAGTGTCTCCTGTTCGTCGCGCCGGTTCTTGGCCACAATCCATCTGTGGACAAGCCTTGCGGAACGTATTGTTCGGGATGTCTCTCGACGTGCCTGGATTTTGCCAGCACACGCCTAAATGCGTCATGCCAACTGCACTTTCCGCACCGGACGCGGTGGATTTCTCCACCAGCCGGAGGGCAGTTTGTAGTGGCACGGGCATTTACGAGGTAATTGCGCACCCACTGCCGCTACCGAAATCGGCGGCACAGAAAAGGCGCAGCAATAGATAATCCTAGCACGGCGCCGGAACCCCGGCTCCCGCCGCAGGCCCGCCGCCGGCGTTGCCTTGCGCACACTCCGGGCGTCCTCGGCAGCAGTGTGCGCATCCCCCGCGGCCATCGCGCACGCGTCCGCCGTCGGGGGTTAAACGCACGTTGGGCCCGCCACCGTAAACGGTGACGGGCCCAACGCCTCGGTAATCAATCAGCACAGGGCCGAAAGGTTACTTGGCCTTTTCGACGATCTCGACGAGGCGGAACCGCTTCGTCGCAGACAGCGGGCGGGTCTCGCTGATGATGACCAGGTCGCCGATGCCGGCGCTGTTCTCTTCATCATGGGCCTTGACCTTCTTGTTGCGGCGAAGGACCTTGCCGTACAAGGCGTGCTTTACGCGGTCTTCGACCTCAACAACGATGGTCTTGTCCATCTTGTCGGAGACGACATAGCCGCGCATCTTCTTGCGCTCGTTGCGGACCACTGCGGCGGAGCCGGTTTCAGTGTTGTTTACAGAATCGCTCACTTGGCGACCTCCTCAGTTTCTTCAGCCTTCTTGGAGGCCTTCTTGGCTTCCTTGTCAGCCTTCTTGGAGGCCTTCTCCACCGGGGCGGCGGCAACAACATCCGGGCGAATGCCCAGCTCGCGCTCGCGCAGCACCGTGTAGATGCGGGCGATATCGCGCTTTACCACGCGCAGACGCCCGTGGCTTTCCAGCTGACCGGTGGCGGACTGGAAGCGCAGGTTGAACAGTTCCTCCTTGGCCTTCCGGAGTTCTTCAACAAGACGCTCGTTGTCGAACCCGTCAAGCTGTGCGGGGGCCAGATCCTTGGATCCAACTGACATCTCTACTCACCACCTTCGCGACGCACGATGCGTGCTTTCAACGGCAGCTTGTGGATTGCCAGGCGCAGGGCCTCGCGAGCTACCTCTTCTGATACACCGGAGAGTTCAAAGAGAACGCGGCCGGGCTTGACATTCGCAATCCACCACTCGGGCGAACCCTTACCGGAACCCATGCGGGTTTCGGCCGGCTTCTTCGTCAACGGACGGTCAGGGTAGATGTTGATCCACACCTTTCCGCCACGCTTGATGTGACGCGTCATGGCGATACGTGCGGATTCAATCTGGCGGTTGGTGACGTAGGCGGGCGTCAGGGCCTGAATGCCCCACTCACCAAACGTGACCGTGGTGCCGCCCGTAGCCTGCCCGGAGCGACCCGGGTGGTGCTGCTTGCGGAACTTTACTCGACGTGGGATAAGCATTTAAGCCTGTCCTCCTTCTGCTGCCGGAGCTGCAGCCTCTGCAGCTGCAGGAGCCGGGGCCGCGGCAGCAGCCTCGGTGCGCTCGGGGCGGTCGTTGCGACGGCGGTCGCCACCGGAGCGGGGGCCGCGGGGTCCGCGGTCATCGCCGTCACGGCGGGGGCCACGGCCACGGGCAGGGGCGGCAGCTGCCTGGGCAGCCAGTTCCTTGCTCGTGACATCGCCCTTGTAGATCCAGACCTTGACACCGATGCGGCCGAACACGGTCTTGGCCTCGAAGAAGCCGTAGTCGATGTTGGCGCGCAGGGTGTGCAGGGGCACACGGCCTTCGCGGTAGAACTCGGTGCGCGACATTTCAGCGCCACCCAGACGGCCGGCGCAAGCGACACGGATGCCCTTGACGCTGCCGGTGCGCTGTGCGGACTGCATGGCCTTCTTCATCGCGCGGCGGAAAGCCACACGGGAAGTCAGCTGCTCAGCGATGCCCTGGGCCACCAGCTGTGCGTCGGCTTCCGGGTTCTTCACTTCCAGGATGTTCAGCTGGACCTGCTTGCCGGTGAGCTTTTCGAGCTCGCCGCGGATGCGGTCTGCTTCAGCCCCACGGCGGCCGATCACAATGCCGGGACGTGCGGTGTGGATGTCCACACGTACACGGTCACGGGTGCGCTCGATCTCAACCTTGGAAATGCCGGCGCGGTCCATGCCCGTGGACATGAGCGCGCGGATCTTGATGTCTTCTTTTACGAAGTCCTTGTAACGCTGTCCGGGCTTGTTGCTGTCCGCGAACCAGTGTGAACGGTGGTCCGTGGTGATCCCGAGACGGAACCCGTGCGGGTTTACTTTCTGTCCCACTTAGCGAGCCTCCTCTTTCTCGGGGGTAGCGACAACCACGGTGACGTGGCTGGTGCGCTTCTTGATCTGGTAGGCACGACCCTGGGCGCGCGGCTGGAACCGCTTCATGGTCGGGCCCTCATCAACGAAGATTTCGCTGATGTACAGGTCATTTTCATTGAACGCGACGCTGTCGCGATCAGCCAGAACGCGGGCGTTGGCCACTGCGGACTGGACTACCTTGAATACCGGCTCAGAAGCTGCCTGGGGGGCAAACTTCAGAATCGCCAATGCCTCATTCGCCTGCTTGCCACGAATCAGGTTGACGACGCGCCGGGCCTTCATAGGCGTGACGCGCAGATGACGCGCACTTGCCTTGGCTTCCATTGCTATCCTTCTCTCGTCTTAGCCGTAAAGCCAAGCGCCTAGCGGCGCTTGCCCTTGCGGTCGTCCTTGACATGGCCGCGGAATGTCCGCGTGGGGGCGAATTCGCCGAGCTTGTGCCCGACCATCGACTCGGTGACAAACACGGGGATGTGCTTGCGACCATCGTGCACGGCGATCGTGTGACCCAGCATGTCCGGGATGATCATCGAGCGGCGGGACCAGGTCTTGATGACGTTCTTGGTGCCCTTTTCGTTTTCCCTAGCGACCTTGACAAAGAGGTGCTGGTCTACGAAGGGACCCTTCTTCAGGCTACGTGGCATGTCTCCAGGCTCCTATCGCTTGTTCTTGCCAGTACGACGGCGACGAACGATGAGTTTGTCGCTCTCTTTGTTGGGACGGCGGGTACGGCCTTCCGGCTTGCCGTTCGGGTTGACCGGGTGGCGTCCACCGGAGGTCTTGCCTTCACCACCACCATGCGGGTGGTCGACCGGGTTCATGACAACACCGCGGACGGTCGGGCGGACGCCCTTCCAGCGCATGCGCCCTGCCTTGCCCCAGTTGATGTTGGACTGCTCGGCGTTTCCGACTTCGCCGATGGTGGCGCGGCAGCGCGCATCAACGTTGCGGATTTCACCGGAGGGCAGCCGCAGCTGGGCGAACTTGCCTTCCTTGGCGACCAGCTGAACGGAAGCACCGGCGGAACGGGCCATCTTGGCACCGCCACCGGGACGCAGCTCCACGGCGTGGATAACGGTACCCACCGGGATGTTGCGCAGCGGCAGGTTGTTGCCAGGCTTGATGTCGGCCGCGGGGCCGGCTTCAACAAAGTCGCCCTGCTTGAGCTTGTTCGGCGCGATGATGTAACGCTTGGTGCCATCAACGTAGTGCAGGAGGGCAATGCGTGCCGTGCGGTTGGGATCGTATTCGATCTCGGCCACACGTGCGTTGACGCCGTCCTTGTCGTGGCGACGGAAGTCAATCAGGCGGTACTGGCGCTTGTGGCCACCACCCTTGTGACGCGTCGTGATACGACCGGTGTTGTTGCGGCCACCCTTTTTGGGCAGGGGACGGACCAGAGACTTCTCCGGCGTCGACCGCGTGATTTCGGTGAAGTCGGCAACGCTCGAGCCGCGACGGCCCGGGGTTGTCGGCTTGTATTTACGGATTCCCATAGTTTATTTCCTCGTTAAAGTGGTCTCCGCTTAGGAAAGCGGACCGCCGAAGATGTCGATTGTGCCTTCTTTGAGGGAGACAATGGCGCGCTTGGTGCTCTTGCGCTGCCCCCATCCGAAGCGGGTGCGCTTGCGCTTGCCGGCACGGTTGATGGTGTTGATCGAGTCGACCTTGACGGAGAAAATCTTCTCCACGGCCAGCTTGATCTCGGTCTTGTTCGAGCGGGGGTCGACCAGGAAGGTGTATTTGCCTTCGTCGATCAGGCCGTAGCTCTTTTCCGAGACGACGGGTGCAAGCACGACGTCGCGCGGATCCTTGATGGTGACGGCGCTCACTTGGCGTCCTCCTCAATCGTCTGGGCAGCTTCGCCGCCGGCGGGGACAAAGCCTGCGGCCTTGGCGTCCTCAACGGTTGCGAACCAAACCTCGGCCACAGTGGCGTCATACCAGCGTGAACCAGGCACGTGGTACTTCATGGAGTCCTTGTTGCCCTTGATGGTGCCTTCGGCAGCATCTGCGGAAACCTCTTCCTCAACCAGCACCAAGCTGGAGGCGAATGCCTCGGCAGCGGCGCGGCCGGAGATGAAGATCTCGTAGGCGGCTTCGGTGAAGACCACGTCATCGGCAACGAGCACGTCGTAGGTGTTGAGCTGGTCAACGTACAGCACGTGGATGTTGGTGATGTTGCGGACACTCAGGGCGGCAACGTCGTTGCTGCGCTCGATGACGACCAGCAGGTTCTTGCGCTCGGAAACCGTGGCCAGCAGTGCCTTGGCCGACTTGGTCGACGGCTTGGTGCCGGAAACCAGTTCGGAAACAACGTGGATGCGGCCGTTGCGTGCCCGGTCGGAGAGGGCACCGCGCAGGGCTGCAGCCTTCATCTTCTTGGGGGTGCGTTGGCTGTAGTCACGCGGGGTCGGACCGTGGACAATGCCACCGCCGGTCATGTGAGGGGCGCGGATGGAACCCTGGCGGGCGCGGCCGGTGCCCTTCTGGGCGAACGGCTTGCGGCCGGCACCGGAAACTTCGGCGCGGGTCTTGGTCTTGTGGGTACCCTGGCGTGCAGCAGCGAGCTGTGCAACAACGACCTGGTGCAGCAGCGGCACGTTGGTCTGCACGTCGAAGATCTCTGCAGGCAGGTCAACCTTTACAGTTGCCATTTTACTTATGCTCCCTTCACGGCGGTGCGTACCAGGACGACCGAGCCGCGGGCGCCGGGGACGGCACCCTTGATCAGCAGCAGCGACTTCTCGGCGTCGACACCGTGAACGGTCAGGTTCATGGTCGTGACACGCTCGGCGCCCATGCGGCCAGCCATGCGGACACCCTTGAAGACGCGGCCAGGGGTGGACGCGCCACCGATGGAACCGGGCTTGCGGTGGTTCTTGTGGGCACCGTGCGATGCCGGGGCTCCGTGGAAGCCGTGGCGCTTCATGACACCGGCGAAGCCCTTGCCCTTGGAAGTGCCGACGACGTCGACCTTCTGGCCGGCTTCGAAGATCTCAACGGAGATTTCCTGGCCGAGGGCGTAGGAGTCGGCATCTGCAGTGCGCAGCTCGACGATGTGGCGGCGCGGGGTGACGCCTGCCTTTTCAAAGTGGCCGGCCAGCGGCTTGGTCACCTTGCGCGGGTCGATCTGGCCGTAGCCGATCTGAACAGCGGTGTAGCCATCAACGTCTGCGTTGCGCAGCTGGGTGATGACGTTCGAGTCGGCCTGGACGACGGTTACAGGAACAAGCTTGTTGTTCTCGTCCCAGACCTGGGTCATGCCGAGCTTCGTGCCCAGGATGCCCTTAGTGTTTCGGGTCGCGGTCATAGTTTCTCAGCACCTCCCTACAGTTTGATTTCGATGTTCACGTCGGCCGGCAGGTCGAGACGCATGAGCGAATCCACCGCCTTGGGCGTGGGGTCGATGATGTCGATCAGACGCTTGTGCGTGCGCATTTCAAAGTGCTCGCGGCTGTCCTTGTACTTGTGAGGCGAACGGATAACGCAGTACACGTTCTTCTCGGTGGGCAGCGGCACGGGGCCGACTACCGTTGCGCCTGCGCGCGTGACCGTCTCAACGATCTTCCGGGCTGAAACATCAATGACCTCGTGGTCATATGACTTCAGCCGGATGCGGATTTTTTGTCCCGCCATGGCGTCGTGACTCTCTTCCTGTAACGAAGCATCCTGTGCGAGCAATGCTGTTGACGTAAACGCTGTTTACTTTTCCTGTGCACTGTGGCGATCCCGCCACGCTCCCAACGAACTGAATCCGGACATTTCCGGGTTCCTCAATCCGCCGAAGCTCCGACCCCCGCGGTCGGGCGTGTCGCGATCAACTCGCGCACGTACCCGCAATAATTTGCGAAGGTGGGTTATGTTTGGTCCTCAGCTTGGACCCTGCGCCGAGCATTATCTCGGCCGGGACACGAAAAGGCACTTGAACAACTCAATAAGTATGCCGGAATTGGGCGGCAAACGCCAACCGGCACCCTGCCCCCGGGGCCGGGCACGCAACGGCCCGATCCGGCACTTTCCCGCCGCGGCACCGCCCTGCGGGCCCGGCCCCCCTCCGGATGCCCCGGTTTGGTGGGCAAAATCACCCCGCCACACGGCGCCGCAGGCCGAAAGCGTTCCGACCCCCCCTCCCCCGCCCGGGGGGGGTGTCCCTATGTTTTTCGTCAAGGGGTGGGGCCGATTTTCTTTCAAGTTTTTGGGGCTCTGTTTCTGGGCAGGTGTTATTGGCTGGCGAGGTGTGCCTGCCAGCTCGTGGGTGATGGGATTTAGGCGGTCTTGGCTGCTGGTGCCTCGTAGAAGGTGCCGTCGCGGAGCATGGCGAACAGCACGTCGCAGCGCCTGCGGGAGAGGGCGATCAGGGCCTGGTTGTGCCGCTTGCCCTCGGCGCGTTTCCGGTCGTAGTAGGCCCGTGAGAGCGGGTCTTTGAGCGCCGCGAACGCGGAGAGGAAGAACGCCCGTTTGAGGGCCTTGTTGCCTTTCTTGGACGGGTGGTCGCCACGGATTGACGTCCCGGAGCGCCACGTCACCGGGGCCAGTCCGGCGTAGGAGGCCAGATGCCCGGCGGTCTTGAATTCCTTGCCGGCAACCTCGGTGATGAGGCGGGCTTCGGTCCTGACTCCGACCGCCGGCATGGACGTCAGGACCTCGTGAAGAGGGTGGGCCTCCACGAGGGCCTCGATCTGGGCGAGGATGTCCTCCCGGGCCGCGCGCAGCTGCTTGAGCATGGCTGCGAGCTGGGGCAGGACGATGCCGGCGGCATTGGTGCCGGCGACCACGACGGTCTGCTCGCCCAGGGCGGTGAACACCTCTGCTGCCCAGCTTTTCCCGGCCCGCGGTGCGTGGCGGGAGAGCAGCATGGCGACACGGTTCTGGCCGGCCCTGTGCAGCTTTTCCGGGGTCGGGTACTTGACCAGCAGCTCGGCCATGGCGGGGTGGTCCAGGTGCTTGCCAACGACCCGTTCCAGGGCCGGGTGGACCTGTGTCAGCAGCCCGCGGATCCGGTTCGACGTCGCTGTGGCCTGCTTGGCCAGGTCGTCGTCGAAACCGCACAGCATGGACAGTTCGGCGGCCTGCTCGTCGGCGAGGACGATGGAGCGCAGCGTGTGCGGCAGAGTGCGGGCGGCTTCGGCAATGATGGCCGCGTCTCGGGCGTCCGTTTTGGCCTCGCCGGGGTGCAGGTCGGCGATGCGTCGCATCGCCAGTCCGGGCAGATAGCCGACCATGATGCCCTCCGCCTGGGCGTCCGCGACGGGCAGCGCGCCGATGGTCGAGGGCTGGTCCACGACCAGCAACACGGTACCTTTGCCAGCGACGGCCTTGATGATGGAGCGCAGTTTGGCCTCGTCCTGGGGCAGTGCCCGGTCGAGGAGTTTCTTGCCATTGCGGTCGATGGCGACTGCGTGGTGATTGCTCTTGCCAACGTCAACACCAATGAAGATGTCGACTTGTTCATGGTCCTTGATCAACGCAAACCTCCCAGAATTTGTGTCGTGCAATTTGGTGTTGGCATGTCCTGCGGCGGCAAGGCTCGGCATCCACGTTACGGCTGACCTACACGTTCATTCATTGTGCTGGTCCGGTCCCCATTAGCGATCCCTTGGCGCCTATCGAATCCCGGTGACAACACCCCCCGGATCATTGATGACTGGGGGCTTCAATCATGCCGGGACCGACAGGCCAACAACCCCAATTCTTACTCTTTATGGGGCTACTAAAAAGGTAACGGGGGGGAAATTCCACTACTTCCCGGCCAACACGGGACTGCCCACGGCGTTCCCTGCCTGTTCCACGGCTGGTGACAAGGTGTCCGCGTGCGCCGGACGACGCAAGGGCACGGCCGACGTCGCCATGGGCCCACCAGGCCGCCGGCACCGCCGTCCAGGGAAACACACAAGGGCGGCCGCCTGCACGGAAGCCGCCCGGCAGGCCTGTGAGGGCGGTGAGGGCGTACCAAAAAGGAGGGCCCGGCCGAAGCCGGGGCCCTCCTTTTTCAGATCTTCGTTACTTGGAGTGCAAGTTACTTGATGATCTTGGTGACACGGCCTGAACCAACGGTGCGGCCACCTTCACGGATGGCGAAGCCGAGGCCTTCTTCCATGGCGATGGGCTGGATCAGCTCAACGGACATTTCGGTGTTGTCGCCAGGCATGACCATTTCCGTGCCTTCGGGCAGGGTGATGACGCCGGTAACATCCGTGGTGCGGAAGTAGAACTGCGGGCGGTAGTTGGAGTAGAACGGGTTGTGACGCCCACCCTCATCCTTGGCCAGGATGTAGACGTTGCCTTCGAAGTTCGTGTGCGGGGTGATGGAGCCCGGCTTCACGATGACCTGGCCACGCTCAACATCTTCGCGCTTGATGCCGCGGAGCAGCAGGCCACAGTTCTCGCCGGCCCATGCCTCGTCGAGCTGCTTGTGGAACATCTCGATACCGGTGACCGTGGTCTTCTGGATCGGGCGGATGCCGACGATCTCAACCTCGGAGTTCAGGGCAAGGGTTCCACGCTCGGCGCGGCCCGTCACAACGGTGCCGCGGCCGGTGATGGTGAAGACGTCTTCAACCGGCATCAGGAACGGCTTGTCGCGGTCACGGATGGGGTCCGGGACGTTGTTGTCAACGGCGTCCATCAGGTCCTCAACGGACTTGACCCACTTGGGGTCGCCTTCCAGTGCCTTCAGGCCGGAGACGCGGACAACAGGTGCCTCGTCGCCGTCGAAACCCTGCGAGGAGAGGAGTTCGCGAACTTCCATTTCGACCAGGTCGAGGAGTTCTTCGTCATCAACCATGTCGGACTTGTTCAGAGCCACCAGCAGGTAGGGAACGCCCACCTGGCGGGCGAGCAGGACGTGCTCGCGGGTCTGGGCCATCGGGCCGTCAGTCGCAGCAACCACCAGGATTGCGCCGTCCATCTGGGCGGCACCGGTGATCATGTTCTTGATGTAGTCAGCGTGGCCGGGAGCGTCAACGTGTGCGTAGTGGCGCTTCTCGGTCTGGTACTCAACGTGGGAGATGTTGATGGTGATGCCGCGCTGCTTCTCCTCGGGGGCCGAGTCGATGGAGCTGAAATCACGCTGCTCGTTGAGTGTGGGGTACTTGTCGTACAGCACCTTGGAAATGGCAGCCGTCAACGTCGTCTTTCCATGGTCAACGTGACCGATGGTGCCGATGTTAACGTGCGGCTTAGTCCGCTCGAACTTTGCCTTCGCCACGGGTTCCTCCTAGAACGTTTTCGTTGACTTACTCTCGGCGACGCTTTTCGTCACCGAAATCGATAGCAAGTCTACTGGGGGCTTTTGATTTTTAAGAAATTACTGCTTGCTTGGGTCCGTACCAGCATAAAGTGCGGGAACGGACCCAAGCAAAAGTACGGTTATTCGCCGCGGGACTTCTGGATGATCTCGTCGGCAACTGCCTTCGGGACCTCCGCGTAGCTGTCAAACTTCATCGAGTACACGGCGCGGCCCTGGGTCTTGGACCGCAGGTCGCCGATGTAGCCGAACATGCCGGACAGGGGCACCAGGGCACGAATGACCTTGACGCCGCTGGCATCCTCCATGGACTGCATCTGGCCACGGCGGGAGTTGATGTCACCGATAACTTCACCCATGTATTCCTCAGGGGTGCGGACTTCAACTTCCATCAGCGGTTCAAGCAGGACCGGGTTGGCCATCCGCGCAGCTTCCTTGAACGCCATGCGGCCGGCGATCTTGAACGCCATTTCCGACGAGTCAACATCGTGGGACGCGCCGTCAAGCAGCGTGGCCTTGATGCCAACCATCGGGTAGCCGGCCAGCACGCCGTCAGGCATGGCGGACTGGATGCCCTGGTCAACGCTGGGGATGTATTCACGGGGAACACGGCCACCGGTGACCTTGTTGTCGAACTCGTACATGGCACCTTCGGCAGTGTCCAGCGGCTCGATCGCGATCTGGATCTTGGCGAACTGGCCGGAACCACCGGTCTGCTTCTTGTGCGTGTAGTCGTGCTTGGCAACAGCCCGCTTGATGGTTTCGCGGTACGCAACCTGCGGCTTGCCAACGTTGGCTTCGACGTTGAACTCGCGGCGCATGCGGTCCACCAGGATGTCCAGGTGGAGCTCGCCCATGCCGCCAATTTCGGTCTGGCCGGTGTCTTCGTTGAGGTTGACGGTGAACGTCGGGTCCTCAGCGGAGAGTTTCTGGATGGCCGTGGAAAGCTTCTCCTGGTCGCCCTTGGTCTTCGGCTCGATGGCAACGAAGATCACGGGCTCGGGGAAGGTCATCGACTCAAGCACAATCGGGTTTGCCGGGTCGCACAGGGTGTCACCGGTCGTGGTGTCCTTCAGGCCGATCACCGCGTAGATGTGGCCTGCGTGGATCTCGTCAACCGGCATTTCCTTGTTGGCGTGCATCTGGAAGAGCTTTCCGATGCGCTCCTTCTTTTGCTTGGTCGAGTTCAGCAGCTGCGTTCCGGACGTTGCACGGCCGGAGTACACGCGGATGAAGTTCAACTGTCCGAAGAACGGGTGCGTGGCAATCTTGAAGGCCAGGGCCGAGAACGGCTCCGTCTCGCTGGGCTCGCGCTTGAGCTCGACGGTCTCGTCCTTGGGGTCGTGGCCCACCATGGCGCCAACGTCCAGCGGGTTCGGCAGGTAGTCGATGACAGCATCGAGCATCGGCTGCACGCCGCGGTTCTTGAACGCGGAACCACAGAACACGGGGTAGATCTCGGAGTTGACGGTCAGCGTGCGGATGCCGGCCTTCAGTTCCTCGATGGACGGCTCTTCGCCTTCGAGGTACTTCTCCATGAGCTCTTCGGAGGACTCTGCAACGGCCTCTACGAGGGCTGCACGGTACTCTTCAGCCTTTTCCTGCAGGTCTGCAGGGATGTCCAGGATCTCGTAGGCGGCACCCATGGTGACGTCACCCTTGGAGTCGCCGGCCCAGACGAGTGCCTTCATGGTCAGCAGGTCAACGACGCCGGTGAATTCGCTCTCAGCACCGATCGGCAGCTGCATGACGAGCGGCTTCGCGCCCAGGCGGTTGATGATGGTGTCGACAGTGAAGTAGAAGTCGGCGCCGAGCTTGTCCATCTTGTTGACGAAGCAGATGCGCGGGACGTTGTACTTGTCGGCCTGGCGCCACACGGTCTCCGACTGCGGCTCCACGCCTTCCTTGCCATCGAAGACGGCAACGGCGCCATCGAGCACACGCAGGGAGCGCTCAACCTCAACCGTGAAGTCAACGTGGCCGGGGGTGTCAATGATGTTGATCTGGTTGTTGTTCCAGAAACAGGTCACCGCGGCGGAGGTGATGGTGATGCCGCGTTCCTTTTCCTGTTCCATCCAGTCAGTCGTCGAGGCACCGTCGTGGGTTTCGCCAAGCTTGTGGTTCACACCCGTGTAGAACAGGATGCGCTCGGTAGTAGTGGTCTTGCCGGCATCAATGTGGGCCATGATGCCGATGTTGCGGACCTTGTTAAGGTCTGTAAGCACGTCCTGTGCCACGGTTTCTCCCTTTTCTAGAGATGAGCTTGCGGGTGGTTCCGCACGGCGCCAAGGCCGTCCGGAACCACCCTCACGGCTCTAGTTACCAGCGGTAATGGGCGAATGCCTTGTTGGACTCGGCCATCTTGTGGGTGTCTTCGCGACGCTTGACGGCGGCACCAAGCCCGTTCGAGGCATCCAGGACCTCGTTGCGCAGGCGTTCGGTCATGGTCTTCTCGCGGCGGGCCTTCGAGTAGCCGACCAGCCAACGCAGGGCCAGGGCGGTCTGGCGACCGGGCTTGACCTCAACGGGAACCTGGTAGGTGGCGCCACCAACGCGGCGGGACTTCACCTCGAGGCTCGGCTTGATGTTTTCCATGGCCTTCTTCAGGGCTGCAACGGGGTCGCCGCCCGTCTTCTCGCGAACACCTTCGAGTGCACCGTAGACAATGCGCTCCGCGGTGGACTTCTTGCCGTCAACCAGAACCTTGTTGATCAGCTGCGTGACCAGGGGGGAACCGTATACGGGATCTACAACTAGCGGCCGCTTGGGGGCCGGACCCTTGCGAGGCATATTACTTCTTCTCCATCTTTGCACCGTAGCGGCTGCGGGCCTGCTTGCGGTTCTTGACGCCCTGGGTATCCAATGCGCCGCGGACGATCTTGTAACGAACACCGGGAAGGTCCTTCACGCGGCCGCCGCGGACCAGCACGATGGAGTGTTCCTGGAGGTTGTGGCCAACACCGGGGATGTAGGCGGTAACTTCCACGCCACCGTTGAGGCGCACGCGGGCAACCTTGCGAAGGGCCGAGTTCGGCTTCTTCGGGGTGGTCGTGTAAACGCGCGTGCAAACGCCGCGGCGCATGGGGCTGCCCTTCAGTGCGGGAGCCTTGGTCTTGGTGACCTTGGGTGACCGGCCCTTCCGGACCAGCTGGTTAATCGTAGGCACTTTCGTGTTCTCCGTTGTTTTCTCGAGATGCTTCTCGTGTCGCTTTCCCCGGCCGTCAAGCACCTGGGAAGAGCCTTTTACTGGTAGTCGCAGACTTGGGCGACTTCACAGCGCCTAGGCATGCAAAAATGTGGCATTCGCTGTACAAGAACCGTACAACCCGGACCCGCGAACCGCGTCCCCTGGAAATCCAAGGGAACCGGGCGCTCTTATCCACTGCCACACTAACAATTACCACTACGTTACCATGCCGTGGGCACGGTCCTGAAATCACGGTCCGTTAATCCTTGACAGGACGGACTGGCGCGCGCACTCTCGAAGGTACTCCACGCCGCACGCTGGCCGGTCTCCCACTTGCAGCACCCGATGTGGAGCGGATTTTCGGCGGATTGCAGGTGTGCCATGGCAGATGCAGATTTGGTGCTGGAAGGCGGCGGCGTCAAGGGGTCCGGCCTGGTGGGGGCGGTGACGGCCCTGGCCGAACACGCCGACCCCTACACCTTCCACCGGGTGGCCGGCACCTCGGCAGGGGCCATCGTGGCAGGCCTGCTGGCCTCCGGCATGTCCGTTTCCCAGGTCAAGGGCGTCATGGATGACCTGGACTTTGCCCGCTTCGAGGACGAGTCGGGCTTCCTGGCCCACGTGCCCGGCCTGGGTGCATCCGCCGGGCTGCTCCTCCACGAGGGGCTCTTCGCCGGCGGCTTCCTGCACGACTGGATTTCCGAGACGCTGGCCGGCCAGGGCGTCTACACCTGGGCGGACCTGAAGCAGGATGATCCCGGCAGCGCCCTCCCGCCAGCGCACCGGTACCGGCTGGTGGTGATCGTCTCCGACGTTTCGCGTGGCCTCATGCTCCGACTCCCTTGGGACTATGAATCCCTGTTGGGCCTTGACCCCGACAGGGTGTCCGTGGCGGATGCCATCCGGGCATCCGCCTCCATCCCGTTTTTCTTCCGGCCCTGGATGATGCCCGCCAACACCTCCCTGATCGGACACGACCACATTGTGTGTGCCGACGGCGGCCTGCTCTCCAACTTTCCCATGGCGATCTTTGACAGGCATGACGGCCAGCCGTCGCGGTGGCCCACCCTCGGCGTCAAGCTTTCCGGGCAGACCAGCATCCGCACCGAGGACTGGGCGCCGAACAACAGCAACCTGCAACTGGCCAAGTCCTTGCTGAGCACCATGGTTGGTGCGCACGACCGCAGCTACGTCAACGACCCGCAGGCGGTTTCCCGGACCATCTTCGTCGACACCTCCAACTACCGGGCCACCGACTTCCACCTGACCCCGGCGGACAAGGAGGCACTTTTCGCCAAGGGCAGGGCGAGCGGGCAGAAGTTCCTCGCCGGCTGGGACTGGGGCACCTGGAAGGCCGGGGACTACACCAAGTAGGCAATTTGCCTGCCCAACGCACGACGGCGGTTGGCGGGCTTCACAGGGAAGCCCGCCAACCGCCGTCGTACTTCTTGGCCGAATGCTAGCCGGAGAAGTTGGTGCCCAGGTCGTAGTCATCCAGGGGGATGGCACGGAACTCTGCACCGAGGTCGCCCACGCCGCCCACGTAGTCAAAGTCGCTGAACGCGCTCGGACCGGTGAACAGGTTGGCCTTGGCCTCTTCCGTCGGCTCCACCGTGACGTTGGTGTAGCGAGGCAGTCCGGTGCCGGCCGGGATGAGCTTGCCGATGATGACATTCTCCTTCAGGCCCAGCAGGGGGTCGGACTTGCCTTCCATGGCCGCCTGCGTCAGGACGCGGGTGGTTTCCTGGAAGGAAGCGGCGGAGAGCCAGGACTCGGTGGCCAGCGAGGCCTTGGTGATGCCCATGAGCTCGTTACGGCCCGAGGCCGGCTTCTTGCCCTCGGACACCACGCGGCGGTTTTCCGTCTCGAAGCGCCCGCGCTCGGCAAGCTCGCCGGGCAGCAGGTTGGAGTCGCCGGACTCGATGACCGTCACGCGGCGGAGCATCTGGCGGACGATGACTTCCACGTGCTTGTCGTGGATGCCCACACCCTGGCTGCGGTACACGCCCTGGACTTCCTCAACGAGGTGCTTCTGGGCGGCACGCGGGCCGAGGATGCGCAGGACCTGCTTCGGGTCCACGGCACCGACAATCAGCTTCTGGCCAACCACCACGTGCTCGCCGTCTGCGACCAGCAGGCGGGCACGGCGCAGGACCGGGTAGGCGATCTCTTCGGTTCCGTCGTCCGGGGTGAGGATCAAACGCATGGTGCGCTCGGACTCATCAATGTTGATGCGGCCGGCGGCCTCTGCGATCGGTGCCACACCCTTCGGGGTACGGGCCTCGAAGAGCTCCTGGATACGCGGCAGACCCTGGGTGATGTCCTCCCCGCGGCTGGCCGAAACGGCACCACCGGTGTGGAAGGTACGCATGGTCAGCTGCGTGCCGGGCTCACCGATGGACTGTGCGGCGATGATGCCCACGGCCTCACCGATGTCCACGGTCTTGCCGGTGGCCAGCGAACGGCCGTAGCACAGGGCACAGGTGCCCACCGTGGATTCACAGGTCAGCACGGAGCGGACCTTGATCTCTTCAATGCCGGCCGCGAACAGCTTGGCGATGAGGACATCGCCGACGTCGTCGCCGGCATTTGCCAGCACGGTGCCGGAGGAATCCACCACGTCGGCAGCCAAGGTGCGTGCGTACACGCTGTTCTCGACTTCCTCGTGCAGCTTGATCTCGCCGTTTTCGGTGACCACTGCGATGGGCAGGGTCAGGCCGCGCTCGGTGCCGCAGTCGTCTTCACGGACAATGACATCCTGCGAAACGTCCACGAGGCGACGGGTCAGGTAGCCCGAGTTTGCCGTACGGAGGGCCGTGTCGGCCAGACCCTTGCGGGCACCGTGCGTGGCGATGAAGTACTCCAGGACCGACAGTCCCTCCCGGTAGGAGGACTTGATCGGGCGCGGAATGATTTCACCCTTCGGGTTGGCCACCAGGCCGCGGATACCGGCAATCTGGCGAACCTGCATCCAGTTACCACGGGCGCCGGAGGAGACCATCCGGTTGATCGTGTTGGAGGCGGACAGCGACGCACGCATCGCCTCGGCGATCTCGTTCGTTGCCTGGTTCCAGATGTCGATGAGCTCCTGGCGGCGCTCGTCGTCGGCGATCAGGCCCTTGTCGAACTGTGCCTGGACCTTGGCGGCCTTGGTCTCGTAGCTTTCCAGGATGGCCGGCTTGGCCTTGGGCACCTCGATGTCGGAGATGGCAACCGTGATGCCGGAGCGGGTGGCCCAGTAGAAGCCTGCATCCTTAAGGTTGTCCAGCGTTGCCGCCACCACAACCTTCGGGTAGCGCTCGGCGAGGTCGTTGACGATCTCGGAGAGCTGGCCCTTGTCGGCAACCTTCTCAACCCACGGGTAGTCGGCGGGCAGGGTCTCGTTGAAGATGACCTGTCCCAGCGACGTCGCCACGATGGCCGGCTGGCCGGCCTCCCAGCCTTCGGGGGCTTCCCAGCCCGCGTACGGCACGAAGTTCTCCAGGCGGATCTTGACCTGCGAGTTCAAGTGCAGCTCGCCGGCGTCGTGCGCCATGACGGCCTCGGCCGGGGTGGAGAAAATCCGACCTTCGCCCACGGCGCCAATGCGCTTGGTGGTCAGGTGGTACAGGCCGATGATCATATCCTGCGAAGGCAGGGTGACCGGGCGGCCGTCCGAAGGCTTCAGGATGTTGTTGGAGGACAACATCAGGATGCGGGCTTCAGCCTGTGCCTCGGGGCTCAGCGGCAGGTGCACTGCCATCTGGTCACCGTCGAAGTCGGCGTTGAAGGCGCCACACACCAGCGGGTGAAGCTGGATGGCCTTGCCTTCAACCAGCTGCGGCTCGAACGCCTGGATGCCCAAACGGTGCAGGGTTGGTGCACGGTTCAGCAGCACCGGGTGCTCGGTGATGATCTCTTCGAGAACATCCCACACCTGCGGGCGGAAACGCTCCACCATACGCTTGGCGCTCTTGATGTTCTGGGCGTGGTTGAGGTCAACCAGGCGCTTCATCACGAACGGCTTGAAGAGCTCCAGGGCCATCTGCTTGGGCAGGCCGCACTGGTGCAGCTTCAGCTGCGGGCCGACAACGATGACCGAACGGCCGGAGTAGTCAACGCGCTTGCCAAGCAGGTTCTGGCGGAAGCGTCCCTGCTTGCCCTTGAGCATGTCGGAGAGCGACTTCAGCGGGCGGTTGCCCGGCCCGGTGACCGGACGGCCGCGGCGGCCGTTGTCGAACAGCGAGTCAACGGCTTCCTGCAGCATCCGCTTTTCGTTGTTGACGATGATCTCCGGAGCACCCAGGTCAAGCAGCCTCTTGAGGCGGTTGTTGCGGTTGATCACACGGCGGTACAGGTCGTTCAGGTCCGAGGTGGCGAAACGGCCACCGTCGAGCTGGACCATGGGGCGCAGTTCCGGGGGGATCACCGGGACGGCGTCCAGGACCATGCCGAGCGGACTGTTGTTGGTGGTCAGGAACGCGTTGACAACCTTCAGGCGCTTGAGGGCACGCGTCTTGCGCTGGCCCTTGCCGTTCTGGATGATGTCGCGCAGGATCTCCGCTTCAGCAGCCATGTCGAAGGTCTCCAGGCGCTTCTTGATCGCCTCGGCACCCATGGCACCTTCGAAAAACATGCCGTAGCGGTCACGCAGTTCGCGGTACAGCGCCTCGTCGCCTTCGAGGTCGGCGACCTTCAGGCCCTTGAAACGGTCCCAGACCTGCTCGAGGCGGTCGATGTCCGCATCGGCGCGCTTGCGCACGTTGGCCATCTGGCGGTCCGCGGAGTCGCGGGCCTTCTTCTTGTCGGCTGCCTTGGCACCCTCGCCCTCGAGGCGCGCAATCTCGTTTTCGAGGTCGCGGGCAATCGTGGCGATGTCGGAGTCGCGCGTGTCAACCATGCGCTTCTTCTCCAGGTCGTGCTCGATCTGGAGGTTCGGCAGCTCGTCGTGGCGGGCTTCCTCGTCGACGCTGGTGATCATGTAGGCGGCGAAGTAAATGACCTTTTCCAGGTCCTTCGGCGCCAGGTCCAGCAGGTAGCCCAGACGGGACGGGACGCCCTTGAAGTACCAGATGTGCGTGACGGGCGCAGCAAGTTCAATGTGGCCCATGCGTTCGCGGCGCACCTTGGCACGGGTGACCTCAACGCCACACCGCTCACAGATGATGCCCTTGAAGCGCACGCGCTTGTACTTGCCGCAGTAGCATTCCCAGTCGCGGGACGGGCCAAAGATCTTCTCGCAGAAGAGGCCGTCCTTCTCGGGCTTGAGGGTGCGGTAATTGATGGTTTCCGGCTTCTTGACTTCGCCGTGCGACCAGTCGCGGATGTCTTCCGCGGTGGCCAGGCCGATCTGCATGAGGCCGAAGGAGGATTCGCTGGACATATGGGTCCTGTTCTCTCTAATTCTCTAAGTCTGAATGTCTCTACAGGCCCGGGGTCGAGGTTTGCCCGACCACCGGGCCACGGGTACGGAAAGAGGGGGAACGGCGGCGGCACGGCTGGGTGCCGCCGCCGGCTTCGCTAAACCTCTTCGACGGAGTTCGGCTCGGCCCGTGAGAGGTCGATGCCCAGCTCCTCCGCGGCCCGGAAGACTTCTTCATCCGAGTCACGCATCTCAATCGTGGTGCCGTCGGTGGAAAGGACTTCCACGTTCAGGCACAGCGACTGCATTTCCTTGATGAGAACCTTGAAGGACTCCGGAATGCCCGGCTCCGGGATGTTCTCACCCTTGACGATGGCCTCATAGACCTTGACGCGGCCGTGGATGTCATCGGACTTGATCGTGAGCAGTTCCTGCAGCGTGTACGCGGCGCCATAGGCCTCCAGGGCCCACACTTCCATCTCACCGAAGCGCTGGCCGCCGAACTGTGCCTTACCACCCAGCGGCTGCTGGGTGATCATGGAGTACGGGCCGGTGGAGCGCGCGTGGATCTTGTCATCCACCAGGTGGTGGAGCTTGAGGATGTACATGTAGCCAACGGACACCGGATCCGGGAACGGCTCGCCGGAGCGGCCGTCGAACAGGCGCGTCTTGCCCGAGGAATCGATCAGGCGGTCGCCGTCACGGGTCACGTTCGTGGAGTCAAGCAGCCCGGTGATCTCCTGGTCGCGGGCGCCGTCGAACACGGGGGTCGCAACCTTCGTCTGGCCGATCTCGCGCGGAAGGTTCGGCAGGTTCTTGATCCAGTCCGGTTCGCCTTCAACCTTCCAGCCGGTCTTGGCAGCCCAGCCGAGGTGGATCTCCAGCACCTGGCCCACGTTCATGCGCCCCGGAACACCCAAGGGGTTCAGGACGATGTCCACGGGGGTGCCGTCGGCCAGGAACGGCATGTCCTCGATCGGCAGGATCTTGGAGATGACGCCCTTGTTTCCGTGGCGGCCGGCCAGCTTGTCACCGTCGGTGATCTTGCGCTTGTTGGCCACGTATACGCGGACCAGCTGGTTCACTCCGGGGGGCAGGTCGTCGTCGGAGTCGCGGTCAAAGACGCGGACACCGATGACGGTGCCGGACTCGCCGTGGGGCACCTTCAGGGAGGTGTCACGCACTTCGCGGGACTTCTCACCGAAGATGGCGCGCAGCAGGCGTTCTTCCGGGGTCAGCTCGGTCTCGCCCTTGGGGGTGACCTTGCCGACCAGGATGTCCCCGGCCTCAACCTCGGCACCGATGTGGATGATGCCGCGTTCGTCCAGGCCGGCCAGGATTTCCTCGGAAACGTTCGGGATGTCCCGGGTGATTTCCTCGGCACCGAGCTTGGTGTCGCGGGCGTCGATCTCGTGCTCCTCGATGTGGATCGAGGACAGCACGTCTTCGGCAACGATGCGCTGGGAGAGGATGATGGCATCCTCGTAGTTGTGGCCTTCCCAGGACATGAACGCCACGAGCAGGTTCTTGCCCAGGGCGAGCTCGCCCATGTCCGTTGCGGGACCGTCGGCGATGATGCCGCCGACTTCCAGACGCTGGCCCTCGGAGGCGAGGACCCGCTGGTTGTAGGCGGTGCCCTGGTTGGAACGCTGGTACTTGGCGATCGGGTAGCTGGTCTCCGTGCCGTCGTCGTTCAACATCACCACGACGTCGGCGGAAACCTCGGAGACCACACCGGCCTTCTTGGCGATGACCACGTCACCGGCGTCAACAGCCGTGGGGCGCTCCATGCCGGTGCCCACGAACGGGGCCTCGGACTGGACCAGCGGCACGGCCTGGCGCTGCATGTTCGCACCCATGAGGGCACGGTTGGCGTCGTCGTGCTCCAGGAACGGGATCAGGGCGGTTGCCACGGACACCATCTGGCGCGGGGAAACGTCCATGTACTCGACCTCGTCGGCCGGGACCAGGACGGGCTCGCCGCCACCGCCGCGCTGGCGGACCAGGACGGTTTCCTCGGTGAAGCGGTTGTCGTCATCCAGCGGCGCGTTGGCCTGGGCGATGACAACGTCAACTTCGTCGTCAGCCGTCAGGTAGTCAACCTCGTTGGAGACGACGCCGTCCTTGACCCGGCGGTACGGGGTCTCGATGAAACCGAACGGGTTGATGCGGCCGTAGGAGGCCAGCGAACCGATGAGGCCGATGTTCGGGCCCTCAGGGGTTTCAATGGGACACATGCGGCCGTAGTGCGACGGGTGGACGTCACGGACTTCCATGCCCGCGCGGTCGCGGGACAGACCACCCGGGCCCAGCGCGGACAGGCGGCGCTTGTGCGTCAGGCCGGCGAGCGGGTTGTTCTGGTCCATGAACTGCGACAGCTGGGAGGTTCCGAAGAACTCCTTGATCGCAGCCACGACGGGGCGGATGTTGATCAGCGTCTGCGGCGTGATGGCCTCGACGTCCTGGGTGGTCATGCGCTCGCGCACAACGCGCTCCATGCGGGACAGGCCGGTGCGGACCTGGTTCTCGATGAGCTCGCCCACGGCGCGGATGCGGCGGTTGCCGAAGTGGTCGATGTCATCCACGTCAACGCGGAGGTCGACTTCGGCGCCGTCGCGGATGCCCTTGGTGGTCTTGCCGCCGGCATGCAGGGTGACGAGGTACTTGATCATCGCAACGATGTCATCGACGCTGAGGACGGAGGACGCCGGGTTGCTCAGCGGCATGTCGATGCCCAGCTTGCGGTTGATCTTGTAGCGGCCGACCTTGGCCAGGTCGTAGCGCTTGGCGTTGAAGTAGAGGTTGTTCAGCAACGCGTCGGCTGCGTCAACCGTCGGCGGCTCGCCCGGGCGCAGCTTGCGGTAGATGTCCAGCAGCGCATCTTCGCGGCCGGTGGTCGCGTCCTTTTCCAGCGTGGCGCGGATGGAGTCGAACTCGCCGAACTCCTCCAGGATCTGGCCCTCGGTCCAGCCCAGTGCCTTGAGCAGCACGGTGACGGACTGCTTGCGCTTGCGGTCAAGGCGCACGCCGACCTGGTCCCGCTTGTCGATTTCCAGCTCGAACCAGGCACCACGCGAGGGGATGATCTTGGCGGTGAAGATTTCCTTGTCGCTGGTCTTGTCTGCCGTGCGCTCAAAGTAGGCGCCCGGGGAACGGACCAGCTGGGACACAACAACACGTTCGGTGCCGTTGATAACGAAGGTGCCCTTGTCGGTCATGAGCGGGAAATCGCCCATGAACACGGTCTGTTGCTTGATTTCGCCCGTGAGGTTGTTCATGAATTCAGCCTTGACGTACAGGGGCGCCGCGTACGTGGCGTCGCGGTCCTTGCATTCGTCAACGGTGAACTTGGGATCGGCGAACTCCGGTTCCGTGAAGGACAGGGACATGGTGCCCTGGAAGTCTTCAATCGGGGAGATCTCTTCGAAGATGTCAGACAGCCCGGACGTGACGGCCACGCTGTCATCACCGGCGTTCACGGCGGCTTCCATGCGGCCCTGCCAGCGCTCGTTGCCGACGAGCCAGTCAAAGCTCTCGGTCTGGAGTGCGAGCAGATTCGGCACGTCAAGCGGCTCGTGAATCTTGGCGAATGAGAGGCGACTCTTTGCACCGTCAGTGCTGTTTGAATCGATAGCGGTTGCAGCGTTATTTACATTAGAGGTGCTCGAGGCGACCAAGAGGGATCCTTCCACAGACCTGCAGGCTAGTTCTTGTGAACCCTCACCCGATTCGCCGATTGGTCATCAAACCAAGACGAACGCTGGACAAAAGTTGCAAAAGCACCCGTGTTGGGAGTTGAATCTTCCCAAGACGCGAGCCGTTCCAACCTTTGACCGAAGCAAAGCCCACCGCTATATGAAGGCTGAAGGTTAAGAGGGATACGCAAAGATCTACACTACAGGCATATCTCCCGCGTGTCTACCTCACGCCGCGCAAATGCGCAAGTATGGATGTTCCGCTCCTCACACCGGCGCCGTCCCGGACCTCTCCGGCCAGGGCGGCGGCGGAAATTTCCGGCCCGCCCAAACTGTTAGATTCAATGTAAGGCCCGGCACAGGTCAAGGGTGATCTGTGCGGACAATGTGTAAGGAGCGCCTGCCATGACAGCACAAGAGAACCCGAACAATGTGGACAAAGCGGCCGAGGTCGTGATCCTGGCCGGGGCCCGCACCCCGCAGGGCCGGCTGAACGGGCAGCTGGCCGGGTTCACCGCCGTCGAACTGGGTGCCAAGGCCATTGCCGCAGCCCTTGAACGTTCCGGGGCCAGCGCCGCGGACGTGGACCAGGTGATCATGGGCCAGGTGCTGCAGGCCGGTGCCGGCCAGAACCCCGCGCGCCAGAGCGCGATTGGTGCCGGGATCAGCTGGAACGTGCCGGCGGTGACCATCAACAAGGTCTGCCTTTCGGGCCTGACGGCCGTGATTGATGCGGCCCGGCTGATCCGCAGCGGCGATGCCGAGGTGGTGGTGGCCGGCGGGCAGGAATCCATGACCCGGGCCCCGCACCTGCTCCCCGGTTCGCGCCAGGGCTGGAGCTACGGTGCTGTCCAGGCCCTGGACGTGGCCGCACATGACGGCCTCACCGACGCCTTTGACGGCGAATCCATGGGCCTTTCCACGGAGCGCGGCAACATCCGCCTGAACATAGGCCGCGCGGTCCAGGACGAAGTGGCGGTGGCATCCCACACGCGGGCCGCGGCGGCGCAGGACTCCGGCGTCTTCGACAACGAGATCGTGCCGGTCGCCGTTCCCCAGCGCAAGGGCGAGCCCGTGGTGCTGACGCGTGACGAAGGCATCCGGCCCCAGACCACCCTGGAAACCCTTGCCCCGCTCCGTCCGGCATTTTCGGCCGACGGCGCCATCACGGCCGGCAACTCCTCCCCCTTGTCCGACGGCGCATCCGCCATGGTGCTGTCCAGCCGGTCCTATGCCGAAGCCCACGGCCTCCCCTGGCTGGCGGTTGTCGGCGCACCGGGGCAGGTGGCCGGGCCGGACAACTCGCTGCATTCCCAACCCTCACACGCCATCCAGAGCGCACTAAAAAGGGCCGGCTGGAGCACCGAGCAGCTCGACTTCATTGAGATCAACGAGGCCTTTGGCTCGGTGGCAGTGCAGTCGCTGCAGGACCTGGACTACCCGTTGGAGAAGTGCAACATCCACGGTGGCGCCATCGCCCTGGGGCATCCGATTGGTGCGTCCGGCGCCCGCCTGGCCCTGCATGCCGCCACTGAGCTGGCCCGCCGTGGCACGGGACGGGCTGCCGTGGCGCTGTGCGGCGGCGGCGGGCAGGGCGAGGCGCTGTTGCTGTTCCGGGACGCCGAGTGAGCGCCGCCGGGGACGCTGAAACGCCGACCGGCCGGGCCCGGGTTGCCGCCGACGCGGCCGCCCGCGGCCTTGCCGTGGAGATCATCCCGCGCCCGGCCGCCGGTTCACTGGCCGAGGCCGCCGCGCTGATTGGCGTCGATCCGTCCGACATCGTCAAGTCGCTGGTGGTCAAGCGCAGCGACGACACCTTCCTGTTTGCGCTGGTGCCGGGCGGGCGCGCCATTTCCTGGCCCAAGCTGCGAGCCGTGGTGGGCGTCAACAAGCTGCAGATGCCCAAGCCCGACGTCGCACTGGCCGCCACGGGCCATGAGCGCGGCACCATCACTCCCCTGGGCAGCACGACGCCGTGGCCCGTGTTTGTGGACGAGAGCGTGGCCGGGCGCCGCGTCGCCCTGGGCGCCGGCGAACACGGCTACAGCATGTTCGTCGAGGCTGACGCCCTTATTTCCGCCCTGGACGCCACGGTCGCGGACATTTCAGCCCCTGAGTAGCCCCACCCCAACGACGGGGGCGTGCCATGCTGGCGGCGGCGTAGGAAATTTCACACGCCCTCGGCAGCATGGCACGCCCTCAGTGGGTCCGGTGAGTGTTTGGCACGCCCCGGGAATCAGGAAGGCCCCGCACCGTAGGGTGCGGGGCCTTCCTTGGAATGCGTCGGTGATTACTTGACGGTAACCGTGGCGCCGGCAGCTTCGAGGGCTTCCTTGGCCTTCTCGGCAGCTTCCTTGGTGGCGCCTTCGAGGACAGCCTTGGGAGCGGAGTCAACGACGTCCTTGGCTTCCTTCAGGCCGAGGGAGGTCAGGGCGCGCACCTCCTTGATGACTGCAATCTTCTTGTCGCCAGCAGCTTCGAGGATGACGTCGAACTCGGTCTTCTCTTCCTCAGCCTCGGCAGCTGCGCCGCCGGCCGGGCCGGCAACTGCAACAGCAGCAGCGGTAACTTCAAAGACCTCTTCGAACTTCTTCACGAACTCGGAGAGTTCAATGATGGTCAGTTCCTTGAAAGCTTCAATGAGCTCGTCGTTGGTGAGCTTAGCCATGGGTGGCGCTCCTTCTTTGTGTTCTTGCCCGGTGACGGGCGGATCTAAAAACCTAAGTCCTCATGGATTTAGGGAAAAACATGCGGGAGACAAGCCCCCATGAGGACTAGGCCTCGGTGGTCTCAGCTTCAGCAACCGGAGCCTCGTCAGCGGCGGGAGCCTCTTCGGCGGCCGGTGCTTCCTCAGCGGCGGGAGCCTCTTCGGCAGGTGCACCTTCGGCAAGCTTGAGGCGCAGGGCGTCGATGGTGCGCGCAGCGGCGGCCATCGGTGCCTTCAGCACGCCGGCAACCCTGGCCAGCTGCAGCTCGCGCGATTCCAGGGCGGCCAGTGCGGCAACCTCGGAAGCGTCAAGGGCCTTGCCTTCGAAGATGCCGGTCTTGATGATCAGCGCCTTGTTGGCCTTTGCAAAATCCGTCAGGCTCTTGGCTGCTGCAACAGCATCACCCTTGATGAAGGCAATGGCGGTAGGGCCGGAAAGCTGACCTTCGAAAGCGTCAACACCGGCTTCCTTGGCCGCAATGGCAGTCAGGGTGTTCTTGACGACCGAGAACTTGGTGTCCTGGCCGAGAGAAACGCGCAGCTCCTTGAGCTGGGCAACGGTGAGCCCACGGTATTCGGTTAGGACTGCTGCAGTGGAATCGCTGAAATCCTGCTTGATTTCTGCAACCGCAGCCACCTTTGTTGGCGTTGCCATAACCCTCCTTCCGGGAATTAATGCCGGTCCTTCCGGTCCTGCCCGCTGCCGTTTCCGGGAAGGAAGGCAAGTGGAAAACAAAACGCCCCGCACAGATGTACGGGGCGTTCGGGCAGCGGTTCCATGGACTTTCGTCCGGATCATTCGCTGCCTAAGCTTTGTGCACCTGCGCTGGCCGTCCTGGTTCAGGACTTTCGGATGAAAACCTTCCCGCTTCCACGCTGCACGACACATGATGCGCCTGGCACGTGGGGGTGGTTTCCATCGACCGACGGTCTTTGGTCCTCCCAGCCTACAGGAGCGGCGCCGCCCCTTCCAAATCGCGGGTCAGTCAGTCGCCGGGGTCAAAGGATTTCCGCCACTGCCCGGTCACGCCCGCCACGGTGAAGCCCATGCGGGCGTTGATCTCTATCAGGTGGGTGTCCTCGGCGGAGTTCCAGGTATAGATGGCATGCGGGTTCGGGTAGTCACGCGCCAGCAGTTGCAGGTTGGCCAGCTTCATGCGCAGCCCCAGCTCCCTGCCGCGGTGCCCGTCTTCCATGACGGTGTCGTCCTGGAAGACGACATCGTCGCGTTTGCCCAGCACGGAGATGGACGTGTAGCCGACCAGGCGGCCCGAGGCGCGGCTCTCGGCCGCTGTGACCAGCGTGTGCCGGCCTGTCGACTGGGAAATTTCCTCCGCTTCACGCATGTGTGCCACGTCCCAGGGCCCCTCGCCGGCCGGTTGGCCCATTTCTGCTTCCAGGCGGGCCACGTCCGCAGCCCATTCCTCGGGGCAGCTGTCCGTCCACTGGTGCACGGCATATTCGTCCCCGTGGGAGGCTGTGGCGGATTCCAGGAGTTCCGCCGCCCGTTCCGCCGGGAACGGCAGGGCACAGGAACTGAAGTGCTCCACCCGCTCCAGCTGGTAGCCGGCGTTGTGGGCAAAACGGGCCTGGCGGTTTTCCAGCGTCAGCGCGCCAGGCCCGGCGGCGGGATGCAGCAGCCGTTCGTCACCGCCGCCCTCCTGCTCCGACTGCAGCTCGGTGGCCGAGTGGTTCGTCTCCACCACCACAACCCGACGGTTTTCCCCGCGCACAAACGATTCAGCGGCTTCCAGCAGGCGCCTGCCCAGGCTGCGTCCTTCCGCGGAAGGCAGGACGTCGAGCGTGACGTGCGCCAGTTCGGTGTGGTCGTCCAGCGGCATGGCGATGCCCGCACGCCCCACGATCTGCCCATCCAGCCGGGCCACCAGCATCACGTACCACTCGTAGGGGTCGTGGCACAGCGCAAGCAGTTCCTCGCCCGTGTACGCAAGGTCGTCGTTGCCCCACGTGCCCACCCGCACCTGCCGGGAGACTTCCACGGCGCGCAGGAAGTCCGCGGCCCCCTCGCCGTCGAGGTTGTCGGGCACGTGCAACTGTTCGATCCGGATGTCAGTCATGTCCTGTTGCTCCTGAAACTAGCTTTGTACCGGCCGCACCATGACGTGGTCATGCTCCACCCGGTTCCCCAATTGAAATCTTTTGCTTCCAGCCACCCTGAAGCCATGCTTTTCGTAGAATTTCCTGGCCCTGGCATTTTCACCGTTGACGCCCAGCCACACCTGCTCCGCACCCCGCGTCGCCGCCCATGCCAGGCTGGCGGCCATCAGGCCGGCCGTCAGGCCCGTGCCATGGACGTGCGGGCGGGCATAGCACTTGCTCAGTTCCACGGCCGCACCGCCACCCACTGCGGCTGCCACATCCGCGTCCGACGGCGGGGCGTCCACCAACATGCTGTAGCCGGCCAGGCGTGCCCCTCGCCGTGCGGAACCACCGGGCGTGGCTGCTGCCGCGGGTCCGTGTTCCTCCGCGACAAACACGGCCCGTGACGGATCACCCAGGTAGCGGGCAAAACTTTCGGCCGTGAGATGGGTGGCGATGAACGCGGCAATGTCTTCCGGCGCGCTGCCGGGAGGGCAGGCCAGCGCGAACGTGACGGACGCAAGTTCCGCCAGGGCCGCGGCCTCTTCACTTGCCGCCTGCCGGATGGTGGTTCCCATGTGCTGCTCCCCACGGCCAACTGCGGCCTGTGTGCCGTTCAACGATATAAAAAAGGAGGGCCCCGCGTAGCAGATCGCTACACCGGGCCCTCCGATCAGGCAGCGTTCAAACGCATCGCCTATGCCTCGATGACAACCTTGGTCACGGCCGGGTCCACGGGGATGCCGGGACCGAAGGTGGTGGCCACGGTGGCCTTCTGCACGTAGCGGCCCTTGGAAGCGGACGGCTTCAGGCGAAGCACCTCTTCCAGTGCTGCCGCGTAGTTCTCCGCCAGCTTGGCCGCGTCGAAGGAGACCTTGCCGATGATGAAGTGCAGGTTGGCGTGCTTGTCGACCCGGAAGTCGATCTTGCCGCCCTTGATGTCGTTGACGGCCTTGGCGACGTCGTTCGTGACGGTGCCGGTCTTCGGGTTCGGCATCAGGTTGCGGGGTCCGAGGATCTTGCCCAGGCGGCCCACCTTGCCCATGAGGTCGGGGGTGGCAACGGCTGCGTCAAAGTCGGTCCAGCCGCCCTGGATCTTTTCGATCAGGTCGTCCGTGCCGACAAAGTCGGCGCCGGCGGCGATGGCGGCCTCGGCGCGGTCGCCGGTTGCGAAAACCAGGACGCGGGCGGTCTTGCCGGTGCCGTGGGGGAGGTTGACGGTGCCGCGGATCATCTGGTCCGCCTTGCGGGGGTCAACACCCAGGCGGAACGCAACCTCAACGGTGGCGTCGAACTTGGACGGGTTGGTGTCCTTGGCGAGCTTGATGGCCTCGAACGGTGCGTAAACCTTGTCCGCATCGATCTTGGCTACGGCTGCCTCATATGCTTTGCTGCGCTTTGCCATGCTGCTTGTTTCTCCTTGTGCAGTTGTGGTCGTAAGGACCGCGCGGGCCCTGCCACTACGTCCGCCGCCAGGCACCCGGGGGGCCGGCCGGCGTCGTTCTTGATGATGTTGGTGATGCTGTGGGGTCTCGACAGGCTCGACCCCAGGGTGTCCGAAGCCTAGGCCTCGACGGTGATGCCCATGGAGCGGGCGGTGCCGGCGATGATCTTCTCGGCGCCTTCGATGCTCGTGGCGTTGAGGTCGACCAGCTTCTGCGTGGCGATCTCGGTGACCTGTGCCTTGGTCAGCTGGGCAACCTTGACGGTGTGGGGGGTGGCTGAACCCTTGGCGACGCCGGCAGCCTTCTTGATCAGCTCGGCAGCCGGCGGGGTCTTGGTGATGAAGGTGAAGGAGCGGTCCTCGTAAACCGTGATTTCAACCGGGATGACGTTTCCGCGCTGGGATTCCGTGGCGGCGTTGTAGGCCTTGCAGAATTCCATGATGTTGACACCGTGCTGGCCAAGCGCGGGACCGATCGGAGGTGCCGGGTTGGCGGCGCCTGCCTGGATCTGCAGCTTGATAAGGCCGGTGACCTTTTTCTTGGGAGCCAATGTAGGGTCCTTCTCTCAATAACTTTCCTTCGACGACGGAGCGCGTCCAAGGTGGGTGGCCGGATGGCGTCCGGCCGGACACTGCGCGGCCGCCAAGCAAGCGGCCGTCCAGCGAAATCAGTGGTCCAACTAGATCTTGGTGACCTGGTTGAAGGCGAGCGTGACAGGGGTTTCGCGCTCGAAGATGGAGACCAGCACAACCAGCTGCTGGGATTCGGGCTTGATCTCGGAGATCGTGGCGGAGAGGGTCTCGAACGGGCCGTCCTTGACGATGACGGCCTCGCCGACCTCAAAGTCGATTTCCGCGTCGGCAGGGAGGTGGCGCAGCGGAACGCCGGTTTCCTCGGCCTGCTGCTCCTCGAAGACGGGGGCCAGCATGGAGAAGACCTCGTCCAGGCGCAGCGGGACCGGGTTGTGGGCGTTTCCCACGAAGCCGGTGACGCCGGGGGTGTGGCGGACAACGCCCCAGGAGGCGTCCGTCAGGTCCATGCGGACCAGGACATAGCCGGGAATGCGCACGCGGTTGACAACCTTTCGCTGGGCATTCTTGATCTCCACGACTTCTTCCATGGGGACCTGGACTTCGAAGATGTAATCTTCCATGTTCAGCGACAGGCTGCGGGACTCGAGGTTGACCTTCACGCGGTTTTCGTAGCCGGCGTAGGAGTGGATGACGTACCAGTCACCCTCCTGGCGGCGCAGCTTGGCCTTGAATTCCTCGGCGGGGTCCACTTCCGGTTCGGCCGCCACCGCGTCCCCGTCCGCTTCGGACACGGCAGCCCCGTCCTCGGATTCGGCTGCTTCTTCGGCTGCCGGGGTGTCCGTGGCTTCTGCGGGATCCGCAGCGGCGGCGTCGTCCATGGATGCATCAAGGTCAGCACTGATGGCAGCATCAGCAACCACAGTGTCCTGGTCCTGCTCACTGTACGTTGCCTCGGGCTCCTGCTCAGACACGAATTTCCTGCTTTCCTGGTGCGTTACTTAAATGGCTCAAACCGTCCCCCGTGTTCCAAGACACTATCGGGGCCGGCCAAAGTTGAGCGTTTAGTGCTCGACGTTTACGTTTCCGCCAAAGACCCAAAGCACGAGCTTTCCGAATCCCAGGTCCAGGACGGTAACAATACCCATCACGATGATAACGAACACGAGCACAACCGCGGTGTAGTTGAGCAACTCCTTGCGAGTGGGGGTGACAACCTTCTTCATTTCGCCGATGACCTGGCGCAGGAAAATGGCTATGCGTGCAAAGATGCCGGGACCCTTCGGCTTGGCGTTCTTCTTGGCGGGGCGGCCATTGGAGCGGCTTGCCGCGGTTTCGGTCACCATTGCCTCACTCATCATTAGTTGAAAAACACGCGAGCCCGCGCGGGCGGACCGTGTCATGTGCTTGTGTTCGCCAGGCTGGGCGGGACTTGTCCGCGGCCATTCCCGTTATCCCGGAATTGCCGCGGACCAACCCCGCTGCGCCTTGACGCAGGGCAGACAGGACTCGAACCTGCAACCTGCGGTTTTGGAGACCGCTGCGCTACCAATTGCGCCACTACCCTATGAAACTAACTGTTGTGCAACCCGGTGGATCGCACCGGAGCCGAAGGCCATGAAATAACTTACAGTCTTGGGCGGCCGTTTCCAAACCGTCGCAAGGCGTGCACCATCATGGTGTTTCAACACCGGTTGTCCATTCTACGCATTGTTGCCCGCCACGTCGAACCGGGGGCCGGATGCGCCTAAAGTAGGGGGTGGGGCCTGCACACGTCAACGGCCCCGCCGTGTCCCCGATGAGTTCCCGTCGAGTCCCGCCACCAAGGACCCCTGCGGGCCCGCCTTTCGAGAGAGAGTACAGAAGATGTCTGCCAACGTGAGCGCCGACCAAGCCGCCGCACGCCGGGTTTCGGCCCGCGTCGCCGCCATTGCCGAATCCGCCACCCTGGCAGTGGATGCCAAGGCCAAGGCCCTCAAGGCTGCCGGCCGCCCCGTCATCGGCTTCGGCGCCGGCGAACCGGACTTCCCCACCCCGGACTACATTGTGGAAGCTGCCATCGTCGCGGCCCGCCAGCCCAAGTTCCACCGCTACTCCCCCGCGTCGGGGCTGCCCGAGCTGAAGTCGGCCATCGCCGCCAAGACGCTGCGTGATTCCGGCTATGCCGTGGAGCCTTCCCAGGTGGTGGTCACCAACGGCGGCAAGCAGGCGGTGTACGAATCCTTCGCCACGCTGTTGGACCCGGGGGACGAGGTCATTGTCCCCACCCCGTACTGGACCACCTACCCCGAGGCGATCCGGCTTGCCGGCGGCGTGCCCGTGGAGGTCTTCGCCGGCCCCGAACAGGGCTACCTGGTCACCGTGGACCAGCTCGAGGCGGCGCTCACCCCGCGCACCAAGGTCCTGCTGTTCGTCTCCCCGTCGAACCCCACCGGCGCCGTGTATTCCCCGGAACAGACCCGCGAGATCGGCCAGTGGGCGGCCGCCAAGGGGCTGTGGGTCATCACGGATGAAATCTACGAACACCTGACCTACGACGGCGTGCCGTTCACCTCGATTGCCACCGCCGCCCCGGAGCTGGGCGACCGCGTGGTGGTCCTGAACGGTGTGGCCAAGACCTATGCCATGACCGGATGGCGGGTGGGCTGGATGATTGCCCCGGCCGACGTGGCCAAGGCCGCCACCAACATGCAGTCCCATGCCACCTCCAACGTGGCCAATGTCTCCCAGATGGCCGCCCTGGCCGCCGTCTCCGGCCCGCTAACGGCCGTGGAGGACATGAAGGTGGCCTTTGACCGCCGCCGCAAGGCCATGGTTTCGGCCCTCAACACGATAGACGGCGTGGAGTGCCCCACCCCGCACGGCGCGTTCTACGCCTACGCCGACGTCCGCGCCCTGCTCGGCCGTGACATTGGCGGCGTCCGCCCGGCCACGTCCGCCGAACTGGCCGCGCTCATCCTGGACAAGGCCGAGGTTGCCGTGGTTCCCGGCGAGGCGTTCGGCCCCAGCGGCTACCTCCGCCTCTCCTACGCCCTGGGCGACGACGACCTGGCCACCGGCGTCGGACGTCTCCAGGAATTCCTCGGCACCGCCAAGTAGGCGGGCCGGACTAGAGCAGGCGGCGGTCGGCGGCCCAGCGGGTGAGTTCGTGGCGGGAGGAGAGCTGCAGCTTGCGCAGCACGGCGGAGACGTGGGTTTCCACCGTCTTGATGGAGATGAACAGCGCCTTTGCCACCTCCTTGTAGGAGTATCCGCGGGCGATCAGGCGCATGACCTCCAATTCGCGGGCGGAGAGCTTGTCCAGCTCGTCCTCCACGGCCACCTCGGCGGTGCCGAAGGCATCCAGGACGAAGCCGGCCAGCCGGGGCGAGAAGACGGCGTCTCCCCCGGCGACCCGCCGGACGGCGTCGGAAATTTCGTGCCCGGAAATGGACTTGGTGACGTAGCCGCGGGCGCCGGCACGGATCACCGAGACCACATCCTCGGCGGAGTCGGAGACGCTCAGCGCCAGGAACTTCACCTGCCCCGGCAGCCCCGAACAGCCCGCAATCACCTCACGTCCGCCCTGGCCGCGGCCGCCGGGCAGGTGGACGTCCAGCAGCACCACGTCCGGGGTGTGGGCGGAGACCGCGGCAATGGCCTGTTCCACCGTGGCCGCCTCCGCCAGCACGTGGATGTCCGCGGCAAGATCGGCCTTCAGCCCCGAGCGGAAGATCGCGTGGTCGTCCACCACCACAACCCTGATGGGCTGTCCTGTCCCCGTCATTTCACGTCCTTTGTCATTTCTTGTCCCCACCGTTGGTGGCCTTGCCGTTTCCGGCCGGCGCGTCGGCCTGCGCCGGCCTGGCCGGCAGGTGCAGGCGCACCTCCGTGCCTTCCGTTGAGCTAATGATCGCAGCCGTGCCGCCGTTGCGCTGCATCCGGCCGACGACGGACTCCCTGACTCCCAGCCTGTCCGGCGGCACGGCGCCGGGATCGAAGCCGGCGCCCCTGTCCTTGACGAAAACGTCGACGCCGGACCCGGCCGCCTCCACGTACACGGACACCGCCGTTCCGCCGTGCCGGACTCCGTTGAGCACGGCCTCGCGGGTGGCCTGGGCCAGGGCCCGCGTGGCCTCGTCCAGTTCGGCGTCGCCCACGCTCACCACCTCCACGGGCAGCCCGTGCAGGTCTTCCACCTCTGCACAGGCGGCTTGGATGCCAGCCACGAGCTTCCCCGGGTCCTTGCCTTCGTCCTGGTAGATCCAGCTGCGTAGTTCCCGCTCCTGGGCCCGGGCCAGCCGGCTGACATCCTGCGGTGAGTCGGCCCGCTTTTGGATCAGGGCCAGGGTCTGGAGGACGGAGTCGTGGAGGTGCGCGGCAATTTCGGCCCGCTGGGTTTCGCGGATGCGCCCGGCCCGTTCATTTTGAAAGTCACGCCAAAATTTGAGCGCCCACGGGGCCAGCACCAGCCCGACGCCGGCCAGGACCGCCAGGGAGGCGACCACGGAGGCCCACACCAGCGCCCATGACCCCGAGCCCGTCACGATGATCAGGACGCCTGCCACCACCAGGACAATTCCTGCGGCGAACCGGGCGATCGACCAGGGCGTGTCCATCTTGGCCGCGTTGAGCAGGCCCACGCGGCGGGTGGCATCGAGCTGCATCCAGGCCAGGACGGCGCCGGCGGAAATCACGCCGAGGGGCACCACGGTCCCCAGGTCAAGGTTCACGCCTGTCCTCGCGCTGAACAGGACCAAGGCGAGGACCACCAGGGCTCCGCCGATGAGGATTTCCCGCAGTCCCACCGAAGCGCCTCTCGGCGCCGAAGCACTCCCGGCCGCGGGGGCTCCCCCGCCGGCACGGATCCCCCCGGCCGGTGCCGGGCGGAACAGCTTCAGGCGGGGGGCGCCGTCGTCGGCCGGCTGCGGCGTACCGGAAGGGTCGTCGTCGCCGGCCAGAGGGACCAGGATCCACAGCCACGCGTAGAAGACCAGACCGGCGCCGAACAGGAAGCAGGAGCCGGCCATGACGGCCCGGACCGTGCCCACGCGCAGGCCGAGGTGCCCGGCCAGGCCCGCACAGACCCCTGCCACCATGCGCTCCGGGGACCGGTACATCTTTACGCTCATGGTTCAATCCAAGCACGGCCCGGCCCCGGCGGCGGGATTGCAAGGGTTGCTTCAGGGTTGATTCAGGGTCACCCCGGATGGCGGGCGCCTGCCCTGGCACGACACGATTGAACCATGAATGACAGCCATGAAGACCAACAGCCCGGGCCGGCACCTGAACCGGCCCCCAACGACAAGCCTGGGCCGGCCGCCGGGTCCGAGGCCGGACACGACCGGCAGCAGCCGCCACCCAATGAACCGACATTTGGCCCGGGGCCCGAACCGCAGCGCAGCGCCCGCCCCTTCGTCTGGCTGCGGTCCCTCGGCGTCCGCCGCGGGAGCAGCCGCTGGGTGGGCGGGGTGTGCAGCGGCCTGGCGGACAAGTGGGGCATCGACCCGGTGATCGTGCGCGGACTGGCCGTGGTCCTGACGCTCATTTTCGGCATCGGCCTGCTGGCCTATGGCGTCGCCTGGGCGCTCCTCCCCGAGCCCGACGGCCGCATCCACGTGGAGCAGGTGGCCCGCGGCCACTGGTCCACGGGCATGACGGGCGCGGCGATTGCAACCTTCTTCGGATTGGCGGGCCCCGGGCAGAGCGTCGCCTGGAACTGGCATGGCGGCTGGTTCCCCTGGCCCGTGCTGTGGGTGGCGGCGATCGTTTGCTGCGTGGTCTGGGCCATAAACCGCGGCAAGGAAGGCCGGTCCGCCACGGGCCGGCCCCCGCGGCAGCAGTACTTCGGCGCACCCGCTGCACCGGGCGTGGCCGGCCATTCCCAAGACCATGTGCCGGCCCCCGCGGCAGGTCCGTACGGTCCGGTGCCGTTCCCCGCCGGCCGGCCCGGCTCCGGCGACCATCCCGCGGAACCGCTTGACAGCCGCACAGCCGCCTGGACCGGGCCGCTCGGCGCCCCCGGCCCCGTGGCCCTTCACGCCAGGCCGCGCCTGGGCGCCGCGGCCAGCCTGCTCTCGCTCGGCCTGGCCGTCATGGTCGGCGCCCTGGTGCTGATCCTCAATGCATCCGGCGTCCTGGACCTGCACGGCTACCAGGCCCCCGCGGCCGCCGCCGCAGCAGCGATCACGGCAGGCCTGGCCATCATGGCTTCCGGCCTCCGCGGCCGCACGGCGGATGGCGTGGGCACCTTTGCCGCGGCTGCCCTCGTGTTTGCCGGACTGCTGAGCATGGTCCCCCTGCATGCGCCGTGGACGTCCATGGCACATCAGTCCTGGGCCCCCGCCACCGCCAGCGCGGCCCAGGACGGCTTGTCCGTGGCCATGGCTGACGCCAGCATCGACCTGACCGGACTCGACGCCGGCACCGCACCGGGCGGCGACCTCCAGATCCCGGTGAACGTGATTGCCGCCAAGGCCGTGGTCAAGGTCCCCGAAAGCATCCCCGTCACGATCAAGAGCGAGCTTGTGGCCTCCAGCCTTGAAGTGCAGGGGCAGCCTGGCACCGACGGCAAGGCCGTGGTGCAGGCAACCACGACCCAGGTCAATCCCGGCAAGACAGGCAACGGGCTGGTGGTCACCCTGCAAGGCGCGGCCGCCAAGATCACCATCGTCCCCGTGGCCGGCAAGTAGCCGGCCGAAACGGTCCAACAGAGCAATGGGAGAAAACAGCATGAACAACCCAACGGAATCACTGGAATTTCCCGACGCGCCGAAGGGCGGAGCCGGGGACGCCGGCCCCGGCGCCTCCCGCGCAATGGACACGGCGCCGGCCGCAACGCGCCTCCCGGTGAGAGTAGGCACCGTGGTGTGGGGTGCCGTCGTTGTCGCCATTGGGCTGCTGGTCCTGGCCACGCGGCAGGCGGGCCTTCACCTGGACACCGGCCAGGCCGCCATGTGGCTGCTCTTGGGCGCAGGCCTGGCCATGGTGGCCGGCGGGGCGGTCAACGTACTGCGCAAAAAGTAGGGCAAAAAGTAGGGCCCGGGCCGCCTGTCCAGGGGCGGCCCGAAGTTGCCCCCGTCACACGAGCGTCTAGAATGTCCAAGAGAGGAGCTCAACGGTGCGCTCAAACCACACTGACTCCACTCCCCGAAGGACCCATACCCATGAAGATTGGAATTCTGACCAGCGGCGGCGACTGCCCCGGACTCAACGCGGTGATCCGCGGCGTCGTACTCAAGGGCATCAAGAGCTACGGCCACGAATTCGTCGGCTTCCGTGACGGCTGGCGCGGCGTGGTGGAGGGCGACATCATGGACCTGCCCCGCCAGATGGTCCGGGGCATCTCCAAGCAGGGCGGGACCATCCTGGGCACCTCCCGCACCAACCCCTTTGAGGGCAAAGGCGGCCCCGAGGTCATCAAGGCGCACCTGGACCGGCTGGGCATTGAGGCAATGATCGCCATTGGCGGGGAAGGCACGCTGGCTGCGGCCCGCCGCCTCACCGACGCCGGGCTGAAGATCGTGGGTGTGCCGAAGACGGTGGACAACGACCTCGACGCCACCGACTACACCTTCGGTTTTGACACGGCCGTCCAAATCGCCACGGAGGCCATCGACCGCCTGCGGACCACGGGCGAATCGCACCACCGTTGCATGATCGCCGAGGTCATGGGACGCCATGTCGGCTGGATTGCCCTGCACGCCGGCATGTCCACGGGAGCCCACGCCATCCTGATCCCGGAGCAAAAGACCAGCATGGACCAGATTGTTGAATGGGTGCAGGAAGCCCATGACCGCGGCCGCGCACCCCTCGTGGTGGTGGCTGAGGGCTTTGTGCCGGACCACCAGGACTCCGCGCACTCCGAACGCGGCCTGGACACGTTCGGCCGCCCCCGGCTCGGCGGCATCGGCGAGCAGCTGGCCCCCGAGATCGAGGCCCGCACCGGCATTGAAACCCGGGCCACGATCCTGGGCCACATCCAGCGCGGCGGCGTCCCCTCCAGCTTCGACCGCGTGCTGGCCACCCGGCTGGGCATGGCCGCCGTCGACTCCGTCGTGGAAGGGCGCTGGGGCACCATGGTCTCCCTAAAGGGGACGGAAATCGAGCATGTCCCGTTTGAGGCGGCGCTGGGCAACCTGAAGACCGTCCCGCAGCACCGCTATGACGAGGCCGCCATCCTGTTCGGCTGAGCCCACGCGCCCGAGGGGCCACGGCCGGCGCCCCGGCGCCGGGCGGGGAGGGCGTGGGTGGGGCCACGCGCCCGAGGGGCCACGGCCGGCGCCACGGCCGGCGCCCCGGCGCCGGGCGGGGAGGGCGTGGGGACTAGCCTTGATGCATGACCTTTGACCTGAGTTCGGCGCCCATCGTCCGGCTGGCCTGGGAACGGCACCTGGGCTTGCCCGCCGATTCACTTGTGGCCGGTTCGTCCGGCGGACGCATCACACAATCCGACGATTCGGGCTCGCTTTCCTTCCTGCGGCTCTGGGACCAGGGGGTCCTGACCGGCCCCGCCGAACTGCTCCGGGCTGCGGAAGCCTACAGCGACGACGAACTAAGCGACCACGCCACCATGCTCCGTCTCAGCCGTGGCCTTGGCGGGCGCGGCTGCGGCACGCAGGCGCTCTACTACGCCGACGACCTCCGCCTGAAGCAGCCGGAAGGAACCGTCATGGTCTCCCACGGCAATCCGGAGGCCGTGGCACTCGAGGCGCTGTGCCCGCCCGACGACGTCAACGACGTCGGGCTCTCCGGCCTCCCGCACAAGTTCACGGTGATGGATTCCGAAGAGCCCGGTGGCGGCCCGCTCGCCTGCGCCGCCTACGCCGAGTTCGCCGGGATGTTGGCGCAGCTGGGCACGCTGGTGCCGCCGAAGTTCCGGCGCAGGGGCCTGGGCAGGCGGGCCACCGAAATCGCCGCCCACGAGGCACTGGCCACCGGCCTGATTGCCCAGTGGCGCGCGGACGTCAACAACGCAGGCGCCCACGCACTGGCCATCTCAACCGGCTTTAGTGTGGCCGGCTTACAGACTTCGGTTGCCCTTCAGCCCCGTCAAAGTCCGCATAAATAGCGTCCACGGCCCGCGGCTTGGCGAAGAGGATTGCCATCACGCCGCCCACCAGGACCACCAGGGCCGGCAGGACCATGGACTGCCCCATGGCCGTAGAGAAGCCTGCACGAAGGAATTCGGGAAGCTGGCCGCTGGCACCGGCGGCACCCTGCGGGGCACCAGCGGGCATCTCGGCAGCCAGCCGTGCACCGATCAGGGCGGCTATGGCTGCCGAACCCAGCACCGAGCCGATCTGCCGGGTCGTGTTGTAGATTCCGGCGCCGGCGCCCGCCTCCCGCGGACCAAGGTTTCGGGTGGCTGTTGTTGACAGCGGCGCCCAAATCCCGGAGCTGGCAATGCCAAGCAGTCCGCTGGGCAGCAGGAACAGCCAGATCGGCGTGTCGGCATTCATCAGGGACGACGTCCACAGCAGGGAAACCGCCATCAGGATGAAGCCCGTCAGTGCCACGTAGCGCGGGTTGACGATGTCCACCAGCCTGCCCACAAACGGTGCCAGGACGCCGGAAAACAGTGCCATGGGGACCATCATCAGGGCCGATTGCGTCGGCGAGATGCCACGCACCAGCTGGTAGTAGAAGAACAGCGGCAGGCTCATGGCAGTGACCGTGAAACCCATGGTGGTGATGGCTGCGTTGGCGAGGGAGAAGTTGCGCACCTTGAACAGGTGCAGCGGCACCAGCGCCTCCCCCTTCGTCACTGCCTGCCAGACAATGAACAGGCCAAGGAACACGATCCCGGCGATGATCAGCCCCCACACCGAGATGGGGCCGGCAATGGTCCCCCAGTTGTACTTTTCGCCTTCCTGGATGCCGAAGACCAGCATGAACAGGCCGATGGAACTCAGCGCCACGCCCAGGAGGTCAAACTTGTGGTCGTGCGTCGCCAGGGTCGGCACAAGGCGCCAGGCCATGATGAACGCCACCACGCCCACCGGCACGTTGACAAAGAAGATCCATTCCCAGCCCAGCCCGTCCACCAGCACGCCGCCCAGGATGGGGCCCACCAGCATGGCGACGCCGGCCGTGGCGCCCCACAGGCCCATGGCGGGCCCGCGCTTGTCGGGGGCGAAGATGCGGGTGATCACGGCCATGGTCTGCGGCGTCATCAATGCCGCACCGAAACCCTGCACCGCGCGGGCCAGGATCAGCATGCCGATGCTGCCGGAGAGCCCGCACCACAGCGAGGCCAGGGTGAACACGCTCAGGCCGATCAGGTACAGGTTCTTGGGGCCGTACTTGTCACCGAGCCGGCCGGTGACAAGCAGCGGCACGGCGTAGGCCAGCAGGTAGGCGCTGGTCACCCAGATGACGGAGTTGATGTCCGTGTGCAGGCCTTCCATGATCTTCGGGTTGGCCACCGAGACGATGGTCGAGTCGACCAGGATCATGAAGAAGCCCAACACGAGCGCCCATAACGCGGGCCACGGTTTTGCGACGGTTTCCATGCAATGTTCCTTAAGGTTCGGTTGAAGCCGTTGTGTTGAAGGTTTCGGCCAGCCGCCAGGGCAGCGCACCGGCGGCGATGTCTGCGGACAGCTGGCGGATCCAGGCCAGTTCCGCTTCCGTCATGGCCTGCTGATACAAAAGTTCCAGCCAATACTGTTCCGGCACGCCCTTGGCCTGTGCCCCCTGCACGTCCGCCGCCAGCTCGGCGAGGCGGGCAGCCAGCGCCTCCATGCGTGTGCCCAGCAGTTCAAGCACGACGGCGGCCGGCAGGTTGTGTGCCTCGGCCACCGCCTGGGGGAAGCTGGGGTACTCGGCAGCCGGGCGTCCCAGCAGTTCCTTGAGCCGGGCTTCCAGGGCCTCACGCCCCGCCGGCAGGATCGCATAAGTGGTGCGTTCCGGGCGGTTGCCCTCCCGCTCGGTGCCAACCGCCTTGACAAGGTCGGCCGCGGCGAGCCTGCCCACCGTGTGGTACAGGGTGCCCGGCTTGACCTTCACCAGCCGGTCTTCGCGCCGGTGGATGAGCAGCTGGTACATCTCGTAGGGGTGCATGGGACGTTCGGCCAGCAGCCCCAGTGCCGCCACGCCGAGGGGTGTGAGGTGCTTCTCTCCCGTCATGCCTGCCGTCCTTCGCCCATTTAGTCCCCAAGAATTATTCCACGTGGACTATATGGAGAACAACATCGTCCCCCGGTTTGTTCCGTGGTGGTGTCCGGGGCCGGGAACGGCCCGCCCTACCTCGGTGCGCGCAGGAAACCGGTGGCGCGACCGACCACCTGGCCGGCGTCGGTGGCCACAATGGTTTCCTGGGCGGCCGTGTACTTTTCGCCGGCGTCGTCCACCACGAGCGCGGCGTCGGGGTCCACGGTGCGCTTGATCAAGGCCAGGGCGATGGGACCCATTTCATAGTGTTGTGCCACGCTGGTCACGACGCCCACCTTGCGCTCGCCCGCGAACACCCCGCTGCCCGGGGCCGGGATGGTGTGCTGGGATCCGTCCAGCTGGAGGAAGACGAGGCGGCGCGGCGGGTGGCCCAGGTTGTGGACGCGCGCCACCGTTTCCTGGCCCTTGTAGCACCCCTTGGCCAGGTGCACCGCCGTGCGCAGCAGGTCCAGTTCGTGGGGAATGGATTTGTCGTCGGTCTCTGCCCCGCGGCGCGGGCGCCAGGCGGCAATTCGCAAAGCCTCCGCCGCCCAGGCACCGGCCAGCGGCCGGGTGCCCACCGTGGCAACCAGGTCCGCGGCAGGGACCAGGTATTCGTGCCAGGGACGTTCCAGCCCGGGGTGGGCACCCTCTTCGACGGCGGCGTAACTCCAGCCGCCGGCGCCGATGTGCGGCCAGGGGTCGGTCCACACCACGAGTCCGTCCCATTCGGGGACCTCCACCACGGATCCCAGCACGGCCCAGCCTGCCGAGACATCCGTCACGTCGACCCGCAGCATGAACTTCATGGAGGTCAGCCATTCGGCCAGCGGCGCAGCCTCCCCGGCCTCCACAACCAGCCACGTGGTCCCCCCGTCGTCCACCACGCGGGCGTCGAATTCGATCCGCCCCTGCACGCTCAGCAGCAACAGCTCCGTGCCGGCCCCGGGGGCCAGGTGGGTGAGGCTTTGCGAGGAGAGCGTGTTCAGCCAGCTCAGCCGGTCCGGACCGGACACGGTGACCACGCCGCGGTGGGAAAGGTCCACGACGGCGGTCCCGGGCTTGCCAAGGTAGCCGGCCAGGAGGCGCTGTTCACGGAGGGGATCCCCGTAGTGTGCCGCCACCCCGGCATCCAGGCCGCCGGCCTGCACGGCGCCATGGCGGTTCAGCAGGGGACTCAAATAACTCATAACGTTTCCAACGCCTTCCGTGATACGCCTATTCCAGCCACCCTCGACGCCGGCGGTCGCCGATGCAGCCCACAGCGGGGCCGGGATTTATTACGCTGTTAAGCGACCTTGTGCAGGGCTGCGGAGGCGTGGGCTTCGAGGGACTTGCCCTGGGCGGCAACATCCCAGCGCCAGAAAAGGTCGCCGTTGACCAGGCCGAAGATGCGGGTGGCCGCCGTGTAGGCCTTGGCCCCGGCGTGCCGCATGACGGCGTCGGTGGAGAGCTGGATCTGCGGTCCCTTGATGCTGCCGTAGTACAGCTCGGAGATGCCGCCGGGGTGGACAATGCCAGCCATGATGTCAAAGCCGCCGTCGGCATTGCGCAGGGCCTCGACGTCGTCGGCCGTCCGCAGTGCGGGCACAATGTCGGCGGGGACCATGCCGGGGCCGCCGTCGGCGTCGTTCATGGGGCGGTCAAGCTGCCAAAAGCCCATTTCCACGGACAGGGGGCGCAGGATGGTGCCGTCCTCGTCCGTGAGCCAGGATTCGGCCGTGTACCGCAGGTACGGCAGCCCGTTGGCGCTGAACGTGGCGGTTTGGGTGAAGTGTTCGTCGTCCGCCTCACCGGATCCCAGCCGGCCGCGTCCCGTCCAGGTGCCCAGCAGCCAGGACAGCGGGACCAGTTCGGGTGTCAGGTCCGTGGGGATTTCAATGGCCATGGCGGCCTACTGCTGGCCCTTGAAGAGGCGCCACACCACCATGACGGCGAACCAGGCCATGGTGAGTCCGGCGAGGACCAGCAGGCAGATGAAGAAAATTTCCAGGGAAAGTACGCTCATGGAGCCATCCTATCGTGATCTTTTGGCGCTCAGGTCAACAGCAGTTTTTCCATGAAATACACCAGGGCGCCGAGCGCAAGGACCGGTGCCGCCGCCGCGGCCAGGCCTCCCGCAACATTGGGAACAGGCCCCGAGAGGGTGCGCAGGCGGTGGAAGCTGGCAATCACGGCCGCCACGAGCGCCCCGATCACGGCGGCAGGCACAATCCGCAGCTCGGAGACGAGCAGTGCCGCGAGCGGGCCGGCCAAGGCGGCCAGGACAATGGCCAGCGGCGCCAGGACCCTGTCCGGCCAGGGCAGCATGCCAATGACCAGGGCCACCCCCGCACCCGTGGCGGCAACCACGGTCATGCCGGGCTCGCCAAGGAAGCGGTAGGAGGAGACCCAGCCGGCGGCAAACCCGGCGATCAGGACGCCGGCCCCCGCACCCAGGGTGGACTCGAGCCGGTGTTCCTGGCCCGCGCCCCTCAGGAGCTGCACCACCATGACCGCGCCGAAGCCGAAGGCAATGAACACCGGCGTCCAGACCAGAAAGTTGGCATCGCGGGTCAGCCCGCCGGCCAGGGCCGCCCCTGCGCCGCTGAGGGCGATCACGGCACCCAGGGTCTTCTTCGCCGGAATGCCCAAATACTGCGGCCAGCCGTAGCCAAAACCAACGGAAAGCACCACGGCCACACCCACTGTCCAGCCCAGCCCCAAGGAGTGCCCGGCGACGATGGCTGCGAGCGCAACGATTCCAACAAGTCCGGCTATTGATGACTTCACACATCAATCCTGCCCTACTCTGGCGGTACACTGTGGAACAACCCCTGCCCCGGTGCGTTGTGCCACTGGCGCCGCTGCCCTGGCCCACGGTGCGATCAACCGGTCCCGGGGGTGACCGGTGGTTCATCGCTCAAAGATGCGCTTATCTACGCACTTTGGAGGAAGTCATGTCGCAGATCTTAATGCTGACCAACAACCAGGGCAGTTCCGTGGACGTCCTGCCTGCCTTGGAACTGCTCAGCCACTCGATCCACATCCTGCCCGCCGTCCCCACTGCCCTGCTGGACGCCAGGCCGACCGACCTGATCATGGTCGACGCACGCAAGGACCTGGCCGGCTCCCGGTCCCTGACCCAGTTGCTGCGTGCGACAGGCATCAGCGTGCCCCTGCTGCTGGTCCTGACGGAAGGCGGCATGGCCGCCGTCACGGCGTCGTGGGCGGCGGATGACGTCATTCTCGATTCAGCCGGTCCCGCGGAGGTGGAGGCGCGCATCCGGCTGGCCCTGACGCGGGTCTCCGACGCCGAGGACTCGGTGCACCAGGAAATCCAGGCCGCCGGCGTGGTGATTGACGAGGACAGCTACACGGCACGGGTCCATGGCAAGGCGCTGAACCTGACCTACAAGGAATTTGAGCTGCTGAAGTACCTGGCGCAGCATCCGGGCCGCGTCTTCACCCGTGCGCAGCTGTTGAATGAAGTCTGGGGCTATGACTATTACGGGGGCACCCGCACCGTCGATGTCCACGTCAGGCGCCTGCGTGCCAAGCTCGGCTCGGACCACGAGAGCCTGATCAGCACGGTCCGCAACGTCGGCTACCGCCTCACCATTGCCAACATGCCCGACGACGAACTGGCCGGGGCGTAACACAACACGCCACTCCGGGGCCGCGGCCGGCGGCGCCCCGGACGGCTGGCGCCAACATGAAAAAGGCCCGCTCCGTCATGGAGCGGGCCTTCGCCGTGGTGGAGGACATACGGGTCGAACGTATCGAGGACACCCCACTGGTGCATCCCCCTCGCAGTTGCTGCCCTCAAACTCTAGGGCAGCACCGGCGCCCATGGCAAACCGCCACACCCGTCCGGGCACCGGCTGGAGCGGATGCATGCCGGGTGCCCGCCGGATGGCCGTCGCCTGTCCACGGTGTGGCACCGGCATCCCGCAGGCGTCCGCAGCGCACGGGACATAAACCCAGCCGCCCCCACCCCATATCGTCTAGGCTGTGGTCATGAGCCCCGCAAAGACTGGCAGCTGGCCCGTGACAGTGGTCCCGGGCACCCCCGAACCCGACGTCCTGCACGACATCCTCGACCTGGTCGGCGATGCCGAGGACGAGGACGGCAATCCGCCGTTTTCCGAGCAGACCCTGGTGGAATTGAAGGCCCGGCAGGCCGGCCCGCATTCCGTCCTGGTCCTGCTGACCTATGCCCCAGAGGAGAATTCACCAACGGAAGGCGAAGACCTGGCGGGCGTGGCCGTCGTCGTGCTTGACGGCGGTGAGGGCGTCCTGGAGATTGCCGTGCACCCCAACTACCGCAACGAGGGCGTCGGCTCGATGCTGCTGGACAAGCTGGTGGAGGTCCGCGGGCTTCAGGGCATCCGGGCGTGGTCGCATGGGGACCACGAGGCGGCGGCGGACCTGGCCGCCAGCTACGGCTACCGTGCCATCCGTGAACTGTGGCGCATGCGCCTGGTGCGCCGGGCACCGGAGCCCGCCGCGGAGCCGCACCGCCCCCAGCTGCCCGACGGCGTGACCTTGCGGACCTTTGTGCCCCACCAGGACGAGGCCGCCTGGCTGTCGGCCAACGCCGCAGCCTTCGCCCACCACCCCGAACAGGGCGCGCTGACCCTTGAGGACCTCCAGGCCCGCATGGCCGAGCCGTGGTTTGATCCGGCCGGCTTCTTCCTGGCCGTGGACGGCTCCGGGGCGATCCTGGGCTTCCACTGGACCAAGGTCCATCCGGGGCGCGCGGGGCAGTCCCCCATGGGCGAGGTCTATGTCGTGGGTGTGACGCCGGCCGCCCAGGGCATGGGCCTGGGCAGGGTGCTGACCAGCCAGGGGATCGACTACCTGCAGGCGCAGGGGCTGCGGGCCATCATGCTGTACGTGGACGCCGACAACGAGGCAGCCGTGGCGCTGTACCGGAAGCTGGGCTTCACCAAGTGGGATTCCGACGTCATGTACGGCCCCGTCTCCCCCTCCTGACCGGCACATGGAACCTTGCTGCGCGCACTGCCCAGGCCCGCCGGGGGCTTGTAGTGTTGGAACAAAGCAGCACCAACTTTGAGGATTTATCGATGAAGCGCGAATACAAGGGACCGGTGCAGACCTCGGCGTCGCTGAACGGGGAACGTTTCGGTTCCGGCGAGATGCCCGCCGTGCGCGCCACGCAGGACCGGATCGACATCCCCGAGTTTGAGCCGAACCTTCTGCCGGCGGGCGACATCAGCCCCGACCGCTTCCTGGACCGGGAGCTGAGCTGGCTGGCGTTCAACGCCCGCGTCCTGGAACTGGCCGAGGATCCGGAGCTTTACCTGCTCGAACGGGTGAATTTCCTGTCCATCTTCGCCTCCAACCTCGATGAATTCTTCATGGTTCGGGTGGCCGGGCTGAAGCGGCGCATCGCCGCCGGCCTGGCCGTGCCGTCCCCCGCCGGGCTGAGCCCCATCGAGGTCCTGGAACACATCAGCGAGGAAGCGCACAAGCTGCAGGCGCGCCACGCCCATGTCTTTGCCAGCCAAATCCGCCCCGCCCTCGCCTACGAACACCTGCACCTGGTGCACTGGAACGAACTGGACGAGGCCGCCAAGGACCGGCTGAGCAAGATGTTCGCCGAAAAGATCTTCCCCATCCTCACCCCGCTGGCCGTGGACCCGGCCCACCCGTTCCCGTACATCTCCGGGCTCTCGCTGAACCTGGCCGTGGTGGTGCGCAACCCCGTCAGCGACAAGGAACTCTTTGCCCGCCTGAAGGTCCCGGACCTGCTCGAACGGCTGGTCTCCGTGGACGGCCCCCGCGCCGGGACCGTGCCCGGGCGCGTGGCCCGCTTCATTTCGCTCGAAGAAGTCATCGCCGAGCACCTCGACCAGCTCTTCCCCGGCATGGAGGTCATTGAGCACCACACCTTCCGGGTCACCCGCAACGAGGACCTTGAGGTGGAGGAGGACGACGCCGAGAACCTCCTCCAGGCGCTGGAGAAGGAACTGCTCCGCCGCCGGTTCGGCACGCCCGTCCGCCTGGAAGTGGCCACGGACATCGACCCGAACGTCCTGGCGCTGCTGGTGCGCGAACTCGACGTCGACGAGGCCGAGGTCTACAAGCTCCCGGCCCCGCTGGACCTGCGCGGGCTCTCCGTCATTGGGCACATTGACCGCAGCGACCTGCGCTACCCCAAGCACGTGGCCCACACCTCGCGGGACCTGAATGAATCAGAGACGGCGAAGGCCGCCAACGTGTTCGCTGCCATGCGCCGGCGCGACATCCTGCTCCACCACCCCTACGACTCCTTCTCCACCTCGGTGCAGGCGTTCCTGGAGCAGGCGGCCTCGGACCCCAAGGTCCGGGCCATCAAGCAGACCCTGTACCGCACCTCCGGAGACTCCCCCATCGTGGACGCCCTGGTCGACGCGGCGGAGGCCGGCAAGCAGGTGCTGGCCCTCGTGGAGATCAAGGCCCGCTTTGACGAGCAGGCCAACATCTCCTGGGCCAGGAAGCTGGAACAGGCGGGCGTGCACGTGGTGTACGGCATCGTGGGCCTGAAAACCCACTGCAAGCTGTCCCTGGTGGTGCGCCAGGAGCAGGACGGGCTGCGCCGCTACTGCCACATCGGCACCGGCAACTACCACCCGCGCACGGCCCGGTACTACGAGGACCTGGGCCTGCTGACGGCCGACAACCAGGTGGGCGAGGACCTGTCCAAGCTGTTCAACCAGCTCTCCGGCTACGCCCCCAAGTCCGAGTTTGAACGCCTGCTCGTGGCGCCGCGTTCGGTGCGTTCGGGCCTGATTGCCCGCATCGATGCCGAAATTGCCCACAAGAAGGCGGGCCTGCCGGCGCAGGTGCGCTTCAAGGTCAATTCCATGGTGGACGAGGCCATCATCGATTCGCTGTACCGCGCCTCCCAGGCCGGGGTGGACGTGGGCGTGGTGGTGCGCGGCATCTGCTCGCTGCGCCCGGGCGTTCCGGGGCTTAGCGAGAACATCACGGTCCGCTCCATTTTGGGCCGCTTCCTGGAGCATTCACGCGTGTTTACCTTTGCCAACGGCGGGAAGCCGGTGGTCTACATCGGTTCGGCGGACATGATGCACCGCAACCTGGACCGCCGCGTGGAGGCCCTGGTGCAGCTGTCCAACCCCGACCACATCGTGGAGGTCAACTCCCTCCTGGACCGCTACCTCGACGACCGCACATCCAGCTGGCACCTGGGCGAGGACGGCGAATGGACGCGCCACCACCTCGACGCCCAAGGCGATCCGCTCAGCGACGTCCAGTCCTGGCTGCTCGCCAGCCGTTCCCGACAGCGCTCCACCCTCCACCGTTGATGCGCAGCAGCGAGCATTTGGAGGACGTGGCAACCGACGGCACGGAAATTTCCGTGTACGCCGCCGGGGCGCTGTGCTGGCGGGTGAAGAAAAGGAAGCTGGAGCTCCTGCTCATCCACCGGCAGCGCTACGACGACTGGTCCTGGCCCAAGGGCAAGCTGGACAAGGGCGAAACGCTCGCGGAATGCGCGGTGCGCGAAGTCTATGAGGAAGTGGGGCTGCCCATCACCCTCGGCATCCCCCTGCCGTTCATCCGCTACGCCGTCAAGCCCGGCATCAAGGAAGTGCACTACTGGGCCTCCGAAGTGGACGACATGCCGCCCCTGCCCGACGGCAAGGAGGTGGACACGGCCGTCTGGTGCTCCCCCACCAAGGCGAGGGGCCTGCTGTCCAACCCGTCCGACGTCGAACCCCTGGACGCGCTGCTCGCCGCCCATGAGGCGGGTAGCCTGCAGACCTGGCCCCTGGTGGTGATCCGGCACGCCAAGGCCAAGCCCCGCTCGGCGTGGACCCGGGCCGAAGGCGAGCGGCCGCTGGCGGCCACCGGCAAGCGGCAGGCGCTCTACCTCCAGCGGCTGCTGATGGCCTGGCACCCGGGAAAGGTCATCACCAGCGGCTGGATGCGCTGCATTGCCACCATCTCCCCCTACGCCCAGGCCACAAAGGCCAAGGTCAAGGTGGTGCCGGCACTGACGGAAGCGGACCATAAGCGGAATCCGGACAAGGCCGCCGCAGCCGTTGAAAAGCTGCTCGCCAAGTCCAAGGCCGCGGCGCTCTGCACCCACCGGCCCGTGCTGCCGACTGTCCTGAAGACGCTGGCCACGCACATGGACGCACCGCTGGCGGCCACCCTCCCGCTGGGCGACCCGCACCTGGCCCCGGGCGAGGTCCTGGTGGCGCACGTGTCCGTCAGCGAGCCTGGACGCATCGTGGCCCTGGAGCAGCACCGGCCCTACGAGGACTGACGGCCGGGCACGTAGACTGGTGGGCGTGACTATCCTGACCCCGTATGAGGACATGCTCCGGGACGTGCTGGCCAACGGCACCCATAAATCGGACCGCACCGGCACCGGGACCCGCAGCGTTTTTGGCCGGCAGCTGCGCTTCGACCTTTCCGAGGGCTTCCCCCTCATCACCACCAAGCGGGTGCACTTCAAGTCCGTGGCCCTGGAGCTGCTGTGGTTCCTGCGCGGCGATTCGAACGTGCGCTGGCTGCAGGAGAACGGCGTGAAGATCTGGAACGAATGGGCGGACGACGACGGCGAGCTGGGCCCCGTTTATGGCGTCCAGTGGCGCTCGTGGCCCACGCCGGACGGCGAACACATCGACCAGATTGCCGCCGTGATGGAGTCGCTGCGCAGCAACCCCGATTCCCGCCGGCACATGGTCTCCGCCTGGAACGTGGGCGAGCTGAAAAACATGGCGCTGCCGCCGTGCCACGCGTTCTTCCAGTTTTACGTCGCCCCCACGGAAGACGGCCGCGGGAAACTCAGCTGCCAGCTGTACCAGCGCTCGGCCGACTCCTTCCTGGGTGTCCCGTTCAACATTGCCTCCTACGCCCTGCTGACCATGATGGTGGCGCAGCAGCTGGACATGGAGCCGGGCGAGTTCATCTGGACCGGCGGCGACGTGCATATTTACGACGACCACATCCAGCAGGTGGCCGAACAGCTTTCGCGTGAGCCGTACCCGTATCCGCGGCTGCGGTTTACGCGTACGCCGGATTCGATCCTCGACTACAAGTTCGAGGACTTTGAGCTGGTCGACTACCGCCACCACCCGACGATTAAGGCACCGATCGCCGTATGAACCCTAAGCCAGCTTCCCCCGAACAGCCCGGGTACTACCGCTTCACCGAACCGATCATCGGCATGATCTGGGCGCAGACCAACCAGGGCGTCATTGGCGCCGACGGCGGCATGCCCTGGCACCTGCCCGAGGACCTGGCCCACTTCAAGCGCGTCACCTCCGGCCACCCGGTGGTCATGGGCCGCAAGACCTGGGACTCGTTCCCGGCGAAGTACCGGCCGCTGCCGGGGCGCACCAACATCGTGGTGACCCGGCAGGAAGGGTGGGGCTCAACGCCGGGGGCGGGCGGCGCCGTCGTGCTTGACTCCGTGGAACACGCACTCGTGGAGGCCCAGCTCTCCCCCGGTGGCAACGAGGTGTGGGTCATTGGCGGCGCGCAGGTCTTTGGGGAACTGCTCGAGGACTGCAACGTGGCCGTCATCACCGTTATTAACACGGACGTGCCAGGTGACACGCAGGCGCCCGTGCTCGGTGCGGAGTGGTCGTTCCGCGGGGCCACACCGGGCGAAGGCTGGAACACCGCAAAGAACGGCACCGAATACCGCTTCACGCTGTGGGCCAGGGGCGCAACGGAGTTTCAGGCGCCGGAGTAGGCCTGCCAAAAGCGGCCCGGCAGCGTTCACGCAGTGAAACGGACTTCGGCCGATTTGCCTCCCCGCCCTAAACTGGACTCATGACTTCTCACAGCGTTCCCCCCGCCGGCGTTCCTTCAGTTGGCCTGGTTGGCTGGCGCGGCATGGTCGGTTCCGTCCTGATGCAGCGCATGCAGGACGAAGGCGACTTCGCAGGCATCAACCCCGTCTTCTTCTCCACCTCCAACGCCGGCGGCAGCGCCCCCGCGTTCGCGCCGGGGGCCGGCAGGCTCGAAGATGCCTTTGACATTGACACGCTGGCAAAGCTGCCAATCATTGTCACGGCCCAGGGCGGGGACTACACCAAGCGTGTGCACACCGAACTGCGCGGCCGCGGGTGGGACGGGCTGTGGCTGGATGCGGCCTCCACGCTGCGCATGAACGACGACTCGATCATCGTCCTGGACCCGATCAACCGCGACGTCATCGACAAGGGCCTGGCCAACGGCACCCGCGACTTCATCGGCGGCAACTGCACCGTCTCCTGCATGCTCATGGGCCTGGGCGGCCTGTTCAAGAACAACCTGGTGGAGTGGGGCACGGCCATGACGTACCAGGCTGCCTCCGGCGGCGGCGCCCGCCACATGCGCGAGCTCCTCACCCAGTTCGGCACGCTCAACTCCGAGGTGTCCAGCGAACTGGACGACCCGGCGTCGGCCATCCTGGACATTGACCGCAAGGTCCTCGCCCACCAGCGCGAGGGCATCGACTCCAGCCAGTTCGGCGTGCCGCTGGCCGGCTCGCTGATCCCCTGGATCGATTCCGACCTCGGCAACGGGCAGTCCCGCGAGGAGTGGAAGGCCGGGGTGGAGACCAACAAGATCCTGGGCACCGGCGCCGACAACCGCGTCATCATGGACGGGCTGTGCGTGCGCATCGGCGCCATGCGCTCCCACTCCCAGGCACTCACGCTCAAGCTGCGCGAGGACCTCCCCGTGGCCGAGATCGAGTCACTGCTGGCCAACGACAACGAGTGGGCGAAGGTGGTGCCGAACACGAAGGAGGCATCCATGGCGGACCTCACCCCGGTGGCCGCCTCCGGCACGCTGGACGTGCCCGTGGGCCGCATCCGCAAGATGGAGATGGGCCCGGAGTACATCAGTGCGTTCACGGTGGGCGACCAGCTCCTCTGGGGCGCCGCGGAGCCGCTGCGCCGCATGCTGAACATCGCCACCGGCACGCTCTAGCCCCGGCGGCCGGGCCCGTCGAGACCCCTTGCTAGGTGCCGATGAATTTGGCGTACGCCTTCGCCGACTTTTCCAGCGACTTGTGCTGGTTGGGGCCAAGGTCCGTAAAGCATTCCGGGACCACGATGCCGGCCGGCGGCCGTTGCTGCCCGGCAGCGCCGCGGGCTTTCCGCCAGGTTCCGGCCACCTGGCCGCCGGCCACCACGGTCGCCTTGAACATTCCGTTGTTGCCGGGCACTGTAAGCGGTGCGTGTCGCGGCGCCAGGGCCGCGCTCCTGTCCGTGTAGCCGAGCAGGTATTCATCAAAGCCCGGCAGCAGGAGCACCGAGCGCGCCCCGGGCGGCCCGCCGGGCGTGCTGCCGCCCAGCAGGTCCGCGGTTTCGGGGGCAAGCCAGTACGTGTCGCCGCCACATTCCACCGCTTCGAGCTGTTCCTTCGCGTATTCCAGGCCGGCCTTGATGTCCGCGAGGGTCAGCTTGGACCACCACTGGAAGTCCCGGACGGTGGACGGGCCGTGGCCGCGGAAGTAGCGCAGGGCCAGTTCGGCGAGGGCCTCCCGGCGGTCCAGGGTGCGGGGATTCCTGATCCACTGCGCGGAGTTGACATAAAACTGGCTGTTGCCATTGCCGGCGCTCCCGTTGACGGGGCCCTGGACCAGCGTTCCGTCCAGGGACAGCAGGAACAAAAGGTGATAGCCGCGCTGGGCCCTGGTCCCCTGGCCCGCCTGTTCAAAGGCGGCGAACAGTTCCTCGCGCGTGGCCCTGCCGCCCGACTGTTCCAGCAGCGCAAGGGCGAGGCCGCGCACCTGCTCCACGTCCGGCGTCGTAATGTCCAGCTGGCGGTGCCGGGCGGCCTGGCCCGCCATCATGCGCTCCGCGGTCAGTGACAGGATCCAGCCAAGGTCCTGCGCCACGGTGACGTGGAGCGTGCCGCGCAGGGGGCAGGAGCGCACCAGCTCGCCGCGGTTGAAGGCGGCCTCGACATCCGAGCGGGTGGTGCCGGGCGCACGCAGGCCGATGGACCACAGGGCGCCGGGAAAGTCCTGTCCCTGCAGGGCCGTCAGCCGGCGCACCGCGTCCACCGGCCCGGGGGCGGGGGCGGAGGACGCGGGCAGGATCCATTGTGCTGCGAGGCGGAGCCGGGCCAGCTTGGCTGGTGTGAGGCTGGGGGTCATGGACCCAATCTAGTGCCCACGTCCCGGCAGCGTCGACGCTTTAGCGGGCGGATCGGAGCTGGGCGGTGATGGGGCACTCGAAGGGGTCGCGCTGGCCCAGGCCCACGCGGTTCAGGTAGCGCATAACGATCATGTACGACCGGCCCAGTGTGGTTTCCGTGTACGTGATGTTCCGCTCGGCGCAATAGGCCCGGACCATGGGCTGGACGGCCTTGAGGTTCTTGGAGGACATGGTGGGGAAGAGGTGGTGCTCGATCTGGTAGTTCAGCCCGCCCATGCCGGCGTCCACCCACCACCCTCCGGAGATGTTGCGGCTCATCAGGGTCTGGCGGCGCATGAAGTCGATCTTGACGTCCTTGGGAACCAGCGGCATGCCCTTGTGGTTGGGGGCGAAGGAGCCGCCCATGTAGAGGCCCAGCGCCATGACCTGCACGGCGATGAAAGCCAGCCCGAGGCCCCAGCCAAGGAACCAGACGGTAAACGCCGGGAGGATCACGAGGCGGACCACCAGCATGGCGATCTCGGCCTTGCGTTCGGGCACAATCTGCTTGCGGTCCACCACGCGGCGGACGGCGGAGATGTGCAGGTCCAGCATGGCCAGCGTCAGCAGGGGGAAGAAGAACGCGCCCTGGCGGCGGGCGAACCACTTGGCAAAGCCGGTGCGCTTGGCGGCGTTTTCCGGGTCAAACACGAGGGCGCCGGGGTCGATGTCGCCGTCAACGCCGATCTTGTTCGGGTTCAGGTGGTGCTTGCCGTGCTTGTTCATCCACCAGCCGTAGGACAGCCCCACGAACAGGTTGCCGGAGATACGGGCCAGCCACGCGTTTTTCTTGGCGGAGGCAAACACCTGGCGGTGTGCGGCGTCGTGCGAGAGGAAGGCGGTGTGCGTGCACAGGAACGCGAACAGCACGGCGGTGGCCAGCTGCCACCAGCTCTGCCCCAGCGTCAGGAACAACGCCAGGACGGCAAGGTAGCCGATCCCCTGGCGGACGAAGCGGCCCACGTACCATTTGATGTCGCGCTCCATGAGCCCGGCGTCGCGGACCTGCTCGCACAGCTGGATGAAGTCGGTGACGTGGCGGTCCCGTGCGGGGCGCTTGCGCACAGGCCGGACGGCGGGTGCCCCGTCCAGCAGGTCCGTGCTGTCAAGTGTTGCGGATGACATGGTGCTCCTCCAGTTGCCTCACGGATGCCCAATCATCACGTAAAAGTAAAAAGTCTCGATCTGACTTCTACGTTATGTAAAAAGGACACCCGGCCACATCACACCCGGGAGCGGTCTTGACCCCCTACCGCGGTAGGGGTGCGCCGCCGGAAGTGAGGGAGCGTCAGGAAAAACACCCCCGATTGCGCGGGAGCGACGGCGAAAACACCCCCGATTGCGCGGGAGCGTCTGAGGGGTCAGAGCCGGCAGCCCACCAGCACCGGCTCCGGGTGCAGGGTGATGCCGAACTGGCGCACGACGCCGTCCCGCACCTTGCGTGCGACCCCCAGCACGTCGCCGGCCGTGGCCCCGCCACGGTTCGTGATGGCGAGGGTGTGTTTGGTGGACAGGGAAGCGCGGGCCGGGGTCCCGGCGTCGTCCTTCCCCCCGTCCAGGGCCAGGCCGTAGCCCTTGGAGAAGCCCGCGTGCTCAATGAGCCAGGCGGCGCTGAGCTTGGTCAACCCGTCCGCCGCGGGATAGCGCGGGGCGTCGGCGGGCAGCGCGTCCGCCACCGGGGCGGCAACGATCGGGTTGGTGAAAAACGAACCCGTGGAGAAGGTGTCGCGGTCGCCAGGGTCCAGCACCATGCCCTTGGCTGCGCGCAGTTCCAGGACGGCGCGGCGCAGCTCCAGCGAATTCGCACGCCTGCCCACCTCCACACCCAGGCGGCGGGCCAGCTCGGCGTACTTCACCGGGGCGCTCATGCGGCCCAACAGCAGCTGGAATTCCACCGTCAGGACCACGTAGCGCGGTGAGCCGTCGGCCGTGGTTTGCTTGATGATGGAGTCGCGGTAGCCAAACTTCAGTTCCGAATTCGTGAAGGTGCGGACGGCGTTCCTTTCCCGGTCCCAGGTCCGCACGGCGGCAATGGTCTGGGAAACATCGGCACCGTAGGCGCCCACGTTTTGCACGGGGGTGGCTCCGGCGAGGCCGGGAATGCCGGAGAGCGCCTCGAGCCCGCTCCAGGCGTGGAGCACGGACTGGTGGACAAAGTCATCCCAGTCGTGGCCGGCCTGGACCACCACGGACGCCCCGCCGCAGGAGTCTTCGGCGGTGGCCGTAAAGCCCTGGCTGGCGATCTTCAGGACCGTGCCGTCAAAGCCGTCGTCGGAGACCACCAGGTTGGAGCCGCCGCCCACAATCAACAGGTGCTCGCCGGCGTCGTCCGCGGAACGGACGGCGGCGATGATTTCGGCCTCCGTCGCCGCCTCGGCATAGTTGCGTGCGGGGCCTCCCACGCCAAGGGTGGTCAGGGAACTCAGCAGCACGTTTTCACTCACGCTTCAACAGTAGTGCCTTCGCGGGCGATGGCCGCCGCGGGTTTGCGGACCACCGGCGTCAGCACAAAGGCGACCACCAGCATGGCCAGGACGGCCAGCAGGGAATGCAGCACGCCCACGTGCTCGGCCAACAGGCCCAACAGCGGCGGGCCGCCCAGGAATGCACCGTAGCCGATCGTGGAGACCACGGAGACGCGGGCCGCTGCGTGGTCCGGGTCATCCGATGCCGCGGACATGCCCACCGGGAACCCGAGGGCGGAGCCCAGGCCCCAAAAGACGAGGGCGGCCAGGGCGACCTCCGGGCCCGGGGCAAACACAAAGACGGCCAGTCCGGCGACGGCCAGGGCCGCGCTGGCCCGCAGCGTGGCGACGCGGCCGTAGCGGTCCAGGACCCAGGTGCCGGCGAAGCGGCCCACGGTCATGGCGGAGACAAAGATGCCGTAGCCGAGCGCGCCGGTGGCGTTGGAGGATCCGTAGCCGTCAGCCATCGCCAGCGCCACCCAGTCCCCTGCGGCGCCTTCGGCCAGGGCCAGGCCCAGCACCAGCACACCGATGAGCAGGGTGCGGGGGTCCCGCCAGGCGGCGGCAATCTTGGCCTTGCCGTCGAGCTTGGCCCGGGCCAGCCTGCTGCTTTCCGCGGCCAGGGCGGCGGCGGCTTCGGCCGCAGGGTCGGGCGGGCCCGCCCGCCTGGCAGGGGAACCCGGCGTCGTGCCCGGCTTGACGAGGGGAATGGGGCCGGTGCCCGGCACGGAGTCGAGCTCGCCCAGCCGGACGGCGCCCTGGCCACGCCCCGCCTCCGCCGCACGCCGGTCCGCCTGGTAGTGGCGGGTGGCAAACCAGATGGCGGTCCAGACGATGGCGGCCATGACGGCGACGTGGATGGCCACGGGCAGGTGCACGGAAGCGGCCAGGGCGCCCAGCCCGGCGCCCACGACCGTGCCGATGCTGAAGGAGCCGTGCAGGCGCGGCATGATGTGCCGGCCCAGCGCCCGCTCCACCGCCGCGCCCTCGATGTTGGAGGCGGTGTTGAAGCTGGCGGTGCCCAGGCCCACCACGACCAGCCCGCCGCCCACCACCAGCGGGTTGACAAAGACGCTGGCACCCACTCCCATGACCACCAGGCCCGCGGCCTGGATGGTGGTGCAGGTCCGGGTGGTCAACCGGGAACCGAGCCGGAGAACCACCAGCCCGGAAACGGCCACCGACACGAACGACCCCAGCGACATGCACAGCAGGATCAGGCCCACCTTGGCCGGCGTCAGGTGCAGATCGTCGCGGATTGCCGGGATGCGTGAGACCCAGGTGGAGAAGACCAGCCCGGAACCGGCGTAGGCGGTGACCACGCCGTTGCGCCAGGCCTTGACGCTGCGTGAGTCGCTGCCGGAGCTGTTGGCAGGGGAGCTGCTGCTCACGCCACCCGGACCGTGGCCTGGGCCTTGATGAGCACCTTTTGGCCGTCCAGGGTGACGGCCAGGTCGATCCGGGCCGTGCGGGCCACGGCGTCAAGGGCGCCGATGGTGCCGGACACCTCGACGACGGCTCCCGGGGCCCCGTCCAGGTCGGCCACCGGCACCGGCTTGGTGAAGCGTGTGCCGTAACTGACGACGGCGGCGGGGTCGCCCGCCCAGTCGGTCACCAGCTGCACGGCCGCCCCCATGGTGAACATGCCGTGGGCGATGACGCCGGGCAGCTCCACCTCCCGGGCAAAGCGTTCGTTCCAGTGGATGGGGTTGAAGTCCCCGGAGGCACCGGCATACTTCACCAGGTCCGCCCGGGAGATTTCAAGGGTACGGGTACCGATTTCCTGGCCCGTTGCGAGTTCTGCAAAGTTCATTACTGCCCTTCCCCGCGCACCAGGATGGCGGACACTGTCGTGGCAACGGCGTCCCCGGCCACGGTGGATATTTCGGCGCGTGTGGTGATCATGGCGCCACCGCCCATGGCCCGGACCGTGTCGACGTGGAGTTCGGCCACGAGGTCGTCGCCGGCCACGATGGGGCGATGGTGGGTGAATTTCTGCTCCGCATGGACCACGCGGGAAAAGTCGATGCCGGACTCGGGATCGTTGATCAGCTGGGCGTCGGCGCGCTGCGCGACGATGATGGCGTAGGTGGGCGGCGCCACGAGGTCGCCATGGCCCAGCGCCCGGGCTGCGGCAACGTCAAAGTGGGCTGGGTGGACGGCCTTGACGGCACGCGCAAATTCACGGATGGACTCGCGGCCCACGCTGTAAACATCGCCGGCCGGATAGCTGCGGCCCTGCAATTTGGGGTTGATGGTCATGCTCCAAGCCTACCGGCCGAGTGGCCCGCACATGGGTCCACTGAGGTGCGGCCCGCCGCGGGCGTGCGAAAGGTGGGAGGCGCCGGGAATGTCAGGTCCGGGCACCGGAACCCATGCGCCCGACCACCGCCAGCAGCGACTGGACATCGACGCTCCCCTCGGGTCCGGCGTCGGCCCCGGCATGGGCCGGGAGGCCGAAGAGTGCCGCGTTGTAGTACAGCCCGTCGCCAATGAGCAGGACGGCCCGGGCCACCGCGGCGTCCTGGATGTCGCCGAGGATGAGCTGGTACCAGCGTTCGTGCATTTCGGTAAAGGCGGCCCGGACGGTGGATTCTTCGCCCTGGGCCAGGCGCATCGCGGCGACCACCGTGCGGTCAAAGGTGGTGCCGCCGAAGACGCTGGTGCGCACGTAGTAGTTGGCGCAGCCGTCCGGGTCGTGGGCCATGCGGGCAAAGTCGACTTCGGCCAGTTCGCGCATCTTTTCCACCAGGCCGGCGGTCAGGGCTTCCTTGCTTTTGAAGTGGTAAAGGAGCCCGCCCTTGGACACTCCTGCTGCCGCTGCGACCGCATCCAACGTGGCCGCGCGGGGTCCGTCGTTGATCAGCAGGTCCTCGTACGCCTGCAGGACCCTCGCTCGCGCGGACGGTTGTGTAGTCATGGAACAAGACTACAAGAAGTGATGAACTACACCGTCCAGCCGGTTTACTGTACCGACTAGACGGTTTAGAATGGAATGCATGGCTTTCATCCTTGACACTCCGGTCCCGGGCGCCACTGCGGCCCGCGCAGGGACGCGCGCGTGGATCGCGCTGGCCGTGCTCATGCTTCCCGTGCTGCTTATCTCGGTTGACAACACGGTGCTGAGCTTTGCCGTCCCTTCCATCTCGCTGGCCCTGGTCCCCTCGGCCAACGAGCTGCTGTGGATCATTGACGTCTACCCTCTGGTGCTCGCCGCGTTGCTGGTCCCCATGGGCAGCCTGGCCGACCGCTTTGGCCGCCGCCGTCTGCTCCTACTGGGAAGCACCGGTTTTACCGTGGTGTCGGTACTGGCGGCCTTTGCGCCGTCGGCCGCGGCCCTGATTGGCTGCCGGGCGCTCCTGGGCGTATTTGGCTCAATGCTGATGCCGTCGACGCTTTCGCTGATCCGCAACTTGTTCGTTCACCAGGACCAGCGCCGGACGGCCATCGCCATCTGGGCTGCCTGCTTTTCGGGCGGTGCCGCACTGGGTCCCATTGTGGGAGGGTTCCTGTTGGAACATTTCTGGTGGGGAGCGGTTTTCCTGCTCTCGATCCCGGTCATGGTGCTGCTGCTGATCCTGGCGCCGGTCTTTGTTCCGGCGTCAAAGGACCCCGCCCCGGGAAAAATTGACCCCTTGAGCATTTTGCTGTCCTTTGGCGCCATGGTCCCGACCACCTTTGGCATCAAGGAGATCGCGCAGGGCCGGCCCTGGTTTGTCAATGGTGCCCTGATTGTTGTGGGCGTGGCGCTGGGCCTGGTCTTTGTGCGGCGCCAGCTGGCGCGCACCAACCCCATGCTGGACGTGCGGCTGTTCCGGAATCCGGTCTTCAGCGGCGGCGTGCTGGCCAACCTGCTGAGCATCTTCTCCCTTGTTGGATTCCTGTATTTTGTCACCCAGCACCTGCAGCTCGTGGTGGGACTCTCCCCCACGGCGGCCGCGTTTGTGCTGGTGCCCGGACTGGTCATTTCGATTATGACGGGCTTGCTGGCCGCGTCCCTGGCGAAGTTCTTCCGCCCTTCCAGGCTGGCGGCTGCAGGGCTGCTGCTCAACGCGGTGGGATTTGGGATTGTGTGGCTGAACACGGGCGGCTCCGTCGCCGGTGTTGTTGCTGCCTTTGCCGTGCTCGGTGCCGGCGTGGGGATAGCCGAGACCATCTCCAACGATCTCATCCTCAGCGCCGCACCGCCCGCCAAGGCAGGGGCCGCGTCAGCCATTTCCGAGACCGCCTACGAAGTTGGGTCCGTCCTCGGCACGGCCCTGCTGGGCAGCATCCTGGCGGCCGCCTACCGGTTGAACGTGGTCCTGCCCGCTTCGCTCACTGCGGCTGACAGGCACGCCGCCGGGCAGACATTGGGCGGGGCGATCGATGTTGCGGGGACGCTGCCTGCCGGCCAGGGCACTGCACTGCTGGCATCGGCCCGGCAGGCCTTTGATTCCGGTTCGGGGCTGGTGTCCCTGGTAGGTGTCGGCTTGATGCTCGCGGCGGCACTCATGTGCCTGCGCACACTTCGTGCCGCAGATTCGAGGGGAGGGCCTGGAACCAGTGGACGTGCAGGGCGCTGACGGGGACCGGCCACACTTAGGTCAACGCACTGGGGACTGGGTAGTGGCCGCGGGGAGACAGGGAGGCCGCCCACGGCATCTTGCCGTTCGGGCTGGCCACCCGCGCTACGTCACCGCCCGTTGCTGCGCTTCTCCGCTTCCTTGAGCGCCTTGCGGACGGAGCGGCCACGGATTCCAAGAGACGTCATGTGGGCAAGGAGCCCCACGCCAATGAACGGCAAACCCACGAACGTCAGTTGCGGTGTGGAAGTCACCGCACCGACCACAATGATGATGATGCCGATCGTGGTCAGGGCCATGCCGCCGAAAACAGCGTATTTGTACGCAGGAGGAGCGGTTTCCCAAAAGTCATTAAGCACACCCCAAGTCTAATGGAGCAAAATCCGGGCTCCGTCTCGGGAACGGCCATGCCGGATTCGGTCCGCTGCCAACCTGGAGCATGACGCATCTTTGAGACTGGTTTGGGCCGTTTTTGTGTGGTGGGGTCTCCACAGGGAATGTGTGTTCTAGGGTTGTCAACATTCGCGGGTTTCCCGTGAATGTTTGTCGGTGGCTGGTTGTAGCGTGGTGTGCATGGAGAGAACGGCAAGGGTGCCGGGCCCGGGAGGCACCGGCACGGCGGCAGGGACGGCGGCAGGGACGTCGGTGGCCGGCGGGCCTATCCGCCGCCTGCTCAGCCTGGCCGCCGCCCTTACCGCGGCCGCGGCCCGTGCCACCAGGGACGCGGAAACGGGTTCAAAGCCGTCGACCCCTGCAGTGCCCAGGAAGTCCCGTACCGTGCCAGCCGCGGCGGCATTGGCGGCCTCGAGTTCCGCCCCGGGCCTGGGCTGCAAAAGGGCGGCAAATTTTGCGGTCCCCCGGACGAATTGTGTCAGTCCCAGCCCGGCGGACACGGCGTCCTCCAGTACCCGCACCACTGAGCCGTCGCGGGCATGCGCGACGTACCGGGCGACGATGGCCCCCTGCTCGGCCAGCCGGCTCCATTTGCTTCGCTGGGACGCGGTGCCGACCTTGACGGTGCCGTCGGCAAAAGTGGCGACATACAGCCAATGCGGCTGGGCCAGATAAGCTTTCAGGCCGGCCGGCCCAATGCCGCTGCGGTGAAAGTCATGCATGAAGCGAAAGTCGTCCCGGGCGAAGCAGGCACCACACTGGAACCCTCGCTCGGCCGCCTGGTGCGCTGGGCAGCCGTGATGCACAGCGTCCTCGGGGCCATTCACCACTGAATACCCGAGGCAGTACCGGGACGGCACGTCGGCCCCGGCCCCGGCGCGGAACCGCAGCCAAAGCCCGGGTCCCAGCGCGAGGCGGGAATCGCCGTCGTCCGTGGACAGCGAAAGGGCGGGTCCGTCCGGGGACCACGTGACCCCGCGGACCAGGGCGGGTCCTTGGACCGAGGGCCCCGGCTCGACCACCGGGATTAGACCGCCGGCTGGACGCCGTACGCCACGGCAAGCTTCATGATCTTCTCCGCGCGACCCAGGCGGGGCAGGTCCGAACCGTCACGGATCACGCCGCCGCGGGCCTCAAAGTCGTTCATGAAGTCAGTGGCCCAGGCAACGTCGGTCGGCGTGGGGCTGATGACCTCGTTGATGATGGTGGTCTGGTCCGCTTCCAGGCACAGCTTCCCGGTCATGCCCATGGAGACCGTAATGGCGGACTGTTCACGCAGGATCGGGTGGTTGGTGCCCACCGTCGGTCCGTCAATGGGTCCGGGCAGGTTGCCGACGCGGCTGGCCACGACGAGTTTGGCGCGCGGGTAGGCCATGGCCTCACGGTCGGCGGCCATGCCGGTGTCGCGACGGAAGTCGCCGGAGCCGAATGCCAGGCGGAAGGCGCCTTCGGCACGGGCGATGTTGTTCGCTTCCTCGATGCCCAGCGCTGATTCCACAAGCGCCAGCACCCGGGTCTTGCCGTCGAGGCGGTGGTACGTTTCCTTGACCTGTTCGGCATTTTCAGTCTTGGCCAGCATCACGCCGAGCAGGTTCGGAATGTTGCGCAGGCCCGCCACATCGTCGGCCCAAAAGTCAGAGTGGACGTCGTTGATGCGGACCCAGGCCTTGCCGCCGTTGCGCAGCCACGCAATGACGTCTGCACGGGCCCCGTCCTTCTTCTTCGGATCCACGGCATCTTCAATGTCCAGCACGATGGCGTCTGCGCGCGACCGTGCAGCGTCATCAAAGATTTCCGGGCGGGTCGCGGGCACCAGCAGCCAGGAACGGGCAATTTCCGCCGGAATGTTGCGGTTGCGCGGCGGCTTGGACACGGCATCGGTGTGAACGGTACTAGACATACATCTACCGTATACGTACTCGGCGCCGGAATCCCTGTCCCCTCCTACAAGACGCGCCGCCAATGGCTGGTGGAATGCGCCAGTGGGGCCTGCGGCCTACATGGCTCCGCAACGTTCCTTTCAAGGCCTTCGCCGCGAACCGTTTCCGGGTAGGCCGCCGCTCACTCGGGCATGATCATGGTGCGCAAATCAAGCTGCCTGAGCACCCTGTCTGCCGCTTCCGGATCGGTCTCGGGCTCATTGCGGGCCGTAATGATTTCCTGCCGTGCAGCGTCGAGTGCGATGGTCTGCACGGCGATGGCCAGCTGGCGTCCGCGACGGCGCCGCTCATCGATGCTTTCGTCCTTCAGGCTGCCGTCCAGCAGTTCGGCCTGCAGGCGCGACATCCTGGACTTGACCAGCTCAACTTTCTCCGGCGGGAGGTTTTTGATGCGGTCGTTGCTTCGCAGAGCGGCCACAGCCGCCTCCTGGGCGCGCAGGGCCAGGAGCCTGGCAGCCTCACGTTCCTCGACGCCGTCGTCCGTGGCATTGAGCACGCGCATGAGCCATGGCAGCGTGAGGCCGGGCAGCACCAGCGTGGCCAGCAGCACGGCACAGGCGATCACGATGATCTCGTGCCGGCCCGGAAACGGGAGCCCGGAGGGCAGCACCGAGGGCAGCGCCAGCGCCAGCGCCAAGGTGGCCAGCCCCCGCATGCCGCACCAGGTGAGGACCACCACATCCTTGAAACTGGCGGGCGGAAGTCCTCCAACGGTCTTCCTCGAAAGGAGCGCCAGCAGCCCGAACCACAGAAAGCGGACAGCAATGACCAGCACGCTGACGCCGACCGCTGCGGGGACCATGCCCCAAATGGCCGCGCCCTCGGCCTTGATGACACCGCGGACTTCCAGCCCGACCAAGCCAAAGGCCAGCCCCGTGACGAGCAGTTCCACCACGTCCCAGAAGGCGGCGCGCGTGACACGTTCGGTCGCATCCTCAGCGCGGGCATGCCGCTTGATCTCCAGCGCCGTCACCACCACCGCAATCACACCGGAGGCATGCACTTCCTCGGCCAGGATGTAGGCCGCAAACGGCACCACCAGGGTCACCGCGCTGCGCGCCACCGAGGAGGTAATGAACCTGGTGATCAGGCCGGTCACCCACCCCATGAACACGCCGATGACAATTGCGGCGATGGCACCCAGGACAAACATGGCCGTCACACCGACCCCGAAGGGCTTCCCGTCCATGGCACTGGCCACCGCTGCCTGGAAGATGACGATTGCGGCGGCGTCGTTGAACAGGCCCTCACTCTGCAGCACGGTGACGAGGCGGCGGGGCATGTGCACCCTGCCGGACACCGATTCCACGGCCACCGGGTCCGGCGGGGCAGCCATGGCGCCCAGGGCAACGGCTGCGGGGAGGCCAATCCCGGGGACCATCAGCCAGGCGGCGCCGGCCGCCACCGCGGTGGAGGCCACCACGAGGGCTACGGCCAGCAGGATAATGGTGCGCCACCGGACCCGGAACACCGACCAGGAGCTTTTTTGCGCCGTGGCGAAGAGGAGTGGCGGGAGGAAGATGGGCAGGATCAGTTCGGGATCGATCCCCAGGTCCGGAAATCCCGGGATGAACGTCATCGCACCGGCCATGATGAGCATGAGCACCGGATACGGCAACCTGAGCCTGTCCCCCAGGCCGACGGCGACGACGGTGGCGAAAAGGAGTCCGATGATGATGACGAGCTGTTCCACCGTTCCTGCCCTACGGGTTCAGTGCCTGGGCGACCCGCACGTTCCCGTCGGTGAATTCGATGGTGCGGCCCACCGTGTCCGGGCGTTCCAGGACGGCCGCGGCGACGAGGGCGACATTGGCACGGGAGGTGTTGCGGTGTGCGGCATCCGTGTCGGTGGCAATGGTTCCCGTGGGCGCGTCCAGGGTCAGGGCCCCGGGCCCCAGGATGGTCCACGCCAGGCCGGAGCTGCGCAGGTGAAGATCTGCGGCCGCCTTGGCTTCGGCATAGGCGAAAAAGCTGTCCCCGGGCCCAACGCCGTGGTCCGTCCGCGCACCCAGGTAGGACACCATGATGTAGCGGCCCACCCCGGCCTGCTCAGCAGCGTCCATGGAACGGATGGCGGCATCCCGGTCGACGGCATAGGTGCGGTCCGGATTTCCGCCGCCGGCACCCGCTGACCAAATGACGGCGTCCTGGCCGGCCAGCAGCCCTGCGAGCTCCTCCACGGAGGAGGAGACGACGTCGTGCACCACCGGTGTTGCGCCTGCCGCGGCAACGTCGTCGATCTGTGCGGCGTTGCGGATCATCCCGGAGACTTCCCAGCCGGCCGCTTTCAGCAGTGGCGCCAGCAGCAGCGCAATCTTCCCATGCCCGCCAATGATCATGACCTTGCCCATGTGTTGCCCCTTCGTCACGGCCCCGCACCGGACCCTTCCGCCGGCGTCTTCCCAGTACACACCGGGCGCGGCCCCTGCGCCAGCCCGGGCGGTCCCCGGCGGGGCGGACACGAAACAAAAGACCCGTGGTCCCGGCTGTCAGCCGGGACCACGGGTCTTTTTTGTGTAGCGGCGGGGAGGCTCGATCTCCCGACCTCACGATTATGAGTCGTGCGCTCTAACCAACTGAGCTACGCCGCCATAAATGAGTTTGGCCCGTGCTGCCGGCCAAAACCGTCTTGACACGAGCCTCCTCATTTGCGAGCCCCCCACCGGAATCGATCCGGTGACCTCGTTCTTACCAAGAACGCGCTCTACCACTGAGCTAGGGGGGCAACGAGAAAATACTTTACCAGCGGATTTGCTGGATGCGAAATCGGAAATCCCCTCCCCCGGCGCGAGGTCCGAAATCAGCTTCAATTCTGCCATTTGAAGCTGTTCACACGGCGCCGGAACGGCCCCGAAACCGCCACATTCCGGCACTTCGGAACGCCTCAAATGATGTGTGTCACACCCGCCCAGAAGGGGGGCCCGGCGGGCCCGCGGCGTGGGGACCCGGGACGACGGCGGCTGTGCGGACAGGGCAGCAGAAAGGGGCGGGCCATGAATTGGCCCGCCCCTTTTTACGGGACGTCGTTACGGTGTGTCAGCTCCCCGGCAGCGCCCGGGGCCGGTGGCAGGGACCGCCCGCCCGGCAGCGCAGCGAAGGGCTGGTTACCACTTGCCCTTGCTGTTGAAGCTCTGGCCGCCTTCGTGACGGGGGCGGCGGTCGCCACCGCCGTGGCCGGTGTGGCCCTGGCCGCCGCCCTGGCCACGGTCGGAACCGAAGCCGCGGTCCCGGTCCCCACGGTAGCCGCCGCGGTCGCCGTCGTACTTCTTCTTGAAGCCGCCTTGGCCGCGGTCCTCACGGCCCTTGTATCCCCCGCCGGAGGAGGGACGGCGTCCCTTGTCCAGTTCGAGGTTGATCAGCTCGCCGCCGATGCGGGTCTTGCTCAGCGCGCGCCACTGATCCTTGCTCAGTTCAGCCGGAAGCTCCACCAGGGTGTGGTCGGAGCGGATGTCGATCCCGCCAATCTGGGACGAGGACAGGCCGCCCTCGTTGGCGATGGCACCAACAATGGAGCCGGGCATGACGCGCTGGCGGCGGCCCACCGCGATGCGGTACGTGGCGTTGCCCTCGGTCAGGGCGCGGGTCGGGCCGCGGGAGCCGAAGCCGTCCTTGGAGCGCTCGCGCTTCTGGTACTCCGGTGCCGCAGGCAGGTCCTGGACCAGCAACGGCTGGCCGCCCTGGGCCATGACGGCCAGGGCCGCGGCGATTTCCGAGGCGGGAACATCGTGTTCTTCTTCATAGCTGGCGATCAGGTCGCGGAACTTCGCCACGTCCTCGCTGGCCAGCGTCTCGGTGATCTTCTCGGCAAACTTGCCCAGGCGCAGCGTGTTGATGGTCTCGGCGGAGGGCAGGTGCATCTGCTCCACCGGCTGGCGGGTGGCCTTTTCAATGGCGCGCAGCAGGTACTTTTCGCGCGGGGTCATAAACAGGATCGCGTCGCCGGAGCGCCCGGCGCGGCCCGTGCGGCCGATGCGGTGCACGTACGACTCGGTGTCATGCGGGATGTCGTAGTTGATGACGTGCGAGATCCGCTCAACGTCCAGGCCGCGGGCGGCCACGTCGGTGGCGACCAGGATGTCAAAGCGGCCGTCGCGCAGGCCCTCGATGGTGCGCTCGCGCTGCTGCTGCGGAATGTCGCCGTTGATGGCGGCAGCCTGGAAGCCGCGGGACTTGAGCTTGTCGGCCAGGTCCTCGGTGGCCATCTTGGTGCGCACGAACGCGATGACGCCGTCGAACTCTTCCACCTCGAGCACGCGGGTCAGGGCGTCGAGCTTGTGCGGGCCCATGACCTGCAGGTAGCGCTGGCGGGTGTTGGCACCGGTGGTGGTCTTGGACTTGACCGTGACCTCGGCCGGGTCGTTCAGGTATTGCTTGGAGATGCGGCGGATCTGGCCTGGCATCGTGGCGGAGAACAGGGCAACCTGCTTTTCCTCCGGCGTCTGGGACAGGATCTGCTCCACGTCCTCGGCGAAGCCCATGCGCAGCATCTCGTCGGCCTCGTCCAGCACCAGGTACTGCAGGTGAGAGAGGTCCAGGGAGCCCTTGGACAGGTGGTCGATCACACGGCCTGGCGTGCCGACAACAACCTGGGCGCCGCGGCGCAGGCCGGCCAGCTGGGGGCCGTAGGCCGAGCCGCCGTAGACGGGAAGGACGGTGAAGTTCTCCATGTACTTGGCGTAGGACGTGAACGCCTCGGCAACCTGCAGGGCCAGCTCGCGGGTCGGCGCCAGCACCAGGATCTGGGTGTTCCGGGTGGGGCCGTTCAAGTCCATCAGCTCGGCCATGCGGGACAGGGCGGGGACGGCGAATGCGGCCGTCTTGCCGGTTCCGGTCTGGGCCAGGCCCACCACGTCGCGGCCTTCAAGCAGCAGCGGGATGGTGGCGGCCTGGATGGGCGAGGGCTTCTCGTAGCCGACGTCGCTAAGGGCCGACAGCACGCGGCCGTCAATGCCGAGTTCGGCGAAGGTGATTTCCGGCGCGTCTTCCTTGTTGATGGTGACGGCGTCCGGGGAAGTCTGGGTAAGGTTTTCGGGCATGGTTAGTAGTCCTCATTCATAGGGCCAGGCGGCCTGTGACAGCCGCATTACAAAGAAATCCAGCCGCTACATACCATCCCGTGGCAGGACTTCGGCACCATTGCTGTGCGTTTTGACGCGCACTTGCAGGCGTCAGCGGGTGCCGGCGCCACATGGCGTTTTCTTTGCCGGCAATCCCCTATGAACGCTTTACTGCCCGCCCAACATGCTTTGCGGGCCCCATACACTTCAGGCTCCTGCCTCAAAAATTGGGCAGAAATAATAAGGAGATACCGGAGTGGGGGATATTTAAATTGTAGGGCATACGCTACACAATCCCCAGGGCAAAAGTCGACGGCACCCCGTGAGTTTGGGCACACGGGGCCGCAGCATGCCCTGTGGAGGGAGGGCCCGACGGTGCCCGCCCTCCCGTAAACGCGGAACCCCGCCCCGGAGACGGGCTTCCGGGGCTAGGACACTGCTGATTAGTCCAGCGTGTTAAGGAGCGCCTGCTGGACTTTGGCTATGGATCGTTAGGACCTTGTTTTATGCAGGGTCGTGATGATGGGCAGCGGGAAATCCTGGATGTTGAGGCGCTGGCCGGGGACCTTTTGGACCCGGGCAGCGTCTTCGCGTTTCTGGCTGGGCACCGAGGGGAGTTGTTCCCGCCGTCGATGTTTGAGGATCTGTTCCCGTCCGGCAGGGGACGGCCCTCGATTCCGGCCGAGGTCGTGGCCACGGTGCTGGTCCTGCAGGCGTTGAACGGGCTCTCGGACCGCGAGGCCGCGGAAGCGGTGACTTTTGATCTGCGCTGGAAGGCGGCCTGCGGGTTCGCCGTGACCACGAAGGCATTTCATCCGACGACGTTGACGTACTGGCGCAAGCGACTGGCCGCCAGCGGCCGCCCGGACCGGATCTTCCAGTCCGTCGCCGCCGTGGTCGCCGAGACCGGCGTGCTGAAATCCAGGACGCGGCGGGCGCTGGATTCGACCGTCCTCGATGATGCGGTTGCCCGCCAGGACACCGTCACCCAACTGATCGCCGCGATCCGCCGGGTCGGCCGGGAAGTGCCCGGCGTGGACGCGCTGGTCCCCGCGGTCTGCACCGGCTATGACTACACGCAGCCGGGCAAACCCCGGATCGCCTGGGATGATCCCGCGGCCCGGGACGGACTGTTCTCCGCCCCGGTCACGGATGCCCTGGCGCTTCTGGCCGCTATCGACACCGCCGATCTGGAAGGGCAAAGCCGCGGATGCTGTGGCCCTGCGGGCACTGGTTGCCGGGCAGGGCGTCGAGCCCGCAGAAGGCTCCGATGGTGCCGACGGACGATGGCGGATTGCCCGGAAAACCGCCTATGACAGGGCAATCTCCACTATTGACCCGGAGGCCCGGCACGCCCACAAGACCCAGGCCAGGCGCCAGGATGGGTTCAAGGCACATATCCGTGATCGAGCCCGATACCGGGACCATCACCGCGTCCGCCCTGACCAAGGCATCCGGACCGGGCAATGGCATCCGGACCGGGCAATGGCGACGCGGCCGTCGGCGCGGACCTGCTGGGCAAGGAGACCACCATCGGGGCTGCGCCGGTGGAAGTGCTCGCCGATTCGGCTTACGGCACCGGGGAGATGCTCGCCGCCGTCGCTGCGGCCGGACACACCCCGGTGATCAAGCCCTGGCCGCTGCGCCCAGCCGTGGCCGGAGGGTCCACCCTCGATGATTCCAGCGTCGATGAGGCCGCAGGCACCGTGACCTGCCCGAACAACGTCACCCGGAACATCAGCCCCAAACGGAACGCCACTTTCGGTGCCGCCTGTGCCGGCCGCCCGTTCAGGAACCCGTGCACCACCGCCCGGGACGGCAAGTCCCTGACCCTACATCCCCACGATGCACTCCAGCGCGAACACCGGGCCCGAGCCCAGGAACCCGCCCTCATCCAGACCTACCGCCGCCACCGTCCCATGGTCGAACGCTCCATCGCCTGGCTCACACGCGGCAACCGGCGCGTGCCCTACATCGGCGTCGCCAGGAACAACACCTGGCTCACCCTGCGCACTGCCGGGCTGAACCTGCGCCGCATGGTCAATCTCGGACTTGCCAACATCAACGGGACCTGGGCCGTCAACTAAAAGCCCCCGCTGAGCCGGCCGGCACCGGCGCCCGCGGCACACCCACACCACAGCGGCCCCAAAAAGCCATTCCACAAACCCTCCCGGCTCCGCCCAAGGAAACCCGGAACCGCCACCAACCAGACGCCCAAACCGCCATCAACCCGCCACCAGCGAGCACTGCCAGCCAAATCGGCCTTTGTTCAGCGGTGTCCTAGGCGTTGTCCAGGATGCGCCGGAAGTACTTGCCGTAGTGGGCGCTCAGGGTGAGTTCGCCGGCGTCGTGCAGTGCCTGCAGGGTGTGGACGTCCGCCACGGTGGGGTGGGAGAAGAACCTGCCCACCGTGATGCCGTGGGCCGGGGCCGGCTCCACCGTGATGGTGTCCCCTGCCTGCACCTTGCCCTTGCGCAGCACCCGGAAATACACGCCGACCCGTCCTGCCTCCGTGAACCGCCGGACCCACTGCCGCTCGCCCATGCGCTCTGCGAAGGTGGCGCACGGGACGCGCGGGTTCGTCACCTCCAGGAGCAGGTGCCGTCCCACGCGCCAGCGCTGGCCAATGACCGCCCCCGTGGTTTCCACCCCCTGCGTGCGCAGGTTTTCGCCAAAAAGCCCGGGCGGGATGTCGCGGCCCAGTTCACGGCCCCAATAGTCCGCATCTTCCTGCGAGTACGCGTAAACGGCCTGGTCCGGGCCGCCATGGTGTTCCCGGTCCCCCTGCACGTCGCCGAAAACGCCGAAGGTGCGGACACTGACGGCCCCCGCCACAGGCCGTTTGTCGATCCCGGTGATGCCGAAGCCCGTCATGGTGCGCGCTGTCTCGTGGACACGGCACAGGGCCAGGACGGTGCCATCAGGTGAATCGGTCATGGTCCCAACTTACTGGAGCGGTGCCCGGTCCTGCGCACCCTGGGAAGCGGGGGAGGAAGGCTATGCCGAGAAGCCGCCGTCGGCCTTGATCAGCTGCCCGCTCACCCAGCGCCCGCCGGGGGACAGCAGGAACGCCGCCGTCGGGGCCACGTCGGCGGGGGTGCCGAGGCGGCCGCCGGGTTGGCGCGCGGACAGTTCCGCCCGGAGGGCATCGTCCATCCAGCCGGTGTCGACGGGGCCGGGGTTGAGCACGTTGGCGCTGATCCGCTGCCCGCCCAGTTCGCGCGCGGCCGCAATGACGATCCTGTCCAGGGCCCCCTTGGACGCCCCATAGGGCAGGTTGAAGGCCGTGTGGTCGCTGGTCAGCGCAACCAGGGCTCCGCCGTCGGGCCCGGCCTGCCGCGCAAATGCGGCGATGAGCTGCCAGCTGGCGCGCGCATTCACGGCAAAATGCCGGTCAAAGCTCTCCAGCGAGGTGTCCAAAATGGCGGAGTCCACCGACTCGCAGTGGGAAAGCACCATGCCCTCCAGGGTTCCGGCCTCCGTGGCGATCCGGGCAAAAAGGCTGCCGACGGAGGACGGCTCGGCAAGGTCGGCCGGCATGGCCCAGACGCGGGTGCCCGCGGCGGCGAGTTCGGTGGTGAGGGTGCGGACGTCGTCGGGCTGCTCGCCCCACGGCATCCGGGCGTCGTAGGGCTGCCAGTAGTTGAGGACCAGGTTCCAGCCGTCGGCCGCGAGCGCCCGGGCAATGCCGGCACCGATGCCAACGGTGCGGCCCACGCCGGTGACCAATGCGGTTTTGCGGTTCATGCACCCACCCTACGGCGATGACCGGCGATTCGCAGGCGGGGGCGGTAAGTTGGTGATTGGGCCCTCCGCCCGCCGGAAATCCGCCGCGAGACCGCGTGCATGCATTGAAAGGCCGCCATGTCCCCCACCTTGCCCACTCCCAAGCCCGGCTTCGTCCCGGGCCGCGTGACCAAGCCGGCCACCCCCGCAAGGCCCGGAGGCAAGGGCGGCAAGCCCGGAGGCAAGGGCGGAGGGAAGCCCGCCCGGCCGGCGGTGGACACCGCCTCGATCAGCGCCGCCATCCGCGAAGCCGCCGACGCCGCCAAGAAGCGCGTGCTGGCCATCACCAACGGCCATGTGGTGCCGATCGACGGCGAACCCTTTGACGGCACGGTGTTGGTGGATGGCGGGAAAATCCTGGCCCTGGGCGCCTCGGTGCAGGTGCCCGCGGGGGCGGAAGTGGTGGATGCCAAGGGCCAATGGCTGCTGCCCGGGTTTATCGACGCCCACGTCCACCTGGGCATGCACCCCGAGGGCGAGGTGGGCTCCACCAGTGATGCCAACGAGATGACCGACCCCGTCATGGCCGCGGTCCGGGCCATCGACGCCGTCGACCCCTTTGACCCCGGCTTCAACGACGCCCTGGCCGGCGGCATCACGGCCGTGAACGTCAATCCCGGCTCCGGCAACCCGATCGGCGGCCTGGCCGTGGCACTGCACACGCACGGGAGGTATATCGAGGAGATGGTGCTGCGCTCCCCCAGCGGGCTGAAGTCGGCCCTCGGCGAGAACCCGAAGCACGTTTATGGGGAAAAGAAGCAGACGCCCTCCACCCGGCTGGGCACCGCCCTCGTGATCCGGCAGGCGTTCATGGCTGCGCAGAATTGGCTCGCCAAGCCCGAGCCGCGCCCCCGCGACGCCCAGATGGAGGCGCTGGCCATGGTGCTGCGCCGCGAAATTCCGTGGCGCCAGCATTGCCACCGCGCCGACGACGTCGCCACCGCCCTGCGCCTGGCGGAGGAATTTGACTATGACCTGGTCATCGATCACGGCACGGAGGCCCACGTCCTGGGCGACGTGCTGGCCGCCCGCGGCGTCCCCGTCCTCATCGGCCCGCTGTTCACCACGAAGTCCAAGCCGGAACTGCGCGGGCGCTCGCTGGCCAATCCGGGCAAGCTGGCCGCGGCGGGCGTGGAAATTTCCATCATCACCGACCACCCCGTGGTGCCCGTCAACTTCCTGGTCCACCAGGCCACCTTCGCCGTGAAGGAGGGGCTGGACCGGCGCACGGCCATGCGCGCGCTGACCATCAACCCCGCCAAGGTGCTGGGGCTGGACGGCAGGATCGGTTCCCTCGCCGTGGGCAAGGACGCGGACCTGGTGCTTTGGAGCGGCGACCCCCTGGACGTCATGCAACGTGCCCTGAAGGTGTTCATTGGCGGCAAGCCCGTCTACACGTACGACGCCGTTGCCCACGTGGGTGCCGTGGCCCCCCGAGGGTAGGCCCCCTTCCCGCTTCACTGCGGGGCCGGACGGGCGTGGATGCAGCAATGGACCGTGGAGGCTGAATGATCAGCCTCCACGGTCCATTTCAGTATCATGCGGAGGTGCCTGCGCGGGGAACTGCCTACGCCGGGAGCTGCAGGACGGCACCCGTGAAGATCAGGTCGGGGTGGATCACGGTGTCCGCGTTCGCCTGGTACAGGGCTTCCCAGCCGCCCTTGATGCCGAGCTTCTGGGCAATGCCGCTCAGGGTGTCGCCGGACTTGATGGTGTAGGTCTTGCCGCTGAGCTCAGCGGAGACGGGGGCCGGGGCCTGCTGCACAGGCGCCTGCTGGACCGGAGCCTGCTGGACGGGGGCTTGCTGCACCGGCGCCTGCCGGACGGGAACCACCGTGGAGGACTGTGCCGTGACGGGGGCCGGCGCCGGAACGGCTGCCGGTGAGTAGGCCTGGCCGCCACCGCCGGAAAGGCCCAGCTTCGCGGCGCATGCGGGCCAGGCGCCCCAGCCCTGGCCGGCCTGGACGCGCTCGGCCACGGCAATCTGCTGTGCCCGGGTGGCGTTCTCCGGCGCGCCGGTGCCGCCATAGGCCGCCCAGGTGCTCGGGGTGAACTGTAGGCCACCGGAGAAGCCGTTGCCGGTGTTGATGGACCAGTTGCCGCCACTTTCACACTGCGCCAGGGCATCCCAGGTGCTGCCGGAGGCCGCGTTCGCGCCCGTTCCCGCTACGGCCAGGCCGGCGCCTGCAATGGCGGCGACGGCGAGTCCGCGGCTGATGTTGCGCGTAAGTCTTGAATTCTTCATGGATGCGTGCTCCCAAAGGCCACCTTCGCTCCATCCGTCCCCGGACATCTGCGCGCCACCGTCGATCCTGTTGGTATGGAGGTCGTTTCCGTGGCCTGCCGCATGACGGTGTGAGGTGTTGGCAGACCCGGGCATTCGTGGGCCGCTGGAGACGCGGCCGGCCCCTAAGGGCATGGTCAACGCTAATCCGAAACCAAATCGATATGCAAATCAGCCAAACGTGTCCTAATTGTCACTGAAATTTACAGATTGATGGTGTATTTTAAACAGCCGGTTCGCTGTTCCGGCCCTTCCCGCACGCCTGTTCGGCCCCGTACCGCCACCCTTTGCAAGGCAATTTCGCCACGGATTGCCTCCGCCCGCCCTCACCCTTGCGAACCGGTGGCAGCTTCCGCATTCCGTAACCAGCGTGAGCCCGGGCCCTCCGTCGCTGCCTCGTCCCCGGGGTTGAACAGGACGCATTTTCCCAGTGACAGGCAGCCGCAGCCGATGCATCCATCCAGCGACGTCTGCAGGATTTCCAACTGCCGGATCCGCTGCGCCACGGTCTGCGCCCACCGGGTCCCCATGCGGGTCCATTCACGCTGCGTCGGCGCCCTGTCCGCAGGCATGTCGGCGAGCGCCGCCATGATTTCCTGCAGGGTGAGGCCCACGCGCTGCCCCGCGGCCACGACTGCCAGGCGGCGCAGCGTGTGGCGCGGGAAGAGCCGTTTGTTGCCCGGAGTGCGTTCCGAACGGATCAGCCCGCGCTCCTCGTAGTAACGCACCGTGGGCACGCTGACACCTGCCCTGCGGGCAAGTTCGCCGATGGGGAGCAGTTCGTTGGGGGCAATGTGGGGCATGCGTTGAATGCTGCCACAGCCCGGGCTTGACCTCAAGCTAACTTGAGCTAGTTGGCTGGGGGTGTCCGCCACCACTTCCACTGCCAAGGAGCCCCATGAGCGCCCCGTTGTTCCCCGCCACAGCCACGACGACCATCAAGGCCGATCCCGCGCCCGGCCGGCCGCTGCTTCCCGCCGCCGGTTCCCGCGGAGGTGCCATGCCCGGGGCTGCTGCCGCGGGCTGCCAAGCTGCCGCACACGTCCCGGTGACCCGTCGCAGGCTCTTCCGCCTGAGGCGGCAGGCAGTACATCGCCGGACAGAGGCCCGAATGCGGGAGGGGCGCCCGCACGAATCAGTGCCGCTTCTGTGGGCAGGGCACCTGTCCGGCCCACGCTAAACATCCGCCAAAGCCCTGCAAGCACCCGAACACATGCCCGCATTTTCATCCTCAAATTAAGGACAAGCCGTGCCTATTTGGACCTGCGCCACGTGTGCCGTTGAACACCCGGACACGCCCGCACCACCGAAGCTTTGTGAAATTTGCGCCGACGAACGCCAGTTCATTCCCTCCGGCGGCCAGCGCTGGACCACCCGGGAGGAACTGGCCGCAGCCGGCCACCGCGTCACCGTGGACGAACTGGAGCCCGGCCTCCACGCCGTCAACGTGGTCCCGGAACTGGGGATCGGCCAGCGCGGCCTCCTGGTCCGGACCGGACACGGGAACCTTCTGTGGGAGCCACCGGGGTTTATTGACGACGACGGCGTGGCCGCGGTCAGGGCCCTTGGCGGCGTCGCGGCGATATCCGCCAGCCACCCGCACCTGACGGGGTCCTCCATCCAATGGAGCCACGCCTTCGGCAATGCGCCGGTGCATGTGGCCTCCGCCGACCGGCAGTGGATCCGGCGCCCGGACCCTGCGATCCGGTTGTGGGAGGGCCGGATGGAGGTTCTGCCGGGGCTGTCCATGCTCCAGTGCGGCGGGCACTTCGCCGGCAGCAGCATCCTGCACTGGCCGGCCGGCGCCGAGGGCCGCGGTGCGCTCCTGAGCGGCGACACCATTGCCATCGGCGCCGACGGGAAGTCCGTGAACGCCATGCGCAGCTACGTCAACAACATCCCGCTGCCGCGCAGGGCCATCCAGCGCATCCTGGACACTGTTTCCCCGTTGGACTACGACCGGATCCACGGCGCGTTTCGCACCATCGACGCCGACGCCCGGGCCATCGTGCAGCGTTCCCTGCAGCGCTACATGGACTGGTTGGAAGGCACGCCGCCGGAATAGCCACACCATCCCCAACGCTCCCGCGCAACCGGGGCACAATCCCCAAACCCTCCCGCAACCGGTGAGGGAGCGTTCCCCAAAACACCCCCGGTTGCAACCGAGCGTCAGTGGGCCGCAGGGTCAGAGGAGGCTGAGGGCCTGGTCCAGGTCGGCGATCAGGTCGGCCACGTCCTCGATGCCCACGGAGAGCCGGACCAGGTTGACGGGGACGGCCAGTTCGGTGCCCTTGACGGAGGCGTGAGTCATCTCGGACGGGTAGTTCATGAGCGACTCAACGCCGCCCAGCGACTCCGCCAACGTGAACAGGCGCGTGGACTCGGCCACCTTGCGGGCCGCCGCCTCCCCGCCCTTGAACTGCACGGAGATCATGCCGCCAAAGCCGCGCATCTGGCGGGCCGCAAGCTCGTGCCCGGGGTGGTCGGGCAGGCCCGGGTACAGCACGGTTTCCACCTCGGGGCGGGTCAGCAGCCACTCGGCGATCTGCTGGGCGTTCGCGGAGTGCCGGTCCATGCGCACGCCGAGCGTCTTGAGCCCGCGGGTGGTCAGCCAGGCCTCCATCGGCGCGGACACGGCACCCACGGCAAACTGCACGAAGCCGATCTTTTCCGCAGCCTCGGCGTCGGAAAGCACGATCGCGCCGCCGGAGGCGTCGGAGTGTCCGCCAATGTACTTCGTCGTGGAGTGGACCACCACGTCGGCACCGAGGGCGAGCGGGTTTTGGAGGTAGGGGGACGCAAAGGTGTTGTCGACCACCAGGAGGGCCCCGGCGTCGTGGGCCACCTTCGCGACAGCGGCGATGTCCGTGATCTTCATCATCGGGTTGGACGGCGTTTCCAGCCAAATCATCTTGGTCTTGCCCTCGGGCCCGCCGGCGGCAACGGCGGAAGCCAGCGCCCCAGAGTCATTCATGTCCACCGCGGCGTTGCTGATGCCCCAGACGGACAGCACGCGGTTGATGAGCCGGTAGGTGCCGCCGTAGACGTCGTTGCCCATGATGATGTGGTCGCCGGGGACCAGGAGGGCGCGGATCAGGGCGTCCTCGGCGGCCAGGCCGGAGGAGAAGCTGAACGCGAACTTGCCGCCTTCCAGGGCGGCAAGCTGGGACTGGAGGGAGTCGCGCGTGGGGTTGGTGCCGCGGCCGTACTCGTAGCCGTTGCGCAGCTTGCCGATCCCGTCCTGGGCAAACGTGGTGGTCTGGTACAGCGGCGGGATGACGGAGCCGGTGGTGGGGTCGGGGGCCTGGCCGGCGTGGACGGCGCGGGTGTTGAAGCCTTCAGTCATGTCGTTCTCCTGGGAAGTCAGTCGTTGAGGTAGTTCAGCAGGTCGTGGCGGGTCAGCACACCCACGGGCGCGCCGACGAAGGTCACCATGAGCGCGTCCACGTTCTGGAGCGCGGTCCGCGCGGCGGAGATCGGCTCCAGCGAGCCGAGGATGGGCAGGCGCGGCTGCATGTGCTCGGTGATCTTGTCCGTCAGCTTGGCCTCGTGGCGGAACAGCTTGCCCGTCAGCGTGCGCTCGTCCACCGATCCGATGACCTCGCCCATCACCACCGGCGGCTCGGCGGAAAGCACCGGGATCTGGGAGACGCCGTACTCGGACATCAGGTTGATGACGTCGCGCACTGTCTCGTTCGGGTGGATGTGGACCAGGTCCGGCAGCTGCCCGGTCTTGGCCTTGAGCACGTCGCCAACGGCCGGCTCGTCGGTGGCCTTCAGGAAGCCGTACGACTGCATCCACTTGTCGTCAAAGATCTTGGCCAGGTAGCCGCGCCCGCTGTCCGGCAGGAGCACGACGACGACGGCCTCGGGTCCCAGCTTCCTGGCCGCTTCCAGCGCGGCCACCACGGCCATGCCGGAGGAGCCTCCCACCAGCAGGCCTTCCTCGCGGGCCAGGCGGCGCGTCATGGCGAAACTGTCGTTGTCCGTGACGGCGATGACCTCGTGCGGGATGGCGGGGTCGTAGGAGGCGGGCCACATGTCCTCGCCCACGCCTTCCACCAGGTACGGCCGGCCGGTGCCGCCGGAGTAGACGGAGCCTTCCGGGTCGGCGCCGATGACGCGCACTTCGCCCTCGGGGCGGTCCTTGGAGACTTCGCGCAGGTAACGGCCGGTTCCCGTGATGGTCCCGCCCGTGCCAACACCCGCCACAAAGTGCGTGACCTTGCCCTCGGTGTCGCGCCAAATTTCGGGGCCGGTGGTCTCGTAGTGGCTCAGCGGGCCGTTCTGGTTGGAAAACTGGTCCGGCTTGTAGGCGCCGGGAATCTCCCGCACCAGCCGGTCGGAAACGCCGTAGTAGGACTGCGGGCTGTCGGGGGCCACCGCCGTCGGGGTCACCACCACCTCGGCACCATAGGCCTGCAGGACTGCGCGCTTGTCCTCGCCCACCTTGTCCGGGACCACAAACACGCAGTTGTAGCCGCGCAGCTGCGCCACCATGGCCATGGCAACGCCGGTGTTGCCGCTGGTCGGTTCCACCACGGTGCCGCCGGGCTTGATCTTGCCTTCCTTGGCAGCCTCGTCGAGCATCTTGACGGCAATGCGGTCCTTCGCGGAGCCGCCCGGGTTCATGTACTCGAGCTTGACCAGCACGGTGGCAGCGATGCCCTCGGTCACCTTGTTGAGTTTCACCAAGGGGGTGTTGCCAATGAGGTCAAGGACGGTGTTTGCATACTTCATGAGTCCAAAGTATCCCCGCGCTGCCCGTCCAGCCAAAGGAGGTTACCTCCCGGGGCATTTGCGGTTCTAGAATCTGGAGCATGTTGACCCACCGGGATCCCCTGCCGACCCGGCCGCGGCGCGTCCTGGTGGCGGGTGTCTCCGGCTCCGGGAAGACCACGCTGGCCGGGCGCATCGGCGCCCTTCTCGGCGTCCCGCACACCGAGATCGACGCCTTGTTCCACGGGCCCGGCTGGCAGCCGCGCGCGGACTTCATGGACGACGTCGACCGTCTCACCAGGGCGCCCGGCTGGGTCACGGAATGGCAGTATCCGGCTGCCCGGCCCCTGCTGGCACAGCGGGCCGACACGCTGGTGTGGCTGGACTTTCCCGTGCCGGTGGCCATGGGGCGCCTGGTACGGCGGACCGTGCGGCGCCGGCTCCGCCGGGAGGAGCTGCGGAACGGCAACCTTGAGGCGCCGCTGCGCACTCTGTTCACCGACCCCGACCACATCATCCGCTGGGGGTGGCAGACCCGGCACCTCTACCGCTCGCTGGTGCCTGCCCTGGACCGCGGTGATCCCGGGCTCCGTGTGGTGCGCCTGGCGTCGCCGCGGGAGGTGGAGCCCTGGTTGCGGAACCTTCAGCTTTCCGCCACCTCCGGCTGGTAGCTTCAAACCATGACGCCGGAGGAACTTGCCACGCTCGCGCTGCTGCGCCAGGCGCGGGACATGGTTGACCGGGACTACGCGCTGCCCCTTGACGTGCCCACCATCGCAGCGAAGGCGTTCATGTCCCCTGCGCACTTTTCCCGCAAGTTCCGCGCCGCCTATGGGGAGACGCCCTACAACTACCTCATGACGCGACGCATTGAGCGGGCGGCCGCGCTGCTGCGGTCCGGCACGTCCGTGACCGACGCCTGCATGGCCGTGGGCGCCACATCCCTGGGCTCGTTCAGCTCCCGCTTCACCGAGATCATGGGCGAGACCCCCAGCGCGTACCGTGCCCGGGAACACAGCGCCGTCGAGGCCATGCCCGCCTGCTTTGCCCGATTCGCCACCCGCCCCCTGCGCAGCCCGGCCCAGGCCCCGCACGTCCCGACGCCCGCCCAGGAAAGCAGGATCGAAGAAGCGGTGCCGCGCCGGGCCGGATAGCGTAACTGCCATGACGATTTCACTGCAATACACCAATGTCACTGTCAGCAACACCGATGAGGCGGTGGCCTTCTATCGCGACGGGCTGGGCCTTTCCGTCCTGAACGATGTGGCCTCCGGCGGCTTCCGCTGGGTCACGCTCGGCAGCGACGCCCAGCCCGGCCTGGGCATCGTGGTCTCCGAACCGCACGCCGGCCGTTCGCAGGCCGACGGGGACGCCCTCCAGGAACTGCTCACGAAGGGCGTGCTGCCCATGCTCGTGTTCCAGACCGACGACCTCGACAGCACCTTCGAGCAGGCCCGCGCATTCGGCGCCGAGGTGTTGCAGGAACCGATCCAGCAGCCGTGGGGGCCGCGCGACTGCGCCTTCCGCGACCCCTCGGGCAACATGGTCCGGATTTCGCAGGCCTGACCTTCGCAGGAAATGCGCCCGCTCCCCATAAATGCGCCCGGTGGAAGGGGCGCATAGGTGGGGAGCGGGCGCGGAAACTGCCAGCAGTGCGAAGATGACCCGGCGTTGCCCCTGGGAGGGAGTTATCCACAGTCCGGCTGGACCCCGCTGACAAGGACCGCCAGGCTCTGGAACGCTGGGATGCATGGGCGCGCCACGGTTGATTCTCCCCTCCGATGTTGAGCTTGCCGGCCAGGACTCACGACTCCTCGCCAGGCTGTGCAACAGCGGGCGGTACGTGCGCGTCCGCCGCGGCGTTTATGCGGAGGCTTCCGAGTGGCAGCCCCTCGATGGGCCGTCGCGGTACGGGCTTCGTGCCATCGCGTTTCAGCTGGCCACCAAGCACCAGCCGGTGTTCTGCCGGCAAACCGCCGCGCTGCTGTGGGGCCTGTGGACCATCGGCACCCCGCAAAAGCTGCACGCCCTGACGCAGGAGCGGGGCGGCGGCCGCAGCCGTGGCGACATCGCCCGTCATTTTGGGCAGACCGACGACGGGGTGGTGCGTTGCGGCCCACTGGTCCTGACGGACAAGCTCACCACCACCATGGAGTTGATCACCCGGCTGAGCTTCGAACGGGCCGTGGCCGTGTGTGATTCCAGCCTGCACGCGGCCAGGCGTCCCAGACCCGTCAACGTGTTCACCCCCGTGGGCTTCCCCGCGTCCGGCCATGAACCCGTGTGGCGTGTCGATGAACCGCAGGGCGCTCCACTGTCCAAGCCGGAGCTGCTGCAGGCGGCCGAGTCGCTGCCGTCAAGGTCGGCCCGGAACAGGGCCGTGGCCGTCATTGGGTTCGCGTCCGGGCTGTCCGGTTCCGCCGGCGAATCCCTCAGCAGGGTCCGCATGGGGCAGTTGGGTTTTGCCGCCCCGGAACTCCAGCACCGCTTCACCCTCCGCGATGGCAGCAACGCATTTGTGGACTTTTGGTTCGAGCAGCAGCGCCAGGCCGGCGAGTTCGATGGCCGCAGCAAGTACCTGCGCCGGGATTGGGCGGGCGGCACGTCCATTCAGGACCGGATCATGGCGGAAAAGAACCGTGAGGACCAGATCCGCGCCCAGGATGTGGGCGTCTTTCGGTGGACATGGCAGGAAATGATGGATCTTCGCGGCTTTGAACGGCTGTTGCGCCAGGCCGGGATCCCGCAAGGGTAGTGCCCTGCTAAAAAATGCGCCCGTCCCCCATAAATGCGCCCCGTGGAAGGGGCGCATTTATGGGGGACGGGCGCGGGCGTGCCCGGAACCGGCTAGATCAGGCCGTCCGAGAGGTGGTTCGGCGTGCCGAAGCGGTGCGCCGTGATGCTGACGGCCTGCTCGTGCAGGAACGGCAGCATCTCAATGCGCCCGGCCTCGGTGACCTCGTTGTGGTAGATCGCCAGGTCGGGGCGGCCGCCCGTGGCGCCGTACACGGCGGAGGCATCCCCGCCAATGAGCCGGATGCGCCCGGCACCGAAGCGGCGCGCGGTGGCGAGCCAGTCGGCGTCGTTCTCCACCGTGACGCGTATGCGCAGGCTCACCAGCAGGGCCTTGACGGCGTTGGGAAGTTCGACGCCGGAGGAGACTTCCGGAACGGCCCCGGCCGTGATTCCTGCCGAGAGCACGCGCAGCAGCTTGGCCACGGGTTCGCCTTCGGCCAGGCGGACCAGGGGGTTCAGCGGCAGGTAGCGGAACACATTGCGCTCGGCCGACAGCCCGGAGACGTCCTTGGCGATGCCGAATTCGGCGGCCCAGGCGGCGGCGTCGCTGTGCAGCGACCGGGACAGGAAGGCCTGCCCCTCGGCGTCGAGGGAGGAGGCGGCGTTGAGCATCTTGCGCGCGGCATCGCCCAGCGGCGCAGTGGCCGTCGACGCTGCGGGCAGCCAGTTGCCCAGACCCACCAGGTAGTTGGGCCCGCCTGCCTTGGTGCCGGCACCCACTGCCGACTTCTTCCAGCCCCCGAACGGCTGCCGCTGGACAATGGCGCCGGTGATGCCGCGGTTCACGTACAGGTTGCCTGCCTGGACGGTGTCCAGCCACAGCCCGATCTCGGCCGGGTCCAGCGAGTGCAGGCCGCTGGTCAGCCCGTAGTCGATCCGGTTGACCATGGCGATGGCGTCCTCCAGCGTCTCGGCCGCCATGACACCCAGGACGGGACCAAAGTACTCGGTCAGGTGGAATTCCGAACCTTCGGCAACGCCGGTGCGCACGCCCGGGGACCAGAGCCGGCCCGAGTCGTCGAGCTGGCGGGGCTCAATGGCCCAGGATTCCCCGGCGTCCAGGGTGGTCAGGGCCTTGCGGAGCTTGCCGGCGGCCGGTTCGATGATCGGCCCCATCTGGCTCGTGGCGGTTTCCGGGTAGCCGACGACCATGCTGCGGGCCGCGTCAAGGAGCTGGTTGTGGAAGCGTGCGGACTTCGCCACCGACCCGACCATGATGACCAGGGAGGCGGCGGAGCACTTCTGCCCGGCGTGCCCGAACGCGGACTGCACCACGTCCTTGGCGGCCAGGTCCAGGTCGGCGCTGGGGGTGACGATGATGGCGTTCTTGCCGGAGGTTTCGGCCAGCAGCGGCAGGTCGGTGCGGAAGCTGCGGAACAGTTCGGCCGTTTCGTAGCCGCCGGTGAGGATCACCCGGTCCACTGCGGGGTGGGAGACCAGTGCCTGGCCGAGCGCGTGCTCTTCCAGCTGCACCAGCGCCAGCACCTCGCGGGGAACGCCGGCGTCCCACAGCGCCTGCACCATGACGGAGCCGCAGCGCCGCGCCTGGGTGGCCGGCTTGATGACGACGGCGGAGCCTGCGGCCAGTGCGGACAGGGTGGATCCGGCCGGGATGGCCACGGGGAAGTTCCACGGCGGGGTCACAACGGTGAGTTTCGCCGGGACAAACGTGGCGCCGTCGACCGCGTCCAGGTCCTTGGCGCGCTCGGCGTAGTAGTGCGCGAAATCAATGGCTTCGCTGACTTCGGGGTCCCCCTGGTCCAGGGTCTTGCCGGTCTCGGAAGCCATGACCTCCATGAGTTCGGCGCGGCGGGATTCCAGGACGTCGCCGGCGCGGTGCAGCACGGCGGCGCGTTCGGCGCCGGTCATGGCGCCCCAGGCCTTTCCGGCCTCCAACGCCGAGTCCACGATGCCGTTCAGCTGTGCCAGGTCCGCCACCCGGCTCGCTGCCACGATGTCGTCGCCCAGCCTGGAGCCGGGGATCCGGGCCAGGATTTCCTTGCCCCAGGCACGGTTGGCCGGCAGGGCCGGGTCCGTGTCCGGCGTGTTCGCAAAGGTGTCCGTGGCGGCGGGGGCCGCCGGCACCGAGCGGTCCTGGGTCCGGTTGGACGCGGGGACCTCCGTGTCCAGCGCGGCCAGGGAGGCAAGGAAGCGGTTCTGCTCGCGCTCGAACAGGGCCTCGTTGTCGTAGAGCTCAAACACGGCGGACATGAAGTTTTCCTGGCTGGCGCCTTCTTCCAGGCGGCGGATCAGGTAGGCGATGGCAACGTCGAACTCACCGGGATGGACCACGGGCGTGTAGAGGAGCAGGGAGCCGACGTCGCGGCGCACGGCCTCGGCCTGCCCGGTGGCCATGCCCAGCAGCATCTCAAATTCCAGCTGGCCGGTGGCGGTGCCGATGCCGCGGCTCTTGGCGAGCAGCCACGCGTGGGCGACGTCAAAAAGGTTGTGGCCGGCGACGCCGATGTGCACGTTCTCGATGTGCTCCGGCGTCAGTGCGTAGTTCACGATGCGCTTGTAGTTGGTGTCCGAGTCCATCTTGGTGCCCCAGGTGGCCAGCGGCCAGCCGTAGACGGAGGCCTGGACCTGTTCCATGGGCAGGTTGGCGCCCTTGACGATGCGCACCTTGACGGGGGCGCCGCCGGCGGCCCGGCGCGCAGCCGCCCACTCCTGCAGCTCGATCATGGCCGCGAGGGTGTCCGGCAGGTAGGCCTGGAGCACAATGCCGGCCTCGAGGTTCTTGAACTCGGGCTTGTCCAGGATGCGCTTGAACACCGCGATGGTCATGGTGAGGTCCTTGTACTCCTCCATGTCCAGGTTGATGAACTTGGGCTTGGGGAAGGAGTTGGCCAGCGCATACAGCGGGGTGAGTTCCTGCACGACGTGGTTGACGGCGTCGTCGAAGGCCCAGGCGGAGTGCGGGGCGACGGTGGAGGACTCCTTGATGGAGACGTAGTCGACGTCGTCACGCGCCAGCAGGCGCATGGTCCCCTCAAGGCGGCGGGCGGCCTCGTTTTCGCCCAGCACGGCCTCGCCCAGCAGGTTGATGTTCAGGTCCACGCCGCCCCGGCGGATCTTGGCGATGGCCGGGCCCAGCTTGGCGTCGGTGGCGTCCACGATCAGGTGGCCCACCATCTCGCGCAGGACCCTGCGGGCAATGGGGATGACGAGCTGCGGCAGGATGGGGGCCATGGCGCCGCCGAGGCGGACGGCCCCGCGCATGTACCACGGCAGGAAGGCGGGCACCTTGGGCGCCAGCACGGCCAGGTTCCGGCCGGCAACGGCCAGGTCCTCGGGGCGGATCACGCCGTCGACGAAGCCGACGGTGAAGTCCAGGCCGTTGGGGTCCTTCAGGACGCCCGCCAGGCGCTGGGCGGAGATGTCGGCGGGGAACTTTGCGGCCTCGGTCAGCCAGTGCCGGACGAGGGCGATGGTTTCCTGCGCAAGGTCGTTGCCGGGGGCAGGAATGGTGGCGGCGGGGTCCGTGTCGATGGTGGTTGTCATGATGGCTGGTGCGTTCTTTTCTGTTGGCGCTCGGGTTGGGCCGGGATCCAACGCAGGCAGCTGGATCGGCGCCTCGGGGGTTCCCTTTAGCTCCAGTATGGGGCTAATATTCAATTAGCAAAAGTGATGTTTTTTGATGAATATCATTCGTGTTTACTTAACTCTTTGGAGGCCCCCGTGCTGGACGTCAAACGCCTGCGGCTGCTGCGCGAATTGCACCTCCGCGGCACCCTTGCCGACGTGGCCCTGGCCCTGCAGTACAGCCCCTCCGCGGTGTCGCAGCAGCTGGCGCTTTTGGAAAAGGAAGCGGGCGTGAAACTGCTGCTCAAGGTGGGCCGGCGGGTCCAGCTGACGCCGCAGGCGGAGATCCTGGTGGCCCACACGGCGGAGATCCTGGAGACCCTGGAGCGGGCCGAGGCGGACATGTCCGCCTCGCTGACCACCGTCACGGGGACCGTGAAGCTGGCCGTGTTCCAGTCCGCCGCGCTGGCCCTTCTGCCGGAGATGCTCACCGCCATGGCGCAGAACTACCCCGAGGTCCGCATTGAAATGGTGCAGCGGGAGCCCGAGACAGCGTTGTATGAAACCTGGGCGCGCGACTTTGACCTGGTGGTCGCCGAACAGTATCCCGGACATGCCGCGCCCCGCCACCCCGAACTGGACCGGGTGGTGCTGACCACGGACGCCATCCGCCTGGCCGTCCCCTCCCCCGGAACTGCCGGCACCGTGTCCCATTTGCGCAGCGAACCTGTCCTGGACATTGCGGACACTGCCGGGCTGCCATGGGTCATGGAGCCGCGCGGTGCGGCATCGCGGCACTGGGCCGAGCAGGCCTGCCGCCAGGCCGGGTTTGAGCCCGATGTGCGTTTTGAAACGGCCGACCTCCAGGCCCAGGTGCGCCTCATTGAATCCGGCAACGCCGTGGCGCTGATGCCCGACCTGATGTGGACCGGCCGCGCCCCGGCGCTGGAGCTGGTGGACCTTCCCGGGGCACCGCGGCGCACCGTGTTCACCTCGGCGCGCCGTGCCAGCCGCAGCCGCCCGGCCATTTTGGCGTGCCGGGAAATCCTGGAGCGGGCGGCCCAGGGCCTGGCCGGGGAACCGGCGGAGCGGGCCTCCTAAGTACGACGCCGGGTGGCCGCGTTGACTGTCCAGGTTCCCTGGGCCCTTGCGCGCGGCTTCGCCAACAATCACCGCAGTTGGTCCGGTCCGGCAGCTTCCCTGCGGGGCAAAACCCAAGTCGGGTTGTGCCCCGGGTACACCGGGGGCAGAACCCATCCGGGATTTTGCCCCGGCGTGACGTCCAGCCTTGCGCAGGCGCCCAACGCCGGAGGCCAGGTTTACTGGGCCAGTTCCCTGATGATGGGCCCCAGCAGGCGGCGCAGCTGCCCGGGATCCTTGCGGACGCCGTCGCTGACCAGCACCTCCGCGGGCCCTGTCCGGTGCAGCCAAAAACCCTGGGCCGGCAGTATCCGCACGCCGAGCTTGAAGGGTGCGGCGCGGTGGCCAAGTTCCTTTTCGATGGAGCGCACCAGATAGGTTTCCAGCGGACCCTGTTCCTTCATTGTGCGAATGAACCGCCGAAAATATTCTTCCTTGAAGGTGTTGGCATAGGCCCGGGCATCGCCGTAACACCCACGAACCAGCCGATCAAAGGCCGGTGAGCAGCCTTCCAGGGGCAGGTACTCGATGGGGGCATTGCCCGGGATGTCGGCCGGGTACACCAGCAGCGCCGAAAACCAGTTTGCCCATTCTTCAGCTAACACCAAGTCCAGCCCCGGACCCCTGGCAGGAACGTGTTCGGGCACCGCCGGCTCCAGCGGCGGGATGAAGAACGGCTGCGTGGCGGGCAGCTTCAGCGCGTCACGCATGTGCAGCGCCACGGTGAGCGGCCAGGAAAAATCCTCGTCCATCCGCCATCCCGGCCGCCCGGCAAACTGCATCTGCGCCCCCTGATCGATGCCACCACCCTACCCGCGCGGTCCCCCGGCAGCCAGCCCCCGGCCCGGCATGCGACCATGGAACCATGACCGCCACCGCGACACACCCGGGTCCCGCCCTGGTCTGGGATGCCGGCGGCCCCTACAGTTTGCACGAGACACTGGGCATCCTCGGCCGCGGCCCCGGGGACAGGACCATCCGCCTCACCCCCGGCACGGCCTGGCTGGCCTTCAACACCCCGGACGGCCCGGCGACGCTGGGCATCAGCCAACGCGGCACCGAACTCCATGCCCGGGCCTGGGGCCCCGGCGCCGGCCACGCACTCCACGGCGCCCCGTCCCTGTTGGGCCGCAACGACGACTGGTCCCCCTTTGACGCCCCGGTGTTCCATGCCACCCTGCCCCGGCTCGCCCGGGAGGCACGACGCCGGCACCCGGCAGTGCGCCTGCCCGCCACCGGGCGCATGGTCGACGCCCTGGTGCCTGCCATCCTGGAACAAAAGGTCACCGCGCTGGAGGCCCGCCGCGGCTACGCCACCCTGCTGCGAAAGTTTGGCAGCACGGCACCGGGCGCGGGCAGCCACCCGGACATTCCGGCGGACCTGATGGTGGCGCCCACCCCGCGGCAATGGGCAAAAATTCCGTCGTGGGAGTGGCACCGGGCAGGCGTGGGGCCACAGCGCTCGGCGACGGTGCTGCGCGCGGCGGGTTCGGCGTCGGGCCTGGAACGGCTGGCATCGCTGCCGGCCACGGAAGCGGCCGCGAAGATGCAGGGCATCCCGGGGATAGGGGTGTGGACTGCGGCCGAGGTCACGCAGCGCACCCACGGGGACGCCGATGCGGTGGCCGTGGGCGACTACCACCTGGCCGCCTTTGTGGGCTGGGCGCTGGCCGGACAGCCCGTGGATGACGCCGGCATGCTGGAATTGTTGGAACCGTGGCGCGGGCACCGGCAGCGGGTGGTGCGGATGCTGTACCTGAGCGGTTTCCGCAAGCCCGCCCGCGGCCCGCGCATGGGCATCCAGGACCACCGCAGCCACTGAGCATGACGTTCACACTGCGGGACGGCTTCCCGCCTGCGGGCGCCCATCGCCTAGGCTGAGGGCATGAGCGACCTCATCAACCTCAAGGCCACATTCATCCCCAACGAGGGCGAATTCTTCCGTGTGAAGCTCGCCCTCGAGATCGCGATCGAGCAGGTCGTCGAGGAGCCGGGCTGCATCCAGTATGAAATCACGCAGGAATCGGAAGAAAAGATTGTGCTGACCGAGCAGTGGGCGTCCGAGGATGCCCTCGACAAGCACAGCAAGGGCGTCGCGGTGCAGGACCTCAACGAGTCCCTCAGCGCGCTGCTGGCCGAGCCCGTCAAGCTGGACCGCCTTTAAAACTGGATTGCCTTTAAAACCGGACTGCCCTTAAAAACTGTTGAGGTTGGGGACGGCGACACCCAATGGTGCCACGGTCCCCAACCTCAACCGGTTGTTGGGCTTTTACTCGCCGGCGTTGCCGCCGGCTGCCTCGGCCTGCTGCTTGGCGACGGCGGAGTGCACCTCGGCCATGTCCAGGTCCTTGACCGCTGTGATGACCTTGTCCAGGTCCGTGCCGCTGAGCGCACCGGGCTGGGCAAAGACCAGCACCTTTTCACGGAAGGCCATCAGCGTGGGGATGGAGGTGATGTTGGCCTCGGCGGCCAGCTGCTGCTGCGCCTCGGTGTCAACCTTGCCGAACACGACGTCGTCGTGCTTGTCCGAGGCAGCCTCATAGGTGGGCGCAAAACGGACGCATGGCTGGCACCAGGAAGCCCAGAAATCGACGAACACAATGTCGTTGCTCTCGATGGTGGTGCCAAACGATTCGGTGGTGATTTCAACTGTAGCCATGACTTCCACGCTACGTGACGGCGGGAGGCATGGCTACAGGTTTCGCTCAGCGCGTGAGCGGGAATAACGGCCCTACACGCCCTCAGGCTCATGGGCGGCGAGGAACCTGCGCCCGCCAAAGATCACCCCGGCGCTGACCAGCACCGCTGCGGCGGCCACATAGAAGGTGACCGACGCCGAGGTGTGCTCGGCGATCTTGGCGGCCAGGAACGGCGCCAGGGCGCCTCCCATCCAGCGCACAAAGTTGTAGCCGGCGCTGGCCACCGGCCGGGGCGAATCGGAGACGGCCATGGCCATTTCGGTGAACAGGGTGTTGTTGATGCCCAGCAGCGCGCCGGACACAATGGTCAGGACCACGATCGCCGGCACCGAATGGCCTGCAGCAACGGCCAGTCCGGCCAGCACCACCATGAGGCCCAGCAGGGCGCCGATGAGCGACTTCACAGGGCCGAAGCGGCGCTGCACGATGGGGGCCACGAACACGGAGAACACGGCCACGGCGACACCCCAGCCAAAGTACACGGCACCGATGCCGTAGGCGTTGAAGCCCAGGATGAACGGTACAAAGGCCAGGATGGTGAAAAAACCGTAGTTGTAGAACAGGGCGCTGCCGGCCGTGGTGCGCAGCCCCTTGTGCCCCAAGGCCACCAGCGGGTCCCGCAGCCGGGTCTTGACGGCGGGCACGGGCGTCTTGGGCAACATGATGATCAGCAGGATGAAGGCGATGGCCATGGCCGTGGCCGTGCCGAAGAATGGCGCCCGCCACTGCCAGCCGCCCAGCAGCGCACCCATGAGCGGGCCGAGTGAAAGGCCCAGGCCCAGGGCTGCTTCGTAGAGGATGATGGCGGTTGCGTGGCCGCCGGAGGCCACGCCCACCATGACGGCCAGCGACGTCGCGACGAACAGCGCGTTGCCCAGTCCCCAGCCGGCCCGGAATCCGACCAGCGCGTCAACCGTGCCGGAGGTGCCTGCCAGGGCCGAAAAGACGACGATGACGGACAGCCCGATCAGCAGGGTCTTCTTGCCGCCGATGCGGGAGGAGACAAATCCCGTAATGAGCATGGCTACTGCGGTGACCAGGAAGTAGCTGGTGAACAGCAGCGAAACCTGGCTCGCCGTGGCCTGCAGGTTCTTGGCGATGGCGGGCAGGATTGGGTCCACCAGGCCGATCCCCATGAACGCGAAGACTGCGGCAAACGCCACGGCCCAGACAGCCTTGGGCTGCTTGAGCATCGACCTCTTCTCATCGGCGAGGACGTCCTCTATTTCGTGGGCAGAGTTCTCTGCCGTGTTGGCCTGCACGTTTACTCCTTTGGATCTTTCATTGTTCACAGACGACGCCGGCGGCCGCGCCCGCCGCCGGAGGTCAGGTCCTCAGCGCCGCATTGAGTTTGTCGATGGCGGGGATGGCGTTCCTGACGGCCAGCCGCTCCTCCGTCGAGAGGGTGGCGAGGGCTGCGGCGACTTCGGCGGTCCGCCGCGTGTTGGCCACGTCGAGCGCCTTGCGGCCGTCCCCGGTCAGCTCGACCAGCACGGCCCGCGCGTCCGTGCTGTCCGGCTTCCGCTCCACCAATCCGGCAGCCTCCAGCTTGATGACCTGCTCGGTGGCACTTGGCACGCGGATGCCGGCGAACCGGGCGATGGCGCTGACCCGCAACGGCCCTGCTGCCAGCATGTTCAGCGTGCTGACATGGCCGGTGCTGAGCTCCCCTTCGGCGTCCATGGAGCGCAACAGATAGACGGCCTGGCGCAGGATGTTGCGATAGCTGCCCGCCAGTTCCCCAAGATCTTCGCTCATAGTTAGGTAGTCTAACATTAGGCTGCCTAAGGGTCAAGGCGTCCGCCCGGAGACGTTCGCCTAGACTTGCCGCATGGAATTGACCACGGAGCGCCTGGTCCTGCGCGAATACACGCTATCCGACCACGCCGCCGTGCATGCCTTCGCCTCGGACCCGCGCACCAGCACCTTTGTCGAGTGGGGCCCGAACTCGGAACAGGACACCCGCGACTTCCTCAACTTTTGCATCGACAAGGCCGCAGAAGCACCGCGCCGCAGCCACACCCTCGCCATCACGCTCGATGGCAGCGTCATCGGCTCCATCGGACTCACGCTGAACACCCGCGGCGGGCGGCACGGGACGCAGGAGGCGGAAATTGGCTACACCCTCCATCCGGACCGGTGGGGAAAGGGGTATGCCACGGAAGCAGCCTCCGCCATGCTGCATTTTGGCTTTTCACAGCTGCACCTGTCCCGGATCACCGCCGCCTGCCGCCCGGAAAACGTGGCCTCCGCCGGCGTGTTGCAGAAGTTGGGGATGGCACAGGTGGGACGGCTGGAAAATGACCGGCTCATCAACGGCCGGTGGCTGGACACGCTGGTTTTTGCCGTGGACGCGGGAGGCAGTGCGCCGGCTCCACACAACGTGGACACATAAAATTCACGGAGAGCACACCTGGTGCACCCAATTTGTCCGGGTTGGCTGTGTATAACCATACGTAGCACCGCCGAAGCAACCGCGCCCCAGGAGGAACCATGACCCGCCCCAGCCACCACCGGGAACCCGACCATGCCCCACAAGCGCACGAGGGCCGTGATGTGTGGCCGGCCCTGGCCAAGGACCAGCATGTTGCCCTCGTCAACGAGCGCGGCTGGCGCCTGTCCGGCACGGTGGAGACGTTGACCAGCGACCGCCGGTGCCTGTGGATCCAGCTCGACGCCGGGATGGGCCGTCAACTGATCCACCACGAGGACGGCTTCGAGCTCGAAGTCAGCCTGCCCGCCTAGGCGGCCCCGCAGCACGCGCGGCCGCAGGGCCCTAAAGACAAAGGGCCCAAAAAAGCAGGCTCAGTGCCTGCCCGTGGTCAGCGTTCCGGGCCGATCATCGAGACAAACTCCCGGGCGTCGTCCTCGGACAAATCGGCGTGGTTGCGCAGGAGCCGGGCCGCACCGTCCAGGTCCCCTGACAGAGCGAGCGAACGGATGCGCCCGAAGACTTCCTCGTTCAGGCGCGTGCTGGCCACCTCACGGACCTCGTCGCCGCGGGAGACGATGGCCCGGTAGCGGTAGCTGGGTGCGGCCGGTACGGCCCTGCCCTCGGCCCGCTCCGTAGTGTCCTTGCCGGATTTGGGCTGGCCGGAATTGGGCTGGCCGGATCCGGATTGTCCGGGATCGGCAGCTTTCGGGGTGGCCGGCGTCGGCCCGGCAGGTTTCGGGGCAGCCTGGAGGATGTCCTCGACCACCAGGGGGGCGTCGGCGGGTTGTTCGGGCAAGGGCTGGGGATATTCGGCCAGTGCGGCAACGGCCGCGGCGGACTTGCCCAGGCTGGTGCCTGTGGCCTTGCGGTAGGCCTGTACGGCATTGAGCACCTGCTGGCGGGCAATCAGCGAATAGACTGCCCGGTGGGTCTCGGGCGTCAGCTTCGCAGCGGCCTCCACGGCCATCTCACGCGTAACCCTGGGCTTGCGTTCGGACGGAGCCGCCGTGCGGGGCTTCGGGCCTTCTGCATCCTGGATGGCCCTCCCCTTGCGGCCCATGAACCGGGAGGCCACGATCACCACAATGACAATGACCAGCACAATGACCAAGGGCACGAGATATTCCATGCCTTAACTGTAGTTCCCCGCCCTCCGGGCGCATCCTGCGGGCTGCGGTGGTGGCTGCGGGCGTTAAAGGCGGAAAGCCCGGAGCCTGCGATTTCCCGCAAGGCTCCGGGCTTCCCCTGATGGTGGCAGATACTGGATTCGAACCAGTGAAGGCGTTGCCAGCTGATTTACAGTCAGCCCCCTTTGGCCACTCGGGTAATCTGCCATGGCCCGCCGGGCCTCATTGTTGCGTCCCGGCTTTCGCCCCCATCAAGTGGGAGCAGTAAAACAATACAAGGTATTCGGCCAAGAATCGAATCGGGCGTTTTCCATCCCCGTCGTGCCCGGGGAATCAGGCCTGCGTGCCGCCTTCGATCCGGCGGACCAGCTGTTTCTCCAGGAACGCTGCCTGTTCGGGCGTCACCTGCTGAAGGGCCACGGCGCGCGCCATGTCCGCCTGGACACCGGCGATGCGCGACGAGGCCGAGTTGACGGGCGAGGCAAGGATGGCGTCGGGCTCCTGGCTGAGCACGGTCCCGGACAGCACCGTCACGGCCGCCAGGGTGGCCGCCGCCATGGCCGTGCCCACGGCTGCCTTCATTCCGGGCCGGGACTTGCCGGGAAGCGCCGCACCCTCCATGGGGGCCACGGCGGATGGTGCCGCAGGGACGGGGTCGGGTTCCGGCGTCGTGCCTTCGGTCTTGCTCATCAGTCCTCCAGACGTGGTGGCTCTCAACGGGTATAACGATTCCCGGTCCAAATGTGCTCCCACTCCGCGTCCGCTTGGAGCGAACTGTGAACCGCTCGTAAACTCGCAGCCCGCCCCTCGGGCGCTAGGCTTGGTTTCAAATCAACCGTCACTTTTTCATGCATGTGGAGGAATCATGGCCAGTGAGTCAACGTTCGACGTCGTCAGCAAGGTGGACAAGCAGGAGGTCGCCAACGCGCTGAACCAGGCCCAGAAGGAGGTCGCCCAGCGCTACGACTTCAAGGGGGTCGGCGCGGAAATCGACTTCAGCGGCGAGAAGATCCTGCTTAAGGCCAATTCCGAGGAACGCGTCATGGCCGTCATGGATGTTTTTGAATCCAAGCTGATCAAGCGCGGCATTTCGCTGAAGTCCCTGGATGCAGGCGAGCCGTTCGCTTCCGGCAAGGAGTACCGCCTGGAAGCCTCGATCAAGGAAGGCATTGCCCAGGACGTGGCGAAGAAGATCAACAAGCTGATCCGCGACGAGGGGCCCAAGGGCGTCAAGTCCACCATCCAGGGTGACGAACTGCGGGTGAGCTCCAAGAGCCGTGACGACCTACAGGCGGTCATGGCGCTGCTGCGCAAGTTTGAGGATGCGGACCTGCAGTTCGTCAATTTGCGCTGACTGGCGCCGCCGGCCCAACGGGGCACTTGCGCGCGGGAAAGCTCCGGTGGACGCCCGGTGAATTCCCAGCCTGCAAGTGCCCTTTTTCACTTGTGGGCCCGTCCCTGCGGGCATAGGCTCGTGGCTTGTCTTGACGTTTCAATTCACCTGACCTTGTAATTCACCTGATCTTTCAATTCACATGCCAAGGAGCAGCCATGACTGAAATTCCCGCGGGCGCACCCTGCTGGATCGACCTGATGACCGCGGACCCGGCCCGCGCCAAGGAGTTTTACACCGCCTTGTTCGGCTGGACGTACGAGACCGGCGACGTGGAGAAGTACGGCGGCTACACCACGGCCTTGAAGGACGGAAAGTCCGTGGCCGGGCTGATGCAAAGCAACCCGGACGACGCCGGACACCCTGACGTGTGGTCCACCTACCTGCGCGTCGACGACATTGACGCGACGGTGGCCGCGGCCACCAAGGCCGGCGGCGTCACCTACCTCGCACCCATGGACGTCCCGGAGCAGGGCAGGATGGCCATGCTGGGCGACCCCGCCGGCGCGGCCGTGGGCCTGTGGGAGTTTGGCGGCCACACCGGCTTCCAGGCCCACTCCGTCGACGGCGCCGCGAACTGGCACGAGCTCTGGACCAAGGACTACCCCGCGGCCCTGAAGTTCTACCAGGACGTCTTTGGCTGGAAGACCGCCGTCATGAGCGACACCCCTGAGTTCAGGTACTCCACGGTGGGAGAGGGACGCGATTCCGTCGCCGGCGTCATGGACGCCAGCCGCGAGCTCCCCGAGCAGGCCCCCTCCAGCTGGCAGGTCTATTTCCAGGTGGACGACGCCGATGCGGCCGTTGCGACGGCCCTCTCCCTGGGTGCCACCGTGGTCCAGCCGGCCCAGGACACTCCCTTCGGCCGCCTGGCCGGGCTGACCGATCCCACCGGGGCGTTGTTCAAGGTCATCCAGCCGCCGCCGCGGTAGCCCGGACCCTACGCACCGGGCTCCACGAGCCCGGTGTCGTAGGCCAGCACCACCATCTGCACCCGGTCCCGCAGTTCCAGCTTGGCCAGGATTTTGCTCACATGCGTCTTCACGGTCTGCTGGGCGATGAACAGTGCCGCGGCAATCTCGTGGTTCGACAGCCCCCGGCCCACCAGCGTCATGACTTCCAGCTCGCGGTCCGTCAGCCCGTCCAGGCGGTCCCGGGACAGTTCGGGGCGGGCGCTGGACTGCGCAAACCGTTCAATCAGCCGCCGGGTCACGGACGGCGCCAGCAGGGCCTCTCCCCCGGCCACAATCCGCACGGCGGCCACCAGTTCGTCGGCGAGCGCATCCTTGAACAGGAAGCCGCCGGCCCCGATCCGCAGGGCGTCGTAGACGTAGTCGTCCACGTCAAAGGTGGTCAGCATCAGCACGTGGACCGACCGTTCCGGCCCGCCGTCCAGGGCCTCGGCCAGGATCCGCCGGGCCGCTTCCAAGCCGTCCATGACGGGCATGCGCACGTCCATGAGCACCACATCGGGACGGCAGCTTGCCGCGAGTTCAACGGCCACGGCGCCGTTCTCGGCCTGGCCCACCACCTCGATGTCCGACTGTGCGCCAAGCAGGGCGGCAAAGCCCTCCCGCACCATCGCCTGGTCATCCACCACCAGCACCCGGATGCTCATGCTGTGCCCTTCCCGTCCTGGTTCCGGGCGGGGGATCCCTTGCCGACGCTGATCATCGGCAGCGAGGCCACGACGGAAAAGCCGCCGTCCACCGTCGGGGCGCAGAAGACCGATCCGCCGACAATGGCCGCCCGCTCACGCATGCCGATCAGCCCTTGGCCCACATGGGAGCCGCGGTCCAGCTGGGCCATCACGGCACCGACGTCCGACGGCGAATTGACCACCGACACTTCAAGCCTGCCGGCCGCCGTGGTGAAGCCGATCTCCACCGCGGCCCCGGGGGCGTGGCGGATCACATTGCTCAGGGCCTCCTGGACAATCCGGTAGGCCGTCAGGGCGATCACCTCACCCACCGCGTCAAGGTCGACACCGGACAGCTCGGGGTCGCGGACGCGCACCCCCGCCGTGCGGGCGGAGGCCAGCAGGCCCGGGAGGTCCGTAAAGCCCGGCTGCGGCGCCGTTTCGCGCCCCCCGCCGGAATCGCGCAATGATCCGAGCATGCTCCGCATTTCCGTCATGGCCCGGCGTGAGTTGTTGGCGATGTCCTCAAATTCCTGCTTCAGCTCGTCGCTGAGTCCGGCGTGCCGGTACGCCGCGGTGGTTGCCTGGACCACCACCACGGACATGCCGTGGGCCACGACGTCGTGAAGTTCGCGCGCAATGCGGGTGCGCTCCTCGGCCAGCCGGCGGCGGGACTGCTCCTCGGCGCTGAGGGTACGTTCGGCGGCCAGTTCGGCGCGCAGGTGCTGCCATTGCTGGGCCACGACGGAGGCCACCATCAGTCCGCCTGACACGGCGGCGAAGACCACCACGTTGATTTGGGCGGCCTGCGTCTGCCCGTGCGGCAGGGTGAGGTAGTTGTCCATCACGCCCACGCCCACACTCAGCAGCCACCCGCCGGCCGCCACCATCCAGTGGCTGCGCATCCCGGCCACGCAGATCACCAGGACCTGTGTCACCATGGCCACCACGCTGAAGGGCATGGGCGCGCCCCCCTGCGGCGTGGACACGAGCGGCATGACCACCATGGGCACGAGCGACACCGCCATGCCCGCCACCGGCCGCGCCGCCGTCAGCCCCAGGGCGGCCGCGTGCAGGATTGCCATGCCCAGCCCAAAGGGCAGCACCATTTGGTACAGGGTCATGTTCAGCGGCGCCCCGACGGCCAGCAGTGCAATGCACACGGCGGCCGTGCCCAGCCACACCCAGCCGATCCGCTTCAGCCGCCACAGGTTGGCCGTGTTGAACGCACCCTGCCCGGGCCCCGCGCCGGTGCCCGGGGATCCTGCCCGGGCCCCGTGGCTAGCGTTGGACATTGTCGGCGCGGGCCGCGCCCGCGTCCAGCTCCGCCGTCGGCCCATCAAAGTCGGTGCCGCCCAGTCCGCCGGCCGGGGTGCCCTGCCAGTCCAGGAGCTGCCAGCCGCCCGGTGCGTTCCCCGGGGCCGGCGTGCCCTCGAGCGTGAGAATCCCCGTGTTGGAAAGCTCGTGGTATTTCGGGTCCGACCAGTCGACGTTGGTGGCCCGGTGTCCGGCCCAGAAGCGGATCATGGCACCGTGGCTGACCATGGCGACGGCGCCGGTTCCGTCGCCGGCGGCCGCTTCCGCCACGACGGCGTCAAAGCGTTCAAGCACTTCCCGGCCGGTGTCGCCGCCGGGCATGCGCGCCGACAAGTCGCCGCCCAGCCAGGCCAGGACGGTTTCCAGGTAGGCCTGGATCGAGTCGGGGTCGCCCTTCATTTCCAGGGATCCGGCACTGATCTCGCGGAGCCCGGGGCGGACCACCGGTTCCAGGCCGCGGTCTGCGGCAAGCGATGCGGCGGTCAGGGAGGTGCGGACCAGGTTGGAGACATAGAGGCGGCTGATCCGCTCGCCACGCAGGGCGGCGGGCAGGGCGGCTGCCTGCTGCTCCCCCATGGCGGTCAGCCCCGGACCGGGGACGGCCGTGTCGAGCAGGCTCCGGACGTTGTTGGGTGTCTGGCCGTGTCGGATCAGGATCAGTCGCATACCCCCATTCTGTCCTACCGCGCTGGGAACTGCAGTGGGCGCCGGCTGCCCGGGTCCCCGTTTCCTGCCGGCCCCGCGGAGCCGTGGCATGCTTGAGGCACCCGTGACAGTCCCCATCCCCGCAAGGAACCGACCCATGCAGGCTCCCGCCCCACTGCCCGCCAGCTACTCCGCCGCCTTCCGGGAACAGCCCGGCTACCTGGACTTTGCCAGTTACGGCCCGCCCTCGGCCCCGGTGCTGGAGACCGCTGCCGCCCTGATGTCCCTGGCCGCCGAGGGCGGGGTGGGCGCGAGCGGGCGGCTGCATGCCGGGGACCTGCGGGCACGCCAGGTGTTTTCGCGGCTCAGCGGCTTCGCGCCGGACCACGTGGCGCTGGTCCCCGCGACATCGTACGGGCTGTTCCAGCTGGCGTTCGGCCTTCCGGGCAAGATCCTGGCCGGGGCCCGTGAATTTCCGGCCAACGTCTACCCGTGGCTGCGGGCGCAACAGGCCGGCCTGTGCGAACTTGTGCTGCTGGACGCAGCCCCGGTGACCCCGGAGCTCGTGGCAGCGGCGCTGGCCCCGGACGTCACGGCGGTGGCCGTCAGCGCCGTCGACTTCCGTACCGGGCACCGTGCCGACCTGGCCGGCCTCCGTGACGTCCTGGGCCCGGACCGGCTGTTGCTCGTCGACGGCATTCAGGGCTTTGGCGCGGCGGACATTGACTGGACCGTGGCGGATGCCGTGGTGGTTGGCAGCCAAAAGTGGGTGCGCGGCGGCTGGGGGGCCGGTGCCATGGCATTTTCGCCCGCAGGCCTGGAACGGATCCGCCCCGTCCTGGGCGGCTGGACCGGCGTCGAAAGCCCCACGGCGTACGACGGCGTGGAGCATGCAGCGCGCGCCGACGCCCTCAAGTACGGCGTCACGAACCTCTCCCCCTTTGCCACCGGTGCCTTCGCCACGGCGCTGGAACTCCTGGAGGAGGCGGGCACGCGACGGATCGCGGCCGCCGTCGAGGCACGCGCCGGAGAGCTCATCGGGCTGCTGGACGACGCCGGCGTGGAAGTCCTCTCGCCGCGCGGGCCCGGGCAGCGCGCCGGCATTGTGGTGGCAGGCTTCCCTGACGGCAACGCCGCTGAGGCGCACGCCGCCCTGGCACTGGCCGGCATCACGGCCACCCTGCACGGCCGGTGGCGCATCCGCCTCTCGCCCCACGCCACCACGGACCGGGAGTCACTCGTGCATGCCGCCCTGGTCCTCGGCGGGTTCGCGTAGGCAGCGCCGCTTCCGCCGCGGCTAGGCGAGCGGGCGGCCAGCCATCTTTTCGAGCCGGGCGATGCGGTCCGCCATCGGCGGGTGGGTGGAGAACAGCTTGCGGGCACCGCCGTTGCGGAACGGGTTGGCGATCATGAGGTGGCTGGCGTTGACCAGCTTCTGCTCCTCCGGCAGCGGTGCCTGCTGGACGCCGAATTCCAGCTTCCGGAGTGCGGAGGCGAGCGCCAGCGGGTCGTCGGTCAGCTTCGAACCGTCCTCGTCGGCGTCGTATTCGCGGGTGCGGCTGATGGCCAGCTGGATCATGGAGGCGGCCATGGGGGCCAGCAGGGCCATGGCCATCATGGCGAGCGGGTTCGCATTGCGGCGGTCGCCGCCGCCAAAGAACAGCATCATCTGGGCCACGGAGGTGATGACGCCGGCCACGGCCGCCGCCACAGAGGAGGTGAGGATGTCGCGGTTGTAGACGTGCATGAGCTCGTGGCCCAACACGCCGCGCAGTTCGCGTTCATCGAGCAGGTTCAGGATCCCTTCGGTGCAGCACACGGCGGCGTTCTTCGGGTTGCGCCCCGTGGCAAAGGCGTTGGGCGCCTGCGTGGGCGAAACGTAGATGGCCGGCATGGGCTGGTTGGCCCTGGTCGAGAGTTCCCGGACAATGCGGTAGATGCCCGGCGCCTGCGCCTCCGTGACGGGGTAGGCCTGCATCGAGCGGATGGCGATCTTGCCGCTGTTCCAGTAGCCGTAGGCGGTGGTCCCGACACCAATCAGCGCAAAAATCCACAACGGCGCGGCACTGCGCGTGCCGCCCGCAACGAGCGCGCCGATGCCGAGCAGCACCGCCCAGAGGACACCAAACAACGCGGTGGTCTTCAGTCCGTTGAAGTGGCTGTGCACGGCCCCGTCCCTTCTGTCATTCGCATAAAAGGCTATACGGGTAAAACGAGCCGGCCGGGCCGGTTGTTCCCGTCTCAGGGCTCCGGGTGGCGGGCGTCATAGGCCCTGAAGCCGCGCTGCCCCGCCGCCAGCGCCCAGACGGCCGCAATGCACATCAGGCCCCCGGCCACGGCAGCCCAGCCCTCGCCCAGCCATTGGCCGGTGGAGCCGGAGAAAACATCGCCAAGGCGCGGGCCGCCGGTCACCACCACCACGAAAATGCCCTGCAGCCGGCCCCTGAGGTGGTCCGGGGTGGCGGACTGCAGGATCGTGGAGCGGAACACGGAACTGACGGAGTCGGCCACGCCGGCCACCACCAGGGCGGCCACTGCACCAACAATCCACGGCGACACGCCGCCGCCGGGCGGGAGGCGGCCGCCGGCCAGGACAGCACCGCCCAGCCCCGCGATCGCCGTACCCCACACCGTGATGGACCAGAGCACGGCCAGGCCCTGGCGCCGGACGCCGCCCAGGGGGCCGGAAAACAGGGCGGCCAGGAAGGAGCCGGCCGCGATGGAGGCCAGCAGCAGCCCCGCCGTCTGCTGGCCGCCGCCGAGCCAGACGGCGCCGATGGCCGGCAGGAGCGCGCGGGGCAGGGCAAAGACCATGGCGCACATGTCCACGAGGAACGTCATGCGCAGGTTGGGCCGGCTGCCCAGGAACCGGAACCCCTCCAGCACGGATTTCAGCCCGGCCCGCCGGACCGTGCCGCCGCCGAGCGGCGGCAGGGCCGGCAGCCGGAACAATGCCCACAACGACGCCGTGAACGTCAGCACGTCCACGGTGTAGGTCCAGCCGTAGCCCACATTGGCCACCAGGATGCCGGCCAGCAGGGGGCCCACCGTGGTGCCCAGGCCCATGACGATCATGCTCAGCGCATTCGCCGCGGGCAGCAGTTCCGGGCGCACCAGGCGCGGCACGATGGCGCTGCGGGCCGAGCCGTTCACCCCGGCCGCCGCCGACTGGATGGCGATGAGCCCGTACAGGATCCACACGTTGTCCAGGCGCAGCCAGGCCTGGGCGGCGATGCCGATGGTCACCAGCCACAGGGCCGTGGAGGAGACCAGGGCCACCGTGCGGCAGTCGTGCGCGTCGGCGATGGAACCCCCGTACAGCCCGGCAAACACGAGCGGCACCAACGCCACGAGCCCGAGCATGCCCACGGCCAGGGTGGAGCCGGTGAGGTAGTACACCTCCAGGCTGACGGCCACCACGGTCAGCTGCGTGCCGATCGAGGAGAGCCCGTTGCCCAGCCACAAGCGCCGAAAGGCCGGGCTTTCCTTCAGCGGGGTGATGTCGGCGAGTATTTTTGGCACGGGCCAAGCCTAGCCGTGTGGTCCGCCGCTTCCGCCCGGCCGGCCGGGCACGTAGTCTGGCCATGGCATCGGTGGCGCCGGGTCCACCGGAGGGGGGGACGACTTGGCTCCACATCGCACGCAGCTGCATTCCTCCACGTTCTGGAGTGCCAGGCGGCCCAAGCTGCCGCTGACGGAGGGACACCTTGTGCTCCGCCTCAACGATCCGGCCCTCGCCTTCGGCACCGCCTCCGCCGCGGACCTCCTGAATTGCTACGGGCGCCTGCGCCGCGCCCTGGCGGCGCTCAAGGGTGCCACGGCCGCGCAGCTGTACCTGGCCCTGGACTGGCAGCCGGTGGGCGACGCCGTCGGGGAACCCCTGGCGGAGACCTCCACCCCCACCCTCCACCTCTTTTTCCATTGGCCGGGAGGCACCGCGCCGGCGGGTCCCTTGCGCCTCCCCGCCCACCGGCGCATGGCCGCTCCGGGCACCGGGGAACTGGACGCGGAGCTGCGCGGCAGGCTGGCCGGGCTGCCGTCCTCCGGCACCGGCGCCACTCCCGAGTCCGCCGTGTCCCGTCGCGCCTTGGGAGAGGGGCCTCGCCCAGGGGATCCCCCACCAGGCGCGGACCGTTCGTGGGAACCGCCGGGCTGGGCGGACCGTCCCTTCCACATCGAGCCGGCCCCGCCCCGGCCCGGCGAACCCTTCCGCGGCGGCCACTGGACGGCAATCCCCCGCTTCCCGGCCCCGACGCTTGACCGCCTGGCCCCGGCCGCGCTCCTGACACTCGCCGAAACCATGCAACGGCTGGCGTCGCACCCGCACCCGGGGCGCCAGGGCCTCGCTGTCTGGGCCACGGACGATTGGGGCTCCCCCGCCCCGGCAACGCTGCACATCTTCGCCCGCCGGCACGGCGGGTCCTCCCCGCTGCTGGCCGGCTTCGTGGCCGGCGGCGGGCTGGACCTGCCCGTCCCGGCGGATGGGCAGGCGAAAAACGACGGGCCATCGCCTACGCTGGAGAAATGACTTCCAACCCCTCCCTCAATGACGAACAGGCCGCCAGGGTCATCGCCCTCGCCATGGACCTGGCCCGCGAGGGCCGCACCGCCGAACTCGCCGAGTTCCTCGACCACGGCCTGCAGGTGGACGCCCGGGATCCCGACGGCAACACCCTGCTGATGCTTGCCGCCTACAGCGGCCGGACTGAGACGGTGAAAATGCTGCTGGAGCGCGGAGCCGGGCCGAACATCCGCAACGGCCGCGACCAGACGCCCGTCGCCGGCGCCCTGTTCAAGGGTGAGGAGTCCGTGGTGGCCCTGCTCGTGGCCGCCGGGGCCGACCTCGACGCCGGCACGCCCACGGCCCGGGCGGCAGCGGCCATGTTTGGCCGCGAACACCTGCTCGGCTGATTTTCCGCGGCACCGGCGGGGACGCCGCCGTCGGTCGTCAAACACCGCCGGTCCTTAAACACCGCCGGCCCGGTGGGCACCATTACGGTGCGCACCGGGCCGGCGGCAGTCCCTAGACGGCGTCCGAATTGACGAGGGCGCCGTCATTCTTGGCGGCCTGCAGGGCCTCGATCGCTTGGCGCACGCCTTCACCGTAGGCGGGGTCGGCCTGCGTGCAGTTGTAAATGTGACGCTCGATGGTGGCCTGTGAGGCACCGTCGATGGCCCTTGCGGTGTTCTCGAACAGGACCTGGCGCTGTGCCGGCGTCATCTTCTCGCGGAACAGGATGCCCGGCTGCTCAAAGTAGTTGGCATCGTCTTCGCGGTAGTTGAAGCGGTCGGCCACGGCGCCGACGGCGTGGGCCGGCTCGGCGTAGGCGGGCTGCTCGGCCCAGCGGCCATAGGAGTTCGGCTGGATGCTCGGCGTCGCGCCCTGGTTGCCGTCAATGCGCATGGCGCCGTCACGGTGGTAGGAGTTGACGGGCGCCTTGGGTGCGTTCACCGGGATCTGGTGGTGGTTGACACCGAGGCGGTAGCGCTGGGCGTCACCGTAGGAGAACAGGCGGCCCTGGAGCATGCGGTCCGGGGAGAAGCTGATGCCGGGGACCACGTTGGCCGGGGAGAACGCTGCCTGCTCGACGTCGGCAAAGTAGTTCTCGGCGTTGCGGTTCAGTTCCCATTCGCCGACCTCGATCAGCGGGTAGTCCTTCTTGCTCCAGACCTTGGTGAGGTCGAAGGGGTGGTACTTGTAGGTCTCGGCGTCGGCCTCGGGCATGATCTGGACCATGAGCTTCCACTTCGGGAAGTCGCCGGCCTCGATCGCGTCGAAGAGGTCGCGCTGGTGGGACTCGCGGTCGGAGCCGACGAGCGCGGCGGCTTCCCCATCGGTCAGGTTCTTGATGCCCTGCTGGGTGACGTGGTGGAACTTGACCCAGAAACGCTCGCCCTCGGCGTTGATCAGCGAGTAGGTGTGGGAGCCGAAGCCGTGCATGTGGCGGTAGGACGCCGGCAGGCCGCGGTCGGACATGACGATGGTGACCTGGTGCAGGGACTCGGGCAGGTTGGTCCAGAAGTCCCAGTTGTTCTCGGCGCTGCGCAGGTTGGTGCGCGGGTCACGCTTCACTGCGTGGTTGAGGTCGGGGAACTTCAGCGGGTCGCGGAAGAAGAACACGGGGGTGTTGTTGCCCACCAGGTCCCAGTTGCCTTCCTCGGTGTAGAACTTCACGGCGAAGCCGCGGATGTCACGCTCGGCGTCGGCAGCGCCGCGTTCGCCGGCCACCGTGGAGAAGCGGGCAAACATCTCGGTCTTCTTGCCCACCTCGGAGAAAACCTTGGCACTGGTGTACCGGGAGATGTCGTTGGTGATGGTCAGGGTGCCGAACGCGCCGGAGCCCTTGGCGTGCATGCGGCGCTCCGGGATGACCTCGCGGTCAAAGTGGGCCAGTTTTTCCAGGAACCAGACGTCCTGGAGCAGCATGGGGCCGCGGGGGCCGGCGGTCAGGCTGTCCTGGTTGTTCGCGACAGGTGCCCCGGCAACGGTGGTCAGCGGCAAGGTGTTGTCGTTAGCCATAAAGTGTTTCGCTCCTAGGTGTTTTGGGTTTCCAAAGTCTTCTTGGCGGTGCAGGCCGGGCACGTTCCCCAGTAGATGACCTCGGCTTCGTCAATCGTGAAGCCGTGGTCGTTGGAGGCGTGCAGGCACGGAGCCTCGCCAACGGCACAGTCGACGTCGGCAATGTCGCCGCAGCTCCGGCACACCACGTGGTGGTGGTTGTCCCCCACACGGGCCTCGAAGCGTGCCGGCGATCCCGACGGCTCGATCCTGTGGACCAGTCCGGCGTCGGCCAAGGCTGAAAGCACGTCATAGACGGCCTGCTTGGAGACGCTGCCCAGGACATCCCGAACGACGCCAATGATGGTGTCGGCGTCGGCATGCGGATGGGCCCGGACTGCTTCGAGGACGGCCAGCCGGGGCCGCGTCACGCGCAGCGAAGCTGCCCGCAACATGTCCTCGGGTTTCCGTACATCGACCATGCGTCCCACCCTTTCATGTTTTCTGGACCGAGTCCAGTAAATCTTTTTGGTGTCTCCTCCACAGGCAGGGCCCGCCGTTGGGCGGTCCACACCTTCCATCGTCCCCCTGTTGCGCGCGTGGGGAACTCCGTAGTCTCACTTGCATGGAAAAATTTACCGGAATTCCCGCGGCAGCGGTCGGGTTTTATGCCGAACTCGAGGAGCACAACAACCGCGACTGGTGGCTGTCCCACAAGGACACCTACGACGCCGCGGTGCGGCAGCCGCTGGAGGCACTCCTTGCCGGGCTGGCCCCCGTCTTTGGCCCCGCCAAGCTGTTCCGGCCGTATCGGGACGTGCGGTTTTCACCGGACAAGTCGCCGTACAAGACGGCACAGGGGGCCTTTGTGTCCAGCCACGAGGGCGTCGGCTTTTACCTGCAGCTCGGCGCCGACGGGCTGCTGGTGGGTGGCGGCTTCCACTCCAGCTCGCCGGCCCACCTGGCCCGCTTCCGCTCGGCCGTCGACGCTCCCCTCAGCGGCGCTGCCCTGGCCGGGCTGGCGGACGCATTGACGGAGGCCGGATTCGCTGTCGAAGGCCAACGGCTCAAGACCGTCCCGCGCGGCTTCCCCAAGGACCACCCGCGTGCTGAGCTGCTCAAGCACAAGACCTTGAGCGCTTCAAAGCTGCTCGGCCAGCCGGCGTGGCTGGACACTGCCGGCGCCAGGGAGGAGGTGGCCAGGCACTGGGAGCAGCTGCGTCCGCTGGTGGACTGGACCATCCGATACGCGGCACCGTAGGGGCAGGCCTGGGGCGGGCCACCGGCCCCCGTTGCATGGTCAGCCGAGGCGTTTGAGGTAGTGGCGCATCGGCGCGTGGCGGACCCGGGCCGGCGTGATCCGGACCAGCACCGATGCCATCGTGAAAAACCCGCGCAACAGCCGGTCCTGGCGCGCAGACCAGGCGAACTGGTACAGCTCCCGCACGGAGGGGGGAAGGAGGCCCACTGTCAGGAAACGGGCCAATGGCATCAGCAGCCGGATCCATGGCGGCGCGTTGGTGGCAGCCAGGAGCTCCGCCGCCACCTGGCGGATGGTGCCGTCCACGGCCAGGCCGCGGAGGCTGCGGTCCCAGTAGGCGGAGAAGTCCGCCCGGCTGGCGGGCCACAGTGCCGCCGGCATGCCCAGGGCCGTGCCCAGCCGTGCATAGTCCCGGTACACGGCCTCGGCAGTGTCCGGCGCCAGGGCCGGGAACACGGCGTCGTACACCTGCATGGCGGAGTCGTAGAGGGTGGCGGCCACCCATAGCTGGAGCCCGGGGTCGGAGGCGTCGTAGCCCGGGTGGTCCGGCCCGGGGCCGCCCTTGACGGGCAGATGGGCCCGCTGGACGCGGGCCTTGACGAGCCTTTGCTCTGCGGGGGTCCCGTTCGTCAGGGCATAGACGTACTGCAGCGTTGCATGCAGCCGTTTGAGCGGGTCGGCGGCAAAATTTGAATGCCTGGCCACGCCGTGGCCGACGGCCGGGTTGGCCAGTTGCAAAAGGATGGCCCGTCCGGCTCCGGCCAGCAGCACGGATTCCGGGGCAAGGTCCCCAATCCCCGCAACGTGCCGGCGCCGGCGCACGGCTAGCCGCGCAGCCCGGCCGGAACGGTCGGAGAGATCCCGGCGGCCTCTTCACGCCGCAGGCGTGAGTTCCAGTGCCCGTAGGAAAAGTAGATGGCAAGTCCCAGGGCCACCCAGATGGCAAAGAACACCCAGGTGACAGTTGCGAGGTTGAACATGAGGTAGATGCACAGCAGGGCTGAGAGGACGGGGAGGACCGGGCCCAGCGGCACGCGGAAGGAGGGCTTGAGGTCCGGACGCTTGTGCCGGAGCACCAGGATGCCGATGCTCACCATGACGAACGCGCTCAGCGTGCCGATGTTGATCATTTCACTGAGCAGTTCCACGGGCGTGAATCCGGCCAGGATGGCGACCACGGCGCCGCACAGGATCTGGGTGCGGGCGGGGGTGCCGTGCTTGTCCGAGGTGCGGCTGAGGGCACGCGGCAGCATGCCGTCGCGGCTCATGGCCATGCTGACGCGGGCCAGGCCCATGAGCAGCACCATGATGACGGTGGTCAGGCCGATCAGCGAGCCCAGGGAAATGATGACCACGGCCCACTCTGCCCCCACAAGGTGGAAGGCCGTGGCCAGCGAGGGGTCCGCCGCCGCAGCCAGGTCCTTGTAGGAAACCATGCCGGTGACCACCAGGGTGACCAGGATGTACAGGACCGTCACCACGGCCAGGCCGGCGAAGATGCCGCGTGGCAGGGTCTTGGCAGGGTTCTTGACTTCCTCGGCGCTGGTGGCCACCACGTCGAAGCCGATGAAGGCAAAGAACACCAGCGCCGCCCCGGAAATGATGCCGGTAAAGCCGTACATGGCCGGCGTGGCGCCGGTCAGGAAGGACAGGAACGGCTGGGTGGCCCATGAGCTGTCCGTGGTGGGCGCAGGCTGGGAGGCGGGAACGAACGGGGCGAAGTTGCTGGCCTTGACAAAGAAGAAGCCTGCCACGATCACGAACAGCACAATGGCAATCTTGATCATGGTGAACACATTGTTGATCCGGGCGGACAGCTTGGTCCCCAGCACCAGGACCACCGTGAAGGCTGCCACCACCACCAGCGGGCCCCAGTACACCGTGACGCCGAGCACGGGGAAGTTGGATGGAATGCCGATGTGGACGGCTTCCAGGAAGTTGCTCAGGTAGACGCCCCAGTACTTGGCGATGACGGAGGCGGCCATCAGCAGTTCCAGGATCAGGTTCCAGCCGATGATCCAGGCCAGCAGCTCACCCATGGTTGCGTAGGTGAACACGTACGCGCTGCCCGTGACGGGGATCGCGGTGGCGAACTCGGCGTAGCACATGACGGCGAGCGCGCACGTGATGGCGGCGAGCACAAAGGAAATGGTGACCGCCGGGCCGGCGTAGTTTGCAGCGGCCTTGGCCCCCACGGAGAAGATGCCGGCACCGACGGCCACGGCAACACCCATGATCATCAGGTCCCAGGCGCTCAGGCTCCGTTTCAGGGTGCGCCCGGGTTCATCTGCATCGGCAAGGGAGTGTTCAATGGATTTGGTACGGAACAAGTTCATGGGGATCGCTTAATCTTCAGGTATTTTCAACCATTCGACTTTACCGAAGCACTATCAGATTAGCCGCATCCAAGGTAGCTATTCTCACTATTTGAGACGGCCGTTCCGAAACACTGCACCATGGACGGTTCCCCCGGCGGCGTCATTTCTTGGAAATATTGACCATCTGCTCACGGTCCACGACCTTGACGCGCTCGCGCACCACCTCCACGCCCGGCTCCGGCACGTAGCTGGCACCCAGGTGCTGTTCGTGGGCGTCGAGCTTGTTCCAGCCCTCCCAGGTGGTGTACTCGACGCCGCGGGATTCGAGCAGTTCCACGATCTCGTGCTCGCCGGGGTGCTCGGCCACGGGCAGGCCGGCGCGGTCCTCCAAAAGGCAGCCGATGGTCTCCAGGGCATCGCCCTTGGTGCTGCCGATCAGTCCCACCGGCCCGCGCTTGATCCAGCCCGTCGCGTACAGGCCCGGTGCCGGGGTGCCGTCGGCGCGCAGGACGCGCCCGCCGTCGTTCGGGACGACACCGCGTTTGGCGTCGAAGTCCACCTCCGGGAGTTCGGAGCCAAAATAGCCCACGGCCCGGTAGACGGCCTGGACGGGGTACTCGATGAACTCCCCGGTGCCGCGGGCATTGCCGGTGCCGTCAAGCTCGTTGCGTTCAAACTTGATGCCGGACACCCTGCCGTCGGTGCCCAGGATTTCCACGGGCGTGTGCAGGAAGTGCAGGTGCAGGCGGCGCGACGCCGGGACCCTGCTTTCGTCGTGCTCCTCGGCCAGCCAGTTGGTGAAGGTCTTGATGATGGTCTTGACCTGGTTGTTGGTGCGGATGGCGGCATCGGAGGCCTCGTCAAAGTCGAAGTCCTCCTCGTACAGCACAATGTCAACGTCGCGCGAGTGCGAAAGCTCGCGCAGTTCCAGCGGGGTGAACTTCACCTGGGCGGGGCCGCGGCGGCCAAAGATGTGCACATCCGTCACGGGGGAGGATTTCAGCCCCTGGTAGACGTTGTCCGGGATCTCGGTGACGAGCAGGTCCACGGCGTGCTTGGACAGCACCCGCGCCACATCCAGCGCCACGTTGCCATTGCCGATCACGGCAATTTCCCTGGCCGTCAGCGGCCACTCCCGCGGCACGTCCGGGTGCCCGTCGTACCAGGAGACGAAGTCCGCCCCGCCAAAGGAACCCTCCAGCCCGATCCCGGGGATGTCCAGGTCCGCGTCCTTGACCGCCCCGGTGGCGAAAATGACGGCGTCGTAAAAGGAGCGGATGTCACGCAGCGAAAGGTCCCGGCCATAGGTGACGTTGCCGAAGAAGCGGATGTCGCCACGGTCCAGCACCTTGTGGAGCGCATTGACAATGCCCTTGATGCGGGGGTGGTCCGGGGCAACACCGTAGCGGATCAGCCCGTACGGGGCCGGGTGCGACTCAAAAATGTCGATGCTGACTTCAACGTCGCCGCCGGCCACTTCCTGCGACTTGGTCAGGATGTCTGCGGCGTAGACACCGGCCGGGCCGGAGCCGATGATGGCGACGCGGAACGGGCGGGCGGTTGTCGAGTTAGACAAGGAGGAGTCCTTCCGAACTGTGGACCGCGGCGCCAGGATGGGGCCTGCCGCGGCGGAAACGCCAAGTAGGCGCTGCTTTCCCAGTCTAGATGTCCGGGCCCGGTGCCGGTAAGGGTCCCTGCACGGAACGTGACCAACCACTCAACACCCCGCAGGGCGCGGCCTGCGGACCCGCCGCACCCCGGACAGCCGCGGAATATTGGGCCCGTTCGCGCTGTTGTAGGCGTTGTGCCGATCAGCAAACCCACTTCGCCGTCCACTTCCCTGCCAACAGTTTCCCCAACCGGCGGCAAGCCGGCACGTCCGGCCCGGACCGAACCGGCCATCGGCCTGCTCTTCGGGGTCGGCGCCTACGGTCTGTGGGGACTGTTGCCGCTGTACTTCATCCTGCTGGTCCCGGCGGGCAGCGTGGAGATTGTCGCCAACCGTGTGGTCTGGTCGGTGGTCTTTTGTGCCCTGGCCATCACGCTCACGCGCGGCTGGCAGAAGGTCCTCGCCGCCGTGCGGGACCCCCGCATCCTTGGACCGCTGGGAGTTGCCGGCGTCCTGATCGTCATCAACTGGCTGACCTACGTTTTTGCCGTGACCAACGGCAACGCCATTGAGGCGTCGCTGGGCTACTTCATCAACCCCCTGGTCTCGGTCCTCCTGGGCGTGATCGTCCTGAAGGAAAAGCTGCGCCCCCTCCAATGGGCGGCAGTCGGTGTGGGGTTCGCGGCCGTCGTCGTCCTGACCATCAGCTACGGGAAGCTGCCGTGGATTGCGCTGGTCCTGGCGTTCAGCTTCGGGCTGTACGGCTTCGTGAAGAACCGGGTGGGCGGCAAGGTCGACGCCATCACCAGCCTGAGCGTGGAGACGGCCGTGCTCACGCCGTTCGCCGCGGCCACGATGGTGGTGCTGGCGGTTGCCGGGCAGTCGACGCTGACGGACCTGGGCGCCGGGCACTTTTGGCTCATGGCCTCCTCCGGCATTGTCACGGCCGTCCCGCTTCTGTTCTTTGGCGCCTCCGCCCGGCGCCTGCCCATGACCACGATCGGCCTGCTCCAATATATTGCCCCGCTGATGCAATTTGCGGTGGCCACCCTGTTCCTGGGCGAACACATGGGGCTCGACCGCTGGATTGGTTTTGGCATAGTGTGGCTGGCGTTGGTGCTCTTGACGGCGGACTCGTTGAACCACTACCGGCACGCCTCGCGGTTGCGCCGAGCCGCCGCGCAGGCCAATCCCTAGCGAAAGGCAAGAACATGGCCGTTGAGGAATTTGACCTGCTGGTGGTAGGCGGGGGCAAGGCGGGCAAGTCACTCGCCATGGACCTGGCCGCAGCGGGACAACGTGTCGCCATGGTGGAGCGCGGCATGATTGGCGGCACGTGCATCAACGTGGCCTGCATCCCCACAAAAACGCTCGTCAACAGCGCGCGCCTGCTGTCCGTCACCCGCCGTGCGGCCGAGTTTGGCATCGCCGGCGCCGGATCCCCCGCGGTCGACATCAACCTGCTGCGCGCCCGCAAGGAGGACGTGGTGGGCACCATGGTGGCGGGCCAGCGCAAATCGTTCCTGGGGTCCGGCATGGACCTGGTCATCGGCCAGGCCCGCTTTATCTGTGAGCGCACCGTTGAGGTGACGGACGACGCCGGCGCCCGCCGCACGCTGTCCGGCACCAACGTCGTGGTCAACACCGGCATGGTCCCGTTTGTGCCGGACATCCGGGGCCTGCGTGCCGCCAAGCCCCGGACGAGCACCACGATCCTGGCCCTGGAAACACTGCCTGCCAGCATCGTCATCTTGGGCGGCGGCTACGTCGGCTGCGAATTTGCCTCCATGATGGCCATCATGGGCGTGGCGGTGACGGTGGTGCAGCGCGGCCCGGTCATCCTGCCGCGGGAGGACGCCGATGTCTCCGCCGCCGTTTTGAAGTCCATGGCCGCCGACGGCGTCGACGTCCGGCTGGGCGTCCAGGCGGCGGCGGTTGCGCGCGAATCCGGCACGGTGACGGTGGAACTGTCCGACGGCACCAGCGTCAGCGCCGGAGAGATCCTCGTGGCGGTGGGGCGCGAGCCCGTCACGGCGGGCCTCGGCCTGGATGCAGCCGGCATCGAACTGACCAGCCGCGGGACCGTGGTGGTGGATGAATTCCTGCGCACCACGGCGGACAACGTGTGGGCCGCCGGCGATGTTGCCGGTTCCCCGCAGTTCACCCACGCCTCGTGGAACGACTACCGGATCCTCAAGGCCAACCTTGCCGGCGGCTCCCGGAGCACGAAGGACCGGCTGGTCCCGTACTGCGTTTTCACCACCCCGGAACTGGGCCGGGTGGGACTCTCCGAAACGCAGGCGCGGGCGGCGGGCCACGACGTGCGCATCGCCACAATGCCCGTTTCCGCCATTCCACGCGCCCGAACCGTGGGCCACCTTGAGGGCTCATGGAAGGCCGTGGTGGAACGCGGCACCGACAGGATCCTGGGCGTCGCTCTGCACGGCCACGAGTCAAGCGAGGTGATCGCCGTGGTCCAGATGGCCGTCCTGGGCGATGTGCCCTACCAGCAGCTCCGCGACGCGGTCATCGCCCACCCCACCATGGCCGAAGGCCTGCAGCTCCTCTTCAGCGACGCCTACCTGGAGCCCTGAGCCGGAGCAGGGCTCAGCCGCACGGCGGGGGTTTCAGTAGCCGGCGTAAAGGAGACTGAAAGGCCGCCCGCCGGATAGCCGGCGAGGGAGTCCCCGCCCTGCCGCCCTCCCCAGGACAGCTGCGGTCTAGATCCCAGGCGCCACGAAGTCGCGCGGCACCACCACCATGGGCACCGGCAGGGCCCGCAGGATCTTGCTGGCAGTGGAGCCGAGGAAGATCTTGTGGTTCTCGGCCAGGCGGCTGGAGCCGACCACCACGAGTTCGCCGGACTTCCAGCCGATCCCGTCCACGGCCTCCTCGGTGTTTCGCCCGTGGGCCAGGGTCACGGTGACCTTGTTGTCGGGCAGCCTGGCCGCGGCCTCCGCCAGCACGGTGTTGACGTGTTGGCGTGCGGGGCTCAGCGCGTTGTCCAGCTCAAACTCCTTCTGGTCCAGCTGGTCAATTTCAACCAGGGACACGAGCCGCAGCGGCACGTGGCGCCGTCCGGCGGCGGTGGTGCCGACGTCGAGCACTGCCTGCCAGCCTTCCCGGACACCGGTCATCACGGTCAGCCGGGTCAGCGGGGCCCTGCGGTTGTAGCCGCGGGGTGCCAGCGCCACGGGGACGGGTGAGGCGTGCAGCAGCCCGTTGGCGACGGAGCCGACCGTGAAGCGCTTGAACAGCCCGTTGCTGGCAGCGCCGACCACGATCAGCGCCGCGTTCTCCTCCCGTGCCGTCTCGATCAGCCCGCGCACGAACGACTCGGCCGCAAGCGTCGAGTAGCTGGCGGCGATGCCGTCGGGCACCAGGGCAAGCGCAGCTTTTTCCACGTGGGCATCTGCCTCAGTGCGCTCGTGCACCACGTTCACCAGGTGCAGCCCGGCACCCTGGGTCTTGGCGATGACTGCGGCCAGCGCGACGGCATCGGCGCCGCGCTCGTCCGGACGGTAACCAACGACATATTTCATGCAATCAACCTCTCGATGGGCCGCGTGTGCAGGGGCATTCCGCGGACGCCGCAGCATTCACAGCACTGACTGTACAACCGCACCGGCTGCACCGATAGGGGCACGCCGGTTGCGGTTCCAGCCCTTGCCCCGCACGGAAAACCGGCCTAGGCTCTACAGACCAATACCCGGCAGGCAGGGACGGTCATTCGATGGGGATCGGCCGGCTGGTGATGGCCGCGGTCGTGGTGCTGGCCGTGCTGGGCCTCTCCCCCGGAGCGGCCACGGCCGCCACGCCCGACAACGGCGCCATTGCCGCCAAATACCAGTCGACAGGTGGCGCTTCAGGACCGCTCGGCGCCGCCATCACCCCCCTGCGGTGCGGACTGGTGCACGGAGGCTGTTACCGGGCCTACCACGGAGGCAGCATCCACTGGTCTGCCGGGACCGGCGCCCACGTCACCCTCGGCGGCATCGCCGGGCGGTGGGCCGTGTTCCAATGGGAGCGCGGCTTCCTCGGCTACCCCGTCAGCGACGAAAACTGCACCTTGGTCTGGGCCGGCTGCGTGCAACTATTCCAGGGCGGAAGCATCTACTGGACGCATTCTTCCGGCGCCCATGCAGTCCACGGCGGCATAGGGCGCAAATGGGTCCAGATGGGGTATGAGCGTAACCCGCTCGGCTACCCCAGCAGCGAGGAGGCCTGCTCCGGGGTTCCGCATCAATGTGTCCAGCAGTTCCTGGGCGGCAGCATCACCTGGGTCTCCGGAGGCGGCGTCAGCGTCAACCCCAATGCACGCAGCGTGGGCGTGGTGGTCAACAAGCGCCGGCCCAATTCCCCCGTCAACCAAACGCCACCGGACCTGGTCGGGATCGGTTCCCAGCTCATGCGGTGGGAGGCCGCCAACCAGTTGACGCTGTTCCTTCGCGGCGCGTCGGGTGCCGGCGTGGCCGTCACAACCGTCAGCGGGTTCAGGTCCTATTCCTCGCAGGCCAGCCTCTACAACTACTACGTGTCGCTGTACGGGCAGGCCGTGGCGGACACCATTTCGGCCCGTCCAGGATACAGCGAACACCAGACCGGCCTGGTCATGGACATTGGCAATCCGGACGGAGCCTGCGGCCTGCAGGCCTGCTTTGCCGGCACACCCGCCGGGCAGTTTGCCGCAGCCAACTCCTGGCGCTACGGCTTCATCATCCGCTACCCCAACGGCTACGACTCCATCACGGGCTACACCTACGAGCCCTGGCACCTGCGTTACATCGGCGTGCGCACGGCCACCGACATGCACTACCGCGGCTACCGGACGTTGGAGCAGTACTTCGGGCTGCCCGCCGCACCCAGCTACTGAGGCGGTGCTTTCCTGCGCTGCACGGCACTTTCAAGGTGCGGCGGCGGTTCCGTCGGGTTCCCGTCCCGGGCCGCCGCCGGAGCGGCGTCGCGAGCCATGGCGCCATGGCCGCCCAGGCCTGCTGCACATAGCTTCCACCGTCGTCCGTGGAAACCGTCAGCACACCGGTCGACAGCGGGAAGGGCCGGGGCGCGAACAGGGCCGCAGCTGCCGCGGACAGCGCCACCACGCCAAACAGCAGGCCACGCCGGGTCCGGGGCACGCCGTCGGCAGGAAGGTCCACCCCGGAAACGTCCCGGCCGGGCTCGGTGCCGCCGACGTCTTCCGGCCCGGGCCAGGGGTTTCGCCACCGCCGCGGCACCACAAACCAGGCAGCCGGCCGCACCGGTGGCGAGCGCCAGCAGCACGAAGGCCGCACGCAGGAGGGATTCTGCGTGCGTCCGCCGCCACGGCCGGCGCGGCTGGACTGGCCGCCACGGCCGGCACAGCTGGACGGACGGCCGGGGCCAGAGGCACCGCCGTGCGGGGCAGTTCCTCGCCGCCGGGCTGAAAAATTGCCGGGTACCACTCGTCGAAACCGCTTTCCATCCCAGCCCCCTGTGGTGCGCCACGTCCGGACAATGATTGCTTCAGCCTGCCCAGCACAGGGGACGGAACGGCACCCGGCGGGCCGAAAGACCCGCCGGGTGCCGCCGTCGTACATGCCCGAGGGAGGGGCTAGGCGGCCAGGCGCACCGCGGTGGCGAGAACGTCCAGCCCGTCGCCAAGCAGTTCGTCGCTGATGACCAGCGGCGGGAGCAGGCGGATGACGTTGCCGTAGGTGCCGCAGGTGAGGATGATGACCCCGGCCCGCAGGCAGGCGGCGGCGATGGCCTTTGCGGCCTCCGGGTTCACTTCCTTGGTGGTCCGGGCGGTGCCTGGCTTGACCAGTTCGATGGCCATCATGGCGCCGCGGCCGCGGATTTCACCGATGATGCCGGCCTCGCCAAGTTCCTCCACGAGTGCGGTGAAACGCGCGGTGACGATCCGCTCAATGTTCTGCGCGCGCCCGTTGAGGTCGTGCTCCTTCATCGTCTTGATGGCCGCCAGCGAGGCGGCGCAGGCCACCGGGTTGCCGCCGTAGGTTCCGCCCAGGCCGCCGGGGTGCACGGCATCCATGAGGTCGGCGCGTCCCGTGATCGCGGAGAGCGGCAGGCCGCCACCGATCCCCTTGGCCATGGTGATGATGTCCGGGACCACACCCTCGTGCTGGGAGGCAAACCATTCGCCGGTGCGGCAGAAGCCGGACTGGACCTCGTCGGCGATGAAGACCACGCCGTTGTCCTTTGCCCAGGCGGCGAGGGTGGGCAGGAAGCCGTCGGCCGGGACGATGAAGCCGCCCTCGCCCTGGATGGGCTCGATCAGGATGCCGGCCACCGAGGAGGCCCCGATCTGCTTTTCAATCATGGTGATGGCCCGGCGTGCCGCCTCTTCCCCCTTGATGTCCGACTCCTCGCGGTAGGGGTAGCTCATGGGCACGCGGTAGATCTCGGGGGCGAAGGGACCAAAGTTCGTCTTGTACGGCATGGCCTTGGCGGTCAGCGCCATGGTCAGGTTGGTGCGGCCGTGGTAGGCGTGGTCGAAGGCGACGATGGCGTCGCGGCCCGTGGCCAGGCGGGCCACCTTGACGGCGTTCTCCACGGCTTCGGCGCCGGAGTTGAAAAGCACGGTGCGCTTCTCGTGCGTGCCGGGGGTCAGGGCGTTGAGCTCCTCGGCGACGGCCACGTAACCTTCGTACGGGGTGACCATGAAGCAGGTGTGGGTGAAGTGGCCCACCTGCTCGCGGACGGCGTCAACAACCCTCTCCTCCGACGCGCCCACAGTCGTGACCGCGATGCCGGAGCCCAGGTCGATGAACGAGTTGCCGTCCACGTCGGTGATGATGCCGCCGTCGGCGTCGGCCGCGTAGACGGGCACGCTGGAGGCGACTCCGCCGGCCACCACGGCCTTGCGGCGGGCGTCAAGGGCTGCGGACTTCGGCCCGGGGAAGGAGCCGGCCAGGTGGCGCTTCTGCTCGAGCCGGTAGTGGATTTCAGACATGGAAAGACCTTTCAAAGTAGGGGTGCGGGCACTTAGGCGTCGAGGTTGCTCATGACGTGCTTGATGCGGGTGTAGTCCTCGACGCCGTAGATCGAGAGGTCCTTGCCGTAGCCGGACTGCTTGAACCCGCCGTGCGGCATTTCTGCGGTGAGCATGATGTGGGTGTTGATCCAGACCGCGCCAAAGTCCAGGTCGCGCGAGACGCGCATCGCCACGCCGTGGTTTGAGGTCCAGACGCTGGAGGCCAGGGCGTACTCGACGTCGTTGGCCAGCGCCACGGCCTCCTCCTCCGTCTTGAACGTCTGGACGGTGATGACCGGGCCGAAGGTTTCCTTTTGCACGATGTCGTCGGTCTGCTTCACCCCGTCCACCACGGTGGGCTCGAAGAAGAAGCCCTTCTCGCCCACCCGCTTGCCGCCGGTGACCACCGTGGCGTAGTCGGGAATGTTCTCCACGACCTTGACCACGGCGTTGAAGTGGTTGATGTTGTTCAGCGGTCCGTAATAGTTCTTGGAATCGTCCGCGTTGCCGGTTTCCAGGCCCTTGGACGCCGTGGCGAGGGCCTCGACGAATTCGTCGTGCGCGGATTCCTCCACCAGGACGCGGGTGATGGCCGTGCAGTCCTGCCCGGCGTTGAAGAAGGAGAACTCCGCAATTTCCTGCGCCGTCTTGCCCAGGTTGGCGTCGGCAAAGACGATGGCGGGCGCCTTGCCGCCCAGCTCCAGGTGGGCGCGCTTCAACCCGGCGGCCGCGCCCGTGGCCACGGCGATGCCGGCCCGGACGGAACCGGTAATGGACACCATGGCCGGGGTTCTGTGCTCCACCATGGCAGCACCCGTGGCACCGTTGCCCAGGACAATGTTCAGCACACCGGCAGGCAGGATGTCCTTGGCGATGCCGGCAAAGACCAGGGTGCTTTCCGGCGTCGTGTCGCTGGGCTTGAGCACAACGGTGTTGCCCGCGGCCAGGGCCGGGCCGATCTTCCAGACCAGCATCAGGAACGGGTAGTTCCACGGCGTCACCTGGGCCACCACACCCACCGGTTCGCGGCGCACATAGGAAGTGAAGTTCTCCATGTATTCGCCGGCGGAACGGCCCTCGAGCAGGCGCGCGGCACCGGCGAAGAAGCGCAGCTGGTCGGCTCCGGCACCCACTTCCTCATCCGCGATCATCTGCCGGACCTGGCCGGTGTTGCGGTGCTGTGCTTCAACAATTTCGTCGCTGTGGGCCTCGATGGCGTCCGCGAGCTTGAGAAGGACGGCCTGGCGCTGGCCGGGCGTGGCGTGTTTCCAGGACTTGAAGGCGGCGGCCGCGGCGGCCATGGCCGCGTCCACGTCGGCCTGGCTGGAGACCGGGGCCTTGGCCACGACCTCCCCGTTGACGGGGTTGACGATGTCCAGGGACTCCGTGCCGGTGACGGGCACAAATTCGCCGTTGATGAAATTCTGCAAGGTTTGGACCACGGTGTTCAACCTCTTTGCTTCGGTGTGGCGCGGCTGGCTTTGCCGCTTGATCCGAGCCTAAGCCCCCGATGCCGCTTGGGCGAATGGCCCTTTGCACCACGGCACTCACTTCCGATAGTGCGTTTGTATAGTTAAGGAATGGCATTATCCTTGGCAGACCTGATGGCAGTTCCGGCCCTGCACCTTAAAAACCTGGGCTCCACCCGCACCCCGCTGACCGCGCCCATCGACTGGGTGGCCGTCACCGAGCTGGAAAACCCTCAGGCGTTCCTCAGCGGCGGCGAACTGGTGCTCACCACGGGAGCCCGGCAGGGCACCGCCGACGCCCAGCGGTCCTTTGTCCGCCAGATCAGGCGCGCGGGCGCCGTCGGCATTGGCTTTGGCATTGGCTTTGAGCACGACGCGGTCCCCCAGGCCCTCATTGCCGAGGCCAACCGCTGGGGTGTCCCCGTGGTGGAAGTGCCGTACGTGACCCCGTTCATTGCGATCGGCAAACTCGTGGCGGATGCGCGGTCCGCAGACCATTACACCAAGCTGGAACGGTTGCTGCGCGAGCACCAGGTGCTGGCCCGGGCGCTGTTGACCGGCGGCGGGCTGCCGGCGCTGCTGCGCAAGCTGGCCGGCATGGTCGGTTCGGAGCTGTCCATCTCCCAGTACGGCAGCGAGGTGTTTTCCACCTCCGGAGCCACCGCCGCCGCCACGGACGGGGACGACGACGGCTGGCATGCGGTGGCGCTGTCCACCGGGAAGCGGGACGCCAGCACGCTGTGGCTGCGCAAGCCCTTCCGCGACGACGGCATTGTGGACTATGCCCGCGGCCTGATCAGCATTGAACTGAACAACCTGGCGCAGCGCCGGCACACGGCCCGCCAGATCGCCGGGCAGGTGGTGACGGACATTGTCCGCGGCACGGTGGAGGCCGCCGACGCCGACGCACGGATCGAGACGCTGGGGCTGGACCCGGCGTCAAAATATTTTGTCCTGCTGGTCCAGGACAGCGGGGACCGGTTCGCCATGCTGTCCACCATGGTGCTGCCCGCGGAGCTGCACTCCGCCGTCGCCGCCGTCATCAAGGCGGACGAACACGACGAACTGCTGCTGATCGTCCCCTCCCAGCTGGGCGACCCGGCCGGGCTGGGGCGGGCGCTGAGCCGGAAGATGCACGACGTGGGCATTACCGAGGCGGTGGGGATTGGCGGCAGCTATGCGCAGGCAAACGGGCTGCGGTGGAGCTACTTTGAGGCGCGGGAAGCCGCCACGCGGGGGCTGGACGTCAACGTCCCCGAGCGGCTGAGCCTGACCTCCCTGCTGCTGGCCAGCGGCGACGTGCCGATGGCGGCCATGGCTGCGGAGGCCCTGGGCCCGCTGGTTGCCTTCGACACCACGCACGGCGCCGAACTCGTGGACACGCTTGAAACGTACCTGCGGCTCAACGGCTCCGTTGCCGCGGTGGCCGACGCGCTCACGCTGCACCGGAACACCGTCCGCTACCGGCTGACCCAGATTGCCGAACTCACCGGCTACGACCCCGCCCTGACCCCCGACCGGGTGCAGCTGTGGCTGGCGCTGGCCGTGCGCCGCCTGTCACCGCCGGCCTGACGCCTGGCCGGCGGAGCCCCGGCCGGACCCACCCGTCACTTGTGGCGGTTCCGACGGCCCAGAGCCGCCACGACTGACGGGTCGGGCACAACAACGCCACCACAGGGGCGGCCGGGCAGCGGGTTGTCCACAAAATCGAAATCCGGCCGCCCGTCCCTCGCCGCTTGGGGCCTCAATGGAAGGCATGAAGAATCCCCAGCCGCTCCCGGATCGGCTCAATGCACGGGCGTTCACCGTTGGGCAGGCACGCGAGGCGGGCGTGGGCCGGGGAGGTCTCGTGGCTGGAAAGCTGCCGGGTCCTGGTGCTGGTGACGCCGCAGGCCGTGGTCAGCCACCACACCGCGGCCCTGCTTCATGGCCTGCGCATTCCCCGGCGCTTCGAAAGGCTGCCGGCGTTTCATCTGTCCAGGCCCGTTGGCCTGCAACGGCCGCGGCGCCGCCATGTCATTGGCCATGAGCTACTGCTCGACGCCGAAGACGTGGTTGACGTTGCCGGTGTTCCGGCCACTTCCGTGCAACGCACGTTGCTGGACATTGCACCGGACCTGGGCGTCGATGAACTGGTGGCGTTGGCCGATCAAATAGTCTGCGCCCACAACTACAGCTTTGGGCGCACGGTCCTTCCCCTGGTGGAGATCGGACACCTGCGCAGCTACCTTGCCCGCCACGCCGGCGCCCGCGGCATGCGCAAGCTGCAGCAGGCCGTGGCCCTGGTCCGGGTGGGTTCGGATTCAACACCTGAAACCCGGCTTCGGCTGCTGCTGGGCCGCTCACCCCTTCCGGAGTTTCACTGCAACCACGAGATCAGGGACGGGGCCGGCACGGGCAGGCTTGGCCCGGACCTTGCCTGCCCGGAGTTCCGCACCTGCGTGGAATACGACGGCGGCCACCACCTCACGGCGGAACAGCAGGGCCGGGACCATGACCGCAACTTCGTCACGCGGTCCCTGGGCTGGCAGCAGGCCATCATCAACAAGCACGACATGGCCGGGGACGGCACGCCCGCCATCACAAAAATCGCCCGGATGCTGGTTCTTGGCGGCTGGGATGATCCATTGGACCTCGCCGGGAGGTCCCTGCTTGGCCGCCTGGGCACGCGCAAGGACTTCGCCTGACGCCCGACCCGTCAGCTGTGGCGGTTATCGCGGCTGAAAACCGTCACAGCCGACGGGTCGGCGGGCCGGGGACGGTGGTGGCCCGCCTACCCGACGACGGCGGCGCCGCGGGAGACGTTGACCATCTCCTCCCGTGAGACCACCTTCACGCGCTCGCGCTGGACGGGACCGTTGGCGGAGGCCTCGGCGCCGAGCGCCTTTTCGTGGGCGTCCAGCTCGTGCCACCCTTCCCAGGTGGTGTATTCCACGCCGCGGCCGGCCAGCAGTTCGAGGATGGCGTCGTGCCCGGCCACGGCCGCGGCCGGAAGCCCGTCACGGTCCGCCAGCAGGTGTGTGATGGTCTCCAGGGCATCGCCCTTGGTGCTGCCGATCAGCCCCACGGGCCCCCGCTTGATCCAGCCCGTCGCATAGACGCCCGGCACCTGGGTGCCGTCGGCGTCCAGGACGCGCCCGCCCTCGTTCACCACAACGCCGCGGCGGTGGTCAAACTCCACGTCCGGGAGGGCGGAGCCGAAGTAGCCAACGGAACGGTAGACGGCCTGGACGGGGTAGTCGATGAATTCGCCGGTGCCGCGGACGTTGCCGGTGCCGTCCAGTTCGGTGCGCTCGAACGTGATGCCGGTGACCTTGCCGTCCCCGCCTGTGACTTCCACGGGATTGTGCAGGAAGTGCAGGTGCAGGCGGCGGGACGCGCCCGTGGCGGGGTCGGCGGCCTCATCGTCCTGCTCAACCAGCCAGTTGGTCAATGTGTTCACCATGGTCTTGACCTGGTTGTTGGTCTTCACGGCAACGTCGGAGGCCTCGTCAAAGTCGAAGTCCTCCGCATACAGGACAATGTCCACGTCGCGGGAATGGCTGAGTTCGCGCAGCTCCATGGGCGTGAACTTCACCTGTGCGGGGCCGCGGCGGCCGAAGATGTGCACGTCCGTCACGGGCGAGGCCTTCAGGCCCTGGTGGACGTTGTCCGGAATTTCGGTCACAAGGAGGTCGTCGGCGTGCTTGGAGAGGATGCGGGCCACGTCGAGGGCCACGTTGCCGTTGCCAATGACCGCGATCTCCTTGGCGGTCAGCGGCCACTCGCGTGGGACGTCCGGGTGGCCGTCATACCAGGAGACGAAGTCGGCTCCGCCGAAGGAGCCCTCCAGCTCGATGCCGGGGATGTTCAGGTCCGCATCGTTGATGGCACCGGTGGCGAAGATCACGGCGTCGTAGTGCGTCTGGAGGTCCTCGAGGGAGACGTCGGTGCCGTAGTCGACGTTGCCGAAAAAGCGGATGTCGCCGCGGTCCAGCACCTTGTGCAGGGCGTTGACAATGCCCTTGATGCGGGGGTGGTCCGGGGCCACGCCGTAGCGGATCAGCCCGTAGGGTGCCGGGTAGCGGTCAAAGAGGTCGATCGCCAGGACCAGCCCGTCCGCCACTTCCTGGCTCTTGGTCAGCATGTCCGCGGCGTAGACGCCGGCAGGGCCGGAACCGATGACGGCGATGCGCAGCGGGCGCCCGGCAGTGCCGCGGGCAGCGCCGGCTGGTGTCGAGGGGGTGGGTGAAGGCAAGGCTGTGCTCGTTTCTTTCAAAGGGGAAAGGGGCTTGGGACAAGTCTAGGAGAGTGTGCTGGAAGTTTCCCGCCTGCTGATGCGGGCCAGTGCCAGCGCCGCCGGGGCCAGCGGGCTGATCCGCACCACGTCGCCGACGACGACGACCGCCGGGTTGCGCACCCGGCCCGCCTGCGCCTGGGCCGTGATGGTGCCCAAGGTGCCGATGGTGACGCGCTGGTTGGGGGCGAAGCCGTTCTCGATGATGGCCACGGGGCAGTCCGGCCCGCGTCCGGCCGCCTGCAGGGTGGGGATGGAGCGGTTCAGGGTGCCGACGCCCATGAGCAGGATGACGGTGTGGTCGCTGCCGTGCGGGACGTTTTCCAGCTCCTCGTGGCCGCTGATCATGGTGAAGGCCTTGGCCAGGCCGCGGTGTGTGACGGGGATGCCGGCGGCCGCGGGGACGCTGACGGCGCTTGTGACGCCGGGGACCACTTCCACGTCCACGCCGTGGTCGCGGCAGGCGATGGCTTCCTCGCCGCCGCGGCCCAGCACGTACGGGTCGCCGCCCTTGAGCCGGACCACGCGGTTGCCGGCCTGGGCCTCGCGGACCAGGATGGCGTTGATGTCAGTTTGCGGGACGGGGTGGTGGCCGGGGGTCTTGCCGACCTCGATGATGCGCACCTCCGGGCCCAGCGTGTCCAGGAGGCCGCGCGGACCCAGCCGGTCGGCCACGACGACGTCGGCCTCCGCCAACAGACGGCGGCCGCGGACGGTGATCAGGTCTTCGGCGCCGGGCCCGCCGCCAACGAGTGCGACGGAGCCGCGGTGATGGGGGCTGTCGAGCCCCGGCCGGCTGCTCCCCCGGCGGTACCTCCCCAACGGCAGTTCGCCCGTTTCCAGCCCGGCGGCGATGGCGTTGCGGATGGCGGCGGCACGGAGCGGGTCTCCCCCGGCGTTGACGGCCACCTTGACGTCGTCCACCGTGGCAACGGCGGGCGTCCAGGCGGCGGAGTCCTCCGCGTGGGAGTGGTTGACGCACCAGATCCGACGTGCCTCGGCGTCGGCTGCCACGCGGGCGTCCGTTGCGGGGTCGCCGCTGGCCGCGACGGCAAACCAGGAGTTGTCCAAGTCGGTGCCGCGGTATTCGCGTGCTTCCCAGTGCAGGACGTCCGTGAGGGCCCGGGCTGCGCCGCCGAGGGCGGGGGCCACGAGCGTGACCCGGGCCCCGGCGTCGAGCAGGGCCTTGGCACGGCGGGCGGCAACGGTTCCGCCGCCCACCACGAGGGCGGGGCGGCCCAGCAGCCGCAGGGACGTGGGGAAGAGATCATCAATTGCCATGGCACGACCCTAGGGAGTGGAAAATAAGCTGTTCAAGACCTTCGTTACACCTGTTCACGGGGCGTCACGCGGGGACACAATCAGCGGTCCAGGCGGGTCCCTGCGAGAAAGGCGGCGGGTGGGCCCACGGGCGCGAGGCCGGGGCGCGGCCGGGGCCTACCGCGTGCTGCCGGCCAGCAGGCCCCGCCCGCGCAGCAGCCGCTTCTCCACGGGGGCAAACACCAGCAGTTCCACCGCGATGCCGACGAAGAGGATGACCAGGATGGCGGACATGACAACTCCCATGTCGGCCAGTTGGCGGCCCTGCTCCAGCAGCGAACCGAGGCCGAAACCGAGTGTGCCGCCCATGGCGATGATTTCGGCCGCCATGAGCGAGCGCCACGAGAAGGCCCAGCCCTGTTTCAGCCCGCCCACGTAGCCGGGAAGTGCGGCGGGCAGCACCACGTGCAGTGCCATCTCCCAGCGGGACGCGCCCAGGATCCGTCCCACACGGCGGTACTGCGGCGGGATCTGGTCCACCCCGGAAATGAGGCCGTTGATGATGGACGGGATGGCGCCCATGAACATGACGAAGTACACCGTCGCGTCGCTGAGCCCGAACCAGATGATGGCGGCGGGCACCCACGCCACGGACGGCAGCACCTGCAGCCCGGACACGAGCGGGCCGAATGCCCGGCGCAGCACGCGCACCTGGGAGAGCAGCAGCCCGATGGGTGTGGCCACCGCAATGCTGATTGCGAAACCGACGACACCGCGTTGCAGCGACGTCCAGATGGCCTCCTGCGCGGTTCCTTCCTGCCACAGGAGCCCGAGCGAGCCGAGGACGTCGAGCGGACCCGGCACCTGGTCGCGGCGGCGCAGGCCCAGTGTGACATAAAACTGCCAGGCCAGGACCAGCACCAGCAGGGCGGCGAGGGGCAGCAGGATGCGGGAGAGGTCCAGCCGGCGGCGGCGGGCGGGCTCGGACTGCAGCGAGTCGAGGCCGGCCTCCAGGGTCCGCAGGTCCTCGGCGCTCCCGCCCGCGGGCAGCGTTGCGGTGGGCGTTTCAGGCATGGCGGCGGATCTCCTCGCGCAGTCGGGCGGTGATGCCGGCCGTCAGTTCGCCGGCGGCCCCGGCATTCGTGCGGTGTTCGTCGGACACGTCCCATTCGGCCACCACGGTGCCCGGCCGGGAGGAGAGCAGCAGCACCCGCTGGCCCAGCCGCACGGCCTCGCGCACATTGTGCGTGACAAAAATGATGGTGCGCCCGGTTTCCCGCCACACCCGTTCCAGCTCGTTGTGCAGCAGTTCGCGGGTGATGGCGTCCAGGGCGGCAAAGGGCTCGTCCATCAGCAGCACCGCCCGGTCCTGGGCGAGTGAGCGCGCCAGCGCCACACGCTGGCGCATGCCGCCGGACAGTTCGTGCGGCCGCTTGTCCGCAGCGTGTCCCAGGTTCACCAGCTCCAGCAGTTCCCTGGCCCGCACCGTCCGTTCCGCCCGGCCCACGCCGCGCAGCTTCAGTGCCAGTTCCACGTTGCCGGCGGCGCTGAGCCACGGGAACAGCGACGAGTCCTGGAACATGAATGCCGCCCCGTCCGAGGGCACTTCCAGGGCGCCCGACGTCGGCACGTCCAGGCCTGCAATGATGTTCAGCAACGTCGACTTTCCGCAGCCCGACGCCCCCAGCAAGGCCACGAACTCGCCCTGCGCCACGGTGGCACTGACGTTTTCGAGGACGGCGGGACCGGCGCCGAAGCGCTTGCCCAGGTTTTCCAGTACGACGGCGGGGGCGCTGTCCCGCGGCCCGCCTTCCTTGCGCCGTTCCCCGGCCCCCGGCGCGCTGCCCGGTTCCCGTGCCGGCGTGAGCGTCTGCGTCATTGCGTCCCCAGTCCGGCCGCCGGCACGGGCTTTTGCCCCGCAGCCTTCAGCACTTTATTGAGCGGTGCCAGGTCAAAGATCCCCTTGATGTCGGCGGGCCCGGCCACTCCGGCCGCCACCCCGTGCGCCAGCAGCTCGGGGAACGTGGCGGCCAGGGGATCGGGCGAGAACGCCAGACCGGCCAGCGCCCTGTCCATGACGTCCGGGGCCAGCGGCTGCCCGGCGGCATCCTTCAGCCCGGCATTGATGACGGCGGCCGCCTCCCGTTGGTGTGCATCGAGCCATCGGATGGAGTCCACGTGGCCCTTCAGCAGCGCCTCCACGGTCTGCGGATGGGCGTCAAGGAACGCCTTGTTCACAACCAGCACGGTTGTACTAAATTGCCCCTCGTGCCACAGATCGGCCTCGTTGACCAGCACCTTCGCCCCCGCCTGAAGCACCAGGCGGGAGGCCCACGGTTCGGGGAGCCAGGCGCCGTCGAGCTTTCCGTCCTGGAACAGCTTGAGGGTTTGGGCGTTGCCGGTGGGGTTGATGGTGACGTCCCCGCCGCCGACCGGGGTGGTCTTGAGGCCCCGGCCCGCCAGCCATGATCGGAGGGCCACGTCCTGGGTTCCGCCGAGTTGCGGGGTGGCCAGCACCTTGCCCTTGAGCTGCGCGGCCGAGGTGATGGACGGCTTCACCACCAGCTGCGCTCCCCCGCTGGCCGCGCCGGCGATGATGCGCAGCGATGCGCCGCTGCTCTTGGCGTAGGCGTTGATGGCGGGGTTCGGGCCCAGGTAGGCGGCGTCGATCGCGCCGGCGTTGAGGGCCTCGATGGCGGAGGGCCCGGCGTTGAACACCTGTGCGGTCAATTTCGTGGTGCCGAGGTCCCTGGCGAAGATGCCCTCCTGCAGTCCGGCGATGGCCGGGGCGTGCGTGACGTTGGGGAAGTAGCCCAGCCGGAGCGTCGCCGCGGCGCCCGTCTGGGTTACGGCGTCGTTCTTGGCTGAATTGTTGTTGGCGGTGGCGGAGGCGACGGCGGCCCCTGCGCCGATGAGCACCACCAGGGCCGCGACGGCGACGATCTCCACGGTGCGGCGCGGGCCCTTGGGCTTTTCGCCCGCGACGATCCGGGTCGTGGCCAGCCTGGGCGGGTGGTCGGGCGTGGTCGGCATGGTTCGGGTCCTTTGCTGGGAGGGGCGCCTGCGGGTGGTTGACGCGCGCTACATCGCGGCAGAGGCGGCCGGGGTGCGTGGGCCGGCGGGCGCTGCCAAAATGGTCATGGCTCAACGCTAGGAAAGGGTGCGGGCGCGCTTCAACGAAGGGGACACCCGGGGTCACGGGCGTTCATGGAGCGTCACAAAGTGCCGGCTGCAAGTCCCGGCGGACGGGTGGTCAGTGTTGGAGGGTGCGGAAGCGGCGCAGGCGGAAGCGCAGCTTGCCCTCGCGGTTGAAGTCATTGCCCACGTTCTTGGTGGCCTCAATGTAGGGTTCGCCGAGGGTCTTCAGCAGGAGGTCGTCGACCACTCGGACCTGGCCGGGCAGGAACCGGTAGCCCAGGCCGGAAACCATGGCGCGCTGGTCGATGTCCATGAACCACTGCTCCACCGCGGCCACCGTGCTGAAGCCGTTGGCCCCAAACACTTCCACAAGCCACCGGTACTGGCCGGCCTTGCTGTGTGGGTACGCGGGGAAAACACGGTCCAGGAGCAGCTGGACGTTGTTGGCGTCCAGCTCCTGGGACTCGGTGGCGGCACTTTCCGACTGCATCCTTTTCAGGATGTCGGCAATGTTCACGAACTGCTGGTCCGCCAATTCGATCAGCGTCGAGGCCATGGTGAAAGCGCGGCTGATCTCGGCATTGTCCACGTGGGTGCCCTTGAAACGGATGTCGTGCTCAAATTCCGCCCATGCGTGCTGGAGCACGGTGCGCAGCTGGACCTCGAACCGCTGCCCCCGGTACGCCTCGCAACCCACCGGAGGGTTGTCCACGGGCACCTCCAGCGTCAGGTGGCGGCCGGCGTAGCCGATCCCGCCGTTCTTGCGGATGACTGCGGTTTTGTCCTCGTCGTCATGGCAGATGAACTGGTTCGTCAGGGCGATTGCCACGGCCTTGATGTCCGTTTCGACGAAGAGGATGACGCGGACGCCGACCAGGTCATCCAGGTTTTCGGGCCCGCCGGGATACCGGGGATTGCCCAGGTCATCGCGGCGATCCAGCTTTTCCTGCACGGAGGTCGGTGTCTTCACGCGGCAACGGACGTCGTGATGGTTCAGGCCGTCGTCCCGGAGACGGGCAACAATGCACTGGCGGATGGCTTCCGCGGCGGCTTCATAGTTGCTGATGCGCCCGGCAAAGTCCACAACTTCCGGGCTGAACTCACCAACGGACTGCCGCATGGTCACATCCTTTTATCCTGCCTGGGCTTGGATACAACTCTACCCATTCCGGGGGCCCCGTGGTTCGGTTGGACCGAAATCACGGGCCGGGTTTCGCACGGCCTGGCGGCCGGCCCCGCCCCGAGAGGCGGCGTTCGGCGGGGATTGTGCGGGAGCGCTTCGGGAAAGTGCCCCGGTTGCGCGCGGGCGTTGGGGGAAAGTGCCCCGGTTGCGCGCGGGCGTTGGGGGAAAGTGCCCCGGTTGCGCGGGAGCGTTTGGGGAGGACGGAGCCCGCCGACCCGCCGTGCGGGGTTATCCGGGCAGCGGCTCGTGTGTGGCGTGGTCGACGCCCGGGATGTAACGGGAAACCACCAACAGAACCCACGTGGTGATGACGTACGGCCAGGTGTAGACGCCGTGCAGGTCCTGCACCACGAGCGTGAAAAGGCAGGCCAGCACCGTGCCGGCCACCGCCATGACCCACGGCTGCCACGTGCCCTTCAGGAAGACTGCGGCCATGGCAATTGCGACGAGGACGCCCGAATAGCCCAGCACACCCTGGCCAAGGCTGACAGCATCCTCGTGCAGCAACAGGACCAAAAAGGTTTGCAGCACGCTTCCCAGCACCGCTGCCAGTCCCACCTTCCAATGGATGAGAAACAATGCCAGCAGGATCAGTCCGCCCGCCCCCACGTTGTCAATCAGTACGACTTCGGAAATATTTGTGAGCAGTGAACGGAAGAAGTCGGTCCTGAGGGAGTCGTCAATTTCGCCAATGGCCTCCGAGACATGGTGCCCCGCGGTGGCCAGCAGCATGAGCCCGCCAATAATGCAGAAGGGTGCCGTGGTGTACGGCAGCTTGTAACGCTTGAGCGGGCGCGAGTCAAAGACGCGCACCAGCACCCAGGTCACAGGCGCACAGGCCACGCCGCCAACAACCGCCGCCAGCACGCCCAGCCATCCACTGCCCAGTGAAGCGTAGGCTGCCGCCCCGACCAGCGCCCCGCAGAATCCCTGGTGTCCGTTGCGCACTTCATGGGCGGGCACGCGCAACATCAGGCCGGCCAACGACGAGCCGGCGCTGCCGAGGAGCACGAGTATCGCCATGCGCCAGTCGGCCACCGCAAAGGCCGCAAGAATCAACAGCCCGGGGACCGTCTTGGTGTGGAAAAATATCTGGGAAGTGCCATGGAGCAGGGAGAGCAAACCATTGCCAACCCACCTTCGTCCAAGGCCGGGAACGGTCTGCTGAATTTTTTGCACATTGGATTTTACACCCTGCCGCGCCCCGTTTCCCGACAGGGGACACGTTCCACCGGGCCACTGCCCGCAAGCTAGGCGATTTTGCGCCGGTACGCGGCCATGGCGAAAAGGTAGGCGACGATGAGGATGCCGGTGCACCAGGCAAGGGCAATCCAGGCACTGCTGCCCACGGGCCGGCCCTCCAACAGCCCGCGGATCGCGTTGACGATGGAGGTGACCGGCTGGTTCTCGGCGAAGGCGCGCACCGGACCGGGCATGGTGTCTGTGGGTACAAAGGCCGAGCTGATGAACGGCAGGAAGATGATCGGATAGGAGAAGGCGCTCGCGCCGTCGGCGGAGCCCGCTGAAAGTCCCGGAATGACGGCTATCCAGGTCAGCGCCAAGGTGAACAGCATCAGGATGCCTGCCACGGCCAGCCACGCCAGCGGCCCCGCGGAGGAACGGAAGCCCATGGGCAGGGCCACCAAAACCACCACGATGATCGAGACCAGGTTGGCAAGCAGCGAGGCCAGGACATGCGCCCACAACACGGAGGACCGGGCAATCGGCAGGGACTGGAAACGCTCGAAGATGCCGCCCTTCAGGTCCAGGAAGAGCCGGAACGCGGTGTAGGAGATGCCTGAGGCAATCGTGATCAGCAGGATGCCGGGCAGCAGGTAGTTGATGTAGGCGCCGGTGCCGGCATGGATGGCGCCGCCGAAGACGTACACAAACAGCAGCATGAATGCGATGGGCATGATGGTGGTGGTGATGATTGTGTCCAGGCTGCGCGTGATGTGCCGCAGGGACCGCCCCAACAGGATGCCCGTGTCGCCGAGGAAATGCTTGTTCATGGCAAAACCCTTACTTTTCCGCGCCGACGACGGCGAGGAAGACGTCCTCGAGCGTCGGCTGCTTCTCGACGTATTCCACCTTGGCGGGCGGAAGCAGCGCCCTGAGTTCTTCAAGCGTGCCGTTGACGATGATCCGCCCGCCGTGCAGGATGGCGATGCGCCCGGCCAGTTGTTCGGCTTCGCCGAGGGTCTGCGTGGTGAGCAGCACGGTGGTGCCGTGCGACGCCAGTTCCCGCACCGCTTCCCAGACTTCAAGCCGCGCCTGGGGGTCGAGCCCGGCGGTGGGTTCGTCCAGGAATATGACCGGCGGGTTCCCGATGAGGCTCATCGCAATGTCGAGCCGGCGGCGCATGCCGCCGGAGTACCCGGACACCTTTCGGACGGAAGAATCGGCCAGCGAGAACCGTTTGAGCAGTTCCTCCGCCACAGCACCCGGGTCCTTCACGTGCCGCAGCTTCGCGACGAGCACCAGGTTCTCGCGCCCGGTGAGGATCTCATCCACCGCCGCGAACTGGCCGGTGAGGCTGAAGGACTCACGCACCCGGGCCGCCTGCGTGGCGACGTCGAAGCCGTTGACGGCGGCAGCGCCGGCGTCGGCCTTGAGCAGGGTGGCCAGGATCTTCACCACGGTGGTTTTGCCGGCGCCGTTGGAACCGAGGAGTGCGAAAATGCTGCCGCGTGCGACGTCGAAGTCCACGCCGCGCAGCACCTGCACGTCCTTGTATGACTTCTTCAGGCCCCGCACACGGATCACGGGCGCCTGGCCGGCTGTGTCCATCCGGATTTTCCTTCCGCTACGGCTCGCTGCCCGCGACGCTGTCGATGGCGTCGATGAGCCGCTTGCGTTCCTTGTTGATCCACTGCCCCTCCGCATAGTTCGCCAGGAACGTCTCCACGAATTCCACCGGATCCTCGCCAACGATCCTGCGGACCGGGGTTCCGTCGGCGACGCTCTGTTCAAAGAGGTCCAGAAGGTCTTCCAGCATCCGCACCAGGGTTTCGCTGTTGGAAATCGCCCCAAAGTGCATCAGGTACCGCTCCAGCGCCTCGATGGCGGTGCGGTAGTTCGCGGGAAGCGCCTTGGAGCGGGCCTTGTACTGCCGGTATTGCTTCTTCTGCTCGAGCGGTCCGGTGACCAGCTCGATCCATTTTGCCGCCATGCCTAGTTCCCTTCCTTCTTCAGCTGCCCCAGCCGGTCGGCCAGGAAGCCCCAGGTCACCCAAAACTCGTCGAGGTAGGCCCGCCCGGGGGTGTTGAGTGAATAGACCTTGCGCGGCGGCCCCTTCTCGGACGGGACCTTCTCCACCTCGACGAGGCCGTTGCGCTCAATCCTGACGAGGAGGGCGTAGACGGTGCCTTCGGCGATATCCGTGAAGCCCTGTTCCCGCAGCCGCGCCGTGATGTCGTAGCCGTAGGCGGGTTGCACGGACAGGATCGCCAGGACAATGCCCTCCAGCGTGCCCTTGAGCATCTCCGTCATCTGCCTGCCCACCCGAACCCCCGTCATCTACCCAGTGTTACTAGCTACTGGTACATAGTAGCGTTAAGTACTGGGGATGCAACACCCCCTTTGAAGGTTAATGG